>NZ_SCWA01000010.1 GCF_004359615.1 Macrococcus brunensis
GATCCATTTCCCTAATGCCGAAGGCGTCAGGTCATACTCACGTACAATTTCATTTCTAGGTTTACCATTCTCATAAAGTTTGACCATCTGTAATTTGAATTCTGGACTGAAACTTCTTCTTTCACGTAACATAAATAAATCGCCTACTTTCTTAGATTAACAATATCTATTCACATAGAAATTGTCCAACTAAGTGTAGACGATTCAGAACTATGACCTAGTCTTCCATCGTACTTAAATCGCCTGTCGGTAGATTTAGTTCCCATGCTTTCAGCACGCGGCGCATAATTTTACCGGAACGGGTTTTAGGCAGTTTATCTTTAAACTCGATTTCTCTAGGTGCCGCATGAGCTGCAAGACCATTTTTAACGAAGACGCGTATCTCTTCTTTCAATTCATCGCTTGGTTCATATCCTTCACGCAGAGCAATGAATGCCTTAATAATCTCGCCGCGAATCGGATCCGGTTTACCGATAACGCCTGCTTCTGCGACTGCCGGGTGTTCGACAAGTTTAGACTCCACTTCGAAGGGACCGACACGTTCACCCGCTGTCATGATGACATCATCGACGCGCCCCTGGAACCAGAAGTAACCGTCCTCATCCATATAAGCGGAATCACCTGAAACATACCAGTCACCCGGCAGGAAATAAGATTCACATTTTGCTTTGTTGTTCCAGATAGTCCGCATCATAGATGGCCAGCCTTTTTTCATGGCCAGGTTCCCCATACGGTTCGGTGGCAGCATATTACCGTCGTTATCGACAATTGCTGCTTCGATGCCTGGCAGGGGTTTACCCATCGAGCCTGATTTAATAGGCATGCTTGGGAAATTGACAATCATATGAGCGCCAGTTTCCGTCATCCACCATGTGTCATGAATGCGTTTGCCGAATACTTTATAGCCCCATTTAATCACTTCTGGATTCAGAGGTTCGCCGACAGATAAAATATGACGAAGATGCGTGAGGTTATAATTTTTAATCATCTCATCGCCGGCACCCATCAGCATACGAAAAGCAGTTGGTGCCGAATACCAGATGGTCACTTTAAATTCTTCAAGAGTCTGATACCAGCCCTCCGGGGAGAAGCGTCCGCCAGCTATAACATTCGTTGCGCCGTGCAGCCATGGTGCAAAGACACCATAACTTGTACCTGTGACCCAGCCTGGATCGGCTGTACACCAGTAAATATCGTCTTCCTTTAAATCGAGCACGAAATAGCCTGAAATATAGTGCTGAAGCATGGCGTTCTGAACATGGAGAACCCCTTTAGGCTGCCCCGTTGAGCCTGACGTGTAATGCAGAATAAGGCCGTCCTCACGGTCCAGCCATTCTATGTCAAATGTCTCGTCCGCTTCCTGGTATAATGCATTGAAGTCGATATAATCTGCACTGACATCTTCATCTACTATGAAGATATGCTTGAGGTGGGGCAGTTCATCAACTGGAATACGTTCAACAAGACTGTTAGTCGTTACAATAACGCTTGCTTCACTATTTTCGAGGCGGTCTTTAACTGCTTTTTCCATGAATGCTTCAAATAAAGGCCCTACAATGGCCCCTGTCTTTAGAGCCCCTAATAACACGAAATAAAGTTCAGGTGAGCGGGGCATAAAGATGAATACACGATTTCCTTTTTTGACATCAGCCGCTTTTTTGAGTACATTCGCAGCTTTATTGGAATTTAATTTCATATCACTGAATGTGTACTGCTCATGCCGTTCTTTATCTTTATAATAAAGTGCGACCTTGTCCCCTTTGCCAAGATCGACATGCCGGTCAATACATTCATACGCCATATTCACTAGACCTGTCTCATGCCACGAAAAAGCTTTCTCTACTTCTGTCCAATCAAAATTTGCATAGGTCTGGTCATAGTCAGATAGATGATACTGGCCGTGCTCTACTTCATAGATTTCACTTTTCATCATTACATCCCCTTTGTATGCGTTTTCATATGTACATTTTTATTATATAATAAACATAAGTAAATTTTCAAAATAATTTGAATCTTAAGAGGGAGAATCATATGAATCACACCAAAACTTATTACAGGCGTGATGTTCAATATCAAGCGCGGACTTTTGTTATTGAAGGTCCAGTGTCAGGTGATGAGTTATCCCACTATTCGTTTGATGACGGTCTCAGTGCCTTTAGACGACCGGCGGAACAATTTGCAGCAATTAAAGAAATAGCGGATCTGCCGGAAGGTCGTATCATCATCTGCAGAGATCATTCTCAAATCATTGCCTACGTGACTTTTCTTTATCCGGATCCTTTAGAGCGATGGAGCGAAGGGAATCTGCCTTTTCTGATGGAACTCGGCGCTATAGAGGTTGCGCTTCCATATAGAAGTCTTGGAATAGGTAAGGAGATGCTGAAGCTTGCGATGCTGGATGACCAGATGGAGGATTACATCATCATCACGACTGAATATTATTGGCACTGGGATCTGAAAAATAGCGGGCTCAGTGTCTTTGAATATAAAGACGTCATGAGAAAAATGATGGAGGCTGGTGGGATGGAAGTCTTTGCAACGAATGACCCTGAAATCACCAGTCATCCTGCTAACAGTCTGATGGCACGCATCGGTAGCAGAATTAACAATGAGCAGATTGATCAGTTTGATAAAATCCGGTTTATAAACCGATTCTTTTTTTAGGGGTGAAGCTATGTTAGTAGAACGAATCATGACTAGTCCATGTATCACTATCAATGAAGAACGAACAATTGATGAAGCCATCAAATTGATGCGCGAGGAAGATATCAGACATTTGCCTGTTGTCGATGAGCTTTTAAGAGTAAAGGGGATTATCACCGACCGGGATGTCAATCTCGCTCTCCCGTCGATATTAGGTGAAACAGAAGTAAAGTTAGACGCGCCTGTCGCTGATATTATGAATCGTGATGTTATGACCTGCCATCCGCTAGATTTTGTTGAAGACATCGCTATCGATTTCCATGAGCTTTCAATCGGCTCTATCCCAGTTGTCAAAAAAGGCCGCTGTATCGGAATTGTCACACAGAAGGATATGCTGAATACATTTCTTGAGCTGACGGGCGTTATGACACCAGGTTCTGCTGTTGAAGTGGCAGTACCTGATGTGCCAGGCATTATGCACGAAGTCACAAAAGTATTTTATGTACATCACACCAGCATCGAGAGTATTCTGGTCTATCGGGATAAAGAAAACCCAGGACAGAAGCTGGTGCTGATCCGTATGCAGTCCATGAATCCGCGTCCCATTATTGATGCACTGAATGAAGCAGGATTTACTGTGCGTACCCCTCTGGACATGCGCTTATGAGCCGATATGTCTATACAGAAGAACTGCTTAAATACCGTTTTTCAGATCAGCATCCTTTTAATCAGATGAGACTTGTTCTGACCACTGATCTGTTGAAAAAATTGGGGGTCCTGTATGATGATGAAATCGTTGCCGGAAGAAAGGCCACGGATGAAGAACTGGCACTCGTTCATCATGCTGGTTATATCGATGCGGTGAAGGCCGCTTCAAAAAACGAACTGCCAGCTGATAAATGTGAAAGTCATGGACTGAATACAAATGATACACCAAGTTTCCCTGATATGCATGACAGTGCAGCGTGGCTCGTAGGGAGTACTTTGACAGCCTGTGACGTCGTGATGACAGGTGTTGACCAGACAGCCTGCAATATAGGCGGCGGTCTCCATCACGGGTTTCAGGGTAGAGCATCCGGATTCTGCATCTATAACGACAGTGCAGTTGCCATCCAGTATATGATAAAGAAATACGGAGCACGTGTTCTTTATATTGATACCGATGCGCATCACGGTGATGGTGTTCAGTTTACATTCTATCATACAGATGATGTCTTCACATATTCCATTCATGAGACCGGTCGCTATTTATTTCCTGGTACTGGTCATTATAATGAAAGAGGTGAAGGGGAAGGCTATTTATACAGCATGAATCTGCCCGTCGACGCTTACACAGAAGATGATTCTTTTCTCGAGTGTTTTAAGGGAAGTCTGGAGACAGCCTGTGCTTTTTTCAAGCCTGATGTCATCTTAAGTCAGAACGGGGCGGACGCACACTTTTTAGACCCGCTGACGCATCTACATTGTACGATGCGGATATTTGAGGAAATTCCGCGTTTCGTCAAATATCTTGCGAATACATACTGTAGTGGCAGATGGATTGCTGTCGGCGGCGGTGGCTATAATATCTTTCAAGTTGCGCCGCTTGCCTGGAGCCAAGTATGGCTGGCGATGAAAGGATTACCGGCACCAGCTGGCGCTCTGCCGGTGCACTGGATCACTAAGTGGCAGAAAGAAACAGAGCTAGAGCTGCCGAAGTCATGGCATGATGATCTGAAATCATATCAGGAGATACCCCGTCGTTCAGAGATCACTGAAAAGAATCAGCTGATGTTGAAACGAGTGCTTCAGCATTATATTTAGAGGACTGAAGGACAGCGCCGAGCAAAATTTACAAATTTAATATAAGTTTTACACAAAGACTTTTCTTTTTTTAAATTACTGTTATAATTAATTTATTGCTTTAGAGCGGTCGTGGCGGAATGGCAGACGCGCTAGCTTCAGGCGCTAGTGCCCGCAAGGGCGTGGAGGTTCAACTCCTCTCGGCCGCATACTGGAACTTCTGATCAGTCAGAAGTTCTTTTTTTATTTGCTAAATTATAGGTGTATAGTAAAATGTAACCAATATATTAAAGGAGGCATCTACATAGATGATTATTCGATAATATGCTAAACATATCATGTGAAATGTTATCGGGATAAATCTGTCTATTTTTAAATGCCCTGGCGGGTCTCTTTTTGCCGATTTCTCTCACATGATAAGTGAGGATTTTTTTATGGGGAGAGATTCGATGAAAACAATTGTTAAGCAGTTAAAAGTAGAAGATAAAGTACTATGTGAACAGGTTCATTTTACAGTTTCTGAAGGAGAGCATATCGCGCTTATTGGCCATAACGGTGTCGGCAAATCAACGCTACTTTATCAACTAAGAGACGATTATGATGCCGTTATTCTGGAACAGGAGACGATGTCAGATGATGTCGTCATGGATTACATTCTCAGCGTCCGTCCTGACATTTATGCAGTGAAGCAGAGAATAGTAGATGATTATGAGGCCATCAGTGACTATATTGAACTCAGTGGATACGAACTGGAAAACACGGTTATAACTTATATTAAAAAGTTCGGCATGGCGGAGTCACTGATAGAAAGAGCTGTGAATACATTGTCAGGCGGAGAACAGACTAAAGTTTCATTAATTCGGCTATTGGTCAGTGGCAAAGACTGGTTTCTCTTCGATGAGCCGACCAATCATATTGATCAGGAGACAAAAGCCTGGCTTATAGACTGGATGCAGGAGGCCGGGCAGACGATTCTTTTTGCCTCTCATGACCGGGATTTCATTAATCAGACTGCAACAAAGATCATAGAGATGACAGCGGATAGAACATACACATATCAGATGAATTACGATGATTATGCAGTAGAAAAAGAACGGCAGGACCGGGAGAATGCGGCACTGATTCAAAAAGAAAATAAAGAAAAACAGAAAATGCGACGCATGATTCAGGAGATGAAAGAATGGCATCACGAGGCAAGTGCTAAAGCGAGTGTCAGGAACCCGGGAGAACAGAAGAAAGTTGCTAAAATAGCGAAGCGTTATAAAACAAAGGAACATCAGCTGGAGCAGAAGCTAACTGGCTTCACGGCGCAGCGCGACAAACAGCCTCGTACAGAATATGACTTGAAACATAGTGGTTTCAGAGGAAGATACTTAGTTCAGGCAGAGAATATCTCACTTAAGTTTGGAGAAAAAGTGCTTTTCACTGATGTCTCCTTCCAGATTAAGCCGGGTGATAAGATAGCCTTGACCGGTAAAAATGGCAGTGGTAAAACGAGCCTGCTTAAACTTTTACTGAATGAGCTGGAGCCAGACACAGGTTCTCTTCAGCTGAATCCGAATGTGAAGATCGGTTACTTTTCTCAGCAGCTGGAAAATTTAAATGATGCCAATACAGTGCTTGAAGAAGTGCAGTCTCTCAATATCGCTTCAGCTAGTGAGGTACGTACGATTCTCGCTTCATTCAGATTCGGCGCAGACCGTATGGATGATCAAGTTGCTTATCTGTCGATGGGAGAAAAATGTCGTCTGTCATTTATTAAGCTGTATTTCTCAGAAGCGAACCTGTTATTGCTGGATGAACCGACCAACTATTTCGACATAGAAATGCAGGGACTGATTGAAGCGATGCTGCAAAAATTTGAAGGTGCCATACTTTTTATCAGTCATGATCCTTACTTCTGCGAGGCAGTCAGCACGAGACAATGGAAAATAGAACAACAATCTTTGATTGATCTCAATCTAGTGGGAGAAAAGGCAGAAAATGAAGAACTATTAAACAACTTCTATAAACTTGATGATATTTTAGAATAATAACATTTTTATCATTTAGGGCTACATATAACTGATAAAATCTTTTTTAACTAATAACAAGTTATATTGATATAAATTTAAGTGTATTATTTCCTTGAAAATGATGCGTCAATGAAGTAGAATAGTAGAATCGAAAAAACGGGAGGACTACTATGAAAAAGATCTTCAGCTTATTTATTAAGGATGTTCAGCATGCGCTTAAAACGCCTATGGTACTCATCGTCATACTTGGACTGTGTATTCTCCCATCATTTTATGCATGGTTCAATTTAAAATCCTCATGGGATCCTTATTCCAATACAAAAGGCATAAAAGTGGCAGTTGTCAATTTTGATGAGGGCGCGACTGTTCAAGGTAAACACGTCAATGTCGGCAAATCGCTTGTCAAAGAACTGAAGACAAATGATCAGTTCGGCTGGGTCTTTGTCGATTCCCTTAAAGATGCGAAACAAGGTGTAAGACTAGGGAAATACTATGCCATGATTCATATTCCGGAACACTTCTCGGAAGATATGACAAGTATTTTCGATAAAAAGCCAAAACGAGCGCATATCGATTATCAGGTCAATCAGAAAATCAATGCCATCGCACCTAAGATGACGACAGCGGGCGCGACAGCTATCACAAAGACTTTAAACGATAAGTTTGTTGAAGCGGCGACTCAGGCTTTCCTTAAAGAAAGTAATTCGCTTGGTATCGATTTAGAGAAGAAACTGCCGCTATATCACAAGATTGAAAATGCTGTGTTTCAGGCTGAAGCCGCCATCCCCAAGATGGAAAAGTTCAGTGCTGCAGTGCAGAAAATAGATGCACATCAAGGTGATATCAATCAATATGCAGAAGAATTCTATGCACTTGAATCCTATAAAGACGAAATTAACAGTGGAGCCGCTAAACTGATCAAAGCCAATCAGCATGCCGGAGAAATCAATGAAGCGGGTCAGATGATTGTGGGTCTTAACAGTAAGATGAGCAATATAGAGGCTGCACTGAATAAGGCACAGCAGTTCGAGGAACGTTTTCCGGAGATCAATGCGGCTGTCGCTAAAGGGATAGATGCCACTAACAAAGCAAGTGAAGTTCTTTCAACCGCGCAGAACAGAATGCCTCAAGTCCACGCTCGGTTAAACCAGGCACAGGACGCGACAAGTAAAGCGGATACTAAAGTAGAATCAGCTGAAGAAAAAGTATCATCTGAGGAAGTAGATACTGAAGAAAAGGTGACTACAGAAGGCAGTTCAACACAGGAAAATCAAACAACGTCATCCGAACAAAAAATAGAGATTCCAGATTCTACTGAAGCGGTAACGACTGAATCAGTGACGACTGAATTGCCAAGTACAGAAGCCAAAAAGACAGCGACCATGCAGACGGTTGCTAAAACCAAGGATGAACCACTGACACAATCCGATCTGGAACCTGCTAAACAGGCACTGAGTGAAGCGCTGCAGGCAATGGCCGGCCTAGTAAAAGATAATGCAGCGGCTCAGAAGGATACGCTTAGTGCCTTGAAAGACCACCAGCCTTCTAAAGATAATATGAAGGTGATTGCACAGAATATTGGACAGACGATTCAGCTTCAGAAAGAAGTCGCAGACGTACTCCAACAGTCATCGATTGATACGAGTCAAATAGAAGAAGCACTCAATAATAGCAACAATGCCCTGGCAGTCGTGCAAAAACAGCTGGAAAACGGTCAGATCGATGCGTCCAGCACCAGTCGTGCTGAAGAAGCACTAAGTGTCATTCAAAATATGGATATGCAGTCTATTTTATTACAAGGACTTGAAACAATAGATTCAGGACTTGATACAGCAGCAATGAAACTCAGAGACGCAGAGCAATTTGCAAACAAAGTCGACGGCATCCTGACGGAAGCTCAGCAGGTGACTTCTGCAGCAAACGAAAGACTGGTGACGATAAACAATGAACTGCCTGCACTAGAAGAACGCTTCAAGGAAGTCAATGCGAATGTGCAGTCTAATTTTCCTGCATTCAAAGCACGAGTTGCAGAAGCAAGTCAGTTTGTACAGAATGAACTGCCTGGTGTGCTGAACGATTTAAGTCGCATCAGTCATTTTGCCCAGAATGATCTGCCAGGCGTCATGTCTAAATACGATGAGACCGCAGATCTTCTGCGTAACAATTTGCCAGGAGCAGAAAAAGGGATTCATGATTTAGCTGAGTTTTCACGCAATGACTTACCAGGCATCGAAAAAGATATCAAAAAAGCTGCAGATAAGTTCAGAGAACTAGACAAAAAAGATGTCATGAATAAACTGATCAAACTATTACGTAATGATCTTCAGGGGGAAGCGGATTATTTTTCTGATCCGATACAGTTAGACGAAAAGCAGATGTTCCCGATTCCGAATTATGGTTCTGCCAGTGCGCCTTTCTATACAGCACTTGCACTCTGGGTAGGTGCCTTATTATCAAGCAATCTGTTGACGACAGAACTGAAAGACCAGTCGCTTAAGGGCACCTATTCACTTAGAGAACTGTTTGCCGGACGACTGCTCTTATTCCTGAGTATCGGTATCATACAGTCTGTAATCGTCGTCATCGGTAATTTCTTTATACTGGATGCCTATGCTAAACATCCTGTCATGAATCTGTTGTTTGCCGTACTGGTCTCTATCGTCTTTACATCCATTGTCTACACGATGGTCAGTTTACTGGGTAACGTCGGTAAGGCACTGGCCATTATTTTGATGGTGCTCCAGATTTCTGGTGGAGGTGGTACGTTCCCGGTACAAGTGACGCCACATTTCTTTCAGATGATTCATCCGTTCCTGCCGTTTACGTATGCGGTTGATCTCCTGCGAGAAGCTGTAGGTGGAATCGTGCCGGAACTGGTGACACTCAACATCAGCAGACTGCTTATATTTTTCACTGGCATTCTGGCCATTGGATATGGTCTTAAACCAAAATTCGAGCCGATCAAAAATCGCATGATCAAAACTTCAGAAGAAAGCACAATTGTCGAATAGAGCATCCTCGGATGCTCTATTTTTTTATGAGCATGTTGATGGAATGTTTCTTAAATATAATATATTATAAATGTGTAACTTCAAGGAGGTTAGTATGCATAAAGTTGATCCGATAAAAGACATAGAAGTGATTAAACAGATTGAAACCCATTTAAAAGAAAGAAGTTTAACCTATTATTTTATATTTAAGATAGGAATCAACGCACCTCTTAAAACAGAGGAGCTCGTTCAATTGACTGTTTCATCCGTTCAGTCGCCAGTTTTTCTTGAGATGAATGGGTTTAAGATTTTGCTGTCGGAGGCGCTTGTACATGAGCTGAATGATTATATCGCTGACCATCAGCTCGCGCCGGAAGATTGTCTTTTCTGCTCAAAACGGACAGGAAAACCTTATACGCGTCAGCATCTGCACCGCGTATTAGCTGAAACAGCAGAAGCATTAAACTTAGACTGCCATATTGGTGCGCAGTCGTTGAAAAAAACATTTGCTTATCATGCTTATCAGCAGGGAATGGAACTTACATACTTACAGCATCTGCTAGGTCATCAGTCTAAAAAAATGACTCTCAGTTTTATTGATGTCCCACCTGAAACAGTCTGTTTAATACAATTAAATTTATAAGGAAGTGAATTATGCTCATCTTATTTCTGTTATTTGGACTCGTCATGATGGGTCTTACTTTATTCCATTATTCGTTGACTCGTCGAATTCCTTTAGGTGTTACGGTTCTTTTTTATCCGCTGGTGGGCGCAGTTATCAGTCTTTATGCGCTCGTCACTAAACAGACCCTCAGTCAGACGATTCCGTGGATTCCCGCTTTTGATATTAATTTTTCCTTCAGACTTGACGCTTTAAGCCTCATCTTTTTTGCGCTTATTTCATTTATAGGCGTGCTTGTTGTCATTTATTCTATTTTCTATCTCTCATCACGTGAGAACCTGCCTAAGTTTTATAGCTATTTACTGCTCTTCATGATTGCGATGTACGGTGTTGTTTTGTCCTCAAATACAATCGTTCTTTACTTGTTCTGGGAGCTGACTAGTATATCCTCTTTCCTGTTGATCAGTTTCTGGAATAAAAAGTCAGCTGCCCTTCAAGGCGCGCTTAAGTCATTTCTTATCACTGTCTTTGGCGGCATGATGATGCTGCTTGGTTTTATCGCACTTTATGTTATAACGGGGACAAATGACATAGTCGCTATAGCCGAATTAATGAAAGGCACCGATAAAAATGTGCTTTATTATTTTGCGCTTGCTTCTATATTACTGGGTGCATTAACTAAATCTGCACAGTTCCCGTTCCATATCTGGCTGCCGGATGCTATGGAAGCGCCGACACCTGTCAGTGCATTTCTCCACTCCGCGACAATGGTTAAAGCAGGTATTTATCTATTGCTTAGAATGATGCCGGTTTTCAGCGGGGATCCGATTTTTCAGTGGATACTGGTGATTGACGGTTTGATCACCATGCTTGTCGGCAGTCTTTTTGCGGTCCGTCAATCAGACTTAAAAGGGCTGCTTGCTTATTCAACTATCAGTCAGCTGGGCATGATTGTGACTTTGATCGGACTCGCTGCATTTGACGGTATGAACCCAAATTATCAGCCTTTTATTGTCATGGCACTTATTGCAGCACTGCTTCATATTATCACACACGGTATATTTAAAGCGGCGCTCTTTATGGGGGCAGGTATAGTCGATCATGCGGCGCATACGCGTGACATGAATCAATTAGGCGGCTTAAGAAAAGCCCTGCCTGTCACTTTTATCGTGATGACGATTGCAGCACTTTCTATGGCAGGGATACCATTTCTGAACGGCTTTTTAACGAAAGAGATGTTCCTGACTGCTTTAGTAGATCTCAGAGAACTGAATATAAATGGTGTATTCTGGCTGATTGCAGCTGGGGTCATCGCAAGTGTCGGTACTTTTGTTTACAGTCTGATTGCGATTGCACGTACATTCTTCGGCCAGCAGACAATTGAAATTGAAAAGGGTGAGTCTAAAGGCATTCTGATATCGCCGACGATTTTAGCTGTTCTGGTTATTTTGTTGTTCTTTATACCGAATGTACTACTTGTGTATATGATTGAACCTGCATTATCTGTCATACTCGACTTTAATCCAGGCACTTATATGAAGCCGATTCATGCATGGCATGGATTTAATTTACCTTTGATGCTGACGATTGTGATTATTATAAGCGGCTTGGTTATTGTTCTTACTGGTGTCTACCGTAAACTGTTTCCTAAATATAAAGAGATGCCTCTAAACAAAGTATATAGAAAGACGTTGCATGGCCTGGACGTTGTCAGCCATCAAATGATTCGCCGGATTATGACTGATCGTCTCAACCATTATCTGATGTTTTTATTCGGGGTTGTACTGGTATTGATATTGCCTGTCACCTTAAAAGTACTGTTCGATGTTTATCCGGCTTTTGAACTGACCGAAGCAGGCATCTATCCGGTTATTTTATTACTGGTTATCAGTGTCGCTTGTTTAGCGCTGCTGCAGGTGAAGTCCAGAATGACAGCGACCATCTTGACGGGTGTCGTCGGTTACGGGACGTCTCTGATCTATGTGCTCATGTACGCGCCTGACCTTGCACTGACACAGTTTGTGATAGAGACCATTACAACTGTCCTCTTTTTGAGCTGTTTCTACCATCTGCCTAATCTCGAAAAAGAAAATAAGAGTCGGCTCAATCGAACTGTCAGCTTAACCATTGCATTCAGTATGGCGATTCTCATGATGACGATGATGGTCATTTCTCAGTCTGCTGAAAGCTTTGAATCTATTTCAGAGTTTTATGAACAGGCTTATGAATTAGCGGGCGGTAAAAATATAGTCAACGCCATTCTTGGAGACTTCCGCGCGTTTGATACGTTACTAGAGGGAATTGTTCTTTTAATTACGGGTCTAGGGATTTATGCATTAGTTAGAAAGAGAGGAGAGGTCAAACATGAGAGAAAATGATGTACTGCTGGTGACGATTTCTAAAGTCGTTATTGTCATCATTTTGACGTTCGGATTTTATATCTTCTTCAGTGGTCATAACGGACCAGGTGGGGGATTTATCGGAGGTCTTGTCTTTACTTCTGCCTTCATTCTGATGTTTCTCGCTTTTGATGCTGAGAAAATACGTCAGTCATTACCTTTTGACTTCAGATATCTTATAGTGGGGGGAAGTGTGATATCCTTATCAACTTTGTTTCTGCCGCTTTTTCTTGGTGATGAATGGCTGACACAATATGATGAATATTATCAGCTTCCTGGAGTCGGTGAAATTCACTTTACGACGGTAACTGTCTTCGAATTTGGGATATTACTGACAGTACTCGGCGTCGTGATGACAATATTATTAACGATTAGTGGTGATCAAAAATGAATTTAGTGATGATACTCATGACAGGTATTCTTACCTTTACAGGTGTTTATCTCGTGCTGTCAAAGAACCTGATTCGGATTGTTCTGGGTACGAGCATTCTAAGTCATGCCTCAAATATCTTCCTGCTTTCGATGAGCCAGGCAGGTAAAAATGTACCGATCATAGGAAATGGTGAAGAGTATGTAGATGCAGTTCCGCAGGCTCTTATTCTGACTGCCATTGTCATCAGTTTTGCGATTACCGCATTTCTGCTAGTCATCGTATACCGGACTTATCGGCATACCAATCATAACCATATTGATGCGTTAGGAGGTCATGATGAATAACTTGATATTACTGCCTCTTTTAATTCCACTTTTAGCCGGTTTAGTGACTGTGCTCTATAAGCCTTATCGACGTGAAATCACCATAATAGCAAGTGCTGTAGCAGGTGTTATAGCGTTGACGCTGTCTTTTCATGCTGTTAACGAAATGATGGTCATCAATTTTGGTGGCTGGCAGTCGCCTTATGGTATTCAGTTTGCGGGTGATTTTATCAGTCTGTCACTCTCAGGCATCAGTCTTATTCTGACTTCGCTTATTCTGATGTACGGCTTACATCGGCCGGAATATGAAAATGATAAACTGCCGTTTATTCTTTTCCTGCTCGTGGGCGTCAATGGGTCATTTCTTACCGCTGATATCTTCAATTTGTTCGTGCAATTTGAAGTGATGCTGCTTGCATCGTTTGTCCTTATGGCGATTGGTAATCGGGCTGCGCAGTTTAAGGCGAGTATTCCATATATCGTCATCAATATTATTGGTTCATGGATTTTCCTCGCTGCTATAGCGATGACCTATCGATTGTATGGCACATTAAACTATGCACATCTATCCATCCGAGTGCAGGATCATGGCATGTCTGATCATGCGATTTTGATTGCACTGCTTTACCTGCTTGTTTTCGCCTTAAAGTCAGCGCTTATTCTGTTTATGTGGCTGCCGAAATCTTATGCGGTTCTGTCGACTGAGAACTCTGCTATATTCAGTGCGTTGCTGACGAAAGTCGGTGTCTACGCGATGATCAGATTCTTCACCGTTATTTTTTCTGTTCATGCTGCTGTCACCCACGAAGTGTTATTAGTCGGCAGTATTCTGACGATGATCATCGGTTCAATAGGTGTACTTGCCTATAGAAGCATCAAATATATGATCTGTTATCAGATCATATTGTCAATCGGCATTATCTTATTTGGTCTTTCGACTCATACAGACGCGGGACTACAGGGTGCGCTGCTTTATCTGATGAATGATATGTTGATCAAGGGATTGTTGTTCCTGGTTGCAGGTATTATTATACGTGACCTTCACATCAGTACGGTCCACGCTCATCATGGTGCCATCAAACAGTATCCGCTGCTTGGTACTATTTTTCTGTTAGTGACGCTGACGATAGGAGGCGTTCCGCCGTTTGGTGGATTTGCAGGCAAGTTACTGATAATCGAAGGCGGACTGCACGATAGATCATACATCGGCACAATCGTGATGATTATAGCGAGTCTTATTGCACTCTATACTCTGATTAGAATGTTCCTTAAAGTCTTCTTCGGGGAAGTCGATAAAATGAGGGCAAATGACATTCCTAAACATCAGTATGGCGTCATGGTGGTTATTCTCATCTTGTCACTCTGCATTACCTTGTTTGCTCAGCCGATTATCGATATGCTGAGTCACTTCGATGTAGATCAGTATAACCAGTTTCTAATTAAAGGAGGTGAGAAATAGTGGCACAGTTTCTGCTTAATATTCTGATTGCTATATTATGGACGTTATTTGGAGACCAGGATCGCTTTTATTTCTCAACTTTCTTTAAAGGCTATCTTATTGGACTTATTATTGTCTGGCTGATTCATCAGTTCTTCGGAGGTAAGTTCTATCTCTACAAGATTTGGGCTCTTTTCAAGCTGTTCATGGTCTTCAACTATGAGCTGCTGACTTCCAGTCTGTCAACAAGTCGTTATATTCTCTTTAAGTCGTCTGAGGTAAATCCTGGGGTGGTACAATATCAGACAAAACTCACGACTGACTGGCAGATCACAGTTCTGACGATGCTGATTATTCTGACTCCGGGTTCTGTTGTGCTGAGAATTTCTGATGATAACAGCACACTGTTTATCCATGCCTTAAATCAAACGGAAAAGGAAAATAAAAAATTACTGAGTTCTATTAAAAACTATGAAGCATTGATAAAGGAGGTCATTTATTCATGAGTGTGATCATCATAAAAGTGGCATTAATTATTTATGGTGCTGCGATGTGTCTGGCATTATTTCGGCTTCTGAAGGGACCTTCGCTGCCAGATAGAGTCGTAGCGTTTGATACGATTGGTGTCATCACGATGTCTTCTGTTGCCATCATTGGTGTACTGTATGAAACACAAGTCTATCTAGAAGCGGTTCTTATTATCGGCGTCCTGGCTTTCATCAGCACGATAGCGACTTCACGGTTTATAGAAAGGGGCGTTATCTTTGAACGTAAACGACATAAGTAACCTTATTGCGGCCTTTGTTATTCTGCTCGGCAGCATCATGACGTTGATCAGTACAATCGGAATTGTGAAGTTCAAGGATGTTTATACGCGGAGCCATGCTGCAACAAAAAGTTCGACATTAGGTGTCCTGCTTACTCTTTCAGGCGTGTTCATCTACTTCTGGGTCAATGATCATTATTTCAGCGTACGGATTATTTTAGGTATCGTCTTTCTTTATATCACCAGTCCAGTGGCCGGTCACCTCATTACGCGTGCCGCCTTTAATTCTGGTGTCGAGATGTATACGAAAGAAAAAGGTAAAAAAGGAAAACGACTCAACTAAAAAGACATACAGAGCAGCTGCTCTGTATGTCTTTTTAGTGTCTATAGCCATTTTTAATGGTCATCTGGACATGACAGTCGTCATCCAGAATGACGAGGTCTGCATCACTTCCAGGGGCGATACTGCCTTTTTGGTCTGCTATGCCTAGTGCCTTAGCCTGGTTAAAACTCGTAACAGGCCAGAGTTCTGCTAAAGGACGTCCTGTGTACTCTTTCAAAAGCCGAAGTCCATCATTCATCTTGAGTATACTGCCAGCTAGTGTGCCATCACTAAGACGCGCTGTCTGATTTTTGACGATAACATCCTGTCCGCCAAGATCATAGGTGCCCTCAGACATTCCTTTTGCCCGCATAGCATCCGTGATGAGGTAAAAACGCTCACGTCCTTTCATACGATAGGCAATCGCCACAGAAGCGGGATGAGAATGCACGCCGTCGACAATCACTTCAGCAGATAACTGGTCGTTCAGCCAGGCGGCACCGAATGCACCTGGGGCACGGTGCTGAAAAGGAGTCGCAGCATTATAAAGATGGGTGATATGCTTCGCACCGAGGTCTGCTGCCTGGTTCAGCTGATCAAAATCAGCTGTTGTATGCCCGATAGAAAAAATGATATCATCTTTGAAATGCTGCAGGACTTCCTCTGCGCCAATGACTTCTGGTGCAAAAGTCATCACTTTGATCAGACCATTTGCTTTGTCCTGCAGGTCATTGATGGCTTGGATAGTCGGTTTTTGAACATAAGCTGGATTCTGGGCGCCTACTTTATCAGGAGAGATAAACGGACCTTCTAGATGGATGCCCAGCATCTCGGCATCTTCAGGCAGCTGTTTAGAGTGGTACGATTGAAGTGTTTCAAGCGCTGTCATAATAGCATCACGTGACTGTGTCATTGTCGTTGCCAGGTAACTGGTTGTACCTTCAGAGAGCAGAGACTTGGATAAGTGATGAAGACCAAGTGCATTGGCATCCATGAAATCTTCGCCGTACCCCCCGTGTATATGAATATCAATGAAGCCTGGGAGGACATGTTTGTATTCTAGATCGATTGTCTCAAGAGGACCTGAATAGGGGCCTTCCTGAACAGATTTAATATGACTTTCTTCTATTATAATATGGCCCTCTACCGTACCGTTTTCTGTATGAATCGTGCCATTCATCAGCACATAACTCATGGGATCACTTCCTTATTAGAATGGTTACATTATAGCATAAATAGACGCTTGCTTTAGTCTATGAAAACGGTTAAAGTAATTAAGTGAAAAGTTTAACAAACTATAAAGGAGAATCAAAATATGTTAGGTTTCTTACAAAAACTGGGACGTTCATTAATGCTCCCAGTTGCAATACTACCGGCAGCGGCAATTATTATTGGTATTGCCAATACAATGATTGCTATTCAGGAAAAGCCGAATGCAGTGTCTTCATTTATTCTGAATGCAGGTGTGAGTATATTAGGTCTAATGGGCGTCCTGTTTGCTGTAGGAACAGCTCTTGGCATGGCGAAAAAGAATGACGGAGCGGTGGCGCTTGCTGCTGTTGTTGGATTTTTCATGGTATCAACTATTCTCAAACCTGTAAATGTAGCACTTTATCTAGGAATTGATGTCGCTAAAGTGAATCCGGGTTTCGAAAAACTTGATAATTCAAATGTCTTTGTTGGTATTTTAGTCGGATTGATTGCAGCATATATGTACAATCGATTTTCTGAAACAGAACTTCCTATGGCGCTATCGTTTTTCAGTGGTAAGCGTCTTGTACCGATTATGACTGCGTTCGCTAGTATGCTACTCGCATTTATACTGCTGTTTATCTGGCCTATTGTCTTCAGTGGTCTTGTTAATTTTGGTGAGATGATTTTAGGACTTGGCCCAGTGGGTGCGGGGCTTTACGGATTTTTTAACCGACTGCTGATACCTGTAGGTCTTCACCATGCCTTGAACTCTGTATTCTGGTTTGATGTCGCAAATGTCAATGACATCATCAACTTCCAGAAAGGGCACGGAACTGAAGGTATTACCGGTCGCTATATGGCTGGTTTCTTCCCGGTTATGATGTTCGGTATGCCGGCTGCTGCACTCGCGATGTATCATACAGCGAAGACAGATCAGAAAAAACGTGTTGCGGGCCTACTACTCGCAGGTTCAGTCTCTGCGTTCTTTGTTGGTATTACAGAGCCCATTGAATTTGCATTTATGTTTGTCGCACCTGTTCTATTTGTCATTCATGCAGTACTGACTGGTCTTTCGATGTTCATCGCGGCTTCATTCCAGTGGACAGCAGGATTTTCTTTCAGTGCTGGCTTGATTGACTTCATACTTTCATTACTGAATCCAATGGCGCATCAGCCAATGATGCTGATGATACAGGGCGTCGTATTCTTTGTTCTTTATTATGTCATTTTCAGAGCAGCTATTCAGTTCTTTGATTTAAAGACGTTAGGGCGTGAAGATAATGTTACTGAAAGTATGAGTGAAGAAGTTGCTGCTGGAGAAGGTAAATATTCAGCAATGGCACATCATATCATCGATGGATTAGGGGGAGAGGACAATATCGTCACTCTGACGAACTGTGCCACTCGTCTTCGATTGGAAGTAAAGGATAATTCAGTGATCGATGATGATAAAATTAAACAGGCAGGTGCAGTAGGGGTCGCTAAAAGTGGGCGCACACAAGCTCAAGTGATTATCGGCACACATGTTCAGCAAGTAGCTGATGAAGTAGAACGACAATTAGAATATTAAGACGAATCTATCCAGGCGAGTACTGGATAGATTTTTTGTTATGAGCGGTATCTGGCGTTTATCGCTGGTAATGTGGTGGAATCGCTTGAATACACAGAGTTACCGTTGATATTTGCTGTTTATCGCTGGTAATGTGGTGGAATCGCTTGATTACACAGAGTTACCGTTGATATTTGCTTTTTATCGCTGGTAGTATGGTGGAATTGCTTGAATACACAGAGTTACCGTTGATATTTGCTGTTTATCGCTGGTAGTATGGTGGAATTGCTTGAATACACAGAGTTACCGTTGATATTTGCTGTTTAACACTGGTAACTTGAAGGAATTGATTATTTGCATGAAATTACGAGCGATATTTGGTGTTTATCGCTCATAACGCCAGACACCATTCAAGCCTCAAAAAAAATTCAAACTGTAAAGAAAAAATACTTTACAGTAATTTTGTTATCTGTTATAGTAAGTACTTGAGAAAAGAACTAAAGGAGAGAATTAAATTATGGCAGTTAAAATTCGTTTAACACGTATGGGTTCTAAAAGAAACCCTTTCTACCGTATCGTTGTAGCTGACGCTCGTGCGCCACGTGACGGTCGTATCATCGAAGCAATCGGAACTTACAATCCAGTTGCTAAACCAGCAGCAGAAATCAAAGTTGACGAAGAGTTAGCTTTAAAATGGTTAGCTGATGGTGCGAAACCAACTGATACAGTACGTAATATCTTGTCTACACAAGGTATCATGGAGAAATTCCATAACCAAAAAATCGCGAAGTAATAGCGATGGAACAATTATTACAAACGATTATTGAGCCACTCGTTGATTTTCCGGAAGATATTCATATATCTAAAGAAGAACATCATTCAAGTGTCACTTATCATATAAGCGTCAACAAAGAAGATACTGGCAAAGTCATCGGTAAGCAAGGTCGTCTGATTAAGGCGATTCGTACGCTGACGATGGCGGGCCAGCACGAGTCAGGTAAAAAAGTGTTTGTAGAAATTGATTAAGGGGTGCCTGTTGGTGCCCTTTTTTTATTAGGAGGCGATCTAATGTCAGTCAATGTAGGTAAGATTGTGAATATGCATGGTATTAAAGGTGAGGTGCGTGTGCTGTCTGCTTCAGACTTTACACAGGAGCGTTTCAAACCGGGCAATGAAATCATCATTAAGCAGAATAATGAGGAAACAACTGTTAAGATTAAAAGTTACCGTACGCATAAGAACTTCCATTTACTGCAGTTTGAAGGGCTGGAGAACATTAATTTTGTCGAGAAGTTTAAAGGTGCCGATATATTTCAGGACATCGATGAGATAGAGATTCCACTCGCAGAAAATGAGTTCTACTACCATGATATTATCGGCTGTACAGTCTTTAATGCAGATGAACCGATCGGCCGAGTGATTGATATCTTTGAAACAGGTGCGAATGATGTCTGGGTCGTGAAAGGTAACAAGGAATATCTGATTCCCTATATCGAGGATGTCGTGAAAAAAGTAGATGTCGCGAATAAAACAATTATAATAGAAGCAATGGATGGACTGTTATCGTGAGAATTGACTATCTGACACTCTTCCCTGAGATGTTTGAGACCCTCAATCATTCCATTATGAAGCGTTCTCAGGATAAGGGGATTGTCTCTCTTAATCCGGTGAATTTCCGTGAGTTTTCGAATAATAAGCATAATCAGGTGGATGACTACCCGTACGGTGGCGGGCAGGGTATGGTGCTGAAACCGGAACCTGTCTTCAGTGCGATCGAGTCGCTTGAAGTGTCCGATCAAACGCGTATTATATTAATGTGTCCGCAAGGTGCACGTTTTGATCAGGCGAAAGCAGAAGAACTGGCTCATGCAGAGCATCTGATATTTATCTGCGGTCACTACGAGGGATATGATGAACGGATTCGGACGGAGCTGGTGACCGACGAGATTTCGCTCGGGGATTTTGTCCTGACTGGTGGTGAGCTTGCTGCGATGACGATGACAGATGCGATTGTACGTCTGATTCCTGATGTGCTTGGAAACGAAGTCTCTCACGAAGATGATTCATTTTCTTCCGGTCTACTGGAGCATCCGCAGTACACTCGCCCTGCAGACTTTAAGGGAATGCAGGTACCTGATGTGCTGCTCAGTGGTAACCACAAGCTGATAGAAGAATGGCGGCATCAGGAAAGTCTGAAACGGACATTTGAAAGACGACCGGATCTTTTAGAAAGTTATCCACTGACACAAGCGGATATTCAGTATTTACAGACGCTCGGCTACCAGGAATAAAATTAATTTATAAACTGTCAAGATTTTTTCTTGTCAGAAGCGTTCAATTGTGATAATATTCTATGAGTGTGAAAACACATAATCACTATGGTCCGCTGAAATTATTATTTTAAGAACATAGGAAGAAGGAGAAGGAAAAATGAACAACAAATTAATCGATGCAATTACTAAAGAACAACTCCGTACTGACATCCCGGCATTCCGCCCTGGTGATACTTTAAAAGTACACGTACGTATCGTTGAGGGAACTCGCGAACGTATCCAGGTCTTTGAAGGTGTTGTAATCAAACGTCGTGGTGGCGGTATCTCTGAGACTTTCACGGTTCGTAAGATTTCTTACGGTGTGGGTGTAGAACGTACTTTCCCAGTACACACTCCAAAAATCGAGAAAATCGAAGTATTACGTCGTGGTAAAGTACGTCGTGCGAAACTTTACTACTTACGTAGCTTACGTGGTAAAGCTGCTCGTATTAGAGAAATTCGCTAATAAAAGCGTGAAGCATCCTGAGTATTCAGGGTGCTTTTTTTATTGTCTACTGTAAATTCTTATTTTTAGATATATTGTAAATTATTGACTTTGATAAAAATGCTTATTAGAATGAATTAGAAAAGAAGTGCATAGTGATGGGATTTTATTATCTGATAATATTACTAATAGGCGTTACTAGTTTAGTTTTAGGTCTGAGAAGCCAGTCTTTAAACCAAAAAGTAATTTTAGTTGTTGCTGGTGTACTAACTATTACAGGATCTTTGTTGTTATTTCTGCCAGGCAGTTCTGAGATTTTAGCAATTTTATTTGATATTAAGAGTGCCTGAGTTCTTCAAGTGCTATTAACTTCTCATGTTTGACATGAGTCTGTTAATAGGGCTTTTTTTGTTATCCAACATTTCTACGAGTTTTGTTCATTGACTCAACCAGTCGTACGCTATATGATTTACCAAGTAATGAAAAAGAAATGTAAAGGAGTGAAAAAATGTTATATATTTTCAGATATTTAAAAGCCTTCATCATTCCACTTCTACTGGCGATTGTTTTTCTATTTGTACAGGCATTTAGTGATCTGAGTCTGCCGAACTATATGTCAGATATTGTTGATAACGGTATACAGCAGAATGGTGTGACGGATGAGGCACCAGAAGCCATCAGTCAGAATGGAATGAAGCTGATGCAGACCTTTATGACCGATAATCAGAAAGATAAGGTCAAAGCTTCTTATCAATTAGTCGACGCTGAACAGTACAAAGATACATATAAAAAAGCAGAAGGACAGTTTTATGTAAGACAGGATGTATCGAGTAGTGAGCTGAAAGATTTAAATAGTACGTTCCATAAATCAAGTCTTGGACTGTTCAATGCGCTCAGTGATGCTTCTAAGTCACAGAACAAAACAGCTCAACCGACTGAGAAAAAACTGGATGTGACTCAGCTCTACAAGATTCAGCCAGTTCTCGATCAGCTGCCTGAAACGAAAAAAGAAGCATATCGCAACCAGAAAGCAGATAATGATATCATGACGAAACAGCTCGGCGTTAGTCTGACTCAATCATTTTATAATGAACTGGGACTTGATATCACAAAAATTCAGACATCCTATATCATTAAGATGGGTCTTTTCATGTTAGGCATTGCGCTGATCGGTGGTATCGCGACGATTATGGTGAGCTTACTGTCATCTCGTATAGCAGCCGGCTTAACACGTAACTTGCGTCGTGATGTCTTTAAGAAAATTGAAAGTTTTTCATTTAAGGAGATAGACAATTTCTCAACCGCGTCATTAATTACCCGCTCTACAAATGACATGACGCAGATTCAGCAGTTCTTTATGATAGGAATCCGTATGATCTGTTATGCACCGATTATGGGGGCAGGCGGGGTCATTATGGCAATCAATAAATCAAACTCTATGAGCTGGATTATCGTGATTGCTGTGGTCATTTTGCTGATTTTTATCGGCATTATTATGGTGCTCGCCATTCCAAAGTTTAAAATCATTCAGAAACTGGTGGATAAGGTCAACCTCGTGTCACGTGAATTTTTAAGTGGCTTAATGGTTGTCCGTGCGTTTGGTACAGCGGAGTACGAGAAAAAACGTTTTAACGTCGCTAACAGAGATCTGACAGATACTAATTTATTTATCGGGCGGGTGATGTCACTCATGTCGCCTGTTATGACACTGATTATGAATGGTGTGTCGCTTGTGATTGTCTGGGTAGGGGCGCACCGTATTGCTGATGCTTCCATGCAGGTGGGTGATATGATGGCGTTCATCCAGTATACGACACAGATCATCATGGCTTTCCTGATGCTATCGTTCACGTTTATCCTGATTCCGCGTGCTGCTGTATCAGCTGGTCGGATCAAGGAAATACTGGAAACAGATTTATCAATAGAAGACCACCAGAATACGAAAGAATTTACAAATCAGAGTGGTCTTGTTGAATTCAAAAACGTCAGCTTTAAACATGACGGCGCGAAGGAATATGCGCTTAAAAATATCGATCTAGTGGCAAGACCAGGAGAGATGACTGCGATCATCGGTTCAACAGGCGCAGGGAAATCGACTCTGATTAACCTGCTGCTCAGATTCTATGACACAACGAACGGGGAAGTGCTGTTAGACGGCGTCAATATTAGAGATGTTAAACTAGAGAGCCTGCGGGACCGCGTTGCACTTGTGCCGCAAAAAGCAGCACTCCTAAAAGGGACTATCCGTTCTAATCTGCGGGTCGGTAAGGAAGACGCAACTGATGAAGAGATGCTTCTTGCCCTTGATATTGCTCAGGCGACTGAATTTATCTCACAGATGGACGGACTTGATACAGAAATCTCGCAGAACGGCAGTAACTTATCCGGTGGTCAGAAACAGCGTCTGGCTATTGCCCGTGCAGTATTGCGCGATGCTGAAGTTCTGGTATTTGATGACAGTTTCAGTGCACTGGATGCGAGAACAGAGAAACAGCTGAGACAGGCTCTTTTCAATCAGCAGAGAGGGAAGACGATTATCGTCATCGGCCAGCGTGTAACTTCTATCATGGGTGCTGAACAGATCATCGTTCTAGATAAAGGCGAAGTGGTCGGCAGAGGTACACATGAAGAATTACTTCGAACAAACAAGGAATATTTCGAGATTGCATCATCACAATTATCTGAGGAGGAGTTAGCATGAAACAGGATAAACCCAATAATATGAAACAAGCGCTCATGCGTCTCTTCAGGTATATCGCCACCTATCGTCTGATGATTCTCCTTGTTGTCATTTTAGCAATGGTGTCAACAGTCTTTATGATTTTTGGACCGAAGATTCTTGGTAACGGGATTGATGTCCTCTTTAAAGGGGTTATTGCACAGACAAATGGTACCGGCAGTATTGATTTTGGTGAAATAGAGCGTGTCTTACTCTTACTCACAGCATTTTATCTGGTCAGTGCACTCTTCAACTATCTGCAGGGATATGTTATGTCTGGTGTTACCGCCAAAATAACTTATTCTTTAAGAGAAGATATCAATAAAAAACTCCATCAACTGCCGCTCAAATATTATGATAAAACGTCACAAGGTGATGTCTTAAGTCGTATCACTAATGATATCGATACCATCAGTCAGACGTTAAATCAAAGTTTAGCGCAGATTATTACTTCCATCACGATGCTGATCGGTATCTCGATTATGATGTTCACCATCAGCTGGCAGCTGACTCTCGTCGCACTATTGACACTGCCACTGTCAATGATTGCAGTTGTCATGATTATGAAGAATTCACAGATTCATTTTAAGAACCAGCAGGAATCACTCGGGCTGGTCAATGGTCACGTTGAAGAAATGCTCAGCAATCATACAGTCATCAAAGCATTTAACCGCGAGACAGAATCCGGCAGAACATTTGAGGCATACAATGATACACTTTACAAGTCAGCCTGGAAAGCGAACTTCCTGTCCAGTCTGATCATGCCGATTACGATGTTTATCGGTAATATCACTTATGTCGTCATCTGTATACTCGGCGGCTACTTTACAGTAAAAGGCACGATGACTGTCGGCGGCATTCAGGCATTTATCCAGTATATCCGACAGTTCAATCAGCCGATCTCTCAGATTGCAAGTATCAGTAATACGCTGCAGCTGACAGCAGCTGCGACAGAACGAGTATTCGCAATTATTGATGAGCCAGAAGAAGTAAAAGATGATGTCCATGCATTATCGGTCGCAGATCATCGTCAAGACGTGAGTAGAGAACATGTTTATGTTGAAGGTTCAGTGGACTTTGAAGG
Source organism: Macrococcus brunensis (assembly GCF_004359615.1). Lineage (GTDB taxonomy): Bacteria > Bacillota > Bacilli > Staphylococcales > Staphylococcaceae > Macrococcus > Macrococcus brunensis. The sequence continues at coordinate 24,977 of NZ_SCWA01000010.1, forward strand.
CGTGAACTTCGGTTATAATGCAGATAAAACAATCATCAATCATTTTTCAACACACGTTAATCCTGGTCAGAAAGTCGCCATTGTCGGTCCGACAGGTGCCGGGAAATCAACTATCATCAAGCTTCTGATGCGTTTTTATGATGTGAACAGCGGTGCCATCAAAATAGATGGCATCAATATACAGGACTTTAAACGTGATGAACTACGTAAACTGTTCGGTATTGTGCTCCAGGATACATGGTTATTCAACGGGACGATTCGTGAAAATATCCGCTACGGTAAACTGGACGCTACAGTTGCAGAAGTAGAGCAGGCAGCACGTGATGCGCAGGTTGATCACTTCATCAGAACATGGCCGCATGCTTATGATATGGTCTTAAATGAGGAGACGAGCAACGTGTCACAAGGTCAGAAACAGTTACTGACCATCGCCCGTGCGATTCTATCAGATCCTAAGATTCTGATTCTCGACGAGGCAACCAGTAACGTCGATACACGAACAGAAGTCCTGATTCAAAAAGCGATGGATAAACTGATGGAAGGACGGACCAGCTTCGTTATTGCACACCGTCTATCTACAATCCGGAATGCTGACTTGATTCTTGTCATGAAGGACGGGGATATCATCGAGCAGGGTACACACGATGAACTATTGGAGCAGGACGGCTTTTACAAAGGATTATATGAAAGTCAGTTTGACGAGGCAGTATAAGAAAAATCCCGTTATATCTTTTAAGATATAACGGGATTTATTTATTCAGCAGGGGGCGCAAATGTTTCGATTTCTTCTTTATTGGTTACAATGCTGTGTTTTCCTCGGCTCACTTTTCGCGTATACCAGATAGCAATGACCAGACCGATAAGGCTGATGAACTGCATGAGGTGGAAGTAGGGCGGTGTGTAGGAAAGTTCTATTTTCCTGGCACTTTTGTCTATTTTGACAGCAGTCATTAAATAGTTGCCTTCAGAAACTTCAGCTTTCTTACCGTCCACTTTAGCTGACATCCCTTTTAAATAAGGGGTGGGGATAACGGCGTACCCTGTGTCATGCGGACTCAGTGTCGCGACGAGTTTACTGCCTGTCTGAGTCAGCTGATGTTTCTGCTGCTTTGTAGCTGATTCCAGTGTCTTATAATCTTCACCGTAAATACCGTTGATCTGATACGTATAGGTGCCTGACATGAGCTTCAGCTGAATTAAATCAGACGCTTTGATACGTAGAGTAATGGTCGGGTTAAAGCGACGGTAGTCATCATCAAGCGGTTTACGTGACTGATAGATTTCATTGATCCAGACGTAATGATAGCGACTCGGCGTTTTTAATTCGATGCTTAAGTCCACGTACAAATCTTTATAGCGGTCAGCCAGACGCCTAGGAAGCTTGTAAGTGATGCCGCCCTGGTCCTGATTGACGATCAGCTGTTTACCGTTATAGGTCGCATTATTCAACGACATCGATGCCTTGGATAGAAGATTCTCAGCAGGCGTCACTTTTCTGTTTGATGGACTGTCCAGTACAACACCGTCAAGCATCGCATGCTCACGGTCAATCGGTGTCTTCAGTTCATTCGGATTAAACACTTTATCAGTGACTCTGACAAGTGGCAGCTCATTGGTGTTGTGATAGACAGAATAACTTTTGTCTTTGCCTTGTCTCTGGTCAGTCAGTTCAAATCCATAAGGCAATGTCGCAACGTTATCTGTCCGGATGGAATGGTTGACGTTAAAGAGACTGTACAAATTGGCACGTTCACCTAAACGGTAGTAAATACTGTTGCTGTCTGTGTCCATCGTAATATTCAGTTCCTTGTCATAGAACTGATAGATATCTTTATCGAATATACTTGAGTACAGTTTAATGCCATTGAAATGCTGATAAAGCGGTGTGTTATGAGTCGCTGACGTCTGCCAGTCTATCCGGGCAGCAGGTGATGCTTCTGTAATATCATTGATGATTGAGCGCTGCGTCTCGCTGTTGTATTTATCTGACTGGACAAACGCTAAGTCGTGCTCATAGAAAGGGTGCAGTGTATCCATCTGTTCACGGATATAGTCATAGACAAAGAAAAGATTCATAATGACGATTGTGACGGCTAAAAACTGATAAGTGGCGACCTTTGGTCTATTGATATAGAGCATGATAGTGACTGCGATGACCGGAATAAATAGCAGCCAGACGAGCGATTTACCGGCACCGATAATGGACAGACTATAAATGATGGAGACTGGAATCAGTGAAATAGCAATGTCCTTTAGGTTCAGGTTCTTTAGATGATGCAGGTAGGTTGCTATCAGCCCGGCTGATGAGAATGCGAGCATATAGACCCAGCGTCTCTGATCGATAGAAAAGCCATTAAAGAAACTGTCGAACAATGGCGACAATGAACCCGCCATAAAGAGCCAGGTAATGACGGCGAACAATCGGAATGTATAGTTTCTGTATAGCTTGAAAGTAAACAGTGCCATGACCGCAATAAATGGGATGACGATATAGTAGCCATCATAAAACAAATTATAGTGGATAATAAAATCGATAAAGGGCTTCAGTTTAATCGGTGGTAGTGTCCGGTCGTTCAACACATAACTCGTGACACCGGTCGAGAAACCGACAGCACTGACCATCAGTGCAATAACAGACGAGATGACGATCACTTTGATCTTAGTCGGGCGTAATACGCTGTCGCTCTCTTTTTTGTAAACAGTCCGGTAGACGAAATAGAACATCACAAAAATGAACTGATAATAACTGAAATAAAAATTGGAATGAAGCGTCAGTGCGATTCCTAAAATATAGATGCCGATCTTACGTTCAGCAAAAAATCGTTCCATACCAAGTATAGTAAGCGGCAGATAGAACATGACGTCACTGAAGAAACTCCAGGTAAACGTAAAAAAGAAATAGACGGTCGAGTAGCTGTATAGAAAAGCACTTGCCATGCTTGCATATCGATTGATGCCGAGATATTTAAAGAGACGGTAAGTCACATAAAGGATGGCCGTCAATTTAAAGACAGAAACGATGATCTGATTGACAAACCAGAAATCGGGACTGCCAGTATTCAGCGGCAGCAATAAGTCGAGCAGATAGACTACACCGAAATTGATATAGGCAATCGGTGAAGTCGAATAATAATAGGCAAGGCTGCGAAAGAAATCGCCGCCAATACCAAAGCCCATATCATAGAAAAAGTTGAACTTTGAGAACTGCTCATATAAATAAAGCTGGAAAGGAATCATCTGCGCGATACTGTCACCTTTACCCGAGAAGAGAATGCCTTCAGTGACGAACCTGTAAATGACAACACTATGGGCCAGAAGCGACAGAACGAGACAAGTCGCTAATGTTTTGAATTTCATGATTTACGCTTCCTTTGCACCGGTTTTAAGTAAAATATCGCAGCAATGAGTGACAGAACGGATATAAGAACAGTCAGATAGAAATAAGGCGGCACATACTTGAAGTCGACGACTTTGGCATCAGCAGGTATTTTAACGACCGCCTGCAGATAATTACCTCTTTCAACTTCTGTTTTTTTACCGTCAACTCGAGCTGTGAGACCATCGCGGTAAATAATCGGCGTGACGAGGTAGCCTGCCTGGTGATTATCCAGTTTCGCCTGCATATGATTGCCGCTTTCAGTAAACTGGATGCCATTCTCTCGCTCTGCGTTTTTAAGGGTCTGATAATCTTCGCCGTAAATACCCTGTACTTTAAAGCGATAGGTGCCTTTTGTCATGCCGATCAGAATCTTGCCATTTTTAGGTCTGACCCGGTATAGCAGATCGTCCTGATGCGTTCGGTATTTACTTGACTTAAACAGACGGTTATTGGCATAACCATTGACATTAATCTGAATATTGCTTTCAGCTGAAGTCAGTTCAGCATGGAGCTCAACGTAAAAATCCTGATACTTCCTGAGTGCATCTTCAGGCAATGTGATCACCACACCGCCGCTTGGAGGATTAACGATTAAAGATTCATTATAGGTCTGCCACTTGGCACCTGAAGCCTGAATAGTGCTTCTGCTGAGTAAGTTTTCAGCGGGATTTATTGCAGTGTCTGAATCTGTATTCATCACAACACCCTTCAACATCGCATGTTCCCGGTCGATCGGCGTCTTTAAGTCGTCAGCATCAAAAATGGTGTCTGTGACTTTAGCGACTGGCAGAGGCAATGTATTCTCATATATTTTATACTTGCCTTTTGTCTCAATCAGCTTGAAGTTTTCAGGGATGTCTGTCTGATAATCTTTTCTGACGAGATAGCGTACATTAAAAAGCGACTCCAGATTACTGCGCGACTGAAAAGTAGAGTAACGGCTGATGGATTCTTCTTTTAAATTGATTTTCAGCTGATTATAGTAGAAGTCAATGAGAGAACCGTCAAAAATACTGGAATAAAGACTGACGCCAGGGAAACTCTGATAAAGCGGGGTGTTATCCTGTTCCAGGACACGCCAGTCGATGCGTTCTCCTGGTTTAAGCTTTGACTTCAAGCTAGCAATAATTTCCTGCTGCAGCCCTGAGTTATAGACGCTGGACTCGATATAAGACATCTTCGCACGGCTGTCGATACCCGGATTGTAGTTATCATACAGATTGTGTTCTTTAACGATATGCCAGTTGAGCAGCATAATCGCAGCAATCTGCGCATAGTACAGGTAGTGCTGAGCCGGTTTATTTTTAAGTAGCAGAATGAAGAGACCGATAATCGCAATAACTGGCATATACCAGATCCATTCTACTTTTTTATCAATATAGATATAGCTCAAGCTGACAATAATGAAGCCTGGCAGTAATGAATAGAGATAGTTCTGAATAGAAATCTGACGGAACTTCGCTATATACATGGCAATCAGGCCACTTGAGAAAAAGGTCAGCAAGTAATGCCAGCGTTTCTGAGGGGCTGAAAAGCCATTAAAGACAGAATCGATAAAAGGCATAAAGCTTAAGTAAATCAGTGCAATCGTCAACAGTGCAAAGAAACGATAGAAATAAGAACGGTAGAACTTGAAAGTGAAGAGCGCCTGCAATGCAATATAGAGCACGATCACTAAATAGTTGTCATAAAAAATATTGGCGTGCTGGTCAAATGTATTGAACAATTTCATCGGGTCCGTATAAGGCGCACGGTCGTTCTGCATAAATCCTTTGACCCCGTAGAAAAAGCTGAACATCGAAATCCCTGTGCCGAGTAGTGTCATCGTTAGAAATGCTTTCCACTGTTCGAGTCGCGTTGCACGGTCACTCTCTGATCGGAAAATCATGCGCAGAACGAAATAGATAACACCGAACAGCATCTGATAATAAGCGAAATAAAAATTATTGATCAGAGACAAAGCAACGGCCGCAATAAACCAGATTTTTTTCTTGTCCTGAATGTACTTCTCTATCCCGAGGAGGAGAAGGGGCAGGAAGATAAAGACATCAGAAAAGAAAGACCAGTAAAGCGTAAAGCGGAAGTAAATCGCTGACGTCAGAAACAGAAATGCACCAAGTACAGCACTTGCACGATTCACCTTCAGATAAGTGAAATAAAGATAGGTGAAGTACATGGCTACAGCAGACTTAAAGATGGAAATATAAAATGCATTGACTGCCCAGAACTGAATGGTGTCTGTCTTAAAATGAAAAAGAAGATTCAGCCACCAGACAGCCACCATATTGAAATAAAAGACGACGGATGTTGAATAATAATAGGCGAGATCAGTATAATAATCGCCGCCAAGACCAAAATTCATGTCATAAAAAAACTCGCCGTGTGACCATTTATCATAGAGGAACAGCTGGAAAGGCAGCATCTGTTCAAGACCATCATTAGGTCCAGTGAATATAGTGCCATCTTTAATAAAACGATAAATATAAAAACTGTGACCGAAAACAGCGAGCAGCAGAAAAAGAAAAGGAAATAGATACTTTTTATTTTTCATGATTGTCCTCAACAAAAATATATTTTGCGATGAAATAAGTGACAGGTACTGTAATAATAAGTGCCGGGAACGGGGCGAGTCTTTCGTCCAGTCCCATTTTAACGAAAAGCATCAGCAGTAAGGTCTGCAGTCCCATGTTGATGACTTGAGTCAGCGGGAACTTCAGGAACGTTGACCATTTCGGCTTAACATGATAGACAAAATAACAGTTCAAATAGTAGGAACAGATAAATGACCAGAGAAATGCGGTGATATGACTGACCATATAAGGTACAATATTCAGCAGCAGTAAATACATCACATAATAGTTGACCGTATTGATAACGCCGACGATGACAAAACGGATAAATGCAGAGCTGAACAGTTTAGTCATGTTTCATCGCCTCAACATTCGTCCGCTCAACAATAAAGTGAGGTCGTCTCTTGCTTTCAGAGTAGATACGTCCGATATATTCACCGATGACACCTAGACTGAAGAGCTGAACACCGCCGAGAAAGAGGATAGCAGAAATGATGGTGAAATAGCCTGGTTCATCGATGCCGTGGAAGATGATCTGAATCAAAGTCGTCAAAATATAGAGAAGACAAATGATTAAAGTTACCGTTCCGAAATAAAAGCAGACCCGAAGCGGCTTGTTGTTATAGCTTAAGACGCCGTCTATCGCATAATCTAATAGAGACAGGAAATTAAATGATGATTGCCCGGCTTCCCGCTTCACATTTTTAAAAGGGATGGTTTTCTTACTATAGCCGACCCATTCAAAAATTCCTTTTGAGAAGCGGTTGTATTCATCGAGTGACAATATTGAGTCAATTACAACACGGGAGATCAGTCTGAAGTCACCTTCACCGTCAACGAGATCGACATCTACATTAAAGTTGATCAGTTTATAGAACAGCTGACTTGGAATTTTTCGAAGTATATGTTCACCGTCACGGTCACGACGAGCGACGACCTGATCATATCCCTCCTTATAAGCCGCGACAAACTGTGGAATTAGTTCGGGCGGATGCTGAAGGTCGGCATCCAGTATAATCGCAGCATCTCCTGTGGCAGATTTTAAGCCGGCTAGCATAGCAGATTCTTTTCCAAAGTTACGTGAGAATGAAACATATTTGATATGCGGATCCTGTTTACTGAGCGCTTCAATCATCTCAATAGAACGGTCGCTTGAACCGTCATTGATCATAATAAGCTCATAATTATAATCATTTTCTGTCATGGTTTGTGTGATAGAATGATGAAGTCGACTGATATTTTTTTCTTCATTATAAATAGGGATGATTAATGATAATTTCATGATGACTCCTTTTTAATGCTGATTAATGATTTCAGACTTTATCATAACATGAATTAACTTAAAGAATAATGAAAGAAGGTAATGACTTTGACAATACAATGGTTTCCCGGCCACATGGCCAAAGCAAGACGCGAAGTAACAGAACAGCTGAAGATGGTGGACTGTGTCTTTGAACTACTGGATGCACGAATTCCATATTCCTCCAGTAATCCGATGATCAGTGATATCATCAAGGATAAGCCGCGCGTCGTGTTGCTCAACAAAATGGATATGGCAGACCCGAGAGAGACAGCGAAATGGATGAAGCACTTTGAAGCTGAAGGCGTCTATCCGGTTGCGCTGGATGCGAAGAACGGCAAGAACTTAAATATGGTCATCAAAGCAGCAGAAGCGGTGACGAAAGAAAAGTTTGAAAGACTAGCTGCAAAAGGACTCCGACCACGTGCGATACGTGCCATGATTGTAGGTATTCCAAATGTCGGAAAGTCAACTCTTATCAACCGTCTTGCTAAAAAATCACTTGCTAAGACAGGTAATATGCCGGGTGTCACAAAGAAACAGCAGTGGATTAAAGTCGGTAAAACACTTGAACTGTTAGACACACCGGGTATACTCTGGCCGAAATTTGAAGATCAGGTTGTCGGTAAAAAGCTCAGTCTGACGGGTGCGATTAAAGACAGCATTGTCCATCTTGACGAAGTGGCTATCTACGGACTTGAATACATGCAGATGTACGATCTTGAAACACTGAATAAACATTACAATATTACAATAGAAGAAAATGATTCGTATCTGGAAATCTTCGATCAGATCGGCAGGAGCCGCGGTATGAAAAACAAAGGAAATGAAATCGATTATGAATCTGTCATTGAACTTGTCGTTCGTGATATTCGTAATGCGAAAGTGGGCCGTTATACGTTTGACCGGGTAGAAGAAGTAGGACAACCGGATGAAACTGAGTGACCTTAAAAACGAGCTGCAGGACTATCATGTGGCGGAAGATATTTTAAATGATTTTGGGCAGGACACGCGGAGCGGTGCCAAAAAGCTGGTCGCACAGAGACTGAAGCAGCTGGAACAGGCTGTCAAAATCAAAGAAAACTATTTGCAGGCGATGGAATTTGAGAATCGTTATCCAGGTGAAATTATCTGCGGTATAGATGAAGTAGGGCGAGGACCACTCGCTGGTCCCGTTGTCGCCTGTGCCGTCATATTGGAAGAAGGTCATTATTATCCGGGTATGACAGATTCGAAAAAACTGTCTGCGAAGAAACGTCAAAGTATTGAAACAAGTCTTCTCAGTCAGGTGCGGGATTATGCGATTGGGATAGCCTCTGTAGAAGAAATCGACGAAGTCAATATATACGAGGCGTCAAAGCTTGCGATGCGACGTGCTGTAGAAAGTCTGAAGGTTAAGCCGACTGTTCTCTTAATCGATGCCATGACGCTTGATACCGGCTTAATCGAAGAAGCGATTGTTAAAGGAGATATGCGCAGTGTCTCCATCAGCGCTGCGAGTATTCTCGCAAAAGAATACCGCGATAGATTGATGGCGGATTATGACAAGATATACCCCGGCTATGATTTCAGTCAGAATGCCGGCTACGGGACTGCAAAACATTTAGCGGGCATAGAGGAACGGGGAATCACTCCGATACACCGCCGGACATTCGAACCCATTAAGTCAATTATCAGCAATGTCTGACAATTATCGTTTACAATAACGCTTACATTTTCTATAATTGAACCGTAAGCTGAATTTAACCCGTATTTAGGAGGATGGAAGATGAATATCCATGAGTATCAAGGGAAAGAAATTTTTCGCTCAATGGGTGTAGCTGTACCTAATGGTTCAGTTGCTTATACACCTGACGAAGCATTAGAAGTAGCAAAAGGATTAAAAGAGGGCGTTTACGTCGTTAAAGCTCAAATCCACGCAGGGGGCCGCGGTAAAGCGGGTGGCGTTAAAATTGCGAAAAGCTTAGATGAAGTGAAAGGTTATGCTGAAGAACTTTTAGGTAAAGTACTGGTGACACATCAGACAGGCCCTGAAGGTAAAGAAGTCAAACGTCTGTTAGTAGAAGAAGGCTGCGATATTCAAAAAGAATATTATCTTGGTTTCGTTTTGGACCGTGCCACTGACTCTGTTGTTTTAATGGGGTCAGAAGAAGGCGGAACAGAAATTGAAGAAGTAGCTGAATCTAATCCGGAAAAAATCTTTAAGGAAGTCATCGACCCTGTAACAGGTCTTATGCCGTTCCAGGCGCGTCGTTTAGCGTTCAACATCAATATTCCTAAAGAATCTGTGAATAAAGCAGTGAAAATTATGATGGGTCTTTATGATGTCTTCATCCAGAAAGATGCTTCTATCATTGAAATCAATCCGCTTGTCACAACAGGTTCAGGCGATGTACTTGCGCTTGATGCAAAAATCAACTTTGATTCTAATGCACTGTTCCGTCATAAAGACATCGTTGAACTTCGTGACTTAGAAGAAGAAGATCCAAAAGAAATCGAAGCATCTAAATATGACCTTGCGTATATTGCACTCGATGGCAATATCGGCTGTATGGTCAACGGTGCGGGTCTTGCGATGGCAACGATGGATACTATCAACCATTTCGGCGGCAATCCGGCAAACTTCCTGGATGTAGGGGGCGGTGCGACGAAAGAGAAAGTAACAGAAGCATTCAAGATCATCTTAGGTGACGATAAAGTAGAAGGTATTTTCGTCAATATCTTTGGTGGTATTATGAAGTGTGATGTTATCGCTGAAGGTGTCGTTGCGGCAGCTAAAGAACTTGAACTGACGATTCCTCTTGTGGTGCGCTTAGAAGGTACAAACGTTGACCAGGGTAAAGAAATTCTGGAGAACTCAGGCTTAGCGATCACACCTGCCGGTACAATGGCAGAAGGGGCACAGAAAATCGTTGAATTAGTTAAACAAGCTAAATAGGAAGCGGGGAGAAATTCGTGGGAGTATTTATTGATAAAAATACGAAAGTATTAGTACAAGGGATTACAGGATCAACAGCTCTTTTCCATACTAAACAGATGATTGAATACGGTACACAGATCGTAGCCGGTGTTACACCTGGTAAAGGCGGCATGGAAGTTGAAGGCGTGCCTGTTTTTAATACAGTAGAGGAAGCAGTTAAAGCAACAGGCGCTACAGTATCTGTTATCTACGTGCCAGCTCCATTTGCAGCTGATGCCATTGTTGAATGTGTAGATGCTGAACTTGAACTTGCCATCTGTATTACAGAACATATTCCAGTTCTCGACATGGTTAAAGTGAAACGCTATATGAAAGGCAAGAAAACACGCCTCGTTGGACCTAACTGTCCGGGTGTTATCACAGCTGACGAATGTAAGATTGGTATTATGCCAGGCTATATTCATAAAAAAGGTCACGTCGGTGTTGTTTCCCGCTCAGGAACACTCACTTACGAAGCAGTTCACCAGTTAACTCAGCTCGGTATCGGTCAGACGACAGCTGTCGGTATCGGTGGTGACCCGGTTAACGGTACAAACTTCATCGATTGTTTAGAAGCATTCAACAATGACCCTGAAACTTATGCTGTCGTGATGATTGGTGAAATCGGTGGAACAGCTGAAGAAGAAGCTGCTGAATGGGTGAAAGCGAACATGACAAAACCTGTTGTCGGCTTTATCGGTGGTCAGACAGCGCCTCCAGGTAAACGTATGGGTCACGCAGGTGCGATTATTTCAGGCGGTAAAGGTACAGCTGCAGAAAAAATCAAAGCGATGAATGCTGCTGGCATTAAAACAGCTGCGACACCTTCTGATATCGGTTCTACATTAGTAGAACGTATTAAAGAAGAAGACGGCTTATACGAAAAATGTTTAACAGTTAAATAATATGTTAAAAGGCGGACTGATGTCTGCCTTTTTTTGTTAGTTGTAATTATAATCAACTTTTTTTCTCGATGAAATTTACATAATGAATGTTCAAAGTTCATAGTTCTGTTACTGATTCTTTATCAAATACATTTAAGATGAAGTTGAGGTGAAGACATGAATGATCTGATTCTAAAATTAATTTATGCAGGTTTTACTACGAAACAGCTTCATCAGTATTATCGTCAGTTTGGCTGTTTTGACTTCGTCACTGAAAAATATGAGATGCTGCTAAGAGAAGGGCAGGATGAGCGTCTACGTGCCAAGCTACAATGCCTGAAAAAACTTGATAGCACACAAATCAGACAGAACTTGAGCCGTGATCAAATTCAGACGGTGTTTTATCATGAATCTGATTATCCTGTTTTATTAAAAGAAATCTACGACTTTCCTTTCGTCCTCTTCTACAGAGGAGATATTAAACTTGCACAGAACAAGGCGCTTGCGATAGTAGGTGGTCGTGAGCGGACAGATTATACAAAACAGGTTCTCACGCGTTTGATGCCTGAACTACGTGACCTGACTATCGTAAGTGGTCTGGCTAAAGGAACTGATGCTGATGCGCATCTAGCTGCCATGGAACACGGCAGTCGGACAATCGGCGTACTCGGCTTCGGCCACCTGCATCATTATCCGAGCGAAACTGCTTTACTCAGACGCCATATGGAAGAACATCAGCTGGTGGTCAGTGAATATCCCCCTTTTGCGGGACCAAAGACATGGCAGTTTCCAGAACGCAACAGGCTGATCAGCGGACTTGCTGAAGGGGTGCTGGTCATTGAGAGTAAAAAACGCTCGGGTAGTTTGATCACACTGGATCAGGCGCTTGATCAGAACCGAAACGTCTACTGTATCCCGGGGCCGGTTACAAGTCAGTATTCTGAAGGCAGTAATCTGAAGATTTTTGAAGGGGCAAAGATGTGTTTAAAGGCGAGTGATATCCTCGAAGATTTTATCGTCTGAAAATTTAATAATTGACAGCACTATCCTTGACCGTTATCATTTACACTTGAAAACGAGTTAAGAAGGGGAGATACAATTGGCAGAGAATCTTGTCATTGTTGAATCGCCTGCAAAAGCAAAAACCATTGAAAAGTATTTAGGAAAGAAATTTAAAGTCATTGCTTCTATGGGACACGTCAGAGACTTACCGCGTAGTCAGATGGGCATTGATGTTGATAATAATTTTGAACCTCGATATATTACGATCCGCGGTAAAGGTCCTGTTGTACAGGATTTAAAAAAACATGCGAAAAAAGCGAAACACGTCTATCTCGCAAGTGACCCGGACCGTGAAGGTGAAGCGATTGCCTGGCATTTGGCACATATACTGGATATAGATCAAACAGCAAAATCACGTGTTGTTTTTAATGAGATAACAAAAGATGCTGTGAAGGAGAGTTTTAAATCTCCGCGCGAAATTAAACATGAACTAGTGGATGCACAACAGGCACGTCGAGCACTCGATCGTCTCGTCGGCTATAACATCTCACCTGTATTATGGAAGAAAGTCAAAAAAGGACTGTCAGCAGGACGTGTTCAATCTGTGGCACTTAAGCTGATTATTGACCGTGAGGAAGAAATCAATGCGTTCAAACCTGAAGAATACTGGACGATTGATGGCACATTTAAACATAATGGTGTCACTTTTAAAGCGAAGTTCCTGCATGAGAATAATAAACCGAAGAAACTGAAAAACAGTAATGATGTCAAAGCGATAGTCAGCCAGTTATCTGGTAATCAGTTCGATGTCACAGACGTTTCTAAAAAAGAAAAGCTCCGTTATCCTGCTAACCCGTTCACAACTTCATCCCTGCAGCAGGAAGCAGCACGTAAACTGAACTTTAAAGCACGTAAGACGATGATGCTCGCTCAGCAGCTGTACGAAGGGATTGACCTTAAAAAACAAGGAACGGTCGGTCTGATTACTTATATGAGAACAGACTCCACACGTATTTCTGAGACTGCTAAAAGTGAGGCAGCAGGTTACATCAAAGAACAGTACGGTGACAACTATTTATCTAAACGTACGGAAGGCAAACAAAAAGAAGGCGCGCAGGATGCCCATGAAGCTATCCGACCAACTTCAGCGCTTCGCACACCGAATGCAATGAAAGACTACCTGTCACGAGACCAGCTTCGTTTATATAAGCTGATCTGGGAACGCTTTATGGCGAGTCAGATGGCACCCGCTGTCATCGATACAGTAGCCGTTGACCTCACTCAAGGCAACATCAAATTCCGTGCCAATGGTCAGACGATTAAATTCAAAGGTTTTATGAGCGTTTATATTGAAGGACAGGACGATGCGGAAGAAGAAGGGGAAAACCGACTACCTGAACTTGAGGTCGGTGATCAAGTTCAGGCGACAGATATCGCTGAAAATCAACACTTTACTCAGCCCCCGCCACGATATACCGAGGCACGTCTCGTCAAGACACTTGAGGAGAAGGGCATCGGTCGACCTTCTACTTATGCACCGACACTTGATACGATTCAGAAGCGTAACTACGTGAAAGTGGATCAGAAGAAGTTTTATCCGACGGAACTTGGGACTATCGTCAATGACAGTGTCAAAGAATACTTCCCAGAGATTGTCGAAGTTGATTTCACTGCCAATATGGAAGCTTTACTTGACCGTGTCGCAAACGGTGAGATGGAATGGAAAAAAGTCATTGCTGCTTTCTATGACAACTTCAAGATTGATTTAGAACGTGCAGAGGCAGAGATGGAGAAGATTGAAATCAAGGATGAGCCTGCTGGAGAAGACTGCGAAAAATGCGGTTCTCCGATGGTTATCAAGATGGGACGATACGGTAAATTTATGGCTTGTTCCAATTTTCCGGACTGCCGTAATACAAAAGCAATCGTTAAAACAATCGGAGTGCCTTGTCCGAAGTGTGACAATGGCGAGGTAGTCGAGCGGAAATCGAAGAAAAATCGTATTTTTTACGGCTGCACCAACTATCCAGAATGTGACTATATTTCATGGGATAAACCAGTGCCGAGAAAATGTCCGAAATGTGAATCACAGCTTGTTGAACGTAAGAAAGGCAAGAATATTCAAGTGGTCTGCACGAACTGTGAATACGAAGAAAAACCACAATAAACTGACGATGTGCTTAAGCACATCGTTCTTTTAGTTTATTTAATTATCAGAATATATTACAATCAGTAAGGATTAAGGAGGAATTATAATGACGACAGAAGTAAATGTAATCGGGGCTGGTCTTGCCGGCTCTGAAGCAGCTTATCAGCTGGCAGAACGCGATATTAAAGTGAACTTATATGAAATGAGACCGGTGAAACAGACACCTGCTCATCATACTGATAAATTTGCTGAGCTTGTCTGCTCAAATTCATTAAGAGGTAATGCACTGACAAATGGTGTGGGTGTTCTAAAAGAAGAGATGCGGAGACTCAACTCGCTGATCATGAAAGCAGCAGATGCAGCAAGTGTTCCTGCCGGCGGCGCATTAGCAGTAGACCGTCATGAATTCAGTGGCTACATCACGGATACATTAAAAAAACATCCCAATATCACTGTATTTAATGAAGAAATTCACTCGATTCCAGAAGGACCGACTATCGTGGCAACTGGACCTCTGACAACTGAAAAACTTTCTAAAAGCATTCAGGAACTGACAGGTCAGGATCACCTTTATTTCTATGATGCAGCAGCTCCGATTATAGAGAAGGACTCTATCGATATGAATAAAGTTTACCTGAAGTCCCGTTACGATAAAGGAGAGGCCGCTTATCTGAACTGTCCGATGACGGAAGAAGAATTTGACCGCTTCTATCAGGCCATTCTAGATGCAGAAGTGGTGCCACTTAAAGAATTTGAAAAAGAAATCTATTTTGAAGGCTGTATGCCATTTGAAGAGATGGCGAAACGTGGCCGAAAAACATTGTTATTTGGACCTATGAAGCCAGTTGGACTGGAAGACCCTAAAACAGGTAAACGTCCTTTTGCGGTTGTTCAGTTACGTCAGGACGATGCAGCAGGTACGTTATACAATATCGTCGGTTTCCAGACGCATCTGAAGTGGGGCGCACAGAAAGAAATTCTTCAGCTGATTCCGGGTCTTGAGAACGTGGAAATCGTCCGTTATGGTGTGATGCACCGTAACACATTTATCAATTCTCCGACTAATCTGCAGCCGACTTATCAGTTTAAAGGAAAAGACGATTTGTTCCTGGCAGGTCAGATGACAGGTGTCGAAGGATACGTGGAAAGTGCAGCAAGTGGTTTGATTGCAGGCATTAATGCCGCAAAGATAGCGACAGGGATTCAGCCGATTGTATTTCCGAAATCAACAATGATTGGTGCGATGGCACATTACATTACACATACGAATGCGAAAAACTTCCAGCCAATGAACGCGAACTTCGGACTATTACCAAGCCTTGAAAAACGAATCAAAGATAAAAAAGAACGGTATGAAACGCTTGCGCATAAAGCACTTGAAAGCCTTGATCAATTTAAAGTCACATTGTAAAGCTATGAATTGATAATAATTTCTGAATTGTGATACAATTCGGATAAATGGGGTGCTATAATGAACAAGGCCATAGAAGATTTCAGCCGTTATCTGCTGCTTGAAAAAGGATTTTCACCTCATACTCAGACGGCTTACATTCAGGATGTTGTACAATTTGAACAGTATTTAAAAGAACAGCATCTACAGATTGAAACGTTTCAATATCGAGATGCGAGAGGCTATCTCGTGTACTTATATAACCAGAAACTGACGCGTGCCTCTGTTTCCAGAAAGATTTCCAGTCTGAAGACCTTTTACCGGTTTTTAAATCTGGATCAGGAAGAGACGAATCCATTTGACAGCCTGATTCATCCGAAACAGGATAAATATCTGCCTCAGTTTTTTTACGAGGAGGAAATGGAACGACTCTTTGCTGAAGTTGATCAAGGAAAACCATTTCACAAAAGAGATCGCTTTATTCTTGAACTGCTGTATGCTACGGGTCTCCGGGTATCTGAACTCGTCAGTCTTAAGCTGACGGATATTGACGAAGAGATGATGGTGCTCAAAGTGCTGGGTAAAGGGAATAAAGAACGCATCGTCCCATTTGGCCACTTTGCGCTTGACAGCTTAAGGGATTACCTGCTGCTCAGACGAAAGTACGCGAAAGATCATGATGGGCTCTTGATTAATCAGCAGGGCGGTATACTGACAGCGAGAGGTGTCCGTTATATTCTGACTGATATCATAAAGCGAACAGGTCAGGTGTCGCATATCTATCCCCATATGCTGCGTCATACGTTTGCGACACATCTCTTAAATGAAGGCGCTGACCTCAGAACGGTTCAGGATTTACTGGGACATGTTAATTTATCAACAACAGGCCGCTATACGCATGTGACAAAAGAACATCTCAGACAAACTTATTTAAGTGCACATCCTCGTGCCTAAAGGAGAGAAATGAATTGACTACAATATTTGCAATCAGACACGACGGCCACACGGCTATGACGGGCGATGGTCAGGTGACACTCGGGGAACAGGTTATTATGAAAGCGACAGCCAAAAAAGTACGTCGTCTTTATGACGATAAAGTAGTCGCTGGCTTTGCCGGAAGTGTTGCAGATGCTTTTACTTTGTTCGAGAAGTTTGAATCGAAACTTTATGAATATAATGGTAACTTATCACGTGCTGCTGTAGAACTGGCAAAAGAATGGCGCGGTGATAAAATGCTTCGTCAGCTTGAAGCCATGCTCATCGTCATGGATGATAAAGAGCTGCTCCTTGTGAGTGGGACGGGAGAAGTCATTCAACCGGATGACGATATCATCGCTATCGGTTCAGGCGGCAACTACGCACTGAGTGCCGGTCGCGCTCTCAAAAAACATGCACCTCATCTATCTGCCAGTGAAATTGCACAAGCAAGCCTCGAGACGGCGGCGGATATTTGTGTGTTCACGAACCATAACATTATTCTTGAGGAACTTTAGGGGGGAGACTATGAATCAAAAACTGAAATTGACACCTAAGGAAATCGTAGCTGAACTGAATGCGCATATCGTGGGTCAGGAAGAAGCGAAGAAAAAAGTAGCGATTAGTTTACGCAACCGCTATCGTCGCTCGAAACTGGATGACCAGCTGCAGCAGGAAATCATCCCGAAAAATATTTTGATGATGGGACCAACCGGCGTGGGTAAGACTGAGATAGCCCGCCGTATTGCCCGCCTGGTCGGTGCACCCTTTGTTAAAGTAGAAGCAACGAAGTATACCGAAGTAGGATACGTCGGACGTGACGTCGAAAGCATGATCAGAGATTTAGTTGAAAATGGAATTCGACTGGTCAAAGAAGAGAAGAAGAAAGAAGTTTTAGATGAAGCCACTAAACAGGCAGATGAACGCCTCGTTCAATTACTGGTGCCTGCTATCAAGAAGAAGAAACAGAGTGGTTCAAACCCATTTGAAGCACTTTTCAGTGGTCAGATGCCAATGATGGATCTGCCTGAAGAAGAAGAGGTTACGCCTGAAGTATCAACGAAGCGACAGGACATCAGACGCCGCCTGTTAGCAGGTGAATTAGAAGAAGAAGTCATCAAGATTAAAGTCGAGCAGGAACAAAGTCTTCCGTTTGGTATGGATATGCCTGGTAACAATATGCAGGATATGCTCAGTCAGATGATGCCGAAGAAAAAAGTGGAAAGAACACTGACCGTTCAAAAAGCGCGTCCGATTCTAATTGATGAAGAAGCGGGTAAACTGATTGACCAGGAATCCGTCAATCAAGAAGCAGTCCAGCTGACAGAACAGCTCGGTATTGTTTTTATCGATGAGATCGATAAGATTGCCGGCAGCTCTGAAAGAGGACAGGATATTTCCCGCCAAGGCGTACAGCGCGACATTCTGCCGATTGTAGAAGGCAGCGTGGTACAGACTAAATATGGGGCGGTCAATACAGAACATATTCTCTTTATAGGTGCAGGCGCTTTCCATGTCTCTAAACCAAGTGACCTGATTCCAGAACTACAAGGTCGTTTCCCGATCAGAGTCGAACTGAACAAATTATCAGTAGAAGATTTTGAAAAGATCCTGAGAGAACCTAAACTCTCGCTCTTACGTCAGTACGAGAGTTTACTAGCGACGGAAGACGTGACGATCTCATTTACTGACGAAGCGATTACACGTCTTGCTGAAATTGCATTTGAAGTCAATCAGGAAACGGATAACATCGGTGCAAGACGTCTTCATACGATCATGGAAAAAATGCTTGAGGATTTATCATTTGAAGCACCTGAAATGCCGAATGCTCATGTTGAAATAACGAAGCAGTATGTTGAATCAAAACTTGGTTCGATTGCAAAAAATAAAAATCTCAGCGAATTTATACTCTAAAGGAGAGCATAAAATGTCTTTATTAAAGAAAACACGTGATATCAACAAATTATTACAGGAACATGAAGGACTAGCAGTCGATTTTAAAGAAATGGCTGATCAGCTGGGTAGCGTGATGCAGTCGAATGTCTTCATCATCTCTCGTCGCGGTAGAATTCTTGGCTTCGGTGTCAACGAACTTCTGAAGAATGAACGCATCATCAAAATGCTTGAAGAGCGTCAGATTCCTAAAGAATATACTGACTACATTCTTAAAGTAGAAGAAACAGAATCCAATATTCCTCTCGAAAATAAATTGACCGTCTTTCCACCTGAAAATGAGAATCTCTTTAAAGAGAGTATGACTACGATTATTCCTATTAAAGGTGGCGGCACTCGATTAGGTACACTTGTACTGGGTCGTGTGGACAAAGATTTTGTCGAGAATGATTTAGTGCTCGGCGAATATGCCGCAACAGTCGTCGGCATGGAAATCCTGCGTGAAAAACATACAGAAATCGAGCAGAAAGCCCGTGACAAAGCAGCAATTACAATGGCCATCAATTCTCTGTCTTACTCTGAGAAAGAAGCGATTGAGCATATCTTCGAGGAACTGAATGCGAATGAAGGG
The DNA here is from genome assembly GCF_004359615.1 of Macrococcus brunensis. Taxonomy (GTDB): domain Bacteria; phylum Bacillota; class Bacilli; order Staphylococcales; family Staphylococcaceae; genus Macrococcus; species Macrococcus brunensis. The sequence goes on from NZ_SCWA01000010.1 coordinate 44,109, forward strand.
CTGCTTGTCGCTTCAAAAGTAGCGGATAGAGTTGGTATTACACGTTCAGTAATCGTCAATGCACTGCGTAAACTTGAAAGTGCAGGCGTCATTGAATCACGATCACTTGGTATGAAAGGAACATTCATTAAAATCAAGAAAGAACAGTTCCTGAAAGAACTTGAAAACAGCCATTAATATGGTTGTTTTTTTTTGTTCAATGTGATATATTAGTAAACGGCTTTTAAAAAAGCTAATTCACACACTATAGCTAAGTATTTCAGTGGTGCAGCATCATGCTGTTCTGGAATTGCCTGTAGTGGCGGAATAAACCAATAGGAGGAAAATAAAATGGCAGTTATCTCAATGAAACAATTGTTAGAAGCTGGTGTACATTTTGGACACCAAACTCGTCGCTGGAACCCAAAAATGAAGAAATATATCTTCACAGAAAGAAACGGTATCTACATCATCGACCTTCAAAAAACAGTGAAGAAAGTTGAAGAAGCTTACAACTTCATGAAATCTGTTGCTGAAGAAGGCGGTACTGTATTATTCGTTGGTACTAAAAAACAAGCGCAGGAAGCAATCAAAGAAGAAGCTGAGCGTTCAGGTCAGTTCTACATCAACCAACGTTGGTTAGGTGGAACATTAACGAACTACAAAACAATCAACAAACGTGTAAAACGTATTGCTGAAATCGAAAAAATGGAAGCAGACGGTACTTTCGAAGTCCTTCCTAAAAAAGAAGTCGTTGAGCTTAAAAAAGAATACGATCGTCTGATCAAATTCTTAGGCGGTATCCGCGATATGAAATCTATGCCCTCAGCTATCTTCGTTGTTGACCCTCGTAAAGAGCGTAACGCGATTGCTGAAGCTAAAAAATTACACATTCCAATCGTTGGTATCGTTGATACAAACTGTGATCCTGACGAAATCGATTACGTTATCCCTGCAAACGACGATGCTATCCGTGCCGTTAAACTTTTAACAGGTAAAATGGCAGATGCGATTCTTGAAGCAAAACAAGGCGTTTCAGATGAAGAAGTTGCAGCTGAGCAGAACATCGACTTAACAGAAGCAAAAGCTCCAGCAACATCTGAAGAAACGACTGAAGCATAATAAACTAAGGTGATAAGTTTACTTATCACCTTTTTTAAAGAAATCATGTAAATATTTCGCCTTTTGGCTGACAATTTAGTATGATTAATGAGTGAAGAACATTACTTTTATCTGGAGGAATTATTCATGGCAATTACAGCACAATTAGTAAAACAACTTCGTGAAAGAACTGGCGCAGGTATGATGGACTGCAAAAAAGCATTAACTGAAACAAATGGTGACATTGATGCAGCAGTAGACTACTTACGTGAAAAAGGGATCGCTAAAGCAGCTAAAAAAGCGGACCGTATCGCAGCTGAAGGTACAACTTATGTAGCTTCTAAAGGTAACGATGCAGTTCTTTTAGAATTAAACTCTGAGACTGACTTCGTTGCACGTAATGAAGGTTTCCAAGCATTAGTAAAAGAAATGGCAGATCACATCTTAACTTCTAAACCAGCTGATGTTGAAGCGTTAATGGCTTCAGAAATGTCAGACGGTAAAACAGTTGAAAATAAAATGAACGAAGCAATTTCAACAATTGGTGAAAAATTAACGTTACGTCGTTTTGTTCTTGCAACTAAAACAGATGCTGACACATTTGGTGAGTACTTACACATGGGCGGCCGTATCGGTGTTCTTGCTGTAGTAGAAAACTCAACTGACGCTGAAGCAGCAAAAGACGTTGCAATGCACATTGCAGCACTTAACCCTAAATTCGTTTCTCGTGAGCAAGTTTCTGCTGAAGAACTTGAGCATGAAAAAGATATCTTAAAGCAGCAAGCATTAAATGAAGGTAAACCTGAAAATATCGTTGAAAAAATGGTTGAAGGTCGTCTTCGTAAATACCTTGAAGAAATCTGTGCAGTCGATCAGCCGTTCGTTAAAAACCCTGATCAGACAGTTGCTGAATTCCTTAAATCAAAAGGTGGCTCTTTAAAATCATTCGTTCGTTACGAAGTGGGTGAAGGTATCGAGAAACGTCAAGATAACTTCGCTGATGAAGTAATGGGTCAAATCAACAAATAATATTAGACAGACACGATGATTCAATAAGATGATTCGTGTCTTTTTTTAAGCATTAACAGATTAGTCATTAACTGATATAATACATATAGTTTGTGCGCTTCTTTCAATAAAGAAGAGTTAAAATAAACGAGCGAAAGGGCGGAATAACAATGGATACATCTAAATATAAACGAGTCGTACTGAAATTAAGTGGAGAAGCATTAGCAGGAGATACGGGATTCGGTATCAATCCCGTTATCATTAAAAATATTGCGAAGCAGGTCGCTGAAGTGGCAACAATGGACTGTGAAGTGGCTGTTATTGTCGGTGGCGGCAACATCTGGCGTGGTAAAACTGGCAGCGACCTCGGCATGGACCGTGGTACAGCCGATTACATGGGGATGCTTGCAACAGTGATGAATTCACTTGCCCTGCAGGATAGTCTTGAGCAGCTTGATTGTGATACACGTGTTCTGACTTCAATCGCGATGCAGCAAGTAGCAGAACCTTACATCAGACGCCGTGCAATCCGCCATCTGGAAAAAGGACGTGTCGTTATTTTTGCAGCCGGCATCGGCAATCCATACTTCTCAACTGATACAACTGCCGCTCTTCGTGCAGCAGAAATGGAAGCAGATGTCATTCTGATGGGTAAAAACAATGTAGATGGTGTGTACTCAGCAGATCCGAAACTCGATCCGACAGCGAAAAAATATGAGAAACTGACGTATATTCAGATGCTGCAGGAAGGTCTGCAAGTCATGGATTCAACGGCAAGCTCGTTCTGTATGGACAACGACATCCCGCTCGTGGTATTCTCAATTATGGAGGATGGTAACATTAAGCGTGCCATCATGGGAGAAGAAATCGGTACAACGATAACAAAATAAGTGAGGAGTTATTTCTTATGACGAAAGAGATCATCAATGAAACAAAAGACAAAATGCAAAAGAGTATTGACAGCTTAACTCGTGAGTTTGCAGGCATCCGTGCAGGACATGCCAGCGCAAGCTTACTTGACCGCGTGTCTGTTAATTACTATGGTGCAGATACACCTGTACAACAGCTTGCAGGTATTTCAGTACCTGAAGCAAGAATGCTTGTAGTGACACCTTATGACAAATCTTCTATCGATGATATCCTTAAAGCAATCAATATGGCTAATTTAGGTGTCAATCCAACTTCTGACGGTACAGTAATCCGTATTACAGTGCCAGCACTGACAGAGGAACGTCGTAAAGAGTTCGTAAAAGAAGCGAAAAAAGAAGCAGAAAACGCAAAAGTGGCTATCCGTAATATTCGTCGTGATGCTAACGATGAACTGAAAAAAGCTGAAAAATCTGGTGAACTGACTGAAGATGATCTTCGCAGCTACACAGAAGATGTTCAGAACTTAACGAATGACCATATCAAGAAAATTGATGACTTAACAGCGGCTAAAGAACAGGATATTATGGCTGTCTAATAACTGGGGGCTGATGTTTCACTTATTGTGAGACATCGGCTCTTTTTTTGTGGTTAAATAGAAGAGTAGATATGTTAGAATGAAGTTTAGTATCAAAGTTGGAGGACCGCTATGTTTAATATATTTAAGAAGAACGCTTCTCAAACCATCGAACATGACGTTGTGCCGGAACATATTGCTATCATCATGGATGGCAATGGCAGATGGGCTAAAAATAGAAAGATGCCTCGTGTGAAAGGGCATTATGAAGGCATGCAGACGGTCAAAAGAATTACGACTCATGCTAGTCAGATTGGGGTTAAATACCTCACGCTTTATGCGTTTTCGACTGAGAACTGGTCGAGACCGAAAGAGGAAGTCAATTACTTGATGAAATTACCGGTTGATTTTCTGGCTTCGTTTCTACCGGATTTAATGAAAAATAATGTGAAAGTAGAATCTATCGGTTTTATCGAACAGCTGCCAGAGCATACGAAAGAAGCACTTTACAAAGTTCAGCGGGAAACAGAGAATAATACGGGAATGAAGCTGATCTTCGCATTGAATTATGGGGGGCGGAAAGAAATCGTCGCTGCTGTGCAGCTGCTGGCAGCTGCCTATAAAAACAATGAGATTCAACTGGATGATATCGATGAGGAACGTGTCGGACAGGCACTCTTTACACGAGATTATCCCGATCCGGAGCTATTGATCCGCACTTCTGGAGAAAAACGTCTCAGTAATTTCATGCTCTGGCAGACTTCATACAGTGAATTTGTTTTTGATGAAAAACTTTGGCCGGATTATGCACCAGAAGACCTTGATCACGCGATTCATACCTACTGTAAGAGACAGCGGAGATTCGGAGGGCTGAATGGATGAAGACTAGAACAATAACAGCGATTATCGCAATGGCAATTTTCTTACCGATTGTCATTTACGGCGGAATTCCTGTGCTGCTGCTCTCATACTTACTCGCAATCGTCGCGCTTAAGGAAGTACTGAACATGCAGCGTATCAAGCTCTATTCACTACCTGGTCTGATCAGTACTGCAGCGCTCTGCCTGATTATGTCGCCTGCGCGCAGTCGAATTGTAGAAAGTGACTACCAGGTCCCTTTTTTGATTATTATCAGCCTGATTCTGCTAAGCCATACAGTGATTTCTAAAAACCGTTTCTCATTCGTTGATGCGGCATTCTGTATGCTGGCGGTAGCTTATGTCGGTATCGGCTTTATGTATTTCTACGAAACAAGACATCACGGGCTGCATTATCTCCTTTTTGCGCTGCTTGTGGTATGGTTAACAGATACAGGTGCATACATATTTGGACGTTTATTCGGCAAACGTAAACTATGGCCGGAAATCAGTCCCAACAAAACGATAGAAGGCTTTATTGGTGGAATAGCGAGCAGTACGATCGTCGCAATTGTCTTTGCACTTAACTATGAGATGCCGCTCGGACTGGTCCCGCTCATCTTTGTAACATGGTTGTTCAGTATAGCCGGTCAGTTAGGTGATTTAGTGGAATCTGCATTGAAACGAAATTTCGGCGTGAAAGACTCAGGGACATTGCTGCCAGGTCACGGTGGTATATTGGACCGTTTTGACAGCCTGATATTTGTTCTGCCGTTGATCAATATCTTTTTAATTAACTTTCAGAGTTAGGTGATGACATGAAAAAAATAGGAATTTTAGGTGCGAGTGGTTCAGTTGGCATGCAAGGATTGGATATTATCCGTCAGCATCCGGAAGAATACAAGCTTGTAAGTTTTGCTGTAGGGCGTAGTATAGACCTTGCAATTAATATTATCGAGGAGTTTAAGCCCGCTATCGTCTCTGTCCAGAACGCAGAAGATAAAAAAGTATTGGAGAAATACGACATTGAAGTTGTGCACGGTGAGGAAGGACTTCTTGCTGTAGCCGGCTATTATGAAAACGATATGCTGCTGAATTCCATTTTAGGCAGTGTGGGACTACGACCCACTCTGCATGCGATAGAACAGGGGATTGATATTGCGCTAGCCAATAAAGAGACACTCGTTGTTGCAGGGGAAATAGTCATGCAGCATGCGAAAAAGTACGGCGTTAATATTCTGCCTGTTGATTCTGAGCATTCAGCGATTTTTCAGTGTTTAAACGGTGAGGACCCGAAAAATATTGAGAAGATCATCATTACAGCAAGCGGTGGTTCTTTCAGAGATAAAACGCGCAGTGAACTCGAGAATGTCACACTTGAAGATGCGCTTAACCATCCGAACTGGTCAATGGGTCAGAAGATTACGATTGATTCTGCGACGATGATGAATAAAGGACTGGAAGTCATCGAGGCGAAATGGCTCTTCGACTTGCCGGTTGAGAAGATTGAGACTATTCTTCATAAAGAGAGCGTCATTCATTCGATGGTTGAGTTTAATGATACGAGTGTCATGGCTCAGCTCGGCACGCCGGATATGCGGATGCCGATTCTATACGCATTCAGCTATCCAGATAGACTCCCTCGTCAAGGTGAACGTCTTAACTTAGCGAAGTTCGGGACTTTGGACTTCAAGGAGATGGACTTCGAGCGCTTCAGATGTCTGAAGTTCGCCTACGATGCGATTAAGATCGGTGGCACAATGCCTGTTGTCATGAATGCTGTCAATGAAGTCGCCGTGCAGATGTTCTTAAACGGAGAGATCAGTTTTCTTGATATCGAGCGACTGATTGAGCGAGAGATGGAGCAGCATGAAGTCATCCAGCATCCTGACCTGGAAACGATACTGAAAGTCGACGCGGATTATAAATCGCGTCAATATGAGGTGTAAAGTATGATAGGGATTATCGCATTTATATTTGTCTTTGGGTTATTAGTGACTGTCCATGAGTTTGGGCATTTATACTTCGCTAAAAGAGCGGGTATTATGTGTCCTGAGTTTGCGATTGGTATGGGACCCAAAATATTCTCTTACAAGAAAAACGAAACACTTTATACGATTAGAATGCTACCGGTCGGCGGATACGTTATGATGGCCGGAAGCGGTATGGAACAGAATCCATTGACAGCAGGACAGACGGTCAGCATTAAACGTAATACTGCAGGTGAAGTGACGCATGTCATCTTAGATGATCAGCATCAGTTCAGACAGATTGAACAGCTGGAAGTGGAAGACAGCGATTTTGAAGATGGTCTCTTTATAGAAGGTATAGACAGTTATACGAATGAACGCGTGCGTTATACACTGGCTGATGAAGCTTACTTCGTGCGTGAAGGTGACCTCGTGCAGATTGCACCACGCCACCGCCAGTTTAAAAATAAAAAACCGTGGCCAAAATTTTTGACGCTTTTTGCTGGGCCGCTGTTTAACTTTTTACTGGCACTCGTCATTTTCATTGGTCTCGCGTTTGTATCTGGTACACCGACAGATAAACCGATCATCGGTGAAATTTTAAAAGACAGCCCGGCAGATAAAGCAGGACTCGTGATGAAAGATAAAGTTCTGGAGATTGACGGTCAAAAAATCGATAAATTCGAAGATATGGGTCCACACTTAAAAGATGGAGAGACTCATGAATTTCTGATTGAACGAGACGGTCAGAAACTGACTAAGTCAGTGACTCCGAAGAAGATGGAGTACCGTGAAAAAACTAAAACACTTAAAAAGTATGCTATCGGTGTGAATCCGATGATGACACATGATAATTTCCTTGCACCATTTAAATATGGTTTTTTCAAAACAATTGAGATGATGTCTCTTATCTTCATGCTGGTAGGTCAACTCTTCTCCAGTATATTCACGGGACACTTCAGCTTCGATATGCTGAACGGACCGGTCGGTATTTATAAGAATACAGAGAAGGTTGCATCGCTGGGTATCCTGTCACTATTATCATGGGCAGGAATGCTGTCTGTGAACTTAGGGATTATGAACTTATTGCCGATTCCAGCTCTTGACGGCGGCCGCATTCTCTTTGTCATCTATGAGGCAATCTTCAGAAAGCCTGTTAACAAAAAAGCGGAAGTTGTCATTATTACTGCTGGTGCTGTTTTCTTATTCTTTGTCATGATTATGGTGACATGGAACGATATACAACGATATTTCTTTAATTAATAGGAGGTTAAGACATGAAACAATCTAAAATGTTTATTCCGACATTACGTGAAGTGCCTAATGATGCGGAATCTAAAAGTCATCAGCTTTTACTGAAAGCAGGTATGATTAAGCAGATCGCGAGCGGGGTCTACAGTTATTTACCCATTGCTAAACGCGTACTTAATAAGATAGAAGCGATTGTGCGTGAAGAAATGGAAGCTATAGACGGCGTCGAGATTCTGATGCCGGCACTGCAGCCATCTGAGCTGTGGCAGGAAAGTGGACGCTGGCCAAGCTATGGTGCTGAACTGATGCGTATGACAGACCGTCACGGTCGTGAGTTTGCGCTCGGACCAACGCACGAAGAGATCATCACGTCCTTAGTGCGTGATGAACTGAAGTCTTATAAGAAGCTTCCGGTGACGTTATTCCAGATCCAGAATAAATTCCGTGATGAAAAACGTCCTCGATTTGGTCTACTGCGTGGACGTGAGTTCATCATGAAGGACGCTTACAGCTTCCACGCGACAGAAGAGTCACTGGACGAGACTTATCAGGATATGTATCAGGCATACAGCAATATCTATAACCGCGTCGGTCTTAAGTTCCGTCCGGTCATTGCAGATAGTGGTGCGATCGGCGGCAGCCATACACATGAATTTATGGCGCTTGCTGAAATCGGTGAAGATACGATTGCTTATACAGAGGGCAGTGACTATGCTGCAAACATTGAAAAAGCTGAAGTTGTTTATACGCCGAATGTTCAGTATTCAGCAGAAACGGCACTTGAAAAAATTCATACACCAGGTGTCAAGACAGCGCAGCAGCTGGCAGACTTACTTGGTAAACGACTTGATGAGATCGTTAAGTCGATGATCATCAAAGTAGACGATCGTTTCGTCATGTTCCTGATACGCGGTCATCATGAATTAAACGACGTCAAAGTGAAATCTTTCTTTAGTACTGAAGTGGTTGAAATGGCGACTGAAGCAGAGATTGAAGGCATTATGAACGCGAAGCCGGGTTCACTCGGTCCAGTCGGCGTGACGAAGATTGATATCTATGCAGACAATGCGGTACAGGATATCAACAACCTTGCAGTAGGTGCCAATGAGACAGATTACCATTATATCAATGCGAATGCAGGTCGCGATTTTAAGGTTAAAACTTATGGCGACTTCCGCTTCATCTTAGAAGGTGAAGAAGCGGCTGATGGTAGTGGTCCTGTTAAGTTTGCAGAGGGGATTGAAGTCGGTCAGGTCTTTAAGCTGGGCACAAAGTACTCTGAAGCGATGAAGGCGACATTCCTGAACGAACAAGGGAAAGCACAGCCAATGATTATGGGCTGCTACGGTATCGGCGTCTCCCGTACACTGAGTGCTGTCATTGAACAGCATCATGATGACAACGGCATTATCTGGCCGAAATCAATCACGCCATTTGATATCCATGTGATCTCAGTCAACCCGAAACAAGAGGCTCAACGACTGCTTGCAGACCAGCTTTACACGGACTTCTCTAAAAACTATCAGGTTCTTTATGACGACCGTCAAGAACGTGCAGGCGTTAAGTTTAACGATGCAGACTTGATTGGGGTACCGCTTCGTATCGTCGTCGGCAAACAGGCGGCAGATGAAATTGTTGAAGTGAAAGTTCGTCAGACGGGTGAGTCATTTGAAGTCCCTGTCAGTGAACTGGCTACTAAAATTGAAACTTTATATCAAGACTTAGCTTAAAAATTTGCTATAATAGAACTAACTTAAGTAATGCGCTTTTTGGCGCGTTACTTTTTCATTTTATAAAGGTGGTCATGGCGTGAATAAAGAAGAAAAATTTAAGGTTTTGCTGTCTCAGCTGAAAATGACAGAGGCCTTTCCAGCTGAACTGGATGGATGCACGCTTGAACGTCTGGACATCTCAGAAAAAGAACGCCAGTGGTTCTTTCATATCAAGAGTCCGGTCATTTTTCCGGCAGATGTCTATATGCATTTTCTGAATGAGATGAAGAACGCGTTCGGCCATATTGCGACTGTTGACTTTCAAATATTAGCAGCTGATCAGTCTGATAAACTTGATAAAGTTAAAGACTATCTCCATCACTGCGTTGAACAGACAGCCTTAAGCCCGAATCTTAAAAGACAGCTGAAACAGAAGAAATATATCTTTTCAGGCGACGTCATCAGATTCATCGTCAATAATGAAGTCGAGCAGCAACATCTTGAAAAATCTTGCAATGGTTCTCTTTTGAAAGCATTTAAGAAAGCAGGCTTCCATTTCGACAAGATTGTATTCGAGATTGACGATATGGACCAGCAGCGTGAACTGGAATCCCTGGAAGCAACCATCCAGGAAGAAGATACGACAAGTGCTATTCAGACTCGGGAACGGGTCGCAGAAATGCAGAAACAACGTGCTGAAGAAGATAGTGATGAAGTGACAGAAGCATCTATCGGTAAGGATATCAACATTGAGTCCATCCGGCCGATTTCATCCATTATCGAAGAAGAATATAAAGTGGCGATTGAAGGGGTCATCTTTGATGCAGAGATCAAGGAACTGAAAAGTGGACGTTACATCCTGCAGCTCAAAATCACTGATTACACGGATTCTCTGACACTAAAAATGTTCAGCCGTAATCGTCAGACGAAGAATGACCTTGAACACTTTAAGGCATTGACACCTGGAAAATGGGTACGTGCGCAGGGGAAAATAGAAGAAGATACGTTTATCCGCGATCTGGTGATGATGATCAACGACATCCATGAGATTAAACGCTCTCCTCGTAAAGATAAATCAGAAGAAAAACGTGTGGAATTTCATCTGCATTCCAGTATGAGTCAGATGGATGGTATCACGCATATCGGAAAATATGTGGCGCAGGCTGCTCAGTGGGGACATAAGGCGATTGCGGTGACCGATCATAACGTCGTGCAGGCTTATCCGGATGCTCATGCCGCAGCTGAAAAGAACGGCATTAAAATGATCTACGGTTTAGAAGGCATGCTCGTTGATGAAGGAGTGCCCATCACTTATCATCCGATAGATCGAAACTTGAACTCAAGCAGCTATGTGGTGTTTGACGTAGAGACGACCGGTCTCAGTTCGCAGTACGATAAAATTATTGAGCTCGCAGCAGTCAAGGTTCAGAACGGTGAAATCATCGATAAATTTGAAAGTTTCAGTAATCCTGGTGAACTGTTGAATGAAACGATTAAACAACTGACTGGCATTACTGATGATATGCTCGTCGATGCACCGCCGATAGAGGACGTGCTGCCGCGTTTTAAGGAGTGGGTCGGCGATGCGATTTATGTCGCTCATAACGCGAGTTTCGATATGGGGTTCATTGATACAGGTTATGACCGTTTAGGACTTGGAGCCAGCGAGAACGGGGTCATTGATACGCTCGAACTGTCACGGACGATTAATACAGAGCTCGGCAAACATGGTCTGAACTTCCTGGCGAAGAAATACGGTGTTGAACTGACACAGCACCATAGAGCGATTTATGATGCGGAGACGACTGCGCATATCTTTGTCAAGATGCTGAAACAGATGGAAGAACGCGGTGTGACTAATCATCAGGAGATCGATCAGAAGTTGTCTAATCAGGATGCGTATAAACGTGCGCGTCCTGTACACGTCACGCTTATCGTGCAGAATCAGACAGGACTTAAAAATCTGTTCAAGATTGTTTCGGAGTCTCTCGTTCATTATTATTACCGCACGCCGCGTATAACGCGCAGCCTGCTGGAAGAGAATCGTGAAGGGATACTGGTCGGCAGTGCCTGTGACAACGGTGAGATATTCACCGCTGTCATGAACAAGGACCAGTCAGAAGTTGAGAAAGTGGCCCAGTTCTATGACTATATAGAAGTTCAGCCGAAAGCACTCTATCAGCATCTTCTGGCACGTGATTTAATCCGTGACAATGAAACGCTGGAAGAAATTTATCACCGTATTATTGATGTAGCAGACAAACTGGATAAACCGGTTATCGCAACAGGGAATGCCCATTATCTGCATCCGCATGACAAGATTGCGCGTGAGATACTCGTCGCAAGTATGCCGGGGAATCCGCTTAATAAAAGTGGTTTTCCGGATGCTCATTTCAGAACGACAGACGAAATGATGGACGACTTCATGTTCCTCGGTGAAGATAAGGCTTATGAGATTGTCATCAAGAATACGAATGAGCTTGCAGACCGCATTGAACGCGTCGTTCCAATCCGTGATGAACTTTATACACCGTCAATTGAAGGCGCAAATGAAGAAATCCGTGAAATGTCATACGCAAATGCACGTAAACTTTACGGGGATGACCTTCCTGAAATAGTCGTCGCACGACTTGAGAAAGAACTCGCCAGTATCATCGGTAACGGTTTCGCCGTTATTTATCTCATCTCACAGAAACTCGTTAAAAAGTCTCTGGATGACGGTTACCTGGTCGGTTCAAGGGGGTCCGTCGGCTCAAGTTTTGTAGCGACCATGACAGAAATCACTGAGGTCAATCCACTGCCGCCGCATTACATCTGTCCGAAGTGTAACGAAAGTCATTTCTTCGACGACGGGTCTGTCTCCAGTGGCTATGATTTACCCGATAAAAAGTGTGAGAAATGTGATGTTCCTTTTATCAAGGAAGGACAGGATATCCCGTTCGAGACTTTCCTCGGCTTTAAAGGTGATAAAGTACCCGATATCGACTTGAACTTCAGCGGGGAATATCAGCCTCAGGCTCATAACTATACGAAAGTGCTGTTCGGTGAAGATAAAGTATTCCGTGCCGGAACGATTGGTACTGTAGCCGAGAAAACGGCGTTCGGTTATGTCAAAGGCTACCTGAATGACAACAGTATGCACAAGCGGGGTGCCGAAGTTGACCGGCTTGTTCAGGCCTGTACAGGTGTGAAACGGACGACGGGTCAGCACCCGGGTGGTATCATCGTTGTCCCTGAGAACATGGATATCTATGACTTCACGCCGATACAATTTCCGGCAGACGACCAGAACTCAGCCTGGAAAACCACACACTTCGACTTCCACTCGATTCATGACAATCTTTTGAAGCTTGATATACTGGGTCACGATGATCCAACGATGATCCGCATGCTGCAGGACTTATCCGGTATTGATCCGAAGACGATTCCGATGGATGACAAAGAGACGATGAAAATTTTCTCAGGACCGCAGAGTCTCGGCGTCACAGAAGAAGATATTATGTGTAAGACCGGCACATTCGGTGTACCGGAATTTGGTACAGGATTCGTGCGTCAGATGCTTGAAGATACTAAACCGAGCACATTCTCGGAGCTTATTCAGATTTCAGGACTGTCGCATGGTACAGACGTCTGGCTTGGCAATGCGCAGGAACTGATCAGAACCGGTACTTGTGACCTGTCTGGTGTAATCGGTTGTCGAGATGACATCATGGTTTACCTGATGTACGCTGGGCTGGAACCATCACTCGCATTCAAAATTATGGAGTCAGTACGTAAAGGTAAAGGACTGTCAGAGGACTTTGAAGCAGCGATGAGAGAAAATAAAGTACCGGAATGGTATCTCGAATCATGTAAGAAAATCAAATATATGTTCCCGAAAGCCCATGCCAGCGCCTATGTGATGATGGCACTCCGTATCGCCTATTTTAAAGTGCATCATCCGCTGTATTACTATGCTGCATATTTCACTGTCCGTGCTTCTGACTTTGACCTGCTCACGATGACAAAGGACAAAAATACGATTAAAGCAACTGTGAAAGATTATTATGCACGTTACCATGATCTGTCGAAAAAAGAAAAAGATGTTCTGACTGTACTTGAACTCTCTAACGAAATGGCGCAGCGCGGTTTTCGCATGCAGCCAGTCTCGCTTGAGAAAAGTCAGGCATTTGACTTTATTATTGATGGAGATACGCTCATTCCACCTTTCAATGCAGTACCGGGACTTGGTGAGAACGTTGCTAAAAGAATTGTAGCGTCACGCGATGAAGGTCCGTTCCTGTCTAAGGAAGAACTGAACAAAAAAGCAGGTGTTTCTCAGAAGATAATCGATTATCTGACGATGCTTGGTTCGCTTGAAAATATGCCGGATAAAGCACAGCTCAGCATCTTTGACTTATAGAATTGAAGCATTTTGAGACATGTGTTATAATAATCATGCTTAACAAAATACTCTATTGACGAAAAGAGTGGGATATCCCGCTCTTTTCTTCTTGTCAGACTAAGGAGGCATATATGAGCAAAATTACAGAACGTGTTGAAGAGATTGTGACGCCTATTGTTCATGATTTAGGTTTTGAGCTTGTTGACGTTGAATACGTGAAAGAAGGGCCGGACTATTATCTCCGCATCGCCATTGATAAAGAAGGCGGTGTTGATATTTCAGACTGTGCACTTGCCAGTGAGAAAATCAGTGAAGTGATGGACAAGGAAGATCCGATTGCGGAAGCTTACTTTATGGATGTTTCATCTCCAGGTGCTGAACGGCCGCTGAAAAAAGAAGCAGATTATACAGCAGCAGTCGGTCATCCGGTTTACGTCAAATTATACGAGGAAATCGGTGGCGACAAAGAGTGGCTCGGTGAACTTATTAAATTTGATGCTGAGACGGTGACGATGTCTGTCAGAATCAAAACACGTACAAAGGAAATTGAACTGCCACGCAAAAAAATTGCAAAAATCAGACGTGCAGTCATTCTTTAATTAACGGAGGACAAAATGAAAAACAATGAATTATTAAACGCTATTGATTTTCTTGAAAAAGAAAAGAGTATCCCGCGTGAAGTGCTGATTGAGACGATTGAAGCGGCACTGATTACCGCTTACAAAAAGAACTACAACTCAGCCAATAATGTTCGTGTTGAACTGAATATGGATAACGGCAGCTATGCGGTCTATTCCCGTAAAGATGTAGTAGAAGAAGTTGAAAACCCACGTGATCAGGTTTCATTAGAGATGGCACTTGAAACAAACCCTGCTTATGAAGTAGGTGATATCTTCGAAGAGAACGTAACCCCTTCAGACTTCGGCCGTGTCAGTGCGCAGGCTGCGAAACAGGCCGTGATGCAGCGTCTGCGTGATGCAGAGCGCGGTATTCTGTACAATGAATTCATCGATAAAGAGGATGATATCATGACAGGTGTCATCGACCGTGTCGATCATCGTTATGTCTATGTCACACTGGGCAAAACAGAAGCGGTCTTATCAGAAGCAGAACGCAGCCCGAACGATGTTTATCGTCCGACTGAACGCATCAAAGTCTACGTTAATAAAGTAGAACAGACTACTAAAGGACCACAGATTTTCGTGTCCAGAAGTCATCCAGGGCTGTTAAAACGTCTCTTTGAACAAGAAGTACCGGAAATATTTGATGGTACTGTTGTCGTGAAGTCAGTTGCGCGTGAAGCAGGCGACCGTTCTAAGATCAGTGTTCACTCAGAAAATCCTGATATCGATGCAGTCGGTGCATGTGTCGGTGCTAAAGGTGCACGTGTCGGTGCCGTTGTGGATGAACTGGGCGGCGAAAAAATTGATATCGTTGAGTGGAGCGCAGATCCGAAGACTTTTGTTAAAAATGCACTCAGTCCGTCACAAGTGGTGGATGTGCTCGTTAACGAGGAAAATCAGTCTACTACTGTTATCGTTCCTGACTATCAGCTGTCACTTGCTATCGGCAAACGTGGCCAGAATGCCCGTTTAGCAGCTAAACTGACAGGCTGGAAGATTGATATCAAGAGTGAGACAGACGCTAAAGAAGCGGGTATCTACCCAGTCGAATAAGGGGGAAGATGATGAAACAGAAAAAAATTCCCATGCGTAAATGTATTTTAAGCCAGGAGATGAAACCGAAGCGTGAGATGCTGCGTGTTGTTCGTTCGAAAGAGGGCGAAATCGCAGTCGATCCGACCGGTAAAGCGAATGGTCGCGGTGCATACGTATCTATGGATCTACCAATTATCGAAGAAGCGCGCAAAAAGAAAAGACTTGAACAATTTTTTGAAGCAGATACAGAGACATTGAATCCGATATACGATGAACTGATACGTCTCGTCTATCGTTCAATGATACCTAAATGAGTCTGAAAGATCGTATCTTAAACCTGCTCGGGCTTGCCATGCGTGCGCGCAAACTTGTGACAGGTGAAGAACTGGTTATAAATGAAGTGAGACGGGGTAAAGTCAGATTAGTGATTTTATCAGAAGATGCTTCAGCGAACACACAAAAAAATATCATGAATAAATGTCAGTCATACCATGTGAAATGTCTGCAGTTCGGCTCGCGACATGAACTTGGATGGGCTATCGGTAAGGATGAACGTGTCATCATCGGTGTGCTTGACTCAGGCTTTGCGAAAAAGTTGAAAGACATGATTCATGAAAGTGATGAAGGAGAGAACCTATGAGTAAACAAAGAATATATGAATATGCTAAAGAAGTAGGCAAAAGAAGTAAGGATATTATCGACGAACTTCAGAAAATGGGTATTGAAGTAACGACTCATATGAAGACTTTAGAAGATAAAGAAATCAATAATCTGAATAAAATCTTCAAAAAAGATGCAGTGAAAGCTGGATCTAAACCAGAGCAGCCTAAAAAAGCGGAGACAACTCAAAATAAACCGCAGAACACTCAGAATAAACCTGCTCAGAACAACCAGAATCGTAACAATAAACCGGGACAGAATAAACCGAACAATCGTCCGGGACAGAACAACAAACCGAATAACCGACCAGGTCAGAAAAATAATAAAGGCAAAAAAGGTAAAAATCAAAAGCCTCAGACGCCACCACCAGCACCTGTCGTGAAGGAAACACCTTCTAAAATCACTTACACAGAAGGCATCACAGTCGGTGAACTTGCTGAAAAATTAAACAAAGATGCTTCAGAAATCGTTAAAAACTTATTCATGGTGGGCATCATGGCGAACATCAACCAGCCACTGACTGAAGAAGCGATTGAACTGATCTGTGACGAATACGGTGTCGAAGCAGAACTAGAAGTCATCATTGATGCAACAGACCTTGAGACGTACTTCGAGGATGTTGACGCGGATGATGCTGATAAAGAAGAACGTCCACCTGTTGTTACAATCATGGGTCACGTCGACCACGGTAAAACGACACTTCTTGACTCTATCCGTAATACACGTGTCACTGCTGGAGAAGCAGGCGGTATCACGCAGCATATCGGTGCGTATCAGATTGTCAATGAAGGCAAAAAAATCACGTTCCTTGATACACCTGGTCACGCGGCTTTCACTACGATGCGTGCACGTGGTGCTCAAGTAACAGATATCACGATTCTAGTCGTGGCAGCAGATGATGGTGTAATGCCACAGACGATTGAAGCGATCAACCATGCGAAAGCAGCAGAAGTACCTATTATCGTCGCAGTTAATAAAGTCGATAAACCAACAGCTAACCCGGACCGTGTTATGCAGGAACTCGGTGAGCATGGTCTCTACCCAGAAGACTGGGGCGGCGACACAATCTTCGTTCAGCTGTCTGCATTAACTGGTGACGGTATCGATGATTTACTTGAAATGATTCAGCTTGTAACAGAAGTTGAAGAATTAAAAGCTAATCCAAAACGTACTGCTTTAGGAACTGTTATTGAAGCAGAACTTGATAAATCTCGTGGACCAGCTGCATCGCTGTTAGTTCAGGATGGTACGCTTGAAATCGGTGATTCTATCGTTGTCGGTAACACGTACGGTCGTGTCCGTGCGATGGTCAATGACTTAGGTAAGCGTATTAAAACGGCTGGCCCGTCTACACCGATTGAAATTACAGGTTTGCAGGATGTACCACTTGCAGGTGACCGCTTCGTCGTCTTTAAAGATGAGAAAAAAGCTCGTCGTATCGGTGAAGCCCGTCAACAGCAGAACATCATGGCTCAACGTCAGGAAAGTCAGAAAGTTTCTCTTGATAATCTCTTTGAACAGATGAAACAAGGCGAAATGAAAGACTTAAATGTTATCATTAAAGGGGATGTGCAAGGTTCTGTAGAAGCACTTGCAGCGTCACTCATGAAAATTGATGTAGAAGGCGTTAACGTTCGTATCATTCATACAGCAGTAGGGGCAATCAACGAATCAGACGTTACATTAGCATCTGCTTCTAACGGTATCATTATCGGTTTCAATGTACGTCCGGATGTCAATGCGAAACGTGCAGCTGAAGCAGAGAAAGTAGATATGCGTCTCCACCGCATCATCTATAAAGTAATCGAAGAAATCGAATTTGCGATGAAAGGGATGCTGGATCCTGAATTTGAAGAGAAAGTGATTGGACAGGCTGAAGTACGTCAGACAATCAATATCTCTAAAGTCGGTACAGTAGCCGGTTCATACGTGACAGACGGTAAAATTACGCGTGACGCTAGCGTCCGCATCATCCGTGACGGTATTGTGGTCTACGAAGGAGCAGTTGATGCACTTCGTCGATTCAAAGACGATGTAAAAGAAGTCACAGCTGGATACGAATGCGGTATCACGATTGAAAACTTCAACGATATCAAGGAAGGCGACATCTTCGAAGCCTTCGTGATGGAAGAGATTAAACGCGTATAAAACATTAAAAGCTATCTTCTTAATGGAAGATAGCTTTTTTTAGTACATACATTTAAATGTAAAAAGAGTATAATAGAGCAAAGTAAAGTTTGACGGAGGGGTATATGGCATATATTAATTTTATTATGGGATGGAAGAATCAGGACCTTCAGGTTCTAAAAGAGATTTGTGACCCGGGCCTTAAAGTCTTTTTCGTGGACAGTGATAATCAGCAGATTGAATATGATTATCATCAGTTTATTAATCTGCTCGATATTCGATTTCAAAATGTACAGGACTGGCAGTTTGATATTATCAACAGATATAATCGTTATGATGAGGAACTGATATTGTCAAATGTCACGCGAGAAAATAGTCAGCAGGAATTGATTGAGCCTTTGGCGTTCTGTATTTTTACGTTCAAGAAATCTAAGGAACCGAAACTGATCAGGATGTATATGGAAACTAAACTGAATCAGCAGAAATATTGAAACCCTCCACTTTACAAGTGGAGGGTTATGTTATTTCATACCATCATGAATCG
This sequence comes from Macrococcus brunensis, assembly GCF_004359615.1. Classification (GTDB taxonomy): domain Bacteria; phylum Bacillota; class Bacilli; order Staphylococcales; family Staphylococcaceae; genus Macrococcus; species Macrococcus brunensis. The sequence continues at coordinate 62,804 of NZ_SCWA01000010.1, forward strand.
TCACAATATTATGCTCCATCATTTTATAGTAGGAATTCGTAGCCTTATCCTGTCCTATAGAATCGGTCAGTACTTCACCGAATATTTTTTTGCCGATTTCATCACTTAAAGCATTCATGCTGCGTTTATCGACACTTGTTTCAACAAAAAGGTGTTTGACAGAATGTTTCTTTACGTAGTCGACAGCCTGTTTCATCTGTTCAGGTGTACCCTGTTTTTCAGTATTGATTTCCCATATATAGTGATGGTGGAGACCATAATCTCGACTGAAATACTTGAATGCGCCTTCACTCGTAATCAACTGCTTTTGGTCTTCGGGTATGTCGTTAAACTTAGCGGCATATTTTTTATCGAGTGACAGAAGTTTCTCTTTATACTGCTCTGCATTTTTAGCATAATCCTGCTGATGAGACGGATCTTGTTTGATCAACGCATCCTTGATGACATCCACGTAAAGAACACCATTTTTAATACTGAGCCAGGCATGTGGATCGACTTCCCTGCCATGTTCCAGTCTGATAGTATCAACATCTTGACTTGCCGCTACGACAGTATCGTCTTTGATAGACTTTCCTGCCTGGTCAAGGGCCTGATTGAACCATCCATTCCCTGTTTCCAGATTAAGGCCATTATAAATGATAACATCTGCCTGTTCCAGTGCTGCAATGTCCTGTGGCTTAACTTCATACTCGTGCGGATCCTGTCCGACTGGAACAATAGATTTTACATCCGCAGCCTGTCCTGCTATTTGTCTCGTCATATCATAGAGTATCGAATTGGTCGTTGTTACTGTCAGTCTATGCTCTGCTTGTTTTCCGCAGGCTGTCAGAGTAAGTAATAGAGTCAAAATAAGAATTATTTTTTTCATCCAAATTTCCTCCTGATGGTTTGTGTTATAAAGATAATGGCATAAATACTGCATGCCACTATGACAATTGCTGCACCGCTCGGTACATTATAGATAAAACTGAGATAAATGCCGATAATGGCGCTGATCAGTCCTATGGTTGAAGCAGTTATCATCATGGCGTGCAAAGATTTCGTGATGAGATAGGCTGCTGAAGCGGGCGTGATCAGCATGGCCACAACCAGGATGATTCCGACTGTCTGAAGACTGACCACTGTGACAAGCGCCAGCATCAGCATGATGATGTACTGCCAGAGTTTTGGACTTAGGCCATTCATTTCAGCGAATATGGGATCAAAAGTTGTCAGTTTTAGGGGCGTGTAACAGGCGATGATGAAGGTGAGGACAACCAGGCTGACAGTCAGCGTCATCCAGAAATCCTGCTTTGAGACAGTCAGTATATTACCGAAGAGCAGATGATAAAGATTGGTTGCTGAATTGACCATACTGATGATAATGACGCCGATAGAGAAAAAGGTCGTAAAAGTGATGCCGATTGCAGCATCTCTTTTTGTTTTTGAGTATTCAATAAGAGTGCTGATCACTGTACTTGTCAGTAGACCACTTATCAGGGCGCCGATGAAAGTGGGGATACCGAGTAAGTAACTGATTGCAACACCCGGCAGTACAGCGTGACTCATAGCATCACCCATCAGACTTAAATTCCTAAGAACGATGAGGCAGCCGACTGCACCTGATACTATACCGACGACAGCTGCAGTGATCATTGCACGACTTAAAAACTGATAAGACAGAATCGCATCGAGAAAAGTCATCGTTTTTCCTCCTCTGGAAAATAGACGGTTTTCAGGTTGGCATCTGTCAGAATTTCAGGACCGCCTGTCTGAATCAGTTTCTTGTTGAGTAAGAGTATTTCATCAAAGAGTGTACGCGCACTTTCAATATCATGATGAACAATGAAAACTCTTTTGCCGTCGTTCTTTAGTTTGAAAAGCATATCTGTGATGATGGCAGTACTCGTATAATCGATGCCTACAAAAGGTTCATCCAGAAAGTAGACCTCACGCTCTGCCATAAGGGCCCGTGCAAACAGAACACGCTGCAGCTGACCGCCACTTAAAGTGTCCAGCGTGCGAGTTTTTAAATCCGTGAGTCTGAACTGTGCAAGCTGACGCTCCAGGTTTAAGCCTTTTTCTGCTCGATAGGCCCCTGAACGAACGACTGCTTCAACTGTTATAGGAAATGTGACATCGATACTCGACCGCTGTGGTATGTATGAGAATAATCGTCTGCACTCCTTCATTTCTTTCTGATGATAGGTCGCTGTTCCCTGGTGTTTAAGGAAACCTAGCATGCTTTTGATGAGTGTCGACTTACCCGCACCGTTTGGTCCCATGATGCCGATGATTCCAGAAATATTCTGCTGATAGCAGATGTCATCAAGTAGTCGCTTTCCATCAATAGTGACCGTCAGATGATTAAGATGAATCATAGTTTTTACCTCCTTAATTCATAATTTAGGTTAACCTAAAAATATAATGAGGTCAAATAAAATGTAAGGATAAAATGAAATATAGTATGATATAGGAGAGGGGGCTAGCTTATGCTGACAGAAGAAAAAGAAGATTATTTAAAAGCGATATATTCTCTAGGAGGCGCTACAGAATATGTTTCGAATAAACAATTAGCACAGTACTTAAAGATAAAACCGCCATCCGTATCAGAGATGATGAGCAGAATGCAAAAAGAAGACTTAGTAGAACTGAAAGCATATAAAGGTGTGAAGCTGACTCATCAGAGTCAGCTGCTTACTTTGAATCTAATAAAAAGACATCGACTGATTGAATGTTTTCTGATTCAAAGCCTGAATTACAGCTGGAATGAAGTACATGCAGAAGCGGAAGTTCTGGAGCATCGGGTTTCTGATCGGTTTATTGAACGACTTGATGAGATGCTTGATTATCCCAGATACTGTCCGCATGGCAGTCTGATACCGCGCGGAGAAATCACTGAAGAAAAGATGACACCTGTTAATGAGCTGACAGAAGGGACTTCGTTTGTGCTGAAAAAAGTACGAGATGAATATGAGCTGCTGGCTTACTTATCCAAACAGGATGTCAGCATAAATGATGAGCTGCAAATTGAAAAGATTGATCATGCCAATAAAGTGATTTATCTGAAGAAGAAAAAGTCTTTTATCATCAGTTTTGAAAATGCGGAGAAAATGTTTACCCGTTAATATTTGAACATTCTGAAAAATTTATGAATTAGCATTGTTATACAACAGAAAAGTTGTATAATAAGACTATAGAAACAGAAAATTCAATTAATTAAAGGGGTGTTGATAATGGCTAGAGATGCAAAATTATCACATATGCGTATTGATGAGTTGATCAATGTGAATACAACAATGAAAATGAAAAGTGAATTTGTATATGCAAATACATTTAAAGAATATCTTGAGACGATTTACCGTGAAGAGATTCTTGTGAGAGACTATGAAAATGTATTGCTCGCGTATGATGACAACTGTGCCTATGCATACATCAAAGAAAATGATAAATTTCACTTCATAACTTGCTCTAAGAGCGATTCATCAATCAGTCACACATTCTATAAAGAACCTGTCGAGAAAATGAAGGTCAATATTAAATCAATTGACCCATTAGTGATAGAATCAGTCGATATTTCAATTCGTGGTGAACATCTGACACTCATCAATTCAAATAATGATGTCATGTTTAACAGATTTATTTCAAAACTATAAATGAAAAGCCCTGACAGCAGTCAGGGCTTTTTAATTTGTAAAGATTATATCAAATGGAAAATTTTAATAATTAATAGCAGTCGATGTGTTATATTATAGCGGGTGAGTGAGAAGACTAATGACAGGAGAAACCATGTTTATTGAATCTCACGAAAGAAGTAACTATTATTGTTATTTGCAATCGGTTGAAGGTAGACAAATGCCAGATGAAGTGGATCAGCTGAACTATAGGAATTATATAAAGGGTTTTGAGGGTGAAAAGAAGTTTGAGACGATGCTGAGCAAGTGTGGCGGTATAAAGTTGTGGGATGTCGCATTAAGAACGCCTGCGTTGTCACAATATGATTTTCTAGTCATATACAATCATACGCTTTTTCATTTTGAAGTTAAGAACTTTTCAGGGCAATACAGGATTCTGAATAATCAGTTTGTAAGTGATAGCGACTATGTCCATCACGATGTGCTGAGTCAGTTGAACCGAGCACATTATAACCTGACAAAGTTTTTAGTAAAACATGGTATTGTTTTTAAGGTAGTCAGTAAAATCATTTTTATTAACGACGGATTCACTTTAATCGGTGGAGTAGAGCATCAGGATATCGTCACGAGCAGTAGTGTTGAGAAAATAGGTCATTATTTTGATGATGCGTATATTCCTGATATCACTGAGAAAAAACTAGGTGACCTATTAGTATCTAAGCATGAAGGTAAAAATATTTTTGAACGCATTTATTATTATGATTTTAGTAAGATGAAAAAAGGAATGAGATGTCCAGACTGCAGAAAAATTGGAATTGAAGATCACTTAAAAGGAAGAAATCTTAAATGTGAGTGTGGCAGTATTCTTAACAAAGCCAAAATACTTAAAATCACTATTGAAGAAATAATGATGCTGAAAAGAGCAGGAGTCAGCACACGAGAAGTTGTCAATTGGACCGGATTAAATGAAAGAGTCGTAAGGAGATGCTTAGTTGAACATTTTCATGCAGAAGGTAAAGGCAAAGCACGTAAATTCACGATAAAATAGTAGAGAAGAGTCCGGCATTCTTAAGATAACGGACACAAATAGGTTGTTGAAAAGCTATTCATAAGTGATGAGTCCGCCATCAATTAAATAACGGACGCATCAACTATGGCGACTCTAATCCCCTTCAATTGACATGAATCACTTAAAAATTTTATAATAGGTATCACGAATAAAGTTCGACAGAGGTGAATAAAATGAGCATGAGAAGTGAACGTGTTGGTGAACAGCTGAAGAAGGAACTCAGTGAGGTTATCAATCAGAAAATGAAAAATCCTAATATTGGTTTTGTGACTGTTACAGAAGTTGAAGTGACAGGCGATTTATCACAGGCGACTGTTTATGTAACGGTTCTAGGTGAAGAGAAAGAACGCCAGAAATCTCTTGAAGCACTTGAAAAATCTAAAGGCTTCATGCGTTCAGAGATTGCACATCGCATGGATTTACGTATTGTACCTGAACTGAAGTTTCAGTATGATGAGTCTATTGATTACGGTAACAAAATTGAACGTATGATTGCTGACCTTAATAAAGGTCACTAAATAGACGACAGACACTTTTTCATGTAAACTCGATTATGAGTTTACTGGAAAGGTGTTTTTTTATGGATGGAATTTTAGCGATTAATAAACCGCGGGGGATGACAAGTCATGATGTCGTCTTTAAATTGAGAAAAATCTTAAAGACTAAGAAGGTCGGACATACAGGTACTTTAGATCCTGCTGTAGACGGTGTTCTACCCATCTGCGTTGGCCGTGCCACACGGGTCAGTGATTATATGATGGATAGCGGTAAAACTTATATCGCAGAAGTAACGCTTGGCAGTCAGACGACGACAGAAGATCAGACCGGTGAAACCATTTCTGTAGAACCCATCAGTCCGAATGCCTTTTCTATAGAAGATATGGATGCAGTGCTCCAGTCTTTAGTGGGACCTCTTGTGCAGACACCACCCATGTATTCTGCTGTTAAAGTAAACGGCAGAAAATTATACGAGTATGCACGAGAAGGGAAAGTGATAGAACGCCCGTCACGTACTGTTCAGATCTATGCTATCAAGAGGTTGTCTCAACCTCGGTTTCAAGATGACAAAGTCATCTTCGATATAGAAGTCGCATGTGGTAAAGGCACCTATATCCGGACGCTTGCAACGCAGATAGCAGAACGTCTTTCTACGGTAGGTCATATGTCTAAGCTGACACGTACTTCTTCCGGCGGCTTTCAGTTAGATGAGAGTCTTACTTTAGAAGAACTTGCAGCTATGCCTCTTGATCATGTTCAGGCTCATTTATTACCGCTTGAAAGAGGCTTAAAAGATCTGCCTCATCTAGAGGTTCCTGCCGACTTAAAGGACCGCATATTGAATGGTCAGAAACTGAAGCAGTTCAGTACACCTTTAACAGAAGAAACCGTGCTGACCTATCAGCAACAGGCACTGGCTATCTATATGCCGCATCCGGAACAAGCTGGTATCATTAAAGCACGAAAAGTATTTAACTAAACTAAAAGGAGTCTCCTACATGCATACTATACATATCAATCGAATTGAAGAGATGTATGATCATCCAGACATTGCGCTTGCGATCGGTTTCTTCGATGGCATTCATCTGGGGCACTTGACCGTTATCAATCAGATGATTGAAATAGCGGACAAAAAGAGTCTCAAAAAAGCAGTGATGACGTTTGACCCGCATCCGTCAGTTGTTCTCAATCCGGAAAAAAAACGGACGGATTATTTAACACCTTTAAATGAAAAAAAACGTATCTTCGAAGCATTAGGTGTGGATTATCTCTTTATTGTTCCTTTCACATCTAAGTTTGCGGCGATGACAGAAAAAGATTTCATCCGTGACTACTTAACGAACAATCACGTCAAGGAAGTAGTCGCAGGTTTTGATTTTACTTACGGCAAATTTGGTAAAGGCAATATGCTGAAGCTCGCTGAAGATAGACAAGGCTTTAATGTGACGACAGTATCTAAGAAAGCCCTTAATGACGAAAAAGTATCAACGACCGATATCCGCCGCATGTTAATGGAAGGGGAAGTCGTGCATGCGAATGAACAGCTTGGCCGTCCTTACAAGATTGCAGGAATCGTTGTACAAGGTGAAAAACGAGGGCGTACTATCGGTTTTCCGACTGCGAACGTCATGCCTGACGAAGATTACGTGATGCCAAAACTAGGTGTTTACGCCGTGACGCTGAAACAAGTAGCGACTGGCGAGACATTTAAAGGGGTCTGCAATATCGGTTATAAACCGACGTTTCACGATCCGTCTAAGTCGGCCGTCTCTATTGAAGTCCATATCTTTGATTTTAACGACTCCATTTACGGTGAACGTGTAGAAGTCTTCTGGCACGAATTTCTGCGTCCCGAACAGAAGTTCAGTGGCATCGATGCACTGATCGCCCAGATAAACCAAGATAAAACTCGTGCAGAAGAAATTCTGCGTGACATCGAACTCTAGTCTGTGCTATAATATTTCAGTACCTTTCCTTGGCTTGTCGACACTCCGACGACGCGCTCGGGTTACGGTGAAAATTATAATAGGAGGTCATTTAATTATGGCAATTACACAAGAACGTAAAAACGAAATCATTGCACAATACCGTGTACATGATACAGACACAGGATCACCAGAAGTACAAATCGCGGTTTTAACTGCAGAAATCAATGCATTAAACGAACATTTACGTACTCACAAAAAAGACCACCATTCACGTCGTGGACTTTTAAAAATGGTTGGTCGTCGTAAAAACTTACTGACTTACCTTCGTGAAAACGATGTTCAACGTTACCGTGAATTAATTAAATCATTAGGTTTACGTCGATAATAAAAACAGTCGAAAGGAACTCATGTTTCTTTCGATTTTTTTATGACTGACTTTTTAATAAATGATATGATGAAAGATATAAACTTGAGAGGAGCATTTTAATGTCTCAGAAAAAAGTATTTACAACTGAATGGGCAGGCCGCCCGCTGACAGTTGAGGTGGGTCAGCTCGCTAAGCAGGCGAATGGATCAGCTCTTGTCCGCTACGGCGACACGGTTGTCCTGTCTACAGCGACTGCATCTAAAGAACCGAGGGATGTCGATTTCTTCCCGCTGATGGTGAACTATGAAGAAAAACTCTATGCAGCTGGTAAGATTCCAGGCGGTTTTAATAAACGTGAAGGTCGTCCGGGTGAAGACGCGACTTTAACGTCTCGTTTAATTGACCGTCCGATCCGTCCGCTATTCCCGAAAGGTTATCGACATGACATTCAAGTCATTTCAATCGTTATGAGTGTTGACCCGGACAACTCACCTGAGATGGCAGCGATGCTTGGTTCTTCTGTGGCATTATCAGTTTCTGATATTCCTTTTGAAGGGCCAATCGCAGGGGTTACCGTCGGGTTAATTGATAATGAGCTCATCATCAATCCTAACGTCGAACAGCGTAAGGCGTCACTGCTCGACTTACAGGTTGCGGGTCATAAAGACGCAGTCAACATGGTTGAAGCAGGCGCAAAAGAAGTCACTGAAGAAAAAATGCTTGAGGCGATTATGTTCGGTCATGCGGCTATCAAGGAACTTGTAGATTTTCAGGAGAAAATCATTGCAGACGTTCAGCCTGTGAAAAAAGAATTCGTGCCGGTAGAGCCGAACTTAATCGTAGAAAATGAAGTGAAAGACTATGCGGAAGCACTTGAACTTTCTAAAGCGATTCAGACGAAAGACAAACTCGAACGTGAAGAGAATATCACAGCAGTGAAACTGCAGATTATTGAAAAATATGAAGGACACCCTGAAGAGACGATGACTGTCGTCAATAAAACTTTCGACAGCCTGATCAAAGAAGAAGTCCGCCGTTTAATCACTGAAGAAAAAGTACGTCCGGATGGTCGACGTCCTGAAGAAATCCGTCCACTTGACAGTGAAGTGGGCTTACTGCCTCGTGCTCACGGTTCAGGTCTTTTTACTCGTGGACAGACTCAGGCATTATCTGTTGCGACACTTGGCGCACTCGGTGAACATCAGATTATAGACGGTCTCGGTATTGAAGAAGAGAAGCGTTATATGCATCACTATAATTTCCCTAACTTCTCAGTCGGTGAGACAGGTCCAATTCGTGCACCAGGTCGTCGTGAGATCGGTCACGGTGCACTCGGGGAACGTGCGCTTCTGCAAGTTATTCCAAATGAAGTGGACTTCCCGTATACAATCCGTGTCGTCTCTGAAGTACTCGAGTCAAATGGTTCTTCTTCTCAGGCTTCCATCTGCGGTTCTACACTTGCACTGATGGATGCAGGTGTCCCTATCAAAGCCCCAGTCGCAGGTATAGCGATGGGTCTCGTTAAAAAAGGTGAAGACTATACTATTCTGTCTGATATTCAAGGAATGGAAGATGCACTCGGGGACATGGACTTTAAAGTCGCTGGAACGAGCGAAGGGATTACAGCGATACAGATGGATATTAAAATTGATGGTCTGTCTGAGGAAATCCTGCGTGAGGCGCTTGAACAAGCCCGTACCGGACGTATGCACATCATGGATCATATGCTGCAGACGATTGCAGAACCAAGAAAAGAATTAAGTGCTTATGCGCCAAAAATTGAAGTGATTCATATCAATCCTGACAAAATTCGCGACGTCATCGGACCAGGTGGTAAGAAAATTAATGAAATCATTGATGCAACGGGCGTTAAGGTTGATATCGAACAGGATGGAACGGTCTTCATCGGTTCAAGCGATGCAGCGATGATTAAAGAAGCAGTACAGATTATTGAAAATATCGTGCGTGAAGCAGTCGTCGGAGAAGTTTACCATGCGACAGTAAAACGTATCGAGAAGTTCGGCGCATTTGTTGAAATCTTCCCAGGGAAAGATGCTCTCGTTCATATTTCTCAGCTTGCTCATGAACGTGTGAACAAAGTGGAAGATGTGATTAAAATGGGCGATCAGTTTGATGTCAAGGTGACAGAAATTGACCGTCAAGGTCGTGTCAATGCGTCACGCAAAGTGCTTCTTGAAAAACCGAAAGAAGCACCTAAAACAGAAACAGAACCTAAAAAAGAAGATTAATTTTAAAGACTGCCTATGCAGTCTTTTTTAATAGAAAGAGGGCCATATTTGAATAAAGATCTGACAATTACGACTCGATTATCACCACATGAAACTGTTCATATCGCAGTCTATATTAAAGCAGGAACGAACCATGAAGAAGGCTACCCGGCAGGAATTGCGCATTTTGTCGAGCATATGTTGTTTAAAGGAACTAAAAAATTCACAGCAAAAGCCTTTAGTGAAGAAATTGATGCCATCGGTGGTGATGTCAATGCATACACGACAAAAGAATATACGTGCTATTCTGTCAAGACGCTTAAACGTTTTGAGCATCGTGCTGTTTTACTCCTGCAGGAAATGCTGACAGAGGCTGAATTTCCAGCTGAAGAAATAGAACGGGAGAAACAGGTTATATTAGAAGAAATTAAAATGACAGAAGATGATCCTGAGGACTATATTTATGATCTGATGCAGGAGAAGACATTTTCTGATAGTTACCGGTCTCCTATACTGGGTTACCGGGCGTCACTTAATGAAATGAACCGTGACAACTTGATACGCTTTTATCAGTCTTATTACACAACGGATAATATCATCATCTCTTATGTGGGTCAGCAGCCGGAAATCATTCAGACTCTGAAAATCTTTGACCAACCGTCTATAAAAACGAAACCTGCCTTTTCCTTTAAGCCCGTCTCTCTGACGATGGACCGTTCACTTGAACAGTCACACTTTCTGATAGGTTTTGAGGCTGTCGGTTATCATCATCCGCTGTACGACGCATTCAGTCTGTTCAGTTCTTACTTCGGTGAATCGATGTCATCGCCGTTATTCAGAAGGCTGCGAGAAGAACTGAGTCTCTGTTATAATGTCTATTCATCACTTGAATCATTTATCGATGGAGGACTGTTCACAATTTATATCGGCTGCGATGAACAGAATGTACCGGCGGCTGAAGAAGAGATTATAAAGCTGCTGACAGCACCTCTGACACATGTCAACCTGACAAAAGCACAGGACTACCTGATCACCTCTGCTTATATGGATAATGATTACGAAGGGCATATCATGGCAAGAGATGGCAGGAGTCTGATGTATTATGATAGATTGATCACGCTGGAGGAATTTGAATCGCGTATCAGAGCGGTCACACTTGAGGAGATAGCACAGGTACAGGAAATGCTGAAAGCGCCTGCAAAGATTCTCTTTAAATAATTGTACTATTTGCTGAATTGGTATAAAATTCAAGTATAAAGAGTAGGAGGCGGTTGTATGGTATTTGATAAAATAGCAGTGAACAATCATATTATTGAAGCAGAGGGCCAGTTTACGCAGGAAGAAAGAGCGATTAGACTGACAACATCTGACGGCAGTATCGGCCAGTATTTCAATCAGCTCGAATCATCACAGGAAGCTGTGAATCTTGTCATTTTCAAGGATGATGAAGAACGTTTAAATGAAAAAGAACTGAAACTCGATAATATTACTGTAGATGGTGGCAATTACCGTATACAGCTTGTTTAAGGGGTAAGGCGCTGCGGCGCCTTTTTTTATTGTCTTATTCCTTTCAAATAGCTTATAATAGAATCAATATGGATTGAACGGGAAAAGATTTTAGGAGGAACTATTTTGAATTTAGTTAAAAAAGAGAATAATCAAGTAAGAATCACACCGCTCGGCGGTGTCAGTGAAATTGCTAAGAACATGTATATCGTTGAAGTAGACGAAGAAATGTTCATGCTGGATGCCGGACTGATGTTTCCGGAAGATGAAATGCTTGGAATCGATGTCGTGATTCCTGACATACAGTATGTCATCGAAAATAAACATAAATTAAAAGGGATTTTCTTATCACATGGTCATCTCGATGCAATCGGTGCATTAAAATACATCATGCCAAAACTAGACGTTCCTATCTACGGATCACGATTAACACTTGCTCTTGTAAAAGACCAGATGAAAGACGTTAAACTGGAAAAGAAAATCAAGTACTATACAGTCAATAATGATTCAGTTATGCGTTTTAAAGGCGTGAATATCACTTTCTTCAATACTACTCACAGCATCCCGGACGCACTTGGGATCTGTATTCATACATCTTACGGTGCCATCGTCTATACAGGTGAATTTAAATTCGACCAAAGTGTTCAAGGCGCTTATCGTCCAGATATCAGCAAAATGACAGCTATCGGTGAAGCAGGCGTGCTCGCACTTATCAGTGATTCGACTGAAGCTGAGAAACCTGGCTACAATACGCCGGAGAATGTAATTGAAAGTCATATCAACGATGAATTTGCACGCGCTAATGGGCGTATTATCGTTTCATGCTACGCTTCAAACTTTATTCGCATCCAGCAGGTCATCAATGCAGCAGCTAAAAATAACCGTAAAGTCACTTTCTTAGGAAAGTCACTTGAAAGTTCGTTTAATATCGCTAGAAAAATGGGCTATTTCGATATCCCTGAACAGTTGTTAATCCCGATTAAAGATGTTGCAAAATATCCGAAAAATGAGCTGATTGTGATCTCAACCGGCGCTCAAGGCGAGCCGATTGAAGCATTAGGTCTGATGGCTCAGCAGCGTCATAACATCATGAACATCGAAGAAGGCGACACGGTCTTCATTACGACGACGCCCTCATCAGGCATGGAAGTCATCTTAGGTTCTACCATCAACCATCTCGTTAAAGCGGGTGCTCATGTGGTATCACCTGACAAGAAAATTCATGCTTCCGGACATGGCTGTATGGAAGAACTGAAAATGATGCTGAATTTTATGAAACCTGAATATTTCATCCCTGTACAGGGTGAATTCAAGATGCAGATCGCGCATGCGAAGCTTGCAGCTGAAACGGGTGTCCTGCCTGAACACATCTTCCTGCTTGAAAAAGGCGATGTCGTGACATATGACGGCAAAGAGATGCGTGCGAACGATAAAGTCATCGCAGGAAACGTTCTCATTGATGGTATCGGTGTTGGTGATGTCGGGAACATCGTGCTTCGTGACCGCCGACTGTTAGCAGAAGACGGTATCTTTATCGCAGTCGTGACACTCGACTCCAAAAACAGACGAATTGTTGCAGGTCCTCAGATTCAATCGCGTGGCTTCGTCTACGTTCGTGAAAGTGAAGAACTGCTAAAAGAAGCTGAAGATAAAGTACGTGCTATCGTTGAAGAAGGCTTGATGCAAAATCGTATCGAGTGGTCAGAAATCAAACAGGATATGAGAGACAAACTCGGTAAATTCCTCTATGATTCAACAAAACGCCGTCCGATGATTATCCCTGTGATTTCTGAAATTTAATGAATAACCTATAAACAAGCTTTTTAAAGCTTGTTTATTTAGTTTTAAGAGGTGAAGACATGGCAATCACTAAAAAAAAGACCACTAAAAAAAGAAGAACCAAGAAAACAGCGAAGCGGACAGATCAGCCCTATATTTATCTTGTGGCACTTATTCTGCTGAGTCTGCTCCTGCTCGGGTTATTTCAGTTCGGATTGATCGGCCTGGGTATCGACTGTCTGATGGTACTTTTCACGGGCACAGCCCGCTACTTTACATATCTGCTGTTATTTTTAACAGTCATTTATTTTACAATCAACAAGAAGATGATGCCTTTAAACAGAAGGCTGGCAGGCTGGCTGACACTTCAGCTTGCTTTAAGTCTGCTGTTTGAATTTGGGAATCGATTAATAGACAACAAAAGTCGGCCGATGTTCGACCGCATCTATGAATTAGAATCTGATTCTCATTTTCATTATCAGGGTGGAGGATCTCTTGGATTTTACTTGGAAAATATGTTGTCAGCCCTCATCAGTCCTGTCGGGACGTTTATTCTGATCGTTGCCTTGTTCGGACTGACCGGCATTCTGATAACAGGGCGTTCTGTCCGACAAGAAGCAAGAACACTTTTTATGACTTTGATGTCAAGTTTTACTGCAGTCAGACAAAAATGGATGGAACGTGAGAAGCCCGAGCCGAGAGACGTATCGTCACTTGTCGAAATAAAAGATGAAGAAACGACCCAAAATATACCTGAACCAGAGAAGATAGAACGTGAAACGCAGCATGAAGAGATTCCGGTCTATGAGGAAAATCGTAAAGTTAAAAAAGAACAGCAGCTGGAGGAGGCCGTCACCGAGTCTGAAGGTATAGAGATGGTCATTGAAGAAGATTCGGACTATCAGCTGCCTCCTATTACCTTACTTGACCCACCTGCTCAGTCTGTTAAGTCTGATACAAAGTCAGTCAAACAAAGAGGGCAGCTTCTTGAAAATACACTGAGAAACTTTGGCGTAGATGCGAAGGTCAGTCAGATCCGTATCGGGCCAGCTGTTACGCAGTACGAAGTCCATCCGGCGCTAGGTGTCAAAGTCAGCCGTATCGTCAATCTGTCGAGTGATATCGCACTGGCATTAGCCGCGAAAGATATCCGGATAGAAGCGCCTATCCCGGGTAAATCTGCTGTTGGCATAGAAGTTCCCAACAAAACGACGTCTATGGTCACGCTGCGTGAAGTACTGGAAGAAGAACCGGTCACAACAAATAAACTGAAAGTCGTCCTGGGGCGCAATATTTCGGGAGAAGCGATTACTGCTGAACTTAATAAGATGCCCCATCTTCTCGTCGCCGGATCAACAGGAAGCGGTAAATCAGTCTGCATCAATGGAATTATCACGAGTATTCTGATGAATGCCAAACCACATGAAGTCAAACTGATGATGATTGATCCGAAGATGGTTGAGTTGAACGTCTACAATGGAATTCCGCATCTGCTCACACCGGTCGTGACGAACCCGCAAAAAGCGAGTCAGGCCTTACAGAAAATTGTTGCTGAAATGGAAAGACGTTATGACCTCTTCAGTCATACAGGTACACGTAATATTGAAGGCTATAATCAGTATTTAAAACGTCAGAACCAGGAACTGGATGAAAAGAACAGTTTACTTCCTTATATCGTGGTGATTGTCGATGAGCTGGCAGACTTAATGATGGTGGCCAGTAAGGACGTAGAGAGTGCCATCATGCGAATCGCTCAGATGGCGCGGGCTGCCGGCATTCATCTGATTATTGCGACGCAGCGACCTTCTGTTGATGTCATCACCGGGTTAATCAAAGCGAATATTCCTTCACGTATTGCCTTTGCTGTAAGCTCACAAGTGGATTCGCGGACTATACTGGATTCACAGGGAGCCGAGAAACTACTCGGTCGAGGAGATATGCTGTTTTTACCTTCGGGACAATCAAAGCCGACCCGTGTTCAGGGGGCTTTCTTGTCTGATAGTGAAGTGGAAGCAGTCGTCAATTATGTCACCGAGCAGCAATCAGCGAACTACATGAAAGAAATGGAGCCGGAAGAAGTCGTTCAGTCTGATTCACCTTCTGACGATGCGCTTTATTTCCAGGCCTACGAATTTGTGGTGAGAGAGCAGAAGGCAAGTGCTTCTCTTCTGCAGCGTCAGTTTAGAATAGGCTATAATAGAGCTGCAAGGCTTGTGGATGATTTAGAGCTCAATCAAGTGATTGGTCCGGCGCAAGGAAGTAAGCCGAGACAAGTATTAATAGCACCAGAAGAAGGAGGAGAATAATGTCTGCCAAACAAGCTGTAGTAGAGATTAAAGACTGGATTATCGAGCGCATTCAAGACGCGACTTTTACGACTGATAGACCACTGCCAAGTGAATATGAGATTTCACGCACTTTGAATGTCGTTCAGGACGATGTTGAAGAAGCCCTGCAGGAACTTGTCACAGAGCAGCTTTTATCAGAACGGTTCCATCAAGGCTACTTTGTCAAACATGAACCGACTTTTTTCTATCCTATACATAACTTGAAAAGTATTACGGCCATGATTGAAGAGAAGGGGTATACGGCAGGCTCTATCATCATCAGTCAGGATCCGGAAACACCTTCTATTGATGATAAACGGATTCTTGAAATCAATGATGACCGTAATATCATCGTTCTTGAGCGCATCCGTACCGCTGACCATGAACCTATTGCCTACTGCCTGGATAAGATTGTTGATGAATCCTTGATACTCGATCATTCCAACAAGATTTCACTGTTTGAAATTTTGAAGGATCGTCCGGAGTTTCAGATTACCTCTGCTACTTGTGAGATAGAGTCGATCAGCTACGAACCTTATATTTCAAATATGCTTGAGTGCGCACCGGAAGAAAGCCTGGTCCTTGTGCGTCAGATTCATAAAAATAGAGATGATAAGCCAGTCCTGTATTCACTCAATTATTTTAAATCCAGTCAGATTAAATTCCAAATTAAGCGAGAGTTGAAGTGATTTTATGATACCTATTTACATAAAGAACGAGAAGAAGTTTAAAACGATCACCCTGGCGCTTAAGTTTAAAGCTCCAATAGATGCCGACCTTATCACAGAACGTTCATTGCTTGCGAAGCTGATGACCAAATCTACTGCAAACTATCCTACCGAGCAGAAACTCTATGATTATCTGTCAGATCTGTACGGTGCACATTTATCAAGTTACGTGACGAAACAGAAAACAGCTCATGTAATGACGTTCAGTATTGAGTTCATCCATGACAAGTTTATCGATGAGCCGCTGTTTGATGCATGCTGCCAGCTTCTGAGCGATGTCATTAAACATCCCAATGTTAATGGGGATTCATTTAATGAACAGAAAGTCGTACAGGAGAAGCAGCTGTTAAACGCGCGCTTTGACAATATGAAAGATAATAAAGCACAGGCAAGTTTCCAGCGTATGCTGAAAGAGATGTTTCAGACGAGCTATCGGTACCCGAGTATAGGAATTGAAGACCGTCTGCCTGATGTGACACCTGCCTCTTTATATGCGGCTTATGAATCAATGTTGCAAAAAGACGAGAAGGCCTTATATGTCATCGGTGACGTAACAGAGGAGATTCGTTCGAAGCTTGAACATTACTTTGATTTTAATTCAGAAGATGTGACACTAGAGCCTCTTGAATTAGAACCGAAGGCTAAATCTGTCTATGTCACTGAATATACAGATACATCACAGGCACGTATCAATATGGGTATGACAGTACACGTCGAATATGGTACAAGCGATTATTTTGCATTGATTGTCATGAATCAAATCTACGGCGGTGATGCAACGAGTCTGTTGTTTATGAATGTTCGTGAAAAAATGAGTCTCGCTTATCAGATTCACTCGCAGGTAGATGCAAGACTTGGTTTGATGTATGTAGTAGCAGGTGTTCAGAACGCGACTTATCAGCAGGCTGTGGACACGATTCTCAGCCAGCTTGAGATGATGAAACAGGGTGAATTTTCGGAAGAACTTCTGATTATCGCTAAGAAAATGCTCATCAGTCATAGACGGGAGAACTTCGACCGCCCTAGAGGATGGATTGAAGTCAGCTATGCGTCGTCATTCGACACGGCACAACTGTCGACTGAGGAATGGATAAAAGGCATTGAAAGCGTGACAAAAGAAGAAGTGATGGCTATTGCAGAGCAAGTGAACGTTCAGACCATCTATTGTCTCGCAGAAGAGGTGAAAGCATGAAGAAACAATATTATAAGGAAATAGATGAGACACTATACGAAACTAAGCTTGATAATGGGCTGCAGCTTTTTATCATTCCGAAAGCAGGGTTCCAGAAAACTTACGTTACCATGACGACAAAATACGGCTCTTTACATACTGATTTCATCCCTGCAGAAGGAAATGATATGATCAATACGCCGGCCGGTGTCGCTCATTTTCTTGAACATAAGATGTTCGAAAAAGAAGCAGGCGATATGTTCAATGTCTTTTCTGAACAAGGCGCTTCCGTTAATGCATTTACTTCTTATGACCGGACCAGTTATCTCTTCACTGCTGTCGATCATGTTGAAGAAAATATTAAGTTGCTGATAGAGATGGTACAGAAACCTTATTTTTCTGAGACGTCTGTGCAAAAAGAAATCGGTATTATCGCTGAAGAAATCAAGATGTATCAGGAACAACCGAACTATAGACTCTATTATCAGACACTGCAGGCGATGTATCAGAATCACCCAGTGCGTCAGGATATCGCGGGGACTCTCAATTCAATTAACGAGATTACTGCAGAGACACTCTATACTTGCTACCATACTTTTTACCGTCCTGAAAATATGGTCATGTTTGTAGTCGGTAATGTAGAGCCGGCTGCTATTGCTGAGTTCATCAGTGAAAAGCAGATGATTAAGAATCAGCCCGTCTATCAACCGGTGACAGATGATATCAGAGAACCGAAAGAAGTGAAGGAGCGGTTCGTCTCAACACCTACAGATATTACACGGCCAAAACTGATGCTCGGCATTAAAAGCGACTGTCATCTGCAGAACCGACCGCTTATTCAGACAGAGTTTGAGATGATGTTTATACTGGAGCTTCTTCTAGGCGAGCAGAGTGATTTCTATCACGAACTGCTGGCTGATGGTCTGATAGATGATTCATTTGGTTATAGTTTTATACTGGAACCGACTTTCTCTCATATGCTGATCGCAGGTGCGACGCCTGATCCGGAGATATTGAAACAACGTATCATTGAACGATTTGAGACGGCTGAATTTGATGAATCCGCGTTTAGACGACTCGTGAAACAGACAACGGGTGAATATATTGCAAGCTTTAATTCACTTGAATATATTGCGAACCAGTTTACACGCTATTATTTCAACGGCGCTATTTTGTTTGATATTGTCCAGGTCCTCCAGCAGATTAATCTGAGAGACGCTTTAACTACATTCCATCAGGCGGTTGATATGACGAACATGACAGACAGCAGACTGGTGCCACGTGGCTAATTATTTAGTGACAGGTGGCAGCGGAGATATCGGTCGTGCGATTGTCACGGATTTATTAGAAGCTGGACATTCAGTCGTCTGCCAGTATTTTAAGGCTGATATAGAAATACTCAAAGAAACGATGTCTGGTGACGTGACCTTCTGGCAATGCGACTTAACAAAACTTAAAACCAAACCTACCTTTATTGATACACTTGACGGCTTGATCTATGCTGCTGGAACAGAGAGCTTCGGTCTGGTCCAGGATTTCACTGAAGAACAAATTGACCAGCAGTATCATGTTCACTTAAAAGGTCTGATTCAACTGGTACAGTGGATGGTGCCTGTTCTCTGCCAAAAACAATATGGTAGAATAGTAGTCATCAGTTCAATATGGGGTGAGACAGGCGCCAGTATGGAAAGTGTCTATTCTGCGATGAAAGCAGGCCAGATTGGTTTCGTGAAATCAATGGCTAAAGAGCTTGCCTTGAGCGGGGTGACGGTCAATGCGATTACACCAGGAGTCGTACGGGGACGGATGACTGACCAGCTGGATGAGGACTTGATTCTGGAAGATATTCCGCAAGGAGAGCTTGTGGAAGTAGATGAAGTGGCATACTTAGTCAGCTATTTATTACATAAGAGAGCACAGCATATGACAGGACAAGTTTTACGTCTAAATGCAGGGTGGCTCATTTAGGGGGCTTATGATGAGAGAATGTTATCTTGAATATGAAATCAAAGTGAACCGGCCAGGGCTGCTCGGGGATGTCTCCAGTCTGCTCGGCACACTCGGTATTAGTATCATCACGATTAATGGTGTAGACGCAGGACGTCGGGGCATGCTACTGCGAGTTGATAATGACGAGAAAATCATGCGCTTTGAAAATATTGTTCGTGAACTGGATGAGATTCGTATCATCAAGATTCGGACGCCGCTTCTGCAGGATAGACTGGCTGTCAGACATGGACGGTATATTCAGCGTGACGTCACAGACCGCAAAACCTTCCGATTTGTCAGAAATGACCTGGGGATTTTAGTAGATTTTATGGCTGAACTCTTTAAAGAAGAAGGACATTGTCTAGTCGGTATCAGAGGGATGCCTCGTGTCGGTAAGACAGAGTCCGTTGTAGCAGCCAGTGTCTGTGCCCATAAGAAATGGCTCTTCATCTCATCGACTATGATTAAACAGACAGTCCGTAACTCTCTTTTCAAAGGAGAATATGATAGCAGCTACATTTATATCATCGACGGTGCACTGACTTCTAAACAGCAGGATATGCGCCATATGCAGCTCGTTAAAGAAGTGATGAGTCTGCCCGCTGTAAAAGTGATAGAGCATCCAGATTTATTTGTCGCAAATAGTGACTATACATTAGAAGATTTTGATTATATCATTGAACTGCGTGAGACCGATGATCAGGAAATCACGTATGAGCAGGTCCATAAAAACAATCTCTTTGATACAGATGGTTTCGGATTTTTTGAATAATGGGAGGCGTATCAATGAAACCCATTGGTAAGATTTTAAAAAGTAAACGAGAATCACTCGGCATGACGCTTCTGGATATGGAAAAACGCATCAAAATTAAAAGAGAATATATCTCTATGCTTGAAAAAAATGAGTTTGATCAGCTGCCGAACCCTGATTATGCAGTGGGTTTTATTAAAAAGTATGCCGAGAGCGTCAACCTGCATGCTCAAAAACTTATAGAGGAGCATCAGACTGAACTTCCTGTCCATAAAATGACTGCGAAAGAAGCGAAAAAATCACTGCAGTCACCAGTTTTTCAGGAAACCCAGTTGCTGTCACCCCTTTTCAGGCTGATCCTTTTAGTGGCCGCGCTCTGTACATTGTTATGGCTCGCATCGGTCTATTTGTTTCCTCATCATCATGAGTGGAATGCTGCTACGATTAATCCAAGTCGAAATGTTGCAGTTGAGACTAAAAAAGTTGAAAATATGCCAGACAAGAAAAAAGAACCGGAAAAACCGGTTAAAAAAGAAGAAAAAACGATTGTCAGCTATAAGTCGTTTGACGGTGCAACACTCAGTTATACGGTTAAAACGAAAGAGCCTGTATCGATACGTGTGACATCAAAGACACCAACCTGGCTACAGCTACGTAACGATAATAATCAGTCTGAAAATTATCAGAACGTCAATGACCGTACTTTAAAGGTAGATAAAGGCACTCGAACTGTTACACTGATAGCAGGTTCAACAGCCGATCTGACTGTTTATCTCAATGGCGAAAAAGTAGATGTACCCACTAACGCAGATACATTAATTACTCGAACTTATCAATTCAATATTTCAAAATAGAAAGGAGCTTTTAAATGAACATTCCAAATCAGATTACAGTCGCACGAGTCCTGCTCATACCAGTCTTTCTTGTTTTTTTACTGGCAGATTTCAATATGGGACACGTGCAGTTCCTAAACAGCATGAATATGCGTGCCGAACAATTTATTGCGGCACTCATCTTTATCTTAGCATCTATGACTGACTGGATTGACGGCTATTTGGCACGCAAGTGGCAGCTCGTCACTAATATGGGTAAATTCCTGGATCCATTAGCGGATAAATTACTCGTCGCATCCGGTCTTATTGCACTTGTGGAGCTGGACGTTATTCCGTCATGGATGGCCATCATTATAGTGGCACGTGAATTCGCAGTAACAGGTCTACGTCTTCTTCAAATAGAACAAGGATTTGTGTCAGCAGCGGGTCAGCTCGGTAAGATTAAAACAGCTGTGACCATGATCGCAATGATATTACTTCTTCTTGCTGAACCATTCGGTATGAGCCTGGGCTACTGGCTGATGTATGCAGCCGTATTCTTCACTATTTTATCAGGAATAGAATACTTCTATCACGGTAGAGATGTTTTCCGTGGTTCTAAATAACAGGTTTTAATCACCTGTTATTTTTTTATGAAAAACTGCAAACAGATAGGTCTGTTTTCATCAAAAACTGTCTTCTTTTCATCAAAAACTGCGCATAAAAAATACGAACAGATGTTTGCTTTTTGCTTGCTATTTACTCGGGAAATCAGTATAGTTAGAGATGTAAAACAAATAAAAAACTAACGAATAAACGGCAACGTTTAAGGAGGATATACATTTGAGCGAACGTCAAAAAGCACTCGATACAGTCATTAAAAATATGGAAAAATCATTCGGTAAAGGCGCAGTCATGAAGCTGGGTGAAAGTACATCTCGCAATGTTTCCACTATTTCAAGTGGTTCTATTACACTGGACAACGCACTTGGAGTAGGCGGTTATCCTAAAGGGCGTATCATTGAGATTTATGGACCTGAAAGTTCAGGTAAAACAACAGTCGCACTGCACGCGATTGCTGAAGTGCAGGCTCAGGGCGGAACAGCTGCATTCATCGATGCAGAGCATGCTTTAGATCCAGTGTATGCAAAGAATTTAGGTGTAGATACTGAGAATCTTTATTTATCTCAGCCGGACCACGGTGAACAAGGTCTGGAAATTGCTGAAGCGTTTGTGCGAAGCGGTGCGATTGATATTATCGTGATTGACTCCGTGGCTGCACTGACACCTAAAGCGGAGATTGAAGGGGAGATGGGTGACTCTCATATGGGTCTGCAGGCTCGTCTGATGTCACAGGCGCTTCGTAAACTTTCTGGTGCGATCGCGAAATCAAACACGATTGCTATTTTCATTAACCAGGTTCGTGAAAAAATCGGTGTGATGTTCGGTAATCCTGAGACAACACCTGGTGGCCGTGCCCTTAAATTCTACAGCTCAGTCCGTTTAGAAGTACGTCGTGCTGAACAACTGAAACAAGGTATGGATGTTGTCGGTAACCGTACGAAGATTAAAGTTGTAAAAAATAAAGTAGCACCACCATTTAAAGTAGCTGAAGTAGATATCATGTACGGTCAAGGGATTTCACGCGAAGGTGAGATTGTCGACCTTGGTACAGAGTTTGAAGTGATTGATAAATCAGGTGCATGGTACTCTTATAATGGCGAGCGTTTAGGTCAAGGTAAAGAAAATGTGAAGAACTTCATGAGAGAAAATCCTGAAGTGATGGCAGAAATTGACCGTAAGATTCGTCAGGAGATGGGCATTATTGCGCCCGATGAGGTGACTGACTCACCTGAAAAGGGTGCTAGTGAATCAGCAGCACCTCAGAAAGAAGAAGCAGATTCTTTATTTGATGACGAATTAGTTTAATTCTTAAGAGCTGAAGTCTTCGGGCTTCAGTTTTTTCTATTCCATAATCTAGATGACGCCTTGACTTTAATATAACAGAAAACGTACAATTGAAATGTATATGATTTTAATTATATATTCTTTATTTTTTAATACTTTAACTAGATAATAAGCAAAAAGGAGGTGTTTATGTATGGTTATCCTCTTATACATTTTGCTTGGCATCCTTGTAGGTGTTGCTGCAGGTTATTATCTAGCAAAAACGAATTTGACGAACCAGCAGATTCAGGCAAGACAGACTGGTGAGCATATTGTGAAAGAAGCTAGAAAAGAAGCCGAAAGTCTAAAAAAAGAAAAGCTGCTTGAAGCTAAAGAAGAACATCAGCTGCGCAGTGATCGTCTGGAAGACGAATATCGCCATAGACGATCAGATCTTTCAAGACAAGAAGCAAGATTACTTCAAAAAGAAGAAAACTTAGATCGAAAAAGTGAACTCTTAGATAAAAAAGATGAACTTTTAGAACAAAAAGAATCTAAAATTGAAGCTAAACAACAGCAAGTTGATGCGCTGGAGCAAAGTGTTCAAGATATTATCGCCAGACATGAACAGGAATTAATACGCATCTCCGGACTGACTCAAGAAGAAGCGAAACAGGAAATTATCGATCAGGTTGAAGACGAACTTTCTCATGATATAGCAGTGCTGATCAAAGAGAAAGAACAGGAAGTCAAAGATACAGTCGATAAGAAAGCCAAAATGTTACTTGCGACAACTGTTCAGCGCTTAGCCGCTGACCACACATCAGAATCAACGGTATCTGTCATCAACTTACCGAATGATGAGATGAAAGGTCGTATTATTGGTCGGGAAGGACGAAATATCCGAACACTTGAAACATTAACGGGTATTGATTTAATTATTGACGATACACCAGAAGCAGTTATACTGTCGGGCTTTGATCCGATCAGACGTGAAGTAGCAAAAATTGCGCTTCAGAACTTGGTTTCTGATGGTCGTATTCATCCAGGTCGTATCGAAGAAATGGTTGAAAAAGCGAAAAAATCAGTGGATGAAAGTATTCGCGAAGCAGGTGAAGCAGCGACATTTGAGCTGAGTATTCATAACCTGCATCCGGACTTAGTGAAAATACTCGGTCGTATGAAGTTCAGAACAAGCTACGGTCAGAATGTACTGAAGCACTCTGTAGAAGTTGCACACTTAGCAGGGATGATGGCTGCAGAACTAGGTGAAGATGTCACACTCGCTAAACGAGCAGGACTTCTTCACGATATCGGTAAAGCAATTGACCATGAAGTAGAAGGCAGTCACGTTGAAATCGGGGTGGACCTTGCGAAGAAATACAAGGAACATCCAGTTGTCATCAATGCGATTCATTCGCATCATGGTGACATTGAGCCTAACTCGGTTATTTCTGTCTTAGTTGCTGCGGCTGATGCATTAAGTGCAGCGCGACCAGGTGCTAGACGTGAGACTTTAGAGAACTATGTCAGACGTTTAGAACGACTTGAACAGATTTCTGAGAGTTATGACGGCGTTGAAAAATCATTCGCGATTCAGGCCGGACGAGAAATTAGAATTATCGTCTCTCCTGAAGAAGTAGACGACTTAAAAGCACATCGTCTCGCGCGTGACATCAAGAATCAGATTGAAGAAGAACTGCAGTATCCAGGTCATATTAAAGTGACCGTCGTACGTGAAATGCGTGCAGTGGAATACGCGAAATAACATGAACTTCAGTGGGTATAGACTCGCTGAAGTTTTTTTGTTACTTTATCAAATTTTCATTTAAATGATGCATATTTATCAGTTTATATTTATATGAATGATTTCTTTTGTTATGATAAAGACAAATAGCAAAGGGGCGATGGTTATGTTAGGCAATTATTCAGTGATGAGCACTTCATATTTTACACATGGGAATGAATGGTTCCGTGTTGAGTTTCTTAAGAGTGAAATTCGCGGCGGATTATCTTCAGTTAAGTACATCGCAGTGACGACTAAAGATAATGAAACAAAGTTCTATGAGTTCAATGAACCTATTGCAGAGTATAAGTTTGTTAAGAATGTCATTGAAAAACATTATATAAACAAATAGACACAGAGCCTGAGGAGGCCACTGAAAATCTCACGATTTTCTATAAGCTCACTAATTCCAACAACTCAATAGTGTAAAAGAACCCGTCAATTTCCTCAACATTAGGAAATGACGGGTTCTTTTATCCTATTTTTCATCCGT
>NZ_SCWA01000011.1 GCF_004359615.1 Macrococcus brunensis
GTAGAAGTACCTGCAGGGCCGACGGATGCCGTTGAAAACACGCCAATCGTGACACCGATCACAACACCAATAGGTGTAGTACCGCCAGCAACAGAGGGCATCGGTAATGAAGGTACATTCCCGCCAGGCACAACAGTGGAATGGCAGACACCACCGGATGTATCCAAGCCGGGCACGACAACAGGCACAGTAGTGGTGACATATCCAGACGGTACAAAAGATGTGGTAACAGTACCAGTGACAGTAGAAGTACCTGCAGGACCGACGGATGCCGTTGAAAACACGCCAATCGTGACACCGATCACAACACCGGTAGGTGTAGTACCGCCAGCAACAGAGGGCATCGGTAACGAAGATACATTCCCGCCAGGCACAACAGTGGAATGGCAGACACCACCGGATGTATCCAAGCCGGGCACGACAACAGGCACAGTAGTGGTGACATATCCAGACGGTACAGAAGATGTATTAATAGTCACGGTAGCAGTGAAAGAACAGGCAGATAGTAGATTGGAAACACCGACTAATGTTCATAACAGTTCTCCTGTTAAATCGAAAACAACTAAAAATGTAGAGCGATTACATCAATTACCTGATACTGGGGAAACTTATAATAAAGGTTTGCTTGCAAGTGCTATAGCAATGTTTGGTGGATTATTAATTATTACATCACGCAGAAAAAAAGAACGTCATAAAAACAATTAATCAGATGAAATTATAATTAAATTAAAAAGAAGTATTAATCGAGTCTGGGACATAAATAGCTAAATCTGCTATTTATGTCCCAGACTCTTTTTAATATGCTGTCACGTTTTCGAAAGTTTCAGATAATATATTAAAATAATATTCGCTTTACAAATCCTTTTAGTTTAAAATATATGAGTAAAGATTATAAGTGTCTAGAAATTGCTATATGAAAGTAGGATTTAGAATGGTTGAGAATCAAAAAATAGAAATAGCTCATAATTTCTTTAATAAGGTTAATATAACGAGAAAAGTTTTCAAGACTTTTCTTAATGAATATCAATTAAGTATATATGATATAGAGTTGTTACTAATTATTTATGAAGCAAATAGCATTCAATTAAAAAATATTTATAAAAATGAGACTATAAAAATGAGTCAGATTAATAAATCGGTTAAAAAACTTTATGATTTTAACTTAATTACAAAAAAAAGAGTTCCAGAGGATGAGAGAACTGTTATACTGTGTATCAATCAAGAGCGCAAAGAAGAAGTCAAACATATAATTCATCATTTTAGTAGCATGATTAAAAAAGTATACAGATAAAAAATAGTTATTTTAATCAAAAAATATAGTATCTCCATAAACATTTCTTTATTATTATAATTGAAAGCGATTTCATAAAGGGGTGTCTTAATTGGAGAATAAGCATAGAAGAGAGATTGGGATTGGATGGGCATTACTTCTTTTAGTATTCATGATAGTAAGTATGTTCGGAGCTGTATATTTCCTGGAACTTGCGCCGCATATACCACTTATGATTGGTACGGCAATAGCGGCGCTTGTCGCTTACTATCATGGTTTTAGTTGGGAAGAAGTAGAGGAGATGATGTATAAAGGGATTAGACTTGCGCTCCCTGCAATCATCATTATTATCCTGGTTGGTTTAATTATTGCTGCCTGGATTGGTGGTGTTGTTGCAACGATGATATATTATGGTCTTAAGATTATTACGCCTTCCATGTTTCTTGTCACCATCTGTATCAGCTGCGGCATCGTTGCTTTAGCTATCGGATCATCATGGTCAACAATGGCGACAGTGGATGTTGCCGGTATGGGGATTGGATTAAGTCTGGATATTCCAGCTGGTATGATTGCTGGTGCTGTCATTTCAGGCGCTTATTTCGGAGATAAGATGAGTCCGTTATCTGATACGACAAACCTCGCTGCCGCCCTTACGGGAATGGATTTGTTTGATCATATCAAGCATATGTTTTATGCAACTATTCCGGGACTGAGTATCGCACTGATTGCGTATTTCTTTATTGGCCGTCAGTTCAGCGGTGCTCATCTAGATATGGATAAAATTAATGCCATTAATACAGGAATGGAAAGCTAGTTTATATTATCACCATGGCTGCTACTCATTCCAGTGGTGGTTATTGTCTTAGTGGCAATTAAAGTGCCTACTGTGCCTGCATTAGTAGGAATACTGTTAGGATTTGGGGTACAGATATTGGTTCAGGGTGATACGATTCTGTACGCGGCGACGACTTTGCAGTCTGGATACGTCATTGATTCAAAAGATAAGTTCTTAACTGAGTTATTTAACAAAGGGGGACTCGAATCCATGTCTTTTACGAATATCAATGACTATTGTGGCCATGACATTCGGCGGTATTCTGGAATACAGCGGCATGTTGACAGCCATTATCAATATTATTCTTAAGTTCGCTCGTAACACAGGTAGTTTAGTGGCAGCAACTGTAGTAAGTTGCTTTGCAACAAATGCAACATGTTCAGAACAGTATATTAGTATTGTCGTACCGAGTCGCATGTACATTAAGGGTTATATTGATAGAGGATTACATCCTAAAAACTTGTCTCGTGCTCTTGAAGATGGCGGTACGCTGACAAGTGTGTTTATTCCTTGGAACACTTGTGGTGTCTTCATATTAGCAACATTAGGTGTTCATGCTTATGAATATGGGCCATACGCTATATTGAATTATATTATTCCATTTATTTCAATATTATTTGGTTTTATTGGTTTTAAAATAGTGAAGATGACTGATGAAGAAAAAGCTTACTATCAAACAAAATCCTTAGGTTAGATACGGTTCGCCGTATCTTTTTATTTGAAGTCTTTTAGCTGTCTTGACTCCATGCCGCAGTCCAGACAAATATAAATGCCCTGCTGATCAACTATTTGTTTATGAGGGCAGTCCTCTTTTTTATGCATAGCAACTGCCTGTGTTAAATGAGCAATTTCGTCTGGAGTCATATGTTCCATGGTATTCACTCCTTTTTGATATCTATACCCATTCTATGGATTTTCATTTTATTTCCGTTATAAAGAAGGTTGGGGACTTTTTCAGGCAAATCGATATCCATGGAAATTTAATATGAATTGGGCGTTAGATGTTTCAGTTCAGATAAGCCAATCGAATTATAGATATGGTAATTACGAAAAACTATATGGAAAATCAACAAATTTAACAGTATTTCATGTACTCAGAGATATATACGATCCAAACAATAAAATAGAAAGTTCTCAAGACCCTTATGATATTGTAAATGATGTGTTTGAAGGTAAAAAATATTCAGATAGTGAAAAAGAAAATTTAGCTAATGGTTTAACCTATATTGCAATGAGAGAGAGTAAAGCCACTACGTTAGAAGAATACATTAAATTTATGCAACACTAGTGAAAATATATGAGTAATGCTTGTAAGTGTCTTTTAAAGGTTCGATGAAAGTAGGGAAGTCTTTTGACAGCAAAACAGTCAGCACAGATTGCACTTAATTTTTTTTGAAGGAATTAATAGTACTAGAGCCATATTAGATGAGTTTCTTGATAAGTATCATCTGAATTTATATGATATTGAATTGCTCTTAATCGTCTACAAACATGGTGAAATACAATTTAGAACGATTATCCAGAATGAGATGATTAAAGCTAATCAGATTTAAAAGTCAGTTAGAAACTTATATGATCTGAAACTTATCAATAAGGAACGTCTGCCTATGGATGAACGCACAGTACGACTTTCAATTAGAGAGTCGAGTCGAGAGCAAGTAAATCATGTGATTGAGCAGTTCAGTGATAAGGTAAGAAAAATTAATTTAGATCACAATCTTTAATATATGCACTTATTATTAAATTTTCATTTTTAGTATAGTAATTCTCAGTACACTCCATTAAAATATAATTGAAAGCGATTTCATTAAGGGGTGTTTTATTTGGAGAACAAGCAAAAAAGAGAAATTACTATTGGCTGGGCGTTACTTCCGCTTATTTTTATGATCGTCAGTATGTTCGGCGCAGTTTATTTCCTGGAACTTGCACCGCATATACCGCTCATGATCGGTACAGCTATTGCGGCGCTTGTCGCCTATTATCATGGCTTTAGCTGGGAAGAAGTCGAAGAGATGATGTATAAGGGGATTAAACTGGCACTTCCGGCAATTATCATCATTATTTTGGTCGGTTTGGTTATTGGCGCCTGGATTGGCGGCGGCGTTGTTGCAACAATGATTTATTATGGTCTTAAGATTATTACGCCTTCTATGTTTCTGGTGACCATCTGTATTATCTGCGGTATCGTCGCTCTAGCTATCGGATCATCTTGGTCAACGATGGCAACAGTTGGTGTTGCAGGTATGGGAATCGGACTCAGTATGGATATTCCGGCAGGCATGATTGCTGGTGCTGTTATTTCGGGTTCTTATTTTGGGGATAAAATGAGCCCGTTATCTGATACAACAAACCTTGCAGCAGGTCTGACGGGTACGGATTTATTTGATCATATCAAGCATATGTTTTATACAACGATTCCAGGACTGATTATCGCGCTGATTGCCTATTTCTTTATTGGACGACAGTTCAGCGGTGCTCATCTGGATAGGGATAAAATTAATTCAATCAATACAGGGATGGAAAATCAGTTTGTCTTATCACCGTGGCTGTTACTGATTCCAGTGATTGTTATTATTTTAGTCGCAGTCAAAGTTCCGGCTGTGCCTGCTTTAGTAGTAGGGATACTGTTAGGATTTGGTGCGCAGATTTTTGTTCAAGGAAATTCGATCTTGCAGGCGGCTACGACTTTGCAGTCTGGATACGTCATTGATTCAAAAGATAAATTCTTAACTGAGTTATTCAATAAAGGTGGACTTGAATCGATGTTCTTCACGATATCGATGACGATTGTGGCCATGACATTCGGCGGGATTCTGGAATACAGTGGCATGCTGACAGCGATCATCAATATTATTCTTAGGTTCGCTCGGAATACTGGCAGTTTAGTCGCAGCTACAGTTGCAAGCTGTTTTGCGACAAATGCGACATGTTCAGAACAATACATCAGTATTGTAGTGCCCAGCCGAATGTATATTAAAGCTTATATTGACAGAGGGCTGCATCCTAAAAACTTGTCCCGTGCGCTGGAAGATGGTGGGACGCTGACAAGTGTCTTTATCCCTTGGAATACCTGCGGGGTCTTTATACTCGCAACATTAGGTGTCCATGCTTATGAGTATGGACCGTACACAGTGTTGAATTATGTCATTCCATTTATTTCGATTTTCTTCGGGTTTATCGGATTTAAAATAGTGAAGATGACAGATGCAGAAAAAGTTTACTATAGTGAAAAATCTTTAGGATAGATACGGTTCGCCGTATCTTTTTTATTTGAAGTCTTTTAAGTCTCGCGATTCCATTCCACAGTCCAGGCAAATGTAAATACCTTGTTGGTCGACTACTTGCTCATGAGGACAGTCCTCTTTTTTTGTGACAGACGCTACCTGTGTTAAATGAGCGATTTCATCTGAAGTCATATGTTCCATCGTATCCACTCCTTTTTGATATCTATACCCATTCTATAGATTTTCATTTTATTTTCATTGTATTATGATAAAGTATAAGTGAGAAGAGTTGTGGAAATTAGAAGAGGTGGAAAAATGAAGAAAAAAGGATGTTTCAGCTGGTTAGTCACGATAGCTTTGATTATTCTGTTAGTGATAGGAGGTATACTGGGTTACGCGTATTTTAAAGTAAAAGGGACTGCAGATTCAATTCATTCTCCGATAGCAGGGCGTGAGAAATCTGATTTAAGAGACAAAGGGGTCGATGTCAAGAATAAAGATGCCATTTCTGTCGCTTTGTTTGGTGTAGATGCAAACGCAAAACGTTTATCAGAAGGAGACCATGGCCGTACAGATACCATCCTTCTTCTCAGTATTAATCCGAATAATAAAAAGACGGTTATGATTTCCATCCCCCGTGATACATATAGCGAGATAGTGGGACATAACTCAAGAGAGAAAATCGCCCATGCTTATGCCTATGGTGGTGCGAAAATGGCAGTGAATTCCGTCGAAAAATTAATGAACGTACCGATTGACTACTATGCAGCAATCAATATGGACGGTATGCAGGAACTAATTGATACAGTTGGTGGAGTGGATGTTGTCAGCAACGCAACTTTTACTGCACAGGGAGAAAGCTTTGTTAAAGGTCAGAAAGTGCATTTAGACGGTAAAAAAGCACTCGTCTTTATCAGAAGCCGTAAAGAAGAGGGTGCTGGGGATGATTTCGGGCGTCAAGAACGTCAGCAGATTGTCATCCAGGGATTAGCACATAAACTGTTATCAGCGGAATCTGTAACTAAATTTGATGGCATCTTAAAAGCTACATCGAAAAACGTTATTACCGATATGACATTCTCTGATTTAACTTCATTGCAGTCAGGCTATTCTAAGACACTGAACAATGTGGAAAAATATCAGCTAGAAGGCACTGGAAAGATAAAGGACGATGGTCTCTGGTACTTCCTTGCTGATGAGAATAAAAAACAGCAAATTTCTGATGTATATAAAGAAAATCTCAAATAAAGAAGGGGCTCATATTGAGCCCCTTCTTTATATCATTTTACGAACTGTCAGCTGATAGATGATGTTGATAGCAACTGCACACAGCACAATAATGATTAAAGCGAAGTGTTGTGGCTGTCCGGTTTCCAGGCCGTAGAGCGTAATCAACAGCATAGAAGCAGGCAGCAGGATATTCGTCAGTTTGAATGCGTTATAAAGACCCGTAAAAATAACAATCATTTCTTCCTTATTTAATGTTTCAATCAATTTATCATCAAATTCACTGTCGAAATTGTTCGGCAGTTCGCGTTCCGGATAAAGTTTATTGATCATACCATAGCCGTAATAGCGCAGGAAGATAATGAGAAGAAATACAATAACACTGACGATGTTTAGCCATAAGGGCACTTGATTGAGTGCAACCATCAGAAGAGAGGCAAGCGCCACATAGAAAGAGATAATCATGGCAATGTTCATCAGTGAGAACTTTTTGAATGATTGACGGTCCTGCTCATAGTGTTCAAGTGCCGGATCGTTATCCACCTTATAGGCAGCAGCACTATAAACATAACCGATAATCCCGGCTATAACTGCAATGATAATAAGTGTGATGACAAATGCATCAGAATGCAGAGCATCATTAGCAGGGATTTTCCAGAAGCTCATCGTGAAAATAAGAAGGGCTGCCAGTATGACGCAGATGATGGGAAAAAGATATTTTCTTGTCATAGAATACTCCTTTTTTTATGTATTATACCCAATAAAAACGGGTAAAGTCATTATAACGATAAATAGGGAGGATGATTAAAATGGCTAAAGCTAAAAAAGCACAGACACAAGATAATAAAGTAGTTGCGGCATTGAATCAGCAAGTGGCTGACTGGACAGTACTTTATACTAAAATTCATAACTATCACTGGTATGTAAAAGGGCCTACTTTCTTTGCGCTCCACACAAAGTTTGAAGAACTTTATACACAGGCGGGTACTTATATCGATGAGCTGGCAGAACGTATATTAGCGATTGGCGGCAATCCTGTTGCTACTTTAAAAGAATCACTGGACTTATCTGTTGTCAAAGAAGCGAAAAAAGATTTATCAGCTGAAGATATGGTTGCTGATTTATCTAAAGACTTCGATAAGGTTATTGCACAACTTAAAGAAGGTCAGGAAACAGCAGAAGCAGCTGGAGACGAAATGACGGCGGATATGTTCCTTGGCATGATTACGGATCTTGAAAAACATAACTGGATGTTTAAATCTTATTTAGGCTAATATTAGATTGCACACGGCTCAGCCGTGTGCTTTTTTTTGTTTAAATCTGACGTAATGCTATAATAAAACTAACCAATATATAGGAGGAATTTAACATGGAATTAGCGAAATACATCGATCACACTTTACTGAAGGCGGATGCAACGACAGAACAAATCAATAAGATTGTCGCAGAAGCAAAGGAATATAACTTTATGAGTGTGTGCGTCAACCCCACACATGTTAAACATTGTGCTGAACAGTTGAAAGGAACGGATGTCTTAGTCTGTACCGTTATCGGTTTTCCTTTAGGCGCTACAACATCAGCAGTTAAAGCATTTGAGACGAAAGATGCTATCCAGAATGGTGCAGGAGAAGTCGATATGGTCATCAACATCGGCGCGCTGAAAGACGGCAACGACGATTTAGTCTATGAAGACATCAAAGCTGTAGTGGACGCTGCAGCAGGAGTGACAACTAAAGTCATCATTGAAACAAGTCTATTAACTGAAGATGAAAAACGTCGTGCGTCTGAACTTGCGAAAAAAGCAGGCGCAACATTTGTCAAAACTTCGACAGGATTCTCAACAGGTGGTGCGACAATTGAAGATGTGAAGTTAATGCGAGAAACTGTAGGGCCTGATATGGGTGTTAAAGCTTCTGGTGGCGTACGTTCTTTAGAAGATGTGAACGGCATGATCGAAGCAGGGGCAACACGTATCGGAGCGAGTGCAGGAGTAGAAATTCTGAACGGACAGCAATCAGATCAAGACTACTAAAAGGGGGATTTAGCCATGAGAATGGTTGATGTTATTGCGAAAAAACGAGATGGCGGCAAGTTAACGACAGAAGAGATCAACTTCTTCATCAAAGGTTATACAGCAGGTGATGTGCCTGATTATCAGGCATCCAGTCTTGCGATGGCGATTTACTTCCAGGACATGGATGACCAGGAACGCGCAGATTTAACAATGGCGATGGTCGAAAGTGGCGACCAGATCGACTTAAGTGATATTGATGGCATTAAAGTCGATAAGCACTCGACAGGCGGGGTCGGTGATACAACAACACTTGTACTCGCACCATTAGTTGCAGCACTGGATATTCCTGTTGCGAAGATGAGCGGCCGTGGACTCGGTCACACAGGCGGGACAATTGATAAGCTGGAAGCGGTCGAAGGTTTCCATGTTGAAATCTCTGACGAGGAATTCGTACGTCTGGTCAATGAAGACAAGATTGCGGTCATCGGTCAGACAGGGAATCTGACACCAGCTGATAAAAAACTGTATGCACTGCGAGATGTAACAGGGACAGTCAACAGCATTCCACTTATTGCGTCAAGCATCATGAGTAAGAAGATAGCTGCAGGCTCTGATGCCATTGTCCTCGATGTTAAGAAAGGTGCGGGTGCTTTTATGAAGACAGATGAAGATGCAGAGCAGCTCGCACACGCAATGGTTAAGATTGGTAATAACGTCGGTCGTCGTACGATGGCGATTATTTCTGATATGAGTCAGCCGCTCGGCTATGCGATTGGTAATGCACTTGAAGTGAAGGAAGCCATCGAAACATTGAAAGGTGAAGGCCCTGAAGATTTAAATGAACTTGTGCTGACACTAGGCAGCCAGATGGTCGTTTTAGGTGGCGGTGCAGAGACACTAGATGAAGCGCGTGGTAAACTGCAGGAAGTCATCGATAACGGTAAGGCACTTGAGAAGTTCCGTACCTTCCTGGAAAACCAGGGCGGTAACGGCGATGTAGTTGATGACGTGTCATTACTGCCACAAGCTGCATATGAAATCGAGGTGCCAGCGAAACAATCTGGCGTTGTCAGCAGAATGGTAGCCGATGAAATCGGTATTGCTTCCATGCTTCTTGGAGCAGGCCGTGCGACTAAAGAAGATACGATTGATCTTGCAGTCG
Organism: Macrococcus brunensis; assembly: GCF_004359615.1. Classification (GTDB taxonomy): domain Bacteria; phylum Bacillota; class Bacilli; order Staphylococcales; family Staphylococcaceae; genus Macrococcus; species Macrococcus brunensis. Next base: position 9,733 of record NZ_SCWA01000011.1, read on the forward strand.
GTCTGATGCTCCGTAAAAAAGTCGGCGACAAAGCAGAAGAAGGCGAATCACTCGTGACTATTTACTCAAACCGCGAGGATGTTGAAGACGTCAAAGAGAAAATCTATGCGAATATAGAGATTGCTGAACAGGCTGAAGCACCGAAGCTGATTCATACAATCATCACAGAATAGGAGAGGATCACATGTTTAAACGTATCCACTTAATCGTTATGGATTCTGTCGGTATCGGAGAAGCACCCGACGCGGATCAATTCGGCGACACAGGCAGTCATACTCTGTCACACACACTTGAGGGATTTAAAGGTGAGCTGCCGAACTTAGAAAGACTTGGACTCGGTAATATTGCTGAACTTCCTGTCGTCAAACCTGTTGAAGAGCCGGCTGCTTTCTATACGAAACTAAGCGAGGCATCTGTCGGTAAAGATACCATGACAGGACACTGGGAGATTATGGGTCTTAATATCGATCAACCTTTTAAAGTCTATCCAGATGGTTTTCCGGATGAACTGGTACAGGAAATAGAAAAGCTGTCAGGCCGTAAAGTTATAGCGAATAAGCCAGCATCTGGCACAGCTATTATTGATGAGTACGGTGAACATCAGATGAAGACGGGCGATTTAATCGTCTATACTTCAGCTGATCCGGTCCTGCAGATTGCAGCACATGAAGAAATTATTCCGCTTGAAGAATTGTATGATATTTGTGAGAAAGTACGCGAACTCACGAAAGATCCTAAATACTTGATTGGCCGCATTATCGCACGTCCTTATGTCGGTGAGCCGGGCAACTTCACTCGGACTTCTAACCGTCATGACTATGCGCTTAAGCCATTTGACCGCACAGTGATGAATGAACTGAAAGACGCCGGTAAAGATGTCATCGCCATCGGTAAAATCAATGATATTTATGACGGCGAAGGTGTGACGGAAGCTATCCGTACAAAAGATAACATGGACGGAATGGATCAGCTGATGAAAGTCGTTGAAAAAGACTTTGAAGGCTTAAGTTTCCTCAATTTAGTCGATTTCGATGCACTATTCGGTCATCGTCGTAACAAAGAAGGCTACGCCAATGCCCTCAAGGAATTCGATGCGCGCCTAGGGGAACTGCTGCCTGAGCTTCACCAGGATGATTTACTGATTATCACCGCTGATCATGGTAACGATCCAACAGCGCCAGGAACAGACCATACACGTGAATATGTACCGCTCCTGATGTTCAGTCCGAAGTTCAAGAAAGGACATGAACTGGAAGGCCATACAACATTTGCATCAATTGGTGCCACGGTTGCTGATAACTTCGGTGTTGCGTTACCGAAGTTCGGTCAGAGCTATCTGGGTGAGTTACATGATTAGACGCTTAGTCTATGGATTAGCCTACACGACAGCAGGGGTTCTGCATTTTGTGCATGAGCCATCATTCACCAAAATAGTGCCGCCGAAGCTTCCTTTAAAAAAGGAGATTGTTTATCTGACAGGTGTGATGGAAATTTTCTTCGGTCTAGGAATGATCCTAAGAAAACCAGGTCCGTTATTTAAAGCTATCATCAAACTGTTTCTCGTTGCCGTCTTCCCGGCTAATGTCTATATGGCGATAAAGAAGATAGGTTTAGGAGATAAGCAGCTTTCTCCGGCTGCACTTTGGGGACGACTGCCTCTACAGTGGTTGTTAATCAAAGAAATGGATAAATTATAAACGAAAAAAAGTAGAAGACTGATTTTTCAGCTTCTACTTTTTTATTTTTCCAGCTGCATCTGGATGGCACGTAATGTATAGAGCCAGTCTGCGATGACATCATAATTGCTCTTTTTAAAGGTATAACAGTAATCAAGAAAAGCGATCGCATCATCCAGAGGGAAAGATTCGTCGGGAAGATAATGCTTTAAAGATTGCTTGTAGTCGCGAAGTAGAGCACTGCTGATGATTTGTTTATATCTATTGTACAGGTCTAACGCTTCATCTTTGCCATATTTCTTCATTAAAATCATACGTTCGTTTTGATTGAACATGTCATCAACTCCATTGCAACAATCATAGCACCTGAATATTAAACTCATATGAAGGTTTTGTAAATAATTGTATGAATGGATGCAGATGAAAGGGGTATAGTAAAAGAAAAACGAAAAGAGGAATTAGAATGGGTTGTCCTTATCACTATGAACCAAGAAAGAAATCAAACTTACCACTGATTGCAGGACTTGCTATTGGTGCTTTATCAGTCGGATATACGCTATTAAAAAATAAATCAGAACAAAAAGGAACAGAAGAAGTGACTACTTTCAATAAAACTATTGGACATGAATTTTATATGCCGCACTTTATGGTTAAAAATGTACGTCTTGATGCAGCTGAGATAGCGTTAACAATCAATGTGGATTATCGAATCAATCAAGTTTTAATCGATTATCTTATCAACAATCGTCCAAATTATTACTTCAAACTCATATTACCTGAGAAATATCAGTCTCTTTTCCAGGAATCTACTAGTGTCATTAAAGGGGAAGAAGTAGCAGCTGGAAGCGACCGCGCAGATTACACAGTGACTTTCCAGTTCGAAGCGAAACCAGAAACAACAGCAGAAGAAATCAAAGCGATTGATGTATCGGACAAAATCCACATGACAATTTTGGATGATAGAGACAACGTGTTAAATGATTTCCCTGATGTTTATAATGCAGCGAATATTATCAGATATTAAAAAAACAGCTTATGCTGTTTTTTTTTGGTTTACATTTGCAAGTGACTATCATGTAAATGGTATAATGACACTGTAATAAAATATGAGGAGGATTGTGTTGATGAAGAGAATTGCGGCTTTGATGTTAGTATTGTTAATGATTTTAGCAGGATGTGGCGGTTTAGTACCAAAGGGTAACGATTCGAGTGATAAAAATAATGCTGAAAAAGCTGACGGCAAGACAGAAATCAAGTTCTGGTCATTCTGGGGCTCAGATCCACGTAAAGCGACCATCAATAAAATAATTGACGACTACAACAAATCCCAAGATAAAGTAACGGTCAAATATACTTATCTGCCTTGGGGAGATATCTGGACGAAAAACCTGGCGGCAGTAGCTGCAGGTAACCCAGCAGATGTTGTGATTAATGATATTAACTCAACAGCACTTCGTGGCCTAAAAAATCAGGCGGAAGATTTAACCGATTTAGCTGAGAAAGATCAGCTGGAAGGTAAATTCTCTAAGGAACTCTGGCAGGCTTCTCAACATGAAGGCAAAGTCTATGGGATTCCGTTCAATACTGATACACGTGTACTCTTCTATAATAAAAAAATGATGAAAGAAGCGGGTCTTAATCCTGACCAGCCGCCTGCTACATGGGATGAAATTAAAAAATATGGTCAGCTGATGGATAAGAAAAAAGGAAATACTTATGAAAATATCGGCTTTTATCCTTTCTTCGGTGGAATAGGTGCTGACATCTGGCTGACGAATGCTAACCATAAGAACTATATTGATGAGAATGGTAAAGTATCAATTGATACACAGGAAAATATCAACACAATGAACTGGCTGAAAAAATATCAGGATCAATATGGTACAGATACCCTGCAGAAATTCCAGGCTAAGTTCGATAGTCAGCAAGGCAATCCGTTTTTTACTGAAAACGTCGGTATGATTATTAAGGACCAAAGCTTTGCAACACAGTTAGATGATTTTGCGAAAGATATCGATTACGGTGTGGCACCGCTTCCTGCCGTTAAAGAAGGCGAAGAACCTACAAGCTGGGGCGGCGGATTTGTAGCGGAAGTACCTAAGGGCTCTAAACATAAAGAAGCAGCCTATGACTTCATTAAGTTCCTGACAAATGAAAAGAACCAGCAGTTATGGGCTGAAGAAACATTCGATTTAGTAGCGAACGAAAAAGCAGCTCAAGCAGCAGGTGAAAATCTGTCAGGCAATAAAAAAGTGGCTTATCAGGCAGCTGTTGATAATATGAAACAGACGATTCTGACGCCAGTTCCTGTTACAGCACCGGAGTACTTTAATTTAGTGAATCCACAGCTAGATGCAATTATGCGAGGCAAGAAATCCCCTGAAGACGGACTTAAAAAGGCTCAGGAAGATTTAGAGAAGCTGGTAGAGCAAAACAAAAAATAGGAGGTAGCCATGAAAAAGAAGTACAAAGATAATCTGGCTGGCTATTTCTTTATTTCACCATGGATATTCGGTTTCCTAGTGTTTACACTAGGACCGATTCTTTTTTCTCTGTATGCCAGTTTCACGAATTATAATATCACCTCACAGATGGACTTCATCGGCCTTGATAATTATCAGCGACTTTTTCAGGAAGATGAACTGTTCTATACGTCAATGATGAACACGCTCTATTTTGTGCTGTTCTCTGTACCGCTGACGACAATCGGCGCTATTTTACTGTCTTTAATGTTAAATCAGGATGTACCGGGTATGCGTGTCTTCAGAACGATTTATTACTTGCCTGCTGTATTATCAGGGGTAGGTGTTTATCTGTTGTGGATGCAGCTGCTTGATCCTTCAACAGGTCTAGTGAATACGGTCCTTGGCTTCTTTGGAATAGATGGACCTAACTGGCTGCTAAATCCTGCCTGGACGAAGCCGTCACTTATCTTTATGAAACTGTGGAGCGTCGGCGGCAGTATGCTGCTCTATTTAGCGAGCCTGCAGGGCGTTTCAAAATCACTTTATGAAGCAGCTGATATAGATGGCGCGAACCGGTTTCAGAAATTTTTTCACATTACATTACCCATGATTACACCGATTATCTTCTTCGATATTATTACGAGTACAATCGGCGCTTTTCAGATATTCCAGGAGGCATACGTCATGAGTAGTGATGGTGCAGGTTCACCAGGTAACTCACTGCTCTTTTATAATCTCTACATGTGGCTCAAAGCTTTTAAAGCATTTGATATGGGTTATGCGATGGCAATGAGCTGGATTCTTTTTATCATCGTCTTGATTATCACCATCATCAACTTAAAGATTGCGCCGCGCTGGGTGCATTACGAGGGAGGGGATGAATAATGAGAAACCAGATCCATCCGATGTGGCGCTGGGTTAACTTTATTCTGCTCGTTGCAGGTTCTCTTGTCATCTTAAGTCCCATATGGTGGATGATAGCGACTTCACTTAAATCGATGGAAGAAATCATGGGTGTGCCCACTTTTATCCCGAAAGAATGGCATTTTGAGAACTATATTGAAACATGGAATGCAGCGCCATTTTCCACTTACGCGGTTAACTCCTTAACTATCACACTGATTGCTGTAGTGGCTAATGTATTTGCGAATGCCTTTATTGCATATGGCTTCGCTAAGCTGGATTTTAGAGGTAAGAAGTTCTGGTTTTTAGTTGTTCTGGGCACAATGATGATTCCCGGCTTTGTGACATTGATTCCGCAATATGTGCTGTTCGCCAAATTGCATCTTCTCAATACGTATTATCCGCTTATTCTGCCGGCATTCTTTGGCAGTGCATTTAATATTTTTCTGCTGCGTCAGTTTTTTATGGGCATCCCTAAATCCTATATAGAAGCAGCCAGAATGGAAGGTGCGAGTCATTTTTATATTTTTCGTAAGATTGCACTGCCGCTTGTCACACCTGCTCTCGCGACAGTCGCTATCTTCACGTTTAACGGAGTGTGGAATGACTTTTTAGGGCCATTGCTTTATGTTAACGATGAAAATCTCTATACCTTGCAGATTGGTCTGCAGGTCTTTAAAGAGCGGAGTTCTACACAATGGAACTATATGATGGCAGGCTCTTTGATGGTCTTACTGCCTGTCATCGTTCTATTCTTCTCTTTCCAGCGATTCTTTATAGAAGGGTCTAACATTACTGGACAGACTTCAGTAGATAAATAAAAAACAGCCTCTGAATTTTCAGAGGCTGTTTCATTTATTCTGCGTCGTCCTGATAAATGACTTTCCATTCGTGTTTTTTCGCGAGCATTTCTTCTGCTAACTGCTGTGCGCCTTCTAAAGAGTGGCTTGCTGCCCAGCCGCACTGTACTTCGTTGCAGGCAGGTACTTCTGTCGCATTTTTCACGTCATTCAATGTTTTTTCTAAGATGGCGAGCACATCATCATAGTTGTCATGGTTGATTAAGCTTAAATAGAAGCCTGTCTGACAGCCCATTGGTGATACATCGACGACTTTATCAGTATGATTACGGATATTTTCGGCCATTAAGTGCTCCAGCGAATGCAGCGCTGGCATTTCCATATGTTCTTTATTCGGTTGTTTGAAGCGGATATCATATTTATGGATGACATCGCCGTTCTTTCCTTCTTTAATGCCTGCTAAACGGACAAAAGGTGCCACAACTTTTGTGTGATCAAGGTTAAAACTTTCTACGTTCATTTTTTGCATGAGATTCTCTCCTTATTTGATGGATTCAATAGCTTTAAAGCCATTCTGCAAGTCTTCAAGTAAGTCTGCACTATCTTCAATACCCACTGAGATACGAACTAAGCCATCTGTAATACCCAGTTCCAGACGACGTTCACGTGGAATAGAAGCATGTGTCATCTGACTAGGGACAGAAATCAGGCTTTCAACCGCACCAAGTGATTCTGCAAGTGTGAAGTATTTAAGTGATTTCACGAGTTCTTCTGCACGTTCTTTAGAGCCGACATCAAATGAAATCATTCCGCCGAAGCCAGTAGCCTGACGTTTCTGTGCTTCAAGTTGTTTGCCTTCGAGTAAACTTGGATGGAAGACTTTAGTCACTGTGTCGTTGTTCACTAAATATTCAACGAGCTGCAGTGTTGTTTTTTCAGTTTGTTCCATACGCAGCGCAAGTGTTTTGATACCGCGGACGAGGAGAAAGCTGTCCTGTGGCCCTAAGATACCGCCTACAGAGTTCTGGATGAACCCTAAGTCTTCTGCAATTTTATCATCTTTAGTCGCAAGTAAGCCTGCAACAACATCACTATGGCCGCCGATATATTTAGTCGCTGAGTGTAATACGATGTCTGCGCCTAAATCCAGTGGATTCTGGAAATAAGGCGTCATGAATGTATTATCGACGACTGAGATTAAGTTGTTTTCTTTAGCGATTGCTGCCATTTCTGCGATATCAGTCACGTTCAGAAGTGGGTTCGTCGGTGTTTCAATATACAGCATTTTTGTTTTGTCTGTAATGGCCGCTTTAACGGCTTCTGCGTCCGTTGTGTCAACGAACGTCGATTCGATGCCGATACGGTCAAATACTTTTGTGAAGACGCGGTATGTACCGCCGTAAACGTCTGAACCGACGACGATATGATCGCCTGCATTAAGTAACATGACAACAGAAGAAACAGCTGCCATACCTGATCCGAAAGCGAAACCATGGGTACCATGTTCGATATCAGCGATTAACGTTTCAAGTGCTGTACGTGTCGGGTTTTTTGTACGTGAGTACTCATAGCCTTGGCGAAGGTTGCCGATACCATCTTGTTTATAAGTACTTGTCTGATAGATAGGGGCGTTGACTGAACCTGTAAATTCATCGACTGTTTTACCGCCGTGAATCATCATTGTTTTTTTCTGCATTATAATTCTCCTTTAGTTTTAAAGATTTGCTGTGAAATGTAGCGATCACTTGCGTCAGGGAAGATGACGACAATGTTACCTTTGATATGTTCTGCTTGTTTAAGAGCGGCAACCATGGCAGCCCCAGATGAACTGCCGACAAGTAAACCTTCTTTTTGTGCGAGGTCTTTGACCATCTGAAAAGCTTCATCGTCTGAAATAGTTTCAATGGCGTCAATCAGCTCACGCTTCAAAAAATCCGGCCATACTTCTACACCGATGCCTTCAGTTCGATGCGCGCCGCTTGGTCCGCCGTTTAAAATAGAGCCCTCCGGTTCAACAATCACTGTACGTGTATGAGGTTTCAGGCGTTCAGCGAGTCCTGTGAAAGTGCCCGCACTGCCTGCGCCTGCAACCATCATTTCGATAGTGCCGAGTTCATCGATCAGTTCTTCGTACAGCCCCGCGTAACTCGCAGGATTATCTTCTGTTTCGAACTGATTGGCGTAGTAAGCGCCTGTCTTTTCAGCATATTCTTTCGCTTGTCTTCTTGCTTCTACCATACCAAGGGAAGAATCTGTATGCACGATATCTGCCCCAAGTGCACGCATGATTTCCTGTTTCTCGACGCTGAATTTTTCGGGCACAAAGACTTTCAGTGTTAAGCCGTGCTGCTGGCAGGCAAGTGCGAGACCGATGCCTGTATTGCCGGCTGTCGCTTCGACGACTTCATTTGTTGCTTCGCCGCGTCGCACAGCAGACTCAATGATGTTCTGACCGAGACGATCTTTAACGGAGCCGCCTAAATTATGCATTTCGAGTTTGGCGAATAGACGAACGCCCTGCGGTAACTGGAACTTTGTCAGTTCTACGAGGGGGGTCTGTCCGATTAAATCAGCAGGTTTCTTATAGCTCTTCTTTTTTAGGACTTGCAGATGTGCAAACTTATTAAGCTGAGTTGCTGAATAACTGAAGCCCTGTCTTTTCGCGATATTTTTCATAACATCTTTAAATGGATAATATTCACGGTTTAAGTCTGCGACAAGATTATCAAATCCGAGATCTGAATAATAACGAATCATATCCTCTTTTTCTTCCGGACTGTTGAATACAGTATCCAATATAATGATCTGACCGTTGCCATTCAATGTCTCAGCATAATTTTTAATAGCTGTTTCTTTTTCTTCGTCCGTCAGGTGGTGAAATGCGAAAGAGCTGATAATCGTATCTGCCTGCTGCGCATTGTAATTAAGGAAATCACCCTGTTCAAATGTCAGACCTGTTTTTTCCTGACCGATTGCTGCCATCTCTTCGCTTGGCTCTACAGCTGTAACGTCCAGTTCTTTAGCGAGCAGCAGTAAAGTTAAATTGCCCGTACCTGGTCCGAATTCAATTGTTTTACCTTTTGCCTGTTTGGCCGCTTCATTCAACATGAAAGGGTAGTTCGCAAATACATCTTTATATTCAGGGTCGTTGCCATCGACTGCATTATCGTACTTGTCCGCCCATTGTTCGAAAATATCCATAAAAGCTGGTGACATTCAGTTCACTCCTAAAGTGTATTAAACCTATCAATTAAGTCGGGATTAATATTAACATGAAGTCCCAATGATTACAATGAAATGCTTTGTGAAAAGTCGAACAAAATATTATAATAACTAAAAGTTGAATAAGCGTGAGCAGAGGGAGAGGGGAATGAAAGATGAGAAAAGTAGAAGTGATGCCTTATGATAGTATCTGGTAGCATTTATATTTAGAAGAAAAAAAGAAGATGGAAGCGATCTTCAAAGAGCTGCTGGTCTCGATTCATCATATCGGCTCAACAGCAGTTCCTGGACTGGCGGCCAAACCAGTCTTGGATATCATGATTGTCGTCAAAGACATTGTGCAGGTAGATGATGTAAATGACAGCTTAATGGAAATCGGATATGAGCCAAAGGGTGAGAATGGGATCAAGGGGCGGCGCTATTTTCAGAAAGGCGGAGATATGCGTACGCATCATCTTCATGTCTATGCAGAAGGAGATATGAATATTACACGTCATCTTGTTTTCAGAGATTATCTTAGAACGTTTAGTGGCGAGGCGGAGCGATATGGGCATTTAAAATTAGAACTCGCAAAATTATATCCATCTGATATCGAATCCTATATCAACGGCAAGAATATTTTTGTGCAGGTAATGGAAATAAAAGCAATGGACTGGTATAACTTGCAGCATCCAGTATCTTAAAGTTTTCTTAAACTTTCAAGTAAGCCTTGAAGAGTAGACGCTTACATGCTATAAAGACGTAAAGGGGTGGTTTGATGGTCAGTGTGTTAATCGTAGAAGATGAAGTAGAAATTGCTGAGATGATTAAGTTTATTCTGCAGCGGGAAGGTTATGAGACTATTGATCTCGTCCATACGTTTCAGGATGCCTGCAAGCAGTCTCTGCATTACGATGCTTATATACTGGACATCAATCTGCCGGACGGTAAAGGTTATGACCTGGCTGAACGTATTCGTCGTCAGTCAGATGCACCCATTTTATATGTTTCAGCGAATGTAACAGACGAAGATAAACTCACCGGCTTTGCAACAGGGGCAGATGATTATATCACCAAACCATTTAATCCGCTGATTCTCGCTGCAAGAGTGAAGGCGAATATTGATCGTTACTTGAGGGCGAAGCAGCCTATTGATTTCTTTTTTGATGAGCGTACCGCTGAGCTGACAGTTAAAGATAAAGTCTATCATCTGTCGGGGAAACAATATCTTCTCATGCAGTATTTATTTGAAAATCAGAATAAAGTGCTGACAAAAGAAGAGATTTACGAGGCAGTCTGGGATAACCAGTTCATCGATGAGAATACAGTGATGGTACATATCAGGAAACTACGAGAAAAAATTGAAGAAGTACCGAGTGACCCTGTCAGACTTCTCACAGTCAGAAGTGTCGGTTACATCTTGAAAGTGGAACACAATTGAAGACAACGGCGCGCAAATTCACCTGGAAATTTATCGGCTATTTTTCATTATTCTATGTGTTGATCAATTTGCTTCTTCTTTTATTGATTGTTTTTTTTATCGTTCGTTCATCGAGTAACATGACAAGCGGAACACTGCAGGCGCAGTCTACAGATACGATACAGAGTCTTATCGACATCAGCAATGAAAAAAATATTACGATTCAGCAAGAGCTCTCACAGGCACTGAAAGACCAGGATGGCATGCTTCTCATACGTAATAGTCACGGTGATATCATCAAATCCTTCAATAATCATGAAAAAATCCATACACTCAGCTGGTATTATCTGCAGGGAGTCACGACATGGTCACTGACCGAACAATACCAGGCGGTGCTGATCAACCGCCAGCCGCTGGTTAAAGCCGCTGAATTATTTGATTTAGAAGAGACCGTGGCACTTCATCGCTACATGGATGAACATAATCTGTCGCTTTTTAAGCAGAATATGGAAAAAGATAAACTGATTAAACTCTACGGCAGCTTTAACACTAAAGACGTCGAAGAGAACTGGTTCAAGGATCTCAATAATGATAACTTCAATAAGTATGTGCTGCAGGAAACGATGCATGATGATGATTACTATTTATTTGTAGCAGAAAATCAGAATGCTCGGGACAAAAGAATTATTTTAGCAGAGAACGGTATTTTTATGGATAAAGATTATATGGCCTTTGCTTTAAACTTCCTGCTCTGGTATCTTATTTATTCTTCACTTATTTTCGGGCTGATACTGGCACTCGCTTATTATGTGAGCCGCAACTTTGCACGACCTCTTATCCATTTTGTTGACTGGCTGAGTCAGTTGAGCAGAGGCATCTACCGCGTCCCTGACAATAAGCATATCTACAGAAGGGACCGCATGCGCAGAAAGTACCGGATGTACACCTCTGTAGATGAATCCATCCGTGAATTGACAGAGAAGCTGGATAACGACCGGACTTATCAGAACCGTGTTGCAACGCTGCGTGATGAATGGGTATCAGGTATCACTCATGACTTTAAGACGCCGCTCAGTTCCATTTATGGCTATAGCAAACTCTTAAACAGCGATCTTGACATCAGTTGCGAAGACCGTCAGAAGTTTGCTGAAATCATTGAAGACAAAGCCCTTTATATCGATTCACTGTTAAAAGATTTAAATATGACTTACCAGCTGAAGAATAATCATTTTGAATTTAATAAACAGACGGTCAATGTCGGCGAATATATTCAGCAGTTTATCGACTCGTTCAATCATCCGAATCTGCATGCCGTCAATCAGCTCAATCAGAATGTTAAGCTTGATAAAGAACGCATGAATCGGGTACTGATGAATATCGTCTCTAATGCTTTTGTCTATAATGATGATATTGAAGTCTGGATCAATTCATTTGCTGATGGTAATGATATTGTCATTGAGATCGGCGACAATGGCAAAGGCATCCCGCAGGAAGAGATACCCTATATATTCAATCGCTATTACCGCGGGACGAATACGACGGCCAATAATGAAGGTTCTGGTTTAGGTCTGGCAGTCGCTAAACAGATTGTCGAAAACCATAACGGGCAGATCAGTGTCCATAGTTCAATAGCAGGTACAAAATTCCAGATTAGGCTGCCTCGAGAACTAAATGATTGACGAAACAATCAGAAAACTATATAGTAATCATTAAATAATTCCATACTTATCAAGAAGGATCGAGGGATAGGCCCGATGACATCCAGCAACCTACCGTTTGGCAAGGTGCTAAGTCCTACAGCATAGCTGACAGATAAGATTGCAGAGACATTCCTTATCTTGGAATGTCTCTTTTGTTAAGTGTACGGAAATAAAGGAGCTTTTTTATGGAACAATATGAAAACCGCATTTTAGAATATATTAATCAACATAAAGAAAGTATAATTGAGCTGAGTCATGCGATACATGCAAGACCTGAACTGGGCAACGAAGAGTTCTTCGCGTCAGCGGAGTTATCAAAGCTTCTTGAGGATAACGAGTTTCACCTTGAGCGGGATATCGCAGGTCATGCGACCGGCTTCATTGCGACTTATGCCAGTTCTAAACCAGGTCCTACTATCGCTTTTCTCGCAGAATACGATGCACTCCCTGAACTCGGGCATGCATGTGGACATAATATTATCGGTACAAGCAGTGTGCTCGCTGCCCTCAGTCTGAAGACAGTGATTGACGATATAGGCGGTACTATCAAAGTGTTTGGTTCACCTGCTGAAGAAGGCGGAGTCAATGGTAGCGCGAAAGCAAGTTATGTTAAGGAAGGTCTCTTTGATGATAGTGATGTGGCCCTGATGGTTCACCCTGGCCATGAATCATATCGCACAGTACCGACACTAGCAGTCGATGTCTTTGAGGTGGAGTTCTTCGGCAAGAGCGCACATGCCTCTGAAAGTGCGTTCAACGGCATTAATGCACTGGATATGATGATCAGCTTTTTCAACGGTATTGCACAGCTGAGACAGCATATCAAACCGCGTGATAAAGTCCATGGTGTTATTCTGGACGGGGGTGCAAGTGCAAATATTATCCCGGACTATACGAAAGCACGTCTCTATACACGGGCATTGACACGTGAGCAGCTCAATGGTTTGACTGACAGAGTAGAAGAGATTGCGCACGGTGCTGCTCGTATGGCCGGTGGAACTGCCAAACTGAATCGCATTCAGAATGGAGTGGACGAATTCATTGTGAACGACCGTCTGGATGATTTATTTGAACGCCATGCGATGAAGCATAATGAACCTATTGAGCATGATGATTTTGGTTTCGGTTCGACTGATACGGGTAATGTGAGTCATGTCATTCCTACCATTCATCCTCATTTGAAAATGGGACCTTCAACTCTTGTCGGTCATACACCGGCATTCAGAGAAGCAGCGGCAAGCCCGGGAGGCGACCATGCCCTTCTGCAAGGTGCACGTATTATGGCGACAATGGCTGTTGAACTGATTACTAAACCTGAAGTTTTAAATCAAATCAAGCAACTACATAAGGAGTAACGAATGAATAACTTTTTATCTAAACGCCCGCTGACTATGCATCAGCTTTATGGCAATCATGTTGTATTTACATCTCGCCCTTCATACGAAAAAAATCCTTGGCTGACAACGGAAGAACATCAGGCCAATATGCTGACGGCAAGGGAATTACTGATAGCGGATATACCGGTGATTCTTCATGAAGCAACGGTTGGAGAAAAGACGAAAACATTATTGGAAGCAGCAGGTATTGAACTGCCGTCCAATTATCGTACGTTTAAAGATGCGGATAGTTATCATCAGCGGTTGAGAGAAGCAGAAGAAGCGGGAGAGAAGATTTTCTTCCAATATACACATAATGAGGACTACGTGAAACCGTCTACGTACTATGTGAATAAAGATTTATTTGTAGCGCTTAATAATAAAATGAAGCTGTCAGACTGGACGAAAGGCAAATTCCTGCCAAAACGCGACGTGGTACCTGTCAGCAAGCTTGAAGAAACACTCGAAACTTGGCAGTATCCATACGTCATCAAGCCGGGTGATGACCATCCGACTGCAGGTGGTTATGGCGTAATGATCTGCTATAACGACCAGGATCGTGAGAAAGCACTCAGCCGTATTCAGGAAGCAGAAACAGATTCAGACTTCATCATTGAAGATTACATCAAGACAGAACAGAACTATTGTGTGCAGTACGCCTATAGTGATGCAGCAGGGCTTCAGTATATCGGTGCTTCAATTCAGGATACGAATGAATATGGCAAGTACCGCGGCAACACAACAGCTCATCATGTACCTGAACAAGTGATTGCGGCTGGCCGTGAGATCATGGAGAACGGCGTCGCTGAAGGCTATCGTGGTATTGCAGGATTTGATCTCCTCGTCGATGATCAAGGTGCTGTCTATGCGATTGATCTGAACTTCAGACAGAATGGTTCGACCTCTATGCTGATTATGGACGAATTGTTGGAAGGCGATTATGAGAAATTCTTCGGTGCATACGCGAAAGTTACAAATGAGGATTTCTACGCCCGGATTTTAGAAGAAGTAAAGGCAGGACGACTGTTCCCGCTTGCTTATTACGATGGTGATTATTTTGAGGGACAGACTGTACCTTCAAGATTTGTTGGCATCTGGCATGGCGAAAAACAAGATGTAGAAAAGCATGACCAGGCTTTTGTAGAATTCAACCGATAAAAATAAGACAGACCGCTGACTCAGCGGCCTGTCTTATTTTTCTTCCATTAATTTTAAAGTGCCGAGTGCACCTGAATATTCGCCGTTCTCGATGAAATAAGGTTTAAAGCCGCGCAGTACCGTATAGTTCATAACAACTTTTTTCAGCAGTTCATTGCTTAGGAACGATGAACCGATGTAAACGACGTACTCAGCGCCGAATTCTCTTGCGGCATGGATGGAAACAGTCGTCACGGTTTCACCGACGGCACCGATAGCAGCTGCCAGTTTATCAGCATCAGTGTACTGGACCGTCTCTTTTGTATGCAGCACACGGCCGAAGTTTGCCGCTGTCAGTTCACCCGGAATAGGGGTCTTATCACCTTTATAGATATGTTTAACTTTGAGGTCGATGTCATCACGGTCACCTTTTGCGGCCAGTGCAGTCAAAGTCTCGTAATCTGCTTCCCCGGTCAACAGGTAGCCAAGCCCTTGAATCATACCACCGCCAGCACCAGTACCACCCGCGCGCTCCTGCACTTCTCCTTTAACGTGGTGAATAGAAGTGCCTGTTCCGACATTGGTGAAAATATAATTTTCAAGAGGATGATTCAGCTGTTCAAGAAACGTCTGAATACCTTTAAATGTGGCATCAAATTCAATGCTCTGAAAAGCATCTTGTGGAATAAGGCTCTGGAGATAAGTCGCTTTTCCGCCTGTCAATGCGACTTCAGCATCCGGATATTGTTGCAGCAACTCTGCAACTGTCTCGACTTCTGTAGATAAATACTTCGAAAAAGTACGCTCGCCGTTCTCTTCTTTAACAATTTTAATCAGTGTCCCACCAGCATCTATACCGAATTTCATTTTAAAACCTCTTCTTTTTTGGTTACCATGATACAACTTGCAGCGTGACTTGTAAATTAAGTTCATGATTTAGTATGATGCAGTGCAGTGAAAAAGGGGTATAATCTAAAAAAAGGTGAATAACGCTGGAGGTTGTGGATTATGGAATTCAATGGATCACAGATTAATATCGTGCAGTATAGCGCAGATTACAGAGAGCAGTTAGAAGCATTCGAGCTGGAAGAGCGTCAGATGATTTATTCTTCTCTGCCGATTCAAGTGCTGGAGGAAGGACTGATGGATCACAATAGACGTCCATGCGTCGTTTTAAATAAAGAAGATCAAGTAGTAGGCTTCTTTGTTCTTCATCAGTATTATCAGCATGAAGGATATGAAACGCCGATTAATGCGGTCTATGTCAGAAGCTTATCTATCAACTCTAAATATCAGGGACATGGTTACGGTACTGAAATCATGATGAATATTCCTGATTATGTACAGCAGGTTTTCCCTGACTTTGAACATCTTTATTTAGTGGTTGATGCAGAGAACCAGGCAGCATGGAATTTATATGAACGCGCAGGCTTCCTGCACTTAGCAACAAATCCTGAGGGACCCATCGGTAAAGAGCGTCTATACTATCTTGATTTATCAGGTCAATATGTTTCTAAATTGCGTCTGATCAAGCAGGATGATACTGTTCTACTTGATAAGGACGGCACTAATGTAGGACAGATTAAGCTGTCAGTGGACGGCAAGGCTGTTCGTATTGAAGAGTTTCAGCCTGCTGATGATGAAGTGCGAGAAAGCGCACTTAGACAACTGGCGACTTATGTCAGAAAACATTATCCTGAAGCGGATCGCATTTTAGTGGATACTGATCAGCCGGACCCTTATTTGAACATTAATTTCGTGCAGGAAGATTCGGAGGCACCTGAACAGCTGATGAAGCTGATCAAGTATTAAAGAGAAATATTTACTGGTAAATCATGATTATTCTTGTTATGATTTAGGGTGAATAAAAATCGACTGCCTGACGTGAAAGGACGAATTAATAATGAAAATCAGTGAATATACTAAAGAAATGATGAACGAACATTCTTTCATCGATATGGCTTATCTTTATCTCTTAGAAAAAGGGAAGGATCAAGGCTTGTACGATATCATCGATGAATTCAAAAAAATCGGTGATTATAAAGATGAAGAAATTGAAACACGTGTGGTTCAGTTCTATACAGATTTAAATACAGATGGCCGTTTCCTCTCTACAGGAGAAAATATCTGGGGTCTTCGTGACTGGTATTCTGTCGACGATATCGAAGAAAAAATTGCACCGACTGTTCAGAAGTTTGAAGTGCTTGATGATGACGATGAAGATGACGCTAATATCGCGCTTCTTGGTGAAGAAGAAGTCGACGATGAGCTGGATGTTGTCGTAGAAGACGGCAGCGATGAAGAAAACCTTGAAGATCCTGAAGATGAAGCTGTTGAAGATGAACTCGATCAAGCGGGTCTAGTCGTTGAAGAAGACGACGATGATTTTGAAGAAGACGAAGAAGAGGAAGAACTCTAATTTCTCTTTTAAGATGATTGACTTATCTTCTAAAAATGATTATTATTTTACTTGGGCTCCTTTAAATAGGACAACGTATAAAATTTACGCTCCCTTTGCGCTTGCAAAAGGAGCGTTTTTTATTTTTTAATTTCAGGAGGTTTATATGACTAAATTTATTTTTGTAACAGGTGGCGTTGTATCTTCACTTGGTAAAGGGATTACTGCTGCGAGCTTAGGGCGTCTGCTTAAAAACCGTGGCTTAAACGTAACGATTCAGAAATTTGATCCTTATTTAAATGTCGATCCAGGTACGATGAGTCCTTATCAGCACGGTGAAGTATTCGTGACGGATGACGGCGCTGAAACCGATCTTGACTTAGGTCACTATGAGCGTTTCATCGATATTAACTTGAATCAGTATTCTAACGTCACAGCGGGTAAAGTCTACTCTCACGTTCTGAAAAAAGAGCGTCGTGGCGACTATTTAGGCGGCACTGTTCAGGTGATTCCGCATATCACGAATGAAATCAAGGCACGTCTGCTCAAAGCGGGCGAAAGCACTCATGCTGATGTCGTTATCACTGAAATCGGTGGTACAACAGGTGATATTGAGTCATTACCATTTCTTGAATCAATCCGTCAGATCAAAAGTGATCTCGGTCGTGAGAACGTCATGTATATTCACTGTACGCTTCTTCCTTACATTAAAGCGGCAGGCGAAATGAAGACAAAACCAACACAGCACAGCGTAAAAGAACTGCGTGGTCTGGGTATTCAGCCTGACATAATCGTTGTACGTACAGAATACGAAATGACACAGGATCTGCGTGATAAAATCGCTTTATTCTGTGATATCGATAAAAATTCAGTCATTGAGTGCCGCGACGCGGACACACTTTATCAGATTCCACTGGCGCTGAAAGAACAGAAGATGGATGACATCGTTGTTAAACGTCTAGGCTTACAGGCTGACGAGGAAGCGGAACTGACAGAATGGACACAGCTTCTTGACACAGTCCGCAATCTGGATGGTAAAACAAGAATCGCGCTTGTCGGTAAATATGTGGCGCTGCAGGATGCTTATTTATCTGTAGTAGAAGCACTTAAACATGCAGGTTACCAGTTCGGTAAAGACGTGGAGATCAAATGGCTGAATTCTGAAGAACTGAACGTCTCTAACTTTAAAGAAGAATTAAAAGACGTTGACGGTATCTTAGTACCAGGCGGTTTCGGTGAACGCGGAATTGAAGGGAAAATTCTTGCGACGCAGTATGCGCGTGAAAACAATATTCCATTCTTCGGTATCTGTTTAGGTATGCAGCTTGCAACCGTTGAATTTGCACGTAATGTGGTCGGTTTAAAAGATGCGCATTCATCAGAACTTGATCCAAACACACCTTATCCAGTCATCTCATTATTACCTGACCAGAAAGATGTAGTGGACCTCGGCGGAACGCTCCGTCTCGGCCTCTATCCTTGTCAGCTGACTGAAGGAACAAAAGCGCATGCAGCCTACGGTGAACCATTAGTAGAAGAACGCCACCGTCATCGTTATGAGTTCAATAACGAATTCCGTGGTCGTCTTGAAGAAAAAGGTTTGGTCTTCTCAGGAACATCACCTGATGGCCGTCTAGTTGAGATTATCGAAATTCCGGAGCATAAATGGTTTGTTGCCTGTCAGTTCCACCCTGAATTCTTATCTCGTCCTACTCGTCCACAGCCGTTATTCAGAGATTTCATTGAAGCGACAATCAAATAGTAGAAAAGTGCTATCTGCAGTACAGCAGATAGCACTTTTTTATGCGTTCTCGTCATCTATCATTTCTTTAATAGTGGCATAGAGAATGTAATAAATATAATTCATCGCCATCATATGAGGGGTGATGATACGGCTGAAGTCTTCAGTCGGCACAAGCGCGCGCGGTGTCGAAAGATCGATGAAGTTCATACTACTGATGCGTTCGTCTTTATTACAGATGAGAACGTAGTCAATATCCTGCTGGTCAAGGTCTGCGATGTATTCAATGACAGCATCATCGTAAACATCAGCCATGAGCAGAACTCTGTCTGTTTTATCGATGACCGATTCTGTAATCAGTTTTTCTGAATCCGGCAGCCGTTCGGCACTGCTGGTCGCAAATTCCTCGAAATATTTAAGGTCTCCGAATCCTTTTACATAAACTTTGCCTTCACCTAGAATAGCTTGTGCAAGCAGACGTGCTGCGATGTCGATCTCTGTCTCCTGGTTGTTAATTTTCTGAAAGACACCATTCAGCTGTGTATTGAAAATCTTAATCATGATGAATCCTTCCTTTTCCTGAATAATATCGCACATATATAGTACAATCTTAGTATAAAAAGGAGGACGATTACAATCATGAGGATTCTGGTGATTGATGATGAAGCCAATATTCGCCTATTGCTGAAGGAAATATTTTCATTGAGTGGTTATACAGTTGATGAAGCTGAAAACGGACTTGTAGCGCTTACAATGGTGAAGGACAAGCAATATAACCTTATATTGATGGATAAAAGAATGCCGGTGATGAACGGAGAAGAAGCACTCAGTGAAATCAAAAAACTGACGGACACACCTGTCTACGTCGTTTCTGCATTTCAGTCTGCTGAAGAAGTTGAAAAACTCTATCAGCTAGGTGCAACGGGTGTACTGACGAAGCCTTTTGTCATGAAAGATGTACTGGAGATTGCTGAGCAATTTGCAGATGCTTAATATTATGCAATCATTTCTGGTCTTTGATATACTGAAGTTATAAAAGTTGTGCATAGCACATAAGGAGGATATTTTCATGCCATTAGTTTCTATGAAAGAAATGTTAATCCAAGCAAAAGAAGGCGGTTATGCAGTAGGTCAGTATAACTTGAACAACCTTGAGTTCACTCAAGCTATCTTAGGTGCTTCTCAAGAAGAAAATGCACCAGTCATTCTTGGAGTATCTGAAGGCGCAGGAAAATATATGGGCGGTTTCTATACTGTTGTTAAAATGGTTGAAGGTTTAATGAAAGACATGAACATAACTGTTCCTGTAGCGATTCATTTAGACCACGGTTCTAGCTTTGAAAAATGTAAAGAAGCGATTGATGCTGGTTTCACATCAGTCATGATTGATGCTTCTCACCATTCATTTGAAGAGAACGTAGAAATCACTAAAAAAGTCGTTGAATACGCTCATTCTAAAGGTGTTTCTGTTGAAGCGGAACTGGGTCGCGTTGGCGGACAGGAAGATGATGTTGTATCTGACGGTGTTGTTTATGCAGACGCTAAAGAATGTCAGGAATTAGTTGAAAAAACAGGTATTGACTGTTTAGCACCAGCACTTGGTTCTGTTCACGGTCCATATAAAGGTGAACCTAACTTAGGTTTCAAAGAAATGGAAGAAATCGGTCGAGCAACTGGATTACCACTTGTATTACACGGTGGTACAGGTATCCCGACTAAAGATATCACACGTTCAATTTCTTTAGGAACAGCTAAAATCAACGTTAACACAGAAAACCAAATCGCTTCAGCTAAAGCAGTACGTGACACATTAAACAACGATGCAAATGTTTACGATCCACGTAAATATCTTGGACCAGCTCGTGAAGCAATTAAAGCGACTGTACAAGGTAAGATTCGTGAATTTGGTACTTCTAATAAAGCATAATCTGTTATTGAAAAATAAAGCACACTTCATTGCTGAAGTGTGCTTTTCTTGACTTTTTACCACATTTTGCATTATATTTAAAATCGCAAATCTTATAGCTATTGATATATAAATATAACGAACAGTAAGATAGAAGATTAAAATATAATTGTGAAATGCGAAAAGGAGTACATATATGTCTGAAGAGGTAATCAAGATAAGAGGTGGCAAACTGCTGAATGGTAAAGTCCAGATCAGTGGTGCAAAAAACAGTGCAGTAGCACTTATCCCGGCAACATTGATGGCAGATGATATCGTTAAGCTAGACGGGCTTCCGGATATTTCTGATGTTGTCACTTTAATGAGTCTGCTGGGCGACTTAAATATTAAAACAGAGCTTGAGGGCGATACACTGACTGTGGATTCTTCAGAAGCAGTGAACCTGCCGCTCCCTAATCATAAAGTACAGTCACTTAGAGCATCTTATTATATGATGGGTGCGATGCTCGCCAGATTCAAAAAATGTACGATTGGTTTACCGGGCGGCTGTCCTCTTGGACCACGCCCGATCGATCAGCATATTAAAGGCTTCGAAGCATTAGGCGCAACTGTGACAAGCGATGAAGGCGGCATGCATTTACATGCTGAGAATCTGCGCGGCGCGACTATTTTCATGGATGTTGTTTCTGTAGGAGCGACAATTAATATTATGCTTGCTGCTTCTATGGCAGAAGGTAAGACCGTCATTGAAAATGCGGCGAAAGAACCTGAGATTGTAGACGTGGCAACGCTGTTAAATAACATGGGTGCTAAAATACGCGGTGCAGGTACTGACACACTGAAAATTGAAGGTGTAGAGAAGCTGCATGGTACAAGTCATACGATTATCCCGGACCGTATTGAAGCGGGGACTTATATGTGTGCTGCTGCAGCGATGGGTGAGGAAGTCGTGATCGAGAACATTATTCCACTCCATATGGACCCATTAACGGCTAAACTGAAAGAAATGGGTGTCAATATTGAAGTAGGTGAAGACAGTGCGATTATTCGTCGTTCAGAATCTTTAAAACCGCTTAATATTACAACCAATGTCTATCCAGGATTTGCGACAGACCTGCAGCAGCCGTTCACACCGCTTCTCTTTATGGCGAATGCTGCAAGCACCGTAACAGATACTATTTATCCGGCGCGTTTTAAGCACGTCGATGAACTAAGACGTATGGCTGCAGACATCAGTGAAGAATCCGGTACTGCTTATATCAAGCCGTCAAAACTGACAGGGGCAGAAGTGGCAGCAAGTGACCTACGTGCTGGTGCGTGTCTTGTCATTGCAGGTCTCACTGCTGAAGGTGTGACTACTGTCTATAATGTTAAACATATTGACCGTGGCTACAGCGGGATTGTTGAGAAATTAAAAGCGCTTGGCGCAGACATTTGGCGTGAACAAATCTAGCCTATAAAAACACCTCTCGTGAGGTGTTTTTATATATTTATTATAGTTGATATATTTTTTATACTTTAGTATAATGGGAGTAAGAGGTGAGGAATATGGAAATTTGTCCTTATTTAGAAGAGACATTTAAAATCCTCGGTAGAAGCTGGAACGGGTTATTGATCAACTATCTTTCAAGATGTGACAATCGTAGTGCACATTTCTCAGATATTAAACGAGATCTGAAATCTATTACACCCCGCGCCCTGAGTCTGAAACTCGGGGAACTTGCAGACTGGGGACTTATTGAGAAGAAAGTGACGACAACGACACCACTTTCGATCGAATATGTGCTGACACCGAAAGGATATGCACTGAGTCAGGCGATGATTCCAATAGAAGAATGGGCTCAGGAAAATCTTGAGCTGAACCATTAAAATCCTGCCTGGCAGGATTTTTTTGGTTTCTAAAGACTGAATATTGATGAAAAGAATATACCATTAACCTGAATGTGTTATACTATTTGTGAATGCAAACCTGATAGATAAAGGAGAATGGAATATGGAACGTAGTTTATCGATGGAATTAGTTCGTGTGACTGAAGCAGCGGCACTTCAGAGTGCGAAATGGGTAGGTAAAGGATTAAAGAACGAAGCAGATGATGCAGCAACAACTGCGATGCGTACTGTATTTGATACAATTCCGATGGATGGTGTGGTTGTCATCGGTGAAGGTGAAATGGACGAAGCACCGATGTTATATATCGGTGAGGAACTAGGTACTAAAGAAGGTCCAGCCATCGATATCGCGGTTGACCCGTTAGAAGGAACGACACTGGTTGCAGAAGGTAGCTGGAATGCGATGACGGTTCTTGCTGTCGGAGACCGCGGGACACTGCTTCATGCGCCGGATATGTACATGGAAAAAATCGCGGTGGGTCCTGAATGTAAGGGCGTCGTTGACATCACGAAGAGCGTCAGCGAAAACCTGCATGCGGTAGCAAAAGCGAAAAATAAAGATATCTCTGAAGTAACGGCGACGCTTCTTAATCGTGAACGTCATCAAGGTATTATCAAGGAAATTCGTGAAACAGGTGCACGTATCAAACTGATTGAGCACGGCGATGTAGCGGGTGCTATTAACACAGCATTTGATTTTACGGGTGTTGATATTTTATTTGGTTCAGGTGGTGCACCAGAGGGCGTGATTGCGGCTGTTGGTATTAAAGCGCTTGGCGGTGACTTCCAGGGTATCCTGTTACCTGAAGATGCAGAGCAGGAAGAACGATGCCGCAAGATGGGTATCGAACCGAATACCGTTCTTCAGCTGGATGATATGGTTAAAGGTGACGATGCTATCTTTGCAGCGTCTGCAGTGACTGACGGCGAACTGATGAAAGGTGTTCAGTTCAAAGGTGGATTCGCAACGACACACTCACTTGTCATGCGTGCTAAATCAGGAACTGTCCGCTTTGTTCAAGGTCGTCACAGCCTTGAGAAAAAACCGGGTCTCACTATCAACGATTCTGATACAATCTAATAGACCAATCAGCATGCGAGGCATGCTGATTTTTCTTTTGGCATGATTCGTTTTATGATAAACTATGAAAGTTCATCGCAAGATCCCCGTATCTTTCCCTCTTATCTATTATCAGAGAAATGAATAAATTAAATAGAAGGTGTCATATGACTGAAAAACAACGGACAAGCCCTCAGTATGAATCTTTTGATGCGCTTTATAAGAACAGTACGACTAAAGAACTGACTGCACGCGCAAAAGAACTGGGACTTGTGAACTATAGCAAACTGAATAAAAAAGAGCTGGTTCTGGCTGTCATGGAAAAACAGATGGAACAGGACGGCAATTATTATATGGAGGGCGTACTGGATGACATACAGTTAGACGGCTACGGTTTCCTGAGAACGGTCAACTACTCAAAAGGTGAAAAAGATATTTATATTTCAGCCAGTCAGATCCGTCGCTTTGAAATCAAACGAGGCGATAAAGTAACGGGTAAAGTACGTAAGCCTAAAGAAAATGAGAAATATTATGGTCTCCTGCAGGTGGACTTTGTCAATGATCAGAATGCGGAAGAAGTGAAGAAGCGTCCCCATTTCCAGGCGCTGACGCCTCTATATCCGGATAGACGTATTAAACTTGAAACGACTAAGACAGCGTATTCAACACGTATTATGGATCTTGTGACGCCTATTGGTTTTGGCCAGCGTGGCATGATTGTCGCACCGCCTAAAGCAGGGAAGACTTCTCTGCTGAAAGAAATAGCCAATGCGATCTGCACGAATCATCCAGATGCGAAGCTCTTTATTCTACTTGTCGGTGAAAGACCGGAAGAAGTAACTGACCTTGAACGGTCTGTTGAGCAGGCAGAAGTGGTTCATTCAACGTTTGATGAGCCGCCTGAGCATCATGTTAAAGTGGCTGAACTGTTACTTGAACGTGCGAAACGCTTAGTCGAACTCGGAGAAGACGTCATCATCCTGATGGATTCCATCACAAGACTCGCTCGCGCGTACAACCTGGTGATTCCGCCGAGCGGCCGCACCTTGTCAGGTGGTCTTGACCCAGCAAGTCTGCATAAGCCGAAAGCCTTTTTCGGTGCGGCTCGTAACATTGAGGCAGGTGGCAGCCTGACTATTCTTGCGACAGCGCTTGTAGATACAGGTTCACGTATGGATGACATGATTTACGAGGAATTTAAAGGAACAGGTAACATGGAACTGACACTTGACCGGAAATTAGCTGAAAAGCGTGTCTATCCTGCGATAGATATCCGCCGGAGCTCAACGCGTAAAGAGGAACTCCTGCTGGATAAGAAAGAACTTGATATGGTCTGGCAGCTGCGCAACCTGTTCACTGAAGCACCTGACTTCACTGAACGCTTCCTAAGACGACTGAAGCAAAGTGACAATAATGCTGATTTCTTCAACCAATTAGGTGAGCGTATGGCTGAGAGTGCAAAGAGCGGCAAACCGATTATTTAATGGTTGCATTCTGAGGTCAGACCCTATATAATATGTAAGTATTGACGTGTATAACACGAATAACTCTGTTCCAGATGGTTCAGGGCAAAGGAGCTGAAAAATAATGAAACAAGGCATTCATCCAGAATACCGTAAAGTAATCTTCTTAGATTCTACTACAGATTTTAAATTCTTAAGCGGTTCTACTCGTTCTTCAAACGAAACGATGACATGGGAAGACGGTAACGAATATCCAGTTATCCGTTTAGATATCTCTTCAGATTCTCACCCATTCTACACTGGCCGTCAGAAATTCGCATCTGCGGATGGTCGTGTTGAGCGTTTCAACAAGAAATTCGGATTCAAATCAAGCAACGAATAATAGCTTACGAGTTCCACATTCAACTGAATGCTGGAACTTTTTTTGTATCATAAATTCGCCTTTTGCTATGCGCTTAAAAGTCTTATTTTATGATATAATGAAGCGATTATGTGTTAAAAGGTGGCAGGTCATATGTATGAAAGTTATCACGCAGGCTGGGTGGAATGTATTGCCGGCAGTATGTTCAGTGGCAAAAGTGAAGAGTTAATCAGACGGATCAGACGAGGACTCTATGCAAAGCAGAAAGTCATGGTCTTTAAACCGCAGATCGATAACCGTTACAGCGATGATGAAGTAGTTTCGCATAACGGCACGAAAGTAGAGGCGTTCAATGTGCCGGGTTCAGCAGCTATACTGGACCATGTGACGAGTGATATCGATATTGTAGCGATAGATGAAGTGCAGTTTTTTGATAATGGCGTAGTTGAGATTGCGACGGAACTTGCAAACCGTGGACATCGCGTTATTGTCGCAGGACTGGACATGGATTTTAAAGGAGTGCCTTTTGATCCAGTGCCAGAATTGATGGCCATCAGTGAACACGTCACGAAGCTGCAGGCAGTGTGTGCAGTATGCGGTTCGCCTGCATCACGTACTCAGCGTCTGATAGATGGTAAACCAGCACGTGTTGATGACCCGCTCATTCTGATTGGCGCAAATGAAAGTTACGAACCAAGGTGCCGGGCGCATCATATCGTAAGAAGTACAGAGGAGGATTAATATGTTAGATCAGTTAGAAATCGTTGAAGATCGTTATGAGCAGCTGAATGAGTTGCTGAGTGATCCGGATGTTGTATCGGATCCAAATAAACTGCGTCAGTATTCTAAAGAGCAGTCAGACTTATCAAAGACAGTAGAAGTCTATCGCAATTATAAAGAAGTAAAGCAGCAGCTGGAAGAAGCACTCGAAATGATGGGTGATGCTGAAGATGCAGAAGAAGAAGCAATGATTAAGGAAGAAATCGCAGAACTGAAACCGCAGATTCCAGCACTAGAAGAAGAGCTGAAATTCTTATTGATTCCAAAAGATCCGAATGACGATAAAAACGTTGTCATGGAGATTCGTGGTGCAGCGGGTGGAGATGAAGCGGCTATTTTCGCCGGCGATCTGTTCCGTATGTATTCTAAGTTCGCTGAAGAGCAGGGCTGGAAGATCGATATTATGGAAGCAAGCGAAGCGGACCACGGGGGTTATAAAGAGATTATCTTTATGATTAACGGTAACGGGGCATTCAGTAAGCTGAAATTCGAAAACGGTGCACACCGCGTGCAGCGTATCCCGTCCACTGAAAGTGGTGGACGTATTCATACATCAACTGCAACGGTAGCCGTACTGCCTGAAGTAGAAGATGTTGAAATTGACATCAAGCAGGAAGATTTAAGAATTGAAACGTATCGTTCAAGTGGTTCGGGCGGTCAGCACGTCAACACGACTGACTCTGCTGTACGTATCACGCATATTCCGACAGGTATTGTCGCAACTTCTTCAGAGAAATCACAGATTCAGAACCGTGAGAAAGCCCTGAAGCTTCTGAAAACACGTGTCTATGACATGATGCTGCAGGAAGAACAGGCAAAATACGCAGAACAGCGTAAATCAGCTGTCGGTTCTGGTGACCGTTCAGAGCGTATTCGTACTTATAACTATCCGCAGAACCGTGTAACTGATCACCGCATCGGTCTGACGATTCAGAAGCTTGATCAGATCGTTGAAGGTAAAGTACTTGAAATCATCGAGGCACTGACAGTTGCTGAGCAGACATCTAAGCTTGAAGAGTTGAACGAAGGTGTCCTTTAAGCCGAGCGAACTGCTGATACCTGCACGTCAGCTGTTACGCGTGCAGGATATCCCTGTAAACGGCGCGGACTGGCTGCTGATGGATTTATTTGAACTATCCAGGCTTGATATCATGCTGGATCAGCCCGTGCTGACTGAGGAGATGCAGCAGCTCTATGTTTCTAAAGTAGAGCTGCTGGCATCTGGCGTGCCTCTGGGACATTTAACCGGTTTTCAGGTGTTCTACGGCCGACCTTTTCAAGTCAATGGACATGTGCTGATTCCGCGTCCTGAAACAGAGGAACTCGTTGAACGAACCCTTGAATATGCGGGAACGGTCGTAGCTGATATTGGAACTGGCAGCGGTTGTATCGCTATCACACTTGCTCTGGAGTCTGATTACGAAGTCTACGCAGTGGATATCAGTTCTGAAGCACTTGAAGTAGCGAAACGAAATGCAGAATTGCTGGGGGCATCTGTCCGATTTCTAGAAGGTGACCTGCTCGCCCCTATTAAAGCAGAAAGTATCCAGCTGGATATACTCGTTTCAAATCCACCTTACATCGCTGAAAGTGAAAAAGAGCTGATGTCTGATTCTGTACTGGATTTTGATCCACATCTTGCCCTCTTTGCTGACGACGATGGACTGGCACTTTATAAACGCATGATTCAGGATTTACCTGAGGTTATGAAAGAAGGCGGCCATGTATTGTTTGAAATCGGTCATGCACAGGGCTTGGCCTTGAAAGAGTCTATCAATCAGCTTTATCCGAATGTCGACGTCCATATAGAAAAAGATATTAATCAGCTGGACCGCATCATCTGGTTCAAATGGTGTCAATAAGTTATGCACAAAACGTAAAAGTTATCCACGATTTGTGCATAACTTTTTATTTTATACTAAACTAGGGATAATGGAGGCGATTATGAGATGGAAACATACGTTTGGGATGTGCGTAACTATGTGCATGACTTATCCACATATCCACAAATAGCAGAAATTATAGCAGGTTTTAAAGAAGATGAGCTTATCGCGATACCGACTGAAACGGTATACGGGCTGGCAGCAAACGCTAAAAGTGCAGCAGCGGTCTCAAAAGTCTATGTGGCCAAAGGCAGACCCAGTGACAATCCACTGATTGTTCATATCTATTCGCAGAAACAGATGGACTTCATCGAAAATATTCATCCGGCAGCTCAGCAATTGATGGATTATTTCTGGCCGGGACCTATTTCATTTATCCTGCCACTCAAGAAAGATAGCCTCGCTGAACAGGTGACTGCAGGAAAAGAGACGGTTGCTGTTAGAATGCCGGAAGATAAAACTGCACTGCAGTTACTGGAAATCGTCGGCCTGCCTCTCGCAGCACCGAGCGCCAATTTAAGCGGTCGTCCTTCTCCTACCAATTATGAACATGTCTATGAAGACTTAAATGGCCGTATACATGGTATAGTTCGCGGTGATGATAGTCACATCGGAATTGAAAGTACGGTGCTTGATTGTTCAAGTTATCCATTTAGAATTGCAAGACCAGGTGCTATTACAGCATCCATGCTGGAAGAAGTGGTAGCAGGTTGCATGACGGAGGCTGATTACACGAGTGATGATGCTCCCATTGCACCCGGCATGAAATATCGTCACTATGCGCCGAATAGCCCGATTCAGTTGGTAGATGGTGGTATATCCTCATCTCTTCAAGTCGACCGTCACACTGCAGTTGTCGGGCCGGAAAGCATTCGCTTTCTTGTGACGGGTGGCACTTTCTATCCGCTCTGTCAGGATGAACAGGATATTAAAGGTGCATCGGCAAATCTTTATGATGTCCTGAGAGCGATCGATCACAATAAAGAAATCACAGAGATCATTCTCAGCGGTTTTAAACGTGATGAAGCGAGCCAGGCACTGATGAATAGAATAGATAAGGCATCAGCCGGAAAGTAGGAAAAAGATGAAAATAATTTTTGTCTGTACAGGTAATACATGCCGTAGCCCACTTGCTGAGAGTCTTGCGCAGTCAGCTATACCGTCACATCTTTTTGAATCAAGAGGACTGGCGGCTTTCCCGGGGGCGCCCGTGTCTGAGTATTCAGCTGAACTCATCAGCAGGCACCAGTTACCAGCAGTCGGTCCAGCAATGGCTTTCACTGAGGAGGATGCTGAAGTAGACTTGATTCTGACGATGTCACGCCAGCATAAAAAGAACATCCAGTCTCTTTATCCGGCAGCGAATGTCTATACACTTTCAGAATATGCCTCGGATAGTCAGAGAGATATCGCCGATCCATACGGGGGACATTTTGCACATTATGAACAGGTGTTTACAGAATTAAGAAAGCATATTGACAATTTAGCTAAAAAGTTGCCACCTGTTTAATAAACACTCGAGGAAAAAATACAAATAAGCTATAATGAACCTATTCGAGTAAGGGAGGTCTTAAAATGAAAGTTGCGATTGCAAGTGACCACGGTGGCTATCAGCATAAAGAAGCCATCAAGAACCATCTTGATGAATTAGGAATTGAATATAAGGACTTTGGCACGGATTCACCTGATTCTGTTGATTATCCGGATTACGCGCGTCCAGTCAGTGAAGCAGTGACGTCTGGAGAGTATGACAGAGGTATTCTGATCTGCGGGACAGGTATTGGGATGTCTATAGCAGCCAATAAAGTAAAAGGTGTCCGCTGTGCACTTGTCCATGATGTCTTTACGGCACAAGTCACTAGACAGCATAATGATTCAAACGTGCTCGCTATGGGGCAGCGCGTCATCGGAGAGGGTCTTGCACTCCTGATTGTTGAGACGTGGCTGAAAGGTGAATTTGAAGGCGGACGTCATCAGGCAAGAATCGATAAGATTACAGCACTGGAAGATGCTTATGGCAGACATTAAGACACTGCTCGCAGAACTGGAAGCCATTCACTTCTTCAAAGAAGGTGAGATCTGCGTCATCGGCTGCTCTACGTCAGAAGTCATCGGTGAAAAAATCGGTACACATAGTTCTGATGAAGTCGCAGAAACCTTTTTTGAGGCCTTTAAGGCTATTGCTGAGAAAACAGGTGTTCAGTTCGTTTTTCAGGGCTGTGAACACATCAACCGGGCACTGACGCTGGAAAAAACGCTGGCTGATAAGCTGGGCCTGCAGACTGTAACTGTAGTGCCTGTCAGAAAAGCAGGCGGCAGTATGAGTGCATACGCTTATCGCCATCTATCAGAACCTGTGGTCGTTGAACATATTCAGGCAGACTGCGGTATTGATATCGGACAGACATTAATCGGTATGCATATCAAACATGTGCAGATTCCGGTACGGGTCAACACGAAAAAAGTCGGTGAAGCAGTTGTGACAATAGCGACTCATCGACCGAAGCTGATCGGCGGACCAAGAGCACAGTACGAATTAAACTAAGGGGGATTCATCATGATCAAGAAACAGGATGCAGAGCTTTACGCGGCAATTGAAAAAGAACGAGCAAGGCAGAACAGCAATATCGAGTTAATCGCATCAGAGAACTTTGTATCTGAAGCGGTGATGGAAGCACAAGGTTCAGTTC
This sequence comes from Macrococcus brunensis, assembly GCF_004359615.1. Lineage (GTDB taxonomy): Bacteria > Bacillota > Bacilli > Staphylococcales > Staphylococcaceae > Macrococcus > Macrococcus brunensis. The sequence continues at coordinate 40,583 of NZ_SCWA01000011.1, forward strand.
TGACCAACAAATATGCTGAAGGCTATCCGGGGAAACGCTATTACGGTGGCTGTGAGTTTGTGGATATTGCGGAAAATCTGGCGAGAGACCGCGCTAAAGAATTGTTTGGAGCCGAGCATGTGAATGTTCAGCCGCATTCAGGTTCTCAGGCTAATATGGCAGTTTACCGTGTGGCACTGGAAGTAGGGGATACAGTGCTAGGAATGGATCTGTCTCACGGTGGTCACTTGACACATGGGTCTAAAGTGAATTTCAGCGGTATCGATTACAAGTTCGTGGCTTATGAAGTGGATAAGGAATCAGAAACGATTGATTATGATGAGGTGCGTCGTCTGGCACATGAACATCAGCCGAAGCTGATTGTAGCAGGGGCTTCTTCTTATTCACGTCAGATTGATTTTGCTCGATTTAAGGAAATCGCTGACGAAATCGGTGCCAAGCTCATGGTAGATATGGCACATATCGCAGGACTCGTTGCAGTTGGTCTTCATCCAAGTCCAGTACCGCATGCAGACTTTGTGACGACAACGACACACAAAACACTCCGTGGACCACGCGGTGGTATGATTCTCTGCAAAGAAGAATATGCTAAAGCGATCGATAAAGCGATTTTCCCAGGAATCCAAGGTGGACCACTGATGCATGTCATCGCTGCTAAAGCTGTTGCATTCGGTGAAGCGCTGCAGCCTGAATTTAAAGAATATCAGGAGCAGGTTCTGAAAAATGCTGTCGCACTGAGCGAAGCATTAAAAGAAAAAGGACTACGCATCGTATCAGGCGGTACGGATAACCACGTCTTTGCAGTAGATGTCACGACTTTTGGTCTGACAGGCAAGGTTGCGGAAAAAGCACTTGATGAAGTCGGTATTACCACAAATAAAAATACGATTCCTTTTGATGAAAACAGTCCTTTTGTAACAAGCGGCATTCGTATTGGCACACCCGCTGTTACAACACGTGGTTTCAAAGAAGAGGAAATGAAAGAAGTCGCTGAAATTATAGCAGATGTACTGCATAATCATGAAGAACAGGAAACACTTGATAAAGCAAAAGAACGCGTCAGTGCGCTCGTTGCTAGATTTCCCTTATACCAATAAAAGAGAGGTGCAATAATGGGCAAAGTACATGTATTTGACCACCCATTGATTCAACACAAACTAAGTTATATTCGTGATGAACAAACAGGAACGAAGGAATTCCGCGAGCTAGTCGATGAAGTCGGCATGCTGATGGCTTATGAAGTCACACGTGACCTTGAACTGCAGGATGTCGAAATTCAGACACCTGTCACTAAGATGACAGCTAAGCGCTTAGCAGGTAAGAAAATTGCAGTTGTACCCATCTTAAGAGCAGGTCTGGGTATGACGGATGGCGTGCTGAAATTAATTCCAGCTGCACGTGTCGGCCATATTGGTTTATATCGTGACCCAGAGACACTGCAACCTGTTGAATATTTTGCGAAATTACCACAGGACATAGAAGAACGTGATTTTATCGTTGTCGATCCGATGCTTGCAACAGGCGGATCAGCAATTGAAGCGATTAATTCGCTCAAGAAGCGCGGTGCACTTAAAATCCGTTTTATGTGTCTGATTGCAGCGCCTGAAGGTGTAGAATTATTAAAAGAAGCCCATCCTGATGTTGATATTTATATCGCCGGACTGGATGAGAAGTTGAATGATCATGGTTATATCGTGCCAGGACTTGGCGATGCGGGCGACCGTTTATTCGGTACAAAATAAGGAGAGAAGAAAATGAAGAAGATTATGACGGTATTTGGGACGAGGCCGGAAGCCATCAAGATGGCACCTCTCGTTTTACAGTTGAAGAAAGAAGAAGGTCTGGAGCCGATTGTTGTTGTAACGGCACAGCATAGAGAGATGCTTGATCAGGTACTTGAAATCTTTGATATCACACCTGACTACGATCTCAATATCATGAAAGCCGGTCAGACACTGACTGAAGTAACTGGGCGCGTGCTGACAGGTCTTGAAGGCGTCATTAAAGAAGCGAAGCCGGATATGATTCTTGTTCACGGTGATACGACGACGACTTTTGCGGGAGGTCTTGCAGCATTCTATAATGAAGTCGCTATCGGTCACGTAGAAGCAGGACTTCGTACATTCAATAAATATTCTCCGTTCCCAGAAGAAATGAACAGACAGATGACGGGTGTTCTTGCAGATCTTCACTTTGCACCGACAGATGAAGCGGCTGAGAACCTTCGCCGTGAAAATAAACCGGAAGACGCAATTGTCGTAACAGGCAACACAGCAATCGATGCATTATCAACGACTGTACAGGATGATTACCATAGTGAAATCATTGATGCATATGCAGACAAAAAAATTATTTTACTGACTGCTCATCGTCGTGAGAATATCGGCGAACCGATGCATAACATCTTCAAAGCTATCAAACGAATCATTGATGAACATGAAGATGTGACAGTAGTCTATCCGATGCACAAAAATCCGAAAGTACGTGAAATCGCTGCACAGTACCTGGCTGACCATGATCGCATCAAACTGATTGAGCCGCTGGATGTTATTGATTTCCATAACTTTGCGGCAAGAAGCCATTTTATCCTTACAGATTCAGGTGGTGTCCAGGAAGAAGCGCCATCACTCGGTAAACCCGTTATCGTTCTACGTGACACAACAGAACGTCCGGAAGGAGTAAAAGCAGGGACGCTTAAACTTGCGGGTATTGAAGAAGAAGACATTTACCGTTTGACTAAAGAACTGCTGACAGATGAATCGATCTATAATGCCATGAGTCAGGCCAGCAATCCTTATGGTGATGGTCATACTTCTGAGAGAATCTGTGCGCATATTAAGCATTATTTCGGCTTGACAGAGGAGAAACCAACTCCATTCAAGGTTTCAGATAAATAAAAACAGCAAGCAATGATAACGCGAAAATAAAAAGAATAAATGTGTCTGAAATGTGAACATTTTGTTAAACTTTATTTTTTGAGTTTTTGGCATGGCATTGACACACATTTAGGGCTATATTATCATAAACCTTGGAATGTAACGGTTTTCATTGCGTTCGAAGGAGACATATTATATGTCAAGTTTCAAAATCTTTTTTAAGCGTTATCTGCAGTTTTTTCTCTATCTAATCCTCATACTTCTTGTTGCCTATCTTATTACAGGAAGTAGCTTCGCGTTAGGATTAATCATCGGTACGATTGCTTCGGCAATCAGTGCTTTTGTATGGCATCACTATCTGTATCGCGCGATCAATAGTGAGTCGCTGTACATCTCTAGTGGTATGGGTATTCGTTTTCTCATTGCGACGATGGCCTGCCTCTTCTGGGTGAGATTTCCTGAAGCGATCAGCATCTATGGCATCGCGCTTGGCCTCACTCTAACGTATGTCATGATTCTCATACATACATTTATCAGTCTGAAACAATAATAAATAATAGGAAGAGGTGAAGAAATGGAACACGCATCACCACTCTATATCTGGAACTTCATGGGACACGATATCATCTTCAATCTAAGCTCGATTATGATGCTGGTTATTACAGCGGTTATCGTCCTTCTGATTGCGATTCTCTGCACTCGCAATTTAAGTCACAGACCATCGAGTGCTCAAAACTTTATTGAATGGATTTTCGACTTCACGCGCGGAATCATCAACAGCAATATGGACTGGGGGAGAGGGGCACGCTTTCACTTTTTAGCTGTCACTTTATTACTTTTCATCTTTGTTGCTAACATGCTTGGTTTACCATTTGCGATTGTGACTGGACACACATTATGGTGGAAATCGCCGACAGCAGACGCTACAGTGACGCTGACGCTTTCAACTTTAATGGTTGTACTGACACACTTCTATGGTATTAAGATGCGCGGTGCGGGCAATTATTTCAAGAGTTTCGCTCAACCAGTATGGTTTATGGTACCGTTCAAGATCATCGAGGAGTTTTCATCCACTCTGACACTTGGTCTTCGTCTATACGGTAACATCTTTGCCGGAGAAGTTTTACTCGGCTTGCTTGCAGGTATCGGCGGCGCTGGAATGCTCGGCTGGTTCGGTGCAGCAATCCCGCTTATCATCTGGCAAGGTTTCTCAATTTTCGTAGGTGCAATTCAAGCGTACATCTTTGTTATGTTATCAATGGTTTACATGTCACATAAAGTGTCTGAAGACCATTAATATAAAATAAAAAAACAATTATATTTCTTAGGAGGAAATTATTAATGAATTTATTAGCAGCAGCAATCGCAATTGGTTTAGCAGCACTTGGCGCAGGTATCGGTAACGGTCTTATTGTTTCTCGTACAGTTGAAGGGGTTGCTCGTCAGCCTGAAGCACGTGGTCCATTAATGACAATCATGTTCATCGGTGTAGGTTTAGTCGAAGCCCTTCCTATCATCGCAGTAGTAGTAGCATTCATGGTAATGAACCGCTAATTATAATATCACTCGTTAAGGCGAAGTCTTTATGATTTCGCCATTCATTTATGACTTTAACTGTGGCGAAAGGAGCGTTAATATTGGATTTCTTTATTTTAGGAGCAACTGAACATGTTGACGGTGTTCAATGGGGGACTATCTTTGCAACACTTCTGACATTCATTATTTTACTCGCATTACTGCGTAAATTCGCATGGGGTCCGCTTAAAAATATTATGGATGAGCGTCAGCAGGCGATTAATTCTGACATCGATAACGCAGCAGCTCAGAACGAAGAAGCAAGACGTTATGCTGAAGAAAATAGAGCTTTACTTACTCGTACCCAAGGAGAAGTGCAATCAATCCTTGAAAATGCAAAAGTACAAGCGAAACGTGAACATGAAGAAATTCTTCATACAGCGAATGCAAGAGCAAACAAATTAGTTGAAGATGCACAAGTTGAAATCGAGAACGAAAAGAAACGTGCAATTGCGGACATCAATGACCGCGTTGCTGAACTTTCTGTTCTGATTGCATCTAAAGTCATCAACAAAGAAATTAACGAACAAGATCAAAAACAACTTGTGAGTCAGTATATTCAAGAGGCAGGCGATAAATAATGATTATCGCGAAGAAATATGCCGAAAGTCTATTCGAAGTCGGACACGAGCAAGGGGTATCGGACAGCATCAAGAAAGATCTTGATACTTTAAAGACAGTCGTATCAGCTGACCAGTCTTTCCATCGTTTCGCTGAAGATCCACAAGTATCCAAACAATCTCGCATCGAATTTGTTGAAAAGACGTTCAAAGGTGTCAATCAGCCGCTGATGAATTTACTTAAGATTCTCGCTGAACGTAAGCATTTAGAACTGATTCCAGCAATCAGTGCAGAGTATGAACATTTTTATAATGAAGCGAATGAACAACAGTACATGAAAGTAGAATCTGTCTATGCACTCTCTGATGAGGAGATCAACGACATCGGTAAAGCTTTCATCAAGCGTACAGGCTATAAAAGATTACTGATTGAAAATATCATTAACAAAGATTTGATTGGCGGTATCAGAACGACAATCGGTACAACAGTTTATGATGGTTCAGTTCAGAATAGTCTTAAAGAAATCTCAAAAGCAGTTCAACAACAATAATCATTAAGGAGTGACATAGATGGCCATCAAAGCTGAAGAAATCAGTGCACTGTTAAAGTCACAGATTGCAAACTATGAATCTGGTGTGACAGTAACAGATGTCGGTACAGTAATTCAGGTCGGTGACGGTATCGCTTTAGTTCACGGTCTTAACAACGTTATGGCAGGGGAACTTGTTGAATTTCATAACGGCGTGTTAGGTCTTGCACAGAACTTAGAAGAAAACAATGTAGGTATCGTTATTTTAGGACCTTATACAGAGATTAAAGAAGGAGACGAAGTGAAACGTACAGGTCGCATCATGTCAGTACCTGTAGGTGAAGAACTGATTGGTCGTGTTGTTGACCCACTTGGTCAGCCAATCGATGGCAGAGGCCCGCTCAACACAACTAAAACACGTCCTATCGAATCTCCAGCAACAGGCGTTATGGACCGTAAATCAGTAGACGAGCCGCTTCAGACAGGTATTAAAGCGATTGACGCACTTGTACCTATCGGTCGTGGTCAGCGTGAGTTAATCATCGGTGACCGTCAGACAGGTAAAACAACGGTTGCTATTGATACGATTCTTAACCAAAAAAATGAAGATATGATCTGTGTATACGTTGCAATCGGACAAAAAGAATCAACAGTGCGTACAGCGGTTGAAACTTTACGTCAACACGGTGCGTTAGATTACACTATCGTCGTATCTGCTTCTGCATCACAACCAGCACCACTTCTTTACCTTGCGCCTTACTCAGGTGTCGCAATGGCAGAAGAATTCATGTTCAATGGTAAACATGTTTTAATCGTTTATGATGATTTAACTAAACAAGCAGCAGCTTACCGTGAGTTATCATTATTACTTCGTCGTCCGCCAGGTCGTGAAGCTTACCCAGGGGATGTCTTCTACTTACATAGTCGTTTACTTGAGCGTGCAGCGAAACTAAACGATGACTTAGGTGGCGGATCTATCACAGCGCTTCCATTCGTTGAAACGCAGGCAGGGGATATCTCAGCTTACGTTCCGACTAACGTTATCTCTATTACAGATGGTCAGATTTTCTTACAGTCTGATTTATTCTTCTCAGGTGTACGTCCAGCGATCAACGCCGGTTTATCTGTATCACGTGTAGGTGGTTCAGCACAGATCAAAGCGATGAAAAAAGTAGCGGGTACACTTCGTCTTGACTTAGCATCATACCGTGAGCTTGAATCATTCGCACAGTTCGGTTCTGACTTAGATCCAGCAACTAAAGCGAAGTTAGAGCGTGGTAAACGTACAGTAGAAGTACTGAAACAAGATGAAAATAAACCTCTTACTGTTGAAAAGCAGGTTACGATTCTTTATGCATTAACTAAAGGTCACCTTGATGACATTCCTGTACAGGACATCACTCGTTTTGAAGATGAATTCTTAGGATGGGTGGGCAATAATGCATCACACCTTTACCAGGAAATTCGTGAAACTAAAGCTTTACCGGCAGACGAGAAATTCGTTGATGCAATCAATGCTTTCAAGAAAATCTTCAATCCTTCAGTCTAACAGAGAATGATAAGTAAATAAGGTGGTGACAAAATGAGTTCACTTAGAGAGATCAAAACACGTATTACTTCAACACAGAAAACGAGTCAGATTACGAAAGCCATGCACATGGTATCTAACTCTAAACTACGACGTGCTGAAGAAAATGCGAAAAGCTTCTATCCATATATGGACAAGATGCAGGAAACAATCTCAGCAATCGGTGGTAATGATAGTTCACATCCTATGCTTGTAAAACGTCCCGTCAAGAAAACTGGTTATCTCGTTGTAACGAGTGATAAAGGTCTTGCAGGTCCTTATAATGCAAGTGTGCTGAAGAATGTGACGAATATTATCAGAGAACGTCATAACAATGATGCAAGTCAGTATGGCATTCTGGTCATTGGTCGTGTAGGCCGAGATTTCCTGAAGGCACGTGGCTATAATATCATCAATGAGATGGTAGGACTGCCAGAACAACCTTCATTCAAAGCGATCAATGCAATGACTAAAAGTGCAGTTGAGCGTTACGAAGCGGGTGAATTCGATGAGCTTTACCTTCACTTCAGCCATTTTATCAGTGTGCTGGAGCAGGAAGTTCAGGAACGTCGTATTTTACCAGTCAGTCAGAGTGATATTCAGGCGACTCGAGCGACTGCGATGTATGAATTTGAACCCGACAAAGAAGCCATTTTAGATGTCATTCTTCCTCAATACGCAGAAAGTTTGATTTACGGAGCCTTACTCGATGCTAAAGCTAGTGAACATGCTTCTCGTATGACAGCGATGAAGAATGCAACAGATAATGCTAAAGAACTGATAGATGACTTATCATTACAATATAACCGTGCTCGTCAGGCGGCAATTACACAACAGATTACTGAGATTGTCGGCGGCGCAGCGGCACTCGAATAATTTTAGGGAGGAATAATAATGGCAGTAGGTCACGTAATTCAAGTTATGGGTCCAGTTATCGATGTTAAGTTCGAACATGGTCAGTTACCAGAACTTAATAACGCTTTAACTTTAGATATCCAGCGTGAAAACGGCACTACAACGTTAACTCTGGAAGTAGCCCTTCATTTAGGTGACGATGCAGTTCGTACTATCGCAATGAGCTCTACAGACGGCGTACAACGTGGTGCTGATGTTACAGATACAGGATCACCTATCTCTGTTCCAGTTGGAGACGAAACATTAGGACGTGTATTCAACGTTCTCGGTGAAAAAATTGATTTAGGAGAAGAGTTACCGGCAGGTACTCGGCGCGATCCAATTCACCGTCTTGCACCAAAGTTCGAAGAGTTATCAACGAAAGTGGAAATCCTTGAGACAGGTATCAAAGTTGTCGACTTATTAGCACCATACATCAAAGGTGGTAAAATCGGTCTCTTCGGTGGTGCCGGTGTAGGTAAAACGGTATTAATCCAGGAATTAATCAACAATATCGCACAGGAGCACGGTGGTATCTCTGTATTCGCAGGCGTTGGTGAACGTACGCGTGAAGGTAATGACTTATACCACGAAATGAGTGACTCAGGCGTTATCAAGAAAACAGCGATGGTATTCGGACAGATGAACGAGCCACCTGGTGCGCGTATGCGTGTCGCTTTATCAGGTTTAACAATGGCAGAATACTTCCGTGACGAACAAGGTCAGGACGTACTGTTATTCATCGATAATATCTTCCGTTTCACTCAGGCAGGTTCTGAGGTATCAGCCCTCTTAGGTCGTATGCCTTCTGCCGTTGGTTACCAGCCAACACTTGCAACTGAGATGGGTCAGTTACAGGAACGTATCACTTCTACTAACGTAGGTTCTGTAACGTCAATCCAGGCAGTATTCGTACCAGCCGATGACTATACTGACCCGGCGCCAGCGACAGCTTTCGCTCACTTAGATGCAACAACAAACTTAGAACGTAAATTAACAGAGATGGGTATCTACCCGGCCGTAGATCCACTTGCATCAACTTCACGTGCTTTAACACCTTCTGTAGTAGGTGAAGAGCATTATGCAGTAGCTCGTGGTGTACAGGCAACGCTTCAGAAATATCGTGAATTACAAGATATCATTGCCATCCTGGGTATGGATGAGTTATCTGATGATGATAAAAAGACTGTTAACCGCGCACGTCGCATCCAGTTCTTCTTATCACAGAACTTCCACGTAGCTGAACAGTTTACAGGTCAAAAAGGATCCTATGTGCCAGTTGCACAGACAGTTCAGGACTTCAAAGCAATTCTTGAAGGTAAATACGACCACATCCCTGAAGATGCATTCCGCTTAGTCGGTGGCATTGAAGCAGTACTTGAACAAGCTAAAGGTATGGGTGTACAAGTCTAATTTAGGAGGAATGAGATATGAACACGTTAGCGTTAAATATTGTTACTCCTAATGGTTCAGTTTATTCTACTGAGCAGGCTGAACTTGTCGTACTACAGACTGAAGGTGGTGAGATGGGGATCATGGCCGGACATATTCCGACTGTTGCCCCGCTCAAGATCGGTGCAGTACGTGTGACTGTTGATAAAAAAGTACATTATATCGCTGTAACGGAAGGCTTTGCTGAAATCCGTGCGACAGGCGTAACAGTGCTTGTACAGGCTGCTGAACAATCAGATGCCATCAATATTGACCGTGCACAGGAATCTTTACGCCGTGCCCAGGAGCGTCTGGAGCATGACAAAAAAGAAGGCGTGGATTATCACCGCGCTGAACGTGCACTTCATCGTGCCATCAATCGTTTGGATGTAGCCAAATATCGTTAAAACCCAAAAAGACTTAGCACGCGCTAAGTCTTTTTTTAATTGAGGAGGAAAATATGGATACAGGTATATATGCACTCATTCATCTGGTTCTTCATGTTGTGTTTACATGTCTCTCTTTTTGGGCACTTAAATCATTGAGAACAGAACAATGGTTTAAGGGCAATCACACAAAGCAGATACAGTTACTTCTGGTTTTTGTTAGTTTTGCGCTCGGAAAGTTGGTCAGTGACTTTATGATGGATATCATCTATTTTTCTCAGCAGATGACCTGGATGTAGAGAGCCCGGTAATTAAACTTACTGTTCCATACATATTTTTGATATAGTATAGGTTATAGAAGTTGAGTGGTGGAGGAAAAATAATGGATATGATTTTAGTAAAGGGCGGAAACCGTCTGTCAGGAACAGTTAAAGTAGAAGGTGCAAAGAATGCAGTGCTACCTATTTTAACAGCATCTATATTAGCGGATAATGGCGTAAGTACTTTTACAAATGTTCCTCAGTTATCAGATGTTAATACAATCAGTCATGTACTGGACGGTTTGAATGTCAGCGTGAAGCAAGTAGCTGCAAATACATATGAAGTAGATGCAACGTCAGAACTTGAATCAACGGCAAGTTATGAATACGTCAGTAAAATGAGAGCGAGTATATTGGTGATGGGGCCTCTTCTTGCAAGATTAGGTCATGCACGAGTTGCACAACCAGGTGGCTGTGCTATTGGATCACGCCCTATTGAACAGCATTTAAAAGGATTGTCAGCATTAGGAGCCGTAATTGAACAGGAAAATGGTTATTTAGTCGGACATGTAGAGGGTCGGCTGAAAGGCGCAAACATTTATCTGGATTTCCCGAGTGTCGGCGCGACTCAGAATATTGTGATGGCAGCGACACTTGCTGAAGGAACAACTGTCATCGCTAACGTTGCAAGAGAACCTGAAATTGTTGACTTAGTCGATTATTTAAATGCGATGGGTGCACGTATTACGGGTGCCGGTACAGATACGTTAACGATTGAAGGCGTTGAACGTTTAACTGGGACTGCACATACGATTGTTCCCGACCGTATCGAAGCAGGTACTTATATGATTGCAGCAGCGATTACACGAGGCGACGTTCTGATTGAAGGTGCCCGCACGGAACATATGACATCTCTTATTTCTAAGCTTCAGGAGATGGGCGTCACTATTTCAGAAGAAACACAAGGATTACGCGTAACAGTGAATAAGCCTCTTAAAGGCGTCGAAGTTAAAACAATGCCGCATCCAGGATTCCCGACAGATATTCAGGCACAGATGACAGCCCTGATGATGACGGCAGAGACTGAAAGTCGTATGACAGAAACCGTATTTGAGAATCGTTTTATGCATATCGATGAATTTATGAAGATGAACGGAAATGTCAGAGTCAGCGACCGTACTGCTTTTATTCGTAAGAGTGAGCTGCACGGTGCATCAGTGAAATCAACAGATTTAAGAGCAGCTGCTTCACTGATTCTTGCAGGACTGGTCGCAGAAGGTTATACACGTGTGACTGAACTGAAGCACCTTGACCGTGGGTACGTTAACTTCCATGGCAAACTCAAGCAATTAGGAGCAGATATTGAGCGAACGGAAGAAGATAAAGTAGAAGTGAGGTAAAAAAATGGCTAATTATTCAGGTAATGAAGTCGTTCACCGCAAAATACCGATGTTTGTGACGATTGTAATTATACTTGTACTGGCACTCATCTTATTTTTAGTTGGACTGATGATGGGTTACGGTGTTCTTCATTCACCGTTTGGCATCTTTAATCCAAATACATGGACACATATTTTCGAATTGACTGGGAGCTTAAATTAGATGGAAACTATTCTGACTTTTGATGAAATCAAGAAAATTATTCCGCATCGTTATCCATTTCTGCTGATTGACCGAGTTGTTGAGCTGGAAGAAGGTAAACGCTGTGTGGGCATCAAGCAAGTGAGTGGCAATGAACCTTTCTTTCAAGGGCATTTCCCGGACTATGCTGTCATGCCCGGGGTTCTGATTGTTGAAGCACTGGCACAAGTAGGTGCAGTTGCGATGCTTGATATGGAAGCAAACAAAGGAAAAATCGCTTTATTTGCAGGAATTGATAAATGCCGTTTTAAAAAACAGGTGACGCCTGGTGATACGTTGAGATTAGAAGTAGAGATCTCTAAAATTAAAGGGCCTATCGGTAAAGGAACTGCAACAGCAACAGTAGACGGCGCAGTAGCCTGCAGCTGTGAAATTACATTTGCATTAACAGATGCTAAAGAATAATGAAACCCCTTGTCACATCTTAAAGTGTGACAGGGGGCTTTTGTTTAAAGTGAGATTTTATTCAGTCTTTTTCTCTTAAAATAGGTTTAGAGACCATCATGCGATTAAATGTGCTGATCAATTCATCACCTGTTAACTCATCTTCAACAAGTTGCTCAAGCAGCTGCTCTGCATAAGCCTGTCTTGGTGTATAAATATGACATTCAAAAATAACAGAAATATGGTCATTTAATTCTTTGATATTTTTAATAGTTGCTTCAAACAAGGCTGGATCATTGGAGGCGCGCGTGATGACAACTCTTGTGTCCAGCACGGTGTGGTTTTGCTGATAGGCTTCCATTGTTTCTTTATGTATACGATCAATCAGGATTTCCAGCAGCCAGCCTGTACCACTGTTCTCCTTATTAATGATGACTCCATCATGTACGGTGAACTCATGTGTGGTCTCATTTTCTACAATCTGAAACCTGAGTGCTTTAAATGTTTTCATGGATCCATCCTCCTTTCATTCATTATATAGTTTGCCTGAATTTAATTCAAAAAGTTATCGATTTTCCTGAAATGTCAGTAATAAGTCGCAGTTTTTTATCAAATACAAGTAATTTATCAGAATCTGCACTACCTGAGCCGCAGAAAAATAAAAACGGTGATTTTTCAATTTATTTCAGTCAGGTTATAGTGAGTTTAGAAAGGAGGTGACACATGATCAATAAAGTTGTGCTCGTTGGACGTCTGGCGAATGCGCCTAAAACCAACCAACATTCCAGTAAAAATAGCGTACAGTGCGTCACATTCCCTATTGCGATTGAACGTGGGTATAAACCTCGCGATGAGCAAGCTCAGACAGTAGATTTCCTGCACTGTAAAGCTTTCAACAAAACAGCGGCGAATATATTACAATATTGTCGTAAAGGCTCAACAGTTTGTGTGACGGGTCAGATCCACAGCAACCGTTACCAGAAACCAGGAGAAGATAAACCACAGTATTTTACAGAAATTCTGATTGAAAGCATCAAGTTTCTGCCTAATTTTGGTGCCATTAAAACAGGTGATATACTCCCTCAGACACCTGATGAAATCTGGAGTGAACTATCAGATGCCGAAAAAACACATACGATTCTGCTGGCTAAAGAAAAATTAGTAAAACAGATAATTGCTGATCAGAATACAGCACCCATCGAGACCGAACCAGTTAAAGTCATTACTGATGATGAAAGTCATGAGTTACTGAAATCACTTGATACATTAACGAATGATACGCCACAGGAAAAAGCTGAAGACGAAACAAAGGAAGCAGCTGTACTCTCATAAGACATCCTTCTTACTCACACCCCACTCGCCCTTTCAAACGTGCTGTCTGGAAGGGTTTTTTATTTTGATATCATTTTGTAATGCTAACGTAATTTAAAGAGCCGACTTATCATTTTTCTGTAACCATAGAAATCATAAAGCGTGCTAAAGTAATATCAAGATTAAACAAAGACGGGAGACAACACAGAAATGAATAGATTATCAGTCATTGTCGGTGCTGTCATTTTGTCTGGCATTGTAGCAACAACGAATGCTGAAGCAAAAATGCAAAATTTGCAGATGGATGAATCGGTTTGGTCAATTACAGATAAATATGATAGAACGATTGAGAACATAGAAAAAATCAACGCGGTTGATACCACTCTAATTACACCTAATCCGAAAGTAGAAGTCCTTGTAAATGGAAAATACAAAGTGATTAAGGGCGATACAATACCAGAAATAGCCGACAAGTGTGATGTATCAGTTAAACAGATCCATCATTTAAATCATATAACAGAAGAACAAAAGTTGACTGAAGGTCGCACACTTCAAGTGAATGAGAACTGAAATTAACCCTCTGAGTTAATTTCTTTTTTTATAAAAAGAATCCAATCATAACTTTTTGTAACGATAGCGTAATATTACGCTTTTATTTTATATATATCTGTAACCTATGAAATATTTTATTCTGATATATTGTTATTAATGAAAAAAGACCATCCCTAGGAGGAAAACATTTATGAAAAAAGTATTGGCGGCATCGACTGCAGTAGCGGTAGCAGGATCTTTCGTAGCAACAGCAAATGCAGCAGAGTACACAGTTAAATCTGGAGATACACTTTGGGCGATTTCACAGCAATATGGTACTTCAGTTGCAAATCTTAAAGCTGAAAATGGTTTAACTTCTAATCTGATCTTACCGAAACAAGTTTTAAAAATTAATGAAAAAGCTGTTAAAGCGGAAAATCATGATACAATAGTCTATAATATTGTTGCAGGCGATACTTTAGGGAAAATCGCTGCTCAGTTCAATGTAACAGTAGCAGATCTTAAAGCCTGGAATAACTTATCATCTGATTTAATCATTGCAGGTAAAACTCTAGTAGTGGGTGGTCAACAAGCAGCACCAGTAAAAACATACCAGGCGCCAGTACAGCAGGCGGCACCAGTAAAAACATATCAGGCACCAGCACAGCAGGCGGCACCAGTAAAAACATACCAGGCGCCAGTACAGCAGGCAGCACCAGTGAAAACATATCAGGCACCAGCTCAACAAGCTCCAGCATATCAAGCGCCTAAAGCAGCGACAACTCAAACTTCAGCTGCTTCATACGCTACAAATTCAAGCGTAGATGCTCATTTAAAATTAATTATGCAACGTGAATCAGGCGGTAACCCACGTGCGGTCAACCCAGCTGGTTACTACGGTTTATTCCAGTTTTCACCAACAACTTGGGCTGCTGTCGGCGGCACAGGTAACCCGGCTAATGCTTCTGTTGAAGAACAATGGAAACGTGCTCGCATCCTTTATACACAATACGGTGCACAGCACTGGAGCACAGCTTACTAATCATTCAAGACTATCTGCGGATAGTCTTTTTTTATTTGCATTCAAACCTTGAGTTCTATATGCTTAACATAACAATATATCTATTACTGCTAGGGGTGCCTGATGGCTGAGATGACGATGTCAAACCCTTTACCTGATCTAGATAATGCTAGCGTAGGAAAGCGGTCGTGCTTAAAGACCTTTTTCTGCAGAAATAGGTCTTTTTTATTTTGAAGGAGGAATCACTATGTTTACAGATGAACTACAACAGGAAGCGGCGCCTATTATTGATGCCATTTATCATGATCCTTTTATAAAAGGTATCATCAACGGGGATATTTCGAAGGATGCGATTCGTCATTATTTGAAAGCAGATCACCTCTATTTAAATGAATTTGCTAAAATCTATAGTCTCTTAATTGCGAAATTAGATGATAAAGAAGATATACGTTTTCTGCTCGAGCAGATTGACTTTGTCGTCAACGGCGAAGTGACTGCCCATTATACGATGGCAGATTATGTCGGGGAGGACTATGTATCGATTATCGAAGGCGGCGAGTGGTATCCGGCGAGCGATCACTATATCAAACATATGTACTACAATGCTTTTAAATATGATGATGCAAGTTTCACCATCTGTGCGATGGCCCCTTGTCCTTATGTTTACCAACAGCTGGCTTTAAAAATAAAAGAAAATCATGATTTAATAGGTAATCCTTTAAAAGACTGGGTGGATTTCTATGCGGTGAATATGGATGAGTTGATGGGTCATCTGAACCGCTGGGTCAATCGTTTTGCTGAAACAACGACCGAGCAGAATAAAGCTATTTTAAGACGTAATTTCCTTGAAAGCTGTGTTCACGAAAGAAGATTTTTCGCGATGTCATATCATCAGGAGAAATGGAATGTTTAAAACAGCACTCTCTATTGCAGGAACAGATCCGACTGGCGGTGCCGGTACAATTGTTGATGTTAAAGTCTTTCAGTCAAGAGGTGTTTACGGGATGAGCGCCATTACCAGTATCGTCGCTCAGAATACGCGCGGCGTACAGCAGGTCTTTGACCAGCCGGTGCATGTTCTGGAAGCTCAGCTTGAGAGCATCTATAGTGATATTGTGCCGGACGCTGTTAAAACAGGCATGCTTGCATCAAGTGAAGTCATGGATGTCGTAAGACCTTATATCGAGAAGCACCGTATTCCTTATGTCATTGATCCGGTCATGGTTGCAAAAAGCGGTGACGATCTGCTGGATGATGCAGGAAAGAACGCGGTACGCTATAAACTGCTGGATCTCGCAACAGTAGCTACACCAAACTTGCCGGAACTGGAACGTATTTTGAATATGAAGGTCGAAACGAGAAGTGATATCGACCGCGCCGGTCACATCTTTCTGAATGAAATCGGTAGTCAGTCTGTCATCGTAAAAGGGGGACATATGGAGGGCGATGCCATTGATTATCTTTTTACCAAAAAGGGTGTCACTGAGCTGCCAGCCAAAAGAATCGCGACTCATCATACACACGGCACGGGCTGCACGTTCAGCGCTGTCATTACAGCGGAACTTGCGAAAGGCCGCTCTATAGAAGACAGTGTCAGAACGGCTAAAGCCTATATCACGAGCGCGATTCTTAACAACCCGGGGCTCGGCCACGGTAATGGACCGGTCAATCATTTCAGCTATCAGGAGGAAGAATATGAGACTCAATCAAATCAGACAAAATAATCCCCTTATCATCTGCCTGACGAATGATGTCGTCAAGAACTTCACTGCTAATGGTCTACTGGCGCTTGGTGCGAGTCCGGCTATGGCGACGGAAGTCGAAGAGCTGGAAGATTTTATTAAGCATGCAGGGGCAGTCCTTATCAATATCGGCTCACTGACTAAAGAAAGTATGCCTTCCATGGAAAAAGCGGCAGAAGCAGCAAATAAGTTTGGCGTTCCAGTCGTTCTGGATCCAGTTGCCTGCAGCGCGACAGCATTTAGAAAAAATTTCTGTCTGAAACTTATCGAGAACTATGATATCAGTGTCATCCGAGGCAATGCGTCAGAGCTAAAAGGGCTGATTGAAGAGGCGACAATGAAAGGGACGGATAGTGACTTATCACTTGATACAGTCGCAATCGCACAGGCAGCAGGTGGGCAGCTGGAGACTGCGGTAATCGTGACAGGCGCGCAGGATGCTGTTTATGCACAGGGCAAGGTGAAAAAGCTGTCGAACGGCACGGAGATGCTGACTAAAGTCACGGGCGGAGGATGTTTATTAGGGGCAATTGTATCCGCTTTTATATATAATGAGGTTGAACCGACATTAGATGATTTAGTCGAAGCTGTCTCTTATTACAATGTTGCAGCTGAGCGTGCTGAATCACTTGATAATGGCACTTTGCCGGGCCATTTTCAGATCAATCTGCTGGATATGTTGAACAGCATAGATGAAAATGACGTAGCAGAGAATATGCGAGTGGAAGAAGTGAGCTAATTGGAATTTAAGCGTGAGATGTTACAACTATATTTTATTTGCGGTACCAATAATACTGAAGATATTGAAACGGTTCTTGAAGAAGCCTTAAAAGCAGGCATCACTTTGTTTCAATTCAGAGAAAAAGGGACAGGCGCATTAGCTGGGGAAGAAAAAAAACAGATGGCACTCAAATTAAAAGCGCTGTGTGCGGCATACAGCGTACCTTTTATTATCAATGATGACTGGCAGCTGGCGCTTGATGTTGATGCAGATGGTATTCATCTGGGTCAGGATGATGACAAGATTGCAGACATCATTGAAAAGTTTCCGAATAAAATCATCGGGCTTTCTGTCAGCAATTTTGAGGAATACGATCAATCTGACTTAGCGCATGTGGATTATATCGGTGTGGGACCTGTCTATGAAACAAGTTCAAAAAATGATGCGAAACGTCCCGGCGGCATCGAACTGATTCGTAAGATGCGTCTCTACGATGAACAGATTCCGATTGTCGCGATTGGCGGTATTACAAATCGTAACTGCGAGATGATACTGAAAGCAGGCGCAGACGGCATCTCGACCATTTCTTCAATCACTGCCAGTTCTAACATTGAACAAGATGTGAAGAATTATCTGGATTATTACAAATAAACGAGTTCCCTAGTTTAATCAGCACATAAAATGTGTTAAAATAACCTCTATGTGAAGAATACTATGAGGTGAAGAAATGAAGAAAAAGGCATTGATGCCATTATTGTTCGGTATTATTATATTTTTAGCGGGCTGTGATTATTCCAAAGAGTCTAATCGTACAGGCTTCTTTTATGATACGTTTGTACATCCACTGGATTTACTGATTCACTGGCTGGGTGCCAATATGGGTCATAACTATGGTCTTGCGATTATCGCGATTACGTTAATTGTGCGTCTTGCATTGTTCCCGTTCATGATGCGTACTTATAAGAACCAGAGTGTCATGAAAGAAAAAATGAACCTGATTCAGCCGCAGTTAAAAGCGATACAGGAAAAATCAAAACATGCACGTACACAAGAAGAGAAAATGGCTGCCAATCAGGAAATGATGGCACTGTATAAAGACAATAACATCAATCCACTTAATATGGGTTGTCTGCCTCTGTTAATTCAGCTGCCGATTGTTACAGGTCTCTTCTATGTTCTTAAATATCCATCAGGTGGCGGAATTACGCAGTATCCTGACTTCTTATGGTTTAAACTGACAGAGCCGGATATTTTAATGACTATTATCGCAGGTATTGTCTATGCGGCTCAGGCCTTTGTCTCTATGCAGAATATTCCTGATGAGCAGAAAGCACAAATGCGTATGATGATGTTCATTTCACCGATTATGATCATCTGGATGTCTTACATCTCTCCAGCAGCACTCCCATTATACTGGGCAGTCGGTGGGGCATTCCTTGTCCTGCAAACATGGTTAGGGAATAAGTTCTACAAACAGAAAGTTCATGAAGAAATGAAACCTCTTATCGATGCGCATGAAGAGAACCAGGAAAAAGTAGTGAGAAACACACAAGTTAAAGCGAAAAAGAAAAAAAGATAGTTTTCAATCACCGTCAAAATGACGGTGATTTTTTTAATTGTTACTTCATCCATTTAATGCAGCAAAAAAACATAGAGAATTATCTGAATAGTATGTTAAAATTTATATGGTAGTTGAAAGGGGTTTCATATATGGACATTAAATATATTAATGAAAATGCGATTGCATGTGTGTTTGAAGAGACAATCAGCGAGCAAGTGAATCAACAGGTGCTGGCATTAAAACACGCATTTGAAACACAGCAAGTGGATGGAATTGAAGAAATCATTGCTTCTTATCATACGCTTGTCATTTATTTTAATGATTCAATCACGCATGATGTCCTGGTTGAGAAAATTAAAAGTCTGGATATCAATAGTCAGATGAAGCGAACGGCGAAAGTCTATACGATTCCTGTTTGTTATGACTATGGACTGGATATGGATGAACTGGCAGAGTACTGTGGGCTGACGCCGCAGGAAGTGGTTGAACGTCATACTTCCAGACGATATCTGATCTACATGTTAGGTTTTATGCCAGGGTTTCCATTCCTCGGCGGACTGGATGCGTCCATCGCTAAGCCGAGAAAAGAGACACCTCGTAAAGAAATACCAGCAGGCTCTGTGGGTATCGCCAATGAACAGACAGGCATGTATCCTCTTGCATCACCAGGTGGCTGGAATATTATCGGCCGGACACCTGTCACTTTATTTGATGCAGATCGTACACCTGCTGTTTTTTATGAAGCGGGGGACTATATTCAGTTTAAAGCAATCAGCAAAGAAGAATATACGGCAATAGAGCAAGATGCCGAGTACAAAATCGAAGTAAAGGAGGTTGAAGCATGAGTTTAAAAGTGATAAAGCCTGGTCTGTTTACGACGCTGCAGGATGCAGGTCGTCAAGGAGTTCAGCATATTGGCTTAAGCCCAAGCGGCGCAATGGATTATTTCAGCTTTATGGTCGGCAATCAGTTGCTTGGTAATGAGCGTCCTGTCAGTCTTGAAATGACGATGCAGGGTGGGACGTTCGAATTTGGACGCGGTAATGCGTTTATTATTACAGGTGCAGATATGCAGGCGACGCTAAATGGTAAACCAGTGAAGCATAATACCATCCATTATGCCAAGATGAATGATCAGCTGGCATTTGGAGCTGCAGTGAACGGCATGCGCACTTATCTGACAGTTAGAAACGGGTTTGATATAGAACCTATCTATGATAGCTATGCGACGCACACTAAGATTAAACTCGGCGGTGTAGAAGGCCGAGCGCTGAAAGCGGGAGATGAGCTCGTCTTTTCAAATTCAGAAAAAGTACCTGAAAAGACTATTTATACACCGGCATTCGATGATAATAAAATCCGTTTTATTCCGGGGCGGCAGTTTGAACGGTTCGAAAAATTCAAATTGAAATCTTATACAGTTTCGAACATGTCTGACCGTATGGGTATCAGGCTGGAAGGCGATACAATCAAGGCAGAGAACTACGATATTATCTCTGAACCGGTACAGCTGGGTTCTATACAGGTGTCAGCGTCAGGTCAACCGATTGTGCTGCTGAGCGACCGTCAGACAGTCGGTGGTTACGCTAAAGTAGGAACGGTCTATTTCTATGACCTGGTGAAACTTGTACAGAAGAAACCAGGTGAAGAGATTCATCTCGTGCCGGGGACCTTAGAAGAAGCGATTCAAGAGAAAAAGAAGATGCTGAAATATATTGAAGATATTAATGTGCTGGCGTATAAAGGACGTTCATCAGGTAGCAAGATCCAACAATTAATTAAAAGGGTGAAATAATATGAATACAGAAAACTTAGAAACATTAATCCAGCTGATGAATGATAATCAGTTAAAAGTCATTTCATATAAAGATAAAGAAACAGAATATCATATCGAAAAAGCAGTGCCGGAATCAAGTGCAGCTCCAGTTGTACAAAATCAGGTACCTGTACAGAATGAAGCAAAAGTGACTTCTGAAGGCTATACTCAGAAATCACAGCTAGTCGGTACTTACTATAATACTGAAAATGAAGATAGCACTGAACCACTCGTGAAAGTCGGTCAGAAAGTCGAAAAAGGCGACCGTATCGGGATTATTGAAGCGATGAAAGTCATGAATGATATCCAGGCTGAAGTATCAGGAACAATTGAGGAAATCTTAGTGGAAAGTGGTACAGCAGTCAGCTATGACGAGCCGTTAGTCAAAATTAAAGAAGTTTAGGGGTGTCACAATGAAAAAAGTATTGATTGCCAACAGAGGAGAAATTGCGATCCGTATTATCAGAACATGTAAAAAGCTCGGTATTCAGACCGTTGCTGTCTATTCTACTTCTGATAAGGATTCGCTTCACGTAGCACTGGCGGATGAAGCATACTGCATCGGTCCGGCACAAGCTCAGAAAAGTTATCTGAATATGAATCAGATCATCTCCGCAGCAATCGTTTCAAATGCAGACGCCATCCATCCGGGTTATGGTTTCCTCGCTGAAAACTCAAAATTTGCGAGAGCATGTGCGGAGCATGATATTATTTTCATCGGTCCTACACCTGAAACGATTGATAAGATGGGAGATAAGGCAGAAGCAAGAAAAACGATGATTGCTGCAGGTGTCCCTGTCATACCCGGCTCTAAAGATGTCATTCCGACAGTAGAAGAAGCAATCAAAATGGCTGAGACAGTCGGTGTACCGCTTGTAGTTAAAGCAGTCGCAGGGGGCGGGGGTAAAGGCATGCGTATCGTCAATGATATGGCTGATGTCGAAAAACTTTATCATTCTGCTAAGAACGAAGCACTGAAAGCTTTTGGAGATGACAGAGTCTATATTGAGAAGTTCATTAAAACAGCACGTCATATCGAAGTGCAGGTGCTGGGTGATGGTAAAGGAGACGCTATTCATCTGTACGACCGTGACTGCTCGATTCAGCGTAATAACCAGAAACTGATTGAAGAAGCTCCGGCTGTTATCGTGCCGGCAGACATACGTGAGAAGATGACGAGCGACGCAGTCAGCGCGGCAAAGAACATCAATTACCGCGGTGCGGGTACGCTTGAATTTCTTTACGTAGAAGAAACCAACGACTATTATTTCCTGGAAATGAATACAAGGGTCCAGGTGGAACATACTGTGACAGAACGCGTGACAGGTGTCGATATTATAGAAGCGCAGCTCGATATTGCACTGGATGATCACTTCCCATTCAAGCAGGAAGATATTAAAATCCACGGTTTTGCAATGGAATGCCGGATTAATGCGGAAGATCCTGCCCACAACTTCAGACCGTCTCCAGGTAAAGTGCAAGGTCTGCACTTACCTGGCGGACCCGGTGTCAGAATCGACACATTCCTATACGAGAACTGTACGGTCTCACCTTATTATGATTCAATGATTGCAAAAATCATCACGTTTGATTTAACACGTGAACGGACGATACAGAAAATGCAGACGATTCTGGATGAGACAGTTATTGACGGTTTTGCGACAAACCTGGATTTCCAGTATCGCATCATTCAGCATCCGAACTATGTTGCCAACACGCTCGATATTAAGTTTCTTGAGAAGAACCACTTCCTGGAGGGATAACTGATGAAAATTGATTTAAATGCAGATCTAGGAGAAAGTTTTGGTAATTACAAGATTGGTAATGATGCGGCGATCATCCCGCTTATTACTTCAGCGAATGTCGCATGCGGGATGCATGCAGGTGATTTTAATGTCATGGAACAGACTATTCAGCTGTGCAAAGAACAAGGTGTCGGTATAGGTGCACATCCCGGTTATAACGATTTGATGGGCTTTGGACGCCGCAAAGTAGATATGCCTTATGAAGAAGTTGAAGCACTCATCACTTATCAAGTCGGTGCGATTCAGGCATTCTGTCAGCGTCATGGTGTTAAGTTAAATCATGTTAAACCGCACGGTGCCCTTTATAACGCGACGTTTAACGACCGCAAACTCGCTGATCATATTGTTGACGCGCTTTACAGACTGGATCCAGCGCTTAAAGTGATGGGGATAGCAGGCGGCCATCTTGTTCAGGCTGCAGAAGATAAAGGGATGACTGGGATTCATGAAGTTTTCGCAGACCGCAACTATGAAGAGGATGGAACACTTGTCAGCCGGAAAGAAGCCGATGCACTGATCCATGATGCAGAAGAAGCAACTGCTCATATCCTGCGCATGATAAACGATCAGGTCGTCAAAACGAAAACAGGTAAGCTTGTGCCGATCCAGGCAGATTCTATTTGTGTTCATGGTGATGGACCTGAAGCTCTCCAGTTCGTCCATGCAATCAGAACGGCTTTACAGAAACAGAATATAGAACTGACGACGATATAGTCAGAATAAAGGGGATGAAAGAATGGAAAACAACACAAAATTAACAGCTGGACAGAGACGTCTACTATTCGGCGCTATCTTCCTGATGGCAACGTCAGCGATTGGACCGGCTTTTTTAACACAGACGACCGTCTTTACGGAGAAGTTTTTAGCCAGTTTTGCATTTGCGATATTAGTCAGTATTATTATTGATATCGGTGCTCAGCTGAATATCTGGCGTGTGCTGACTGTAACAGGAAAGCGTGGTCAGGATGTAGCGAATGAAGTAGTGAAGGGTCTCGGGACAGTTATTTCTATCCTGATTGTACTGGGCGGCCTCGCCTTCAACATCGGTAACGTGGCAGGTGCAGGTCTTGGTTTCAATGCATTATTCGGGCTGGATGTAAAAATAGGCGCTGTGATCACAGGTTTACTTGCTATCATAATCTTCAGCTCTAAGAGTGGCGCGAAAGTGATGGATGTCATCACACAGATACTCGGTGCTCTGATGCTTGTCATAGTAGGGATTGTCATGATTAAAGTCAATCCACCTTACGCAGAAGCCGCGTATCGTATGGTTGCACCTGAAAATCCGGCAGCACTCGTTATGCCGATTATTACAATCGTCGGTGGAACAGTCGGCGGTTATATCACATTTGCCGGTGCTCACCGTTTAATTGAAGATGGTATGGTCGGTCAGAAAAATCTGCCGTTTGTGACGCGTGCAGCGAACCTCGGTATTTTAACAACAGGATTTATGCGTCTTTTCTTATTCCTGGCAGTACTCGGTGTCGTCGCAACGGGTGTTAAACTGAATGCCGATAACCCACCGGCATCTGCATTCCAGTATGCGCTAGGTGATATCGGGCCAAAAATATTTGGTTTAGTTCTATTGGCGGCAGCCTTGACGTCTGTTATCGGTGCCGCTTATACCAGTGCTTCATTCTTAAAAGGGTTCCACCCTGTTTTCTCGAAATATAATAATATCGTCATCATATGCTTTATTGTTTTCTCGACTATTGTGTTTGTCTTTATTGGGAAGCCGGTTAAGCTGCTGATTTTAGCAGGTGCGTTCAACGGACTCATCTTACCAGTGACATTAACCGCTATTCTGATAGCTTCACGCAAGAAATCAATTGTAGGTGACTACAAACATCCGACATGGATGCTTGTGTTCGGTGTCATTGCAGTGCTGGTCACACTAGGCGCAGGCGTCTTGTCTATCCAGAGCCTGCTGGATTTATGGAATCAATAAAAATAAGCTGACTTTTAAAGTCAGCTTATTTTTATTGCCATTCTTCTTTGAACTGAGCCACAAATTGCTCCATAAACTCGTGTCTTTCTGCGGCTATAGCTCGACCTGTCTCAGTATTCATCAAGTCTTTTAATTTGAGTAGTTTCTCGTAAAAATGATTAATCGCATGTGTTTTTTCGCGGTAATCTGCCTGCTGCAGGTCGCGTGGTGGAATGAGTGGATCGTACATGATATCGCCGAACTTACCCGCATACATAAAAGTACGGGCGATTCCGATTGCACCGATGGCATCCAGACGGTCAGCATCCTGTACCACCTTGCCTTCCAGTGATTCAAGCTTACCGGCGTTCTTACCGCCTTTGAAACTCATATATTTCAGAATATGCTTGATTGCGTCACGTTTATCTTCAGCGAGCGCAATCTGGTCGAAGAAGTTTTCAAGCTTCGTCCAGGCAGTGACTTCGTCCGTCAGTTTATCATCGACTGTGTCATGGAGCAGCGCAGCCATCTCGACAATCAGCAGATCAGCCTGTTCTTCTCTGCCGATAGTGAGTGCCATTTTTCTGACACGTTCGATATGCGCATAATCATGGCCGGATGAATCGCCCATGTGAAAATCTTTCACGTATTTTTCGGTTTCTTTTATCATCAGTATGCTCCTTTTACTTCATTTATGGGTACAGTGTAACAAATATGAGAAGAGGTGAAGTCATGATTAAACTTTCTAACAAAGAAAAAATGCTGAGCTACGGTGCGCTTTTAGCTCATAGTCTGTTCCTGGTGAACGTTGTGCTGTTACCCCTTTTAAAGGATAGGGGCAATAAGTCGCGCTAATGCTTCTTTTACTTTGATCCATAACGCACGCTGTTCGTATAATTCTATCGTCATTTCACTGGAGAGTTTGACATCTTCTTCAAAGGCGTGACGCAGTTCACAAGCGACTCCGGCGTCATAGATGAAGGCGTTGACTTCGAAATTCAGCTCAAAACTTCGGACATCCATGTTGGCGGTACCGACGCTCGCAACTTCGTCATCAATGACAATCATTTTCGTATGAATAAAGCCTTCTTCATAGAGAAAGACTTTACCCCCTACTTTTAGCAGTTCGCTCGCGAATGTCGTCGTTCCCCAGTAGACAAACGGATGGTCGGGTTTGTTAGGAATCATCAGATAAACTTTAACACCAGAGAGAATCGCGATTTTCAAGGCGTCCAGAAAAGCAGCATCTGGAATGAAATAAGGACTCTGAATGTAGATGGAATCTTTAGCGCTTGAAATCATCTTGATATAGCCGTACTTGATCTGATGGAGTTCTTCCTCCGGACCGCTTGAGGCGATTTGAATACCGACATCCCCGCCGCTTTTAACATCCGGAAAATATTTTGGTTCATAGCGGAGGAAATTACGGGTCGCCTGTGAATTCCAGTCCAGGATAAAACGGAGTTGTAGCGCATTCACTGCATCGCCTTCGATGCGCAAGTGTGTATCTCGCCAGTAACCAAATTTATCGTCGAGACCAAGGTACTCATCCCCGACGTTAAAACCGCCGATATAACCGATACGACCATCTATCACAACAATCTTGCGGTGGTTACGGTTATTGAGCCTGAAGTTGATGAGCGGAAAGAAGGACGGGAAGAATGCTTCTACCTGTCCGCCGAGTGCTTTGAACTCTTTGAATTTAGATAAAGTAAGTGTTCTTGAGCCCATATCGTCATATAGCATACGGACTTCAACGCCTTCTCGGAGCTTTACTTCGAGCGCATCGATAATACGTTGACCGATACCGTCGCGTTTAAAAATATAATATTGAATATGGATATGCTCTTTCGCTGCGAGGATGTCCGTGATTAGGTTCTCGAATTTATCATGGCCATCAGTGAGTACGTTGACACGGTTATCTGTTGTTAAAAAGGCCGGCTGGTTGATCAGCAGCATACGAATCATATCTTTATGTCTGACGACTTCTTCAGACGGTGAAACGAGTAAATTATTATCCAGCGCATAAATCTGTTCGTTGATAACGGTTTCCAGTTCGTACTTATCACTCTCATCAAAGTAAAAGAGGTGTTCCCGACTGATCTTCCGGCCGAATAGCAGATAGAGAAAGAAGCCGAGAAGCGGTAAGAAGAAGAGGACAAAAAGCCAGGCCCAGGTTGAACTGGCAGTGCGCCGCTCCAGGAAAATGATGACGAAGGCCAGAAAGATATTGACGATAAAGCCTAGAAAAATAGCGAGTGCATATATATTCGACAGCTCATTGACGATTAAATGATTCAAATGGTTGGCCTCCTCTTATAAGTAAGACTATTATACTATAATCTTTCGCACAGAACCTTTACTTCGCAGATATAATATTTTCAAAAAATTTACACAAATAAGTCTTTAGTCCTATAGTAAAAAGGGAATGTTTCAGTTAGAATGAAGGTAATCAATTGACAGGAGAGAACTCTATGACGAATAAGCAGGATAAAATGAAAAATGTCGTTACGCTTTTATCGACTCTCGGCGTCAACATAACTCGAACAAAATCACGACTGGATGTCATCCGTACATTACCGCATGTTGCCCCGGTTAAATTAAAATAAAACCTCCGATTCCTACGAATCAGAGGTTTTTTGTTTGTGATAAAAAATACTAAGGGCAATTCCGATGCCGCCCATCACTGTCCATAAGGCGCTTCCCCCGTAACTGATGAGAGGTAACGGAATCCCTGTAATCGGTACGAGCTGAATTGTCATACCGACATTCTGAAACACGTGGAACATGAGCATGCTGATCAGTCCGGTCAGAAACAGAGAGCTGAACGGATGATCAGCATACTGTGCAAGCCGTATCAGATGCATGAATAGGGCCAGGAAGAGAATCAGCACAAGGACTGAACCGATGAAGCCGAATTCTTCGCCGACAACAGAATAAATGAAGTCGGTATGGTTTTCCGGGATATAGACCTCACCGTTCTTAAATCCTTTACCAAAAAGGCCGCCGGAACCGATGGCTTTCATCGATTCAATCAGGTGAAAGCCGTCACCTTCACTGTAAGCTTCAGGATTAAGCCAGGAATTAATTCGGCCCAGCTGATAAGTCTGAATTCCCAGCACTTTTTCAATTAAAACCGGTTTATAAAGAATGCTCAGAATAAGTGAAGCTCCGACTGCACCGATCGTCAACAGGAAAGGGACAAGTATCTTCCAGCTGATGCCTGAGACGATGATCATGCCGAGAATGATGGCGAGTAATACGAGTGTCGTTCCCAGGTCATTCTGCAATAGAATTAAAATCATCGGTACAAGTGCGACACCTGCTACTTTCAGAATGAGATTAAAATCTGTCTGAATCGTTTTATTGAACGTGAAGCGATTATGGCGATAAATCACGTTTGCCAGAATCAGCATTAAGATCACTTTCATAAATTCAGAGGGCTGAAGACTGATGGGTCCAATTCTATACCAGCTCTTTGCACCGTTGATAATCGGCGTGAAAGAAGATTCAGGCAGGATGAAAAGCCCTGCTAAAGCCAGATTACCAACTAAATAAATCGGCCAGACAAACTGACGGAGTTTTTTAGGTGAGATAAACATAAGAGAAAGCGCGATGATAAAACCGAGTATGTAATATAGGAACTGTCGTTCTGCGAAGTTGGTTGCATACTGCTGACCGGTCATTGCGGATGTGATAACCGTTATACTGACCGCTGCAAAAGCGATAAGCAGTACAAGTAACCACCAGTCAATCTTTTCTAACCATTGTTTCATTGAGGTAAGCACTTCTCCTTACTGCGAGTTAATAATAACCATTATAACTTAAGTTAGAAAAAGAATGAAATATGATTGAAATTTTCAACTGCAATTTGTTCTATCGTTTCATATCGTGATAAGATAGCACTAACAATTTTTATGGAGGCGTAATATGACAAAAGAAAATATTTGTATTATTTATGGTGGTAAAAGTGCAGAACATGATATCTCCATTTTAACGGCACAATCAGTCATCAATGCGATGGATAAAGAGAAATATGCAGTGGATACTATCTATATCACTAATGAGGGCGAATGGATTAAAGGCCCTGCTATCACAAATAAGATAGAAGACGCAGAAGTTCTGCGACTGATGTCTTCAGAATCAGTTTCTCTGACAGAGATGCTGAGCCAGTCAACAACAGGTCAGGCCTATGATGCACTTTTCCCGCTCCTGCACGGACCGAACGGTGAAGACGGAACAATTCAGGGCCTATTTGAAGTGCTCGATTTACCGTATGTCGGTAACGGCGTTTTAGCTGCATCAAGCTCAATGGATAAACTGGTGATGAAACAGTTATTCGCGAATAGAGGACTGCCGCAACTTCCTTACGTCAGCTTCTTAAGAAGTGAATTTGAGAAATATCGTACCAATATTCTTGAACTGATTGATAATAAACTGGAATATCCGGTTTTTGTTAAGCCGGCCAATTTAGGTTCATCTGTCGGTATCTCTAAGTGCAATGACCGCGAGGAACTGATCAAAGGTATAGAAGAAGCACTCCAATTTGACCGTAAACTCGTCGTTGAACAAGGTGTCAGCGCTCGTGAAATCGAAGTCGCTGTTCTTGGTAATGACCATCCTGAGACGACGTTACCTGGTGAAGTAGTGAAGGACGTTGCATTCTATGACTATAAAGCGAAATATAAAGACGGCAAAGTCAAACTCGCTATCCCGGCAGATATTTCCGAGGAAACAGCTGAAACACTCCGTAACATGGCTGTAGAAGCGTTCAAAGCGACAGATTGTTCAGGCTTAGTACGCGCGGACTTCTTCGTTACTGAAGACGAAACGATCTATATCAATGAAACAAATGCGATGCCAGGTTTCACGAAGTTCAGTATGTATCCACTTCTCTGGGAGAACATGAATGTCTCTTACAGCGAACTGATCACCCGACTGATTGAACTCGCAAAAGAGCGCTACACAGAGAAAAAGAAAATTAAATATAAGATGGACTGATGGCGATGATAAAACGAACAGCAAAACAACTCGCTGCCATGTGCGGCGGTACGATAGAAAAAAAATTTGAAGCCATCAAAGTAGAAGGCGTTTCTATAGACTCAAGATTGATTGACGACGCCGTTCTTTTTGTTCCTTTCAAAGGGGAGCATACAGATGGTCATCGCTACGTCACTCAGGCGATAGCGAGTGGTGCAGCCATCAGTTTCTGGCAGAATGATGTAGCTGATGCACCGGATGTACCCCTTATTAAAGTAGATGACTGCCTCACCGCTTTACAGAAGCTTAGCCAGTCTTATCTGAAAGAAGTACATCCTACTGTAATCGGTATTACGGGTTCCAATGGTAAGACAACGACTAAGGACATGGTTGCGAGTGTACTCGCACCTCATTTCAAAGTGAAAAAGACAATCGGTAACTATAACAATGAAATCGGGCTGCCTCTGACGATTTGTCAGCTTGATGAAGACACAGAAGTATCAATACTTGAGATGGGGATGTCCGGCTTCAGAGAGATTGCGTTATTATCCCGTATTGCGGAGCCTGATATCGCAGCAATCACGAATATTGGTGAAAGCCATATGCGTGACCTCGGCTCCCGTGCAGGAATTGCTAAGGCTAAGTTCGAGATCACTGAAGGCTTAAAAGGACTATTTATCTATGATGGAGACGAGGAACTGCTGAAGCCGCTTGCTGCAACGTTTAAAGGTGATAAGCAGTCTATCGGTTTTAACGAAGACAATCAGCTCCAGCTGCGAGATATCAAGCAGCTTGACGATGTGATTGCTTTTAAAGTAGGTGAATCGGAATCGGTCTTTGAGCTGCCGATGCTGGGTCTTCATAATGTCAGAAATGCAGCGATTGCAGTGACTATCGGCCGTCATATGCAGTTAAGCGATGCAGAAATCAATCGCAATCTTGCACATCTCGAAATGACCGGTATGCGCATGGAGAAACTAGCAGGACCGGCAGGCAGCATTTTGATTAATGATGCTTATAATGCAAGTCCGACTAGTATGAAGGCAGCAATAGATACAATTGATGCAATGGATGGCACAAAGTATATCGTCTTAAGCGATGTACTGGAACTCGGTCCGGACTCAGAAAATTATCACCGCGCGGTCGGCCGCTACTTTGCAGGAAAAGACGTGACGCTTCTCGCGACAGGGCAGGAAGCGCGCTACATTTACGAAGAAGCAGAAAAATATGTGCCTGCTCATTACTTTAATACGAAAGAAGCCGTAGCAGAATTCCTGAAATCACGACTGAATGAAGAGGCAAAAGTGCTCTTCAAAGCAAGTCGTGGCATGAAGCTGGAAACGATAATAGAAACGCTCGTTTAAAGGAAAGGAGACTGTCTGGATGAAGACGGTTTCCTTTCTTTTCCTTTCATTCTCAGATAAATGCGTTTGCTATTCACTTGGTTAGATGGTAGTATAGAGAAGTTAACGCGAGAGCAGAGTGAAAATTCACACGTAGAGCAAGCGAACAGAAAAAGGAGAAATAATTTTGCAAAAATTTAGAGACTTAGGTATTAGCGAACCTACAATCCAATCGCTAGAGAAGTTAGGTTTTACAGAACCTACAGCGATCCAGACTGAAAGTATTCCATATACTATGGCTGGCAGAGATGTATTAGGACAAGCGCAGACCGGCACAGGTAAAACAGGTGCATTCGGTATACCTTTAATTGAGAAAGTGAAGCAGCACGAAGGCATTCAGAGTTTAATACTCGCGCCTACTCGTGAACTGGCTGTACAAGTAGCAGACCAGTTAAAAGCATTCAGCCGTGGACAAGGTGTTCAGGTTGTGACTGTATTCGGCGGTATGCCGATCGACCGTCAGATTCGTGAATTAAAAAGAAAACCTCAAATCGTAGTCGGTACACCAGGACGTGTTATCGACCACTTAAACCGTCGTACACTGAAAACAGAACAGATGACGACACTGATTCTTGATGAAGCAGATGAAATGATGAACATGGGCTTCATCGATGATATGCGTTTTATCATGGATAAATTACCGAAAGAGAATCGTCAGACGTTATTATTCTCAGCGACAATGCCTAAAGCCATTCAGGAACTTGTTCAGAAGTTCATGAAGGACCCAGTTGTTGTTAAGACAATGACAAACGTTGATTCTAATCCGGATATCGACGAATTCTATACAATCGTCAAAGAACTTGAGAAATTTGATACATTTACGAATTTCCTTGATGTTCACAGCCCGGACCTTGCGATTGTCTTCGGTCGTACTAAACGACGTGTAGATGAGCTGACAAGTGCACTGATCTCTAAAGGTTACCGTGCAGAAGGTCTTCATGGTGATATCACACAGGCGAAACGTCTTGAAGTACTGAAAAAATTCAAGAATGATTCTATCGATATCCTTGTCGCAACAGATGTTGCAGCACGTGGATTAGATATTTCAGGCGTTTCACACGTTTATAACTTCGATATCCCTCAGGACGTTGAAAGTTATACACACCGTATCGGACGTACAGGCCGTGCAGGTAAACATGGTATGGCGATTTCATTCGTCAACCCGATTGAAATGGATTATATCCGTCAGATCGAAAAAGAGAAAAATCGTACGATGAAAGCTCTTCGTCCACCTACACCAGGTGAAGTCATAAAATCACGTGAGAGCGACGTTAAGAAAAAAGTAGCGGAATGGGTAGCTAAACCATCTGAAGAACGTATTGAAACAATCGCGCAAGGTCTGATTGAAGAATACGGCGATGTTAAATTAGTGACATCATTACTGCAGGAACTGATTCAATCTAACAATGATGTTGATGTTCAACTGACATTCGAAAAACCGCTTGGCCGTAAAGGTGGCAAATCATCTTATGGTCGTCGTGGTGGTAACGGTGGCGGTGGTAACCGTAACTTCAAAAACCGTGATTCTAAAGATAACCGCCGTCGTAAACCGGCAGCAGGTAAATCTAAGAACTTCAAAGGGCGTACATTCGCTGATCACAAGAAATAATACTGAGAGCCGCACTGAAAAGTGCGGCTCTTTTTTGTGCCGTCATCGATATCCTATTTTTGGTATAATTGATTGAAAAGAGGAGGTTAACTATGCGTTCAACAACTGAAATGATTAAACAGCCCCTGCAGGTCAAACAGCTTAAAATGTATCATTATCTGATCATAGCAGCGCTACTTTTACTGGTAGCCTATGGTGTTCATTATGGGATTATTCACTGGTCCTGGTTCGACCAGCTGATTTTTATCTATGTACTACCTGCCCTGATGTTCCTCTTCTCCCTGGTAGCCCCGGCTATCCGTTATCGTTATACAGCTTATAGACTGAATGCCGTATCGATAGAGATATCACAGGGTCTGTTCTGGCATCAGCGCTCAGCTATTCCGATGGACCGCATTCAGTACGTCACAATCAGTACAGGACCGATTGCTCAAACACTCGGCTTGTCTAAAGTCAATGTCATCACGAGTGGAGAGTCGGTAGCGCTACCTTATGTTGATGCGGAGACCGCCCGCCATATCTCCAGACAGATTACAGAACGAATCAAGGAGGTGAGCAGTTATGTCTGAGACTAGACGTCTGCATCCCATCACTTATCTGTCAAAGATATTTAAATCCGTCAAAGATAACTTCCTGACCATTCTGCTTGCTGGTTTTCTTTTCTTAAAGAACGGCTTTAATCTGAATGATATCGGCGATCTTATTTTCCCTGGCATTCTGCTCTTCTTCGCCGTCATCAGTATCGTACTTGGTATCATTGAAGCGCTGACGACCACCTACTGGATCGCTGATGATAAATTATTTGTCAAAAGCGGTATTCTGTCAGTGACAACAAAGGAACTTTATATTGCCCGCATTCAGTCCGTTGAAACGACGCGTAATATAGTCAACCAGATTTTCGGAGGCGTCATCCTGGATATTAAGACACCGGGAGACGGTATTAAGCTGGATACCATCTCTAAACGAGCGGCAGATGAGCTGACCCATTATCTTGAAACAAGAAAAAATAATCTGGGTGATGCTGTAGAGGAAGTTCATCAGCCTTCAGCATTTCAATCCTACTACCAGCTGAAATTTAAAGATATCATGCTGATGAGTGTGACGAGTGGGGCGATGGGGACAGTGCTTGCTGTTGTATTCGGCTTGTATTCACAGGTTGATGAGATTCTTCATATCAGTGAAAGATTGTCACCGCTTCAGAAAGAGATCGGTTCAAGTTTTTATTCAATAGCGGTTACTGTGATTCTAGGCCTGTTACTGAGCTACATCATCGGTATCTTTGTCACTGCACTGAAATATTTTAATTATGAACTGACTTACGATGGTGAGCGTCTGAAAATCAGACATGGACTTTTTGAGGTCAAGGAACGTATTGTTGTCGTCAAACAAATTCAGGCGGTTGAAGAGAAGAAATCCTTTCTTAGACAATGGCTCGGCTATACGAGTTTCCGGGTGACCATCACAAGTGATGCCGCCCTTGAATCAGAAGACGACAATGTCCTTGGACAGATTGATGTTCTGCCTTTTATTAAGCGGAAGGAAGGTCTTCAGGTGATGGCACAGCTTGTTCCCGACTACTATTATAATGAAGTGGAACGCATTATCCCGAAACGGTCGCTAAGACGCTATATTCAGTGGTACTGGCTCGTGATTATTGTCGCCACAGGGCTCGTGCAGTATTATTTGTTCGATAAAGCGTGGATCTTCGGTGTTGTCCTGCTGATTTTGACGTTTATATCAGGCTGGATGCGTTACCGTTATTCAGGATACGAGATTCAGGATAATCAGATCACTGTCCGTGAGACCGGTCTGTTTTCCAGCACTATCTACCAGTTGAAAGAAGACCGGCTGATCAGCGTTCATGTCACCGATCATTATTTTCTGGAAAAAGCGCATCTCGCGTCAATTGTCTTACGTGTATCAGCGGGTTCGCTTTTTACGGATGCATCGCTTAAACTAGTAGAAAGAGCAGATGCAGAACGTATTTATGACTGGTTTTTAGAGAAGGAGGTCAGACAATATGAAGAAAGCTGATGCTTCTGCCATAAAAGTATGGCGTATAGCGAATACCATCTGGACAGTTATACTGCTGGCGTTACTCATAGGTTTAGCGGCCGTCAGACATTTCTTCTTCGACTGGATTCCCTTGATGGTTGTGGCGGGTTTTGGGGCTCTTAATGTCCTTCAGATGATCTGGTTTATCTGGATCGAGCCGCGTATCGCTTATAGGACGCATGAATATCAAGTAGGTGAAACAGAACTGATCACTCGTTCTGGTATCTTCATCAAACGTGAGACGATTATTCCTTTTGTCCGTATTCAAAATGTAGAAACACAAGTCGGTCCGATTATGAAGCGTTTTAACTTAAAAAGCGTCGAGGTAACGACAGCGGGTGGAGCAACTCAGATTGAACTGATCAATAGTACGGAGGCGGAGCATATTAAAAAAGTGATTGATGAAGCAGTGAATCGTTTGGAGTGGACGGGCAGATGATAATAGGAATTGGAACAGATGTGATTGAAATAGAACGAATCAGCGGACTGATGTCAGAGAAGTTCATCAAGCGTATCCTGCATCCGGAGGAGATTAAAGTTCTTGAAACATTTAGTCATGAAGCGAGACAGGTCTCTTTTGTTGCGGGTCGGTTCGCTGTAAAAGAAGCGTACGCAAAAGCTTATGGTACCGGCATTGGACAGCAGTTCCGCTTTAATGATATCTGCTGTTTGAACAACGCGGCAGGTCAGCCGTACATCGAGGACGCGAAATATAAAGTTCATGTTTCAATCGCTCATTCTCACACAGTGGCGACTGCATTCGTTATAATAGAAGAAAAGTAAGAGGAGGATAATAATGAATTATTATCGTCAGAGTGTACTCCATATCAATTTAGATGATTTATATGATAATTATGCGGCTGTAGCGCGTCTGCATCCTGATAAGAAAACCATTGCAGTAATCAAAGCAAATGCTTATGGCATGGGAGCAGTGACAGTCGCTGAACACCTCAGAAAACAAGGTGTTGACTTCTTTGCAGTTGCTACATTAGATGAAGCACTTGAACTGCGCAAAAATGATATTACCGCACACATACTCGTGTTAGGTGTCATCAGACCAGAAGATGTCAAACGGGCTGCCGTTTCAAATATAGCGGTCACTTTGCCTGATGAAGCCTGGCTGACTGAAGCCATTCAACATTTAGACAGGACCCTCACCGTTCATGTGAAACTTGATACAGGTATGAATCGTATCGGTATACGAGATAAAGAAGAGTATGGCCGGGTACTTGTACGCATCAAACAAAGTGAACTGCTGGACTTTGAAGGTGTTTATACCCATTTCAGCTGTGCGGATATGGACAATGATTCTGCTGAACAGGCGCATGAGACATTTATGGAGATTGTGAATGCTTATGACAAACCGCGTTATATCCACAGTCAGAATTCTGCTGCTGCGCTCCGATATGAAATGGCGGACTGTACAGCAGTTAGGTTGGGGATTGCGATGTATGGTTATTATCCATCGCCGTTCATCAAAACACTCACTGATATTAACTTGAAGCCGGTCATGAAGCTGACGAGTGAAATCAACTTCATCAAAGATGTGCCGGCTGGTACGAAAATCGGATACGGCAGTCATTACGAAGCAGAACAGAATGAACGGATCGCGACACTTCCTATCGGTTATGCCGACGGACTTCTTCGTTCTATGTCGGGCTACTCGGTCAGCGTGGCAGGAGAAGATGCACCGATTGTCGGTCGTGTCTGTATGGATCAGACGATGATCCGTGTCTCTGATCAAGTAAAACTGGGAGATGAAGTGCTCATCATCGATAACAAGATGAATACTCACCAGTCAATGGAAGTGGCAGAAAAGAAACAGTCAACAATCAGCTATGAAGTGCTCTGTAACCTTGGACAAAGGCTGCCACGTGTTTACTATACGGATAATCAGTCAACCGCGAAGAATACATTATTAAAATAAAAGTAGTTTTTTTTATATGCGTTTGATATGATTATGTTGATTTACTTAGGAGGTTAATCATGAAGAAATTTGATCAATTATTAGCTGAAGGCTATGAATCTATGGCTGAACTTAATTTAATCATTTCTTATGAGCAATTCGATCTTGAAAGTGAAGTATGTGAAAAGAGCGAAATGTATTTCTTATCTGATGATGGTGAGTAGATGAGGCGCGGCGAAGTCTTCCTGGCTGATCTGTCCCCTGTCAAAGGCTCGGAACAAGGCGGTAAGCGTCCTGTTGTCATTATTCAGAACGATGTCGGGAATAAGTACAGTCCGACTGTTATCGTGGCTGCTATCACAGCGAAAATCAATAAAGCACGTATTCCGACCCATGTAGAGATTGGTAAAACCAATCATCATCTGGATAAGGATTCAGTGATACTGCTTGAACAGATCAGAACGATTGATAAAAATCGGTTGATTGAGAAGCTGACTGTTCTCTCTGCGGAAAAAATGCATGAAGTGAACCAGGCGCTTGAAATCAGTCTCGGACTTACTCAATGAATTAAAAGAGATACTTATCGTGGACTTTAGGATGACTAAAGTCTTTTTAGTTGGAAAGGAGGCAAATGGAATGAATCATATAGATGAACTTGTCGTTAATTACGAAAAAATATTGGATCGTTATATCGAATCAAAAAATGAAAAGGATCTGGACGGCATTCAGAACCTGAGCTTTGAAGCGATTGAAAACGACATTTCTCCGGAAGAAATTGTTTCCTTACATAAAGATTTAACGCTTGAAAAAGAGCTGACTGCTGAAGAGATGAAGCTGTCGATGGACGTATTACTTGAGATGGTCATTGGATTTGGCTTCTCTTATCGCGACTACAAAGCACTGGTCAAAAAGATGGAAGCACATGATAAAGAAATGGATATTGCAGCAAGTCTGCAGTCCATGATGCTGAAGACCAAGATTCCGAAACTGAACAGCATTGAAATCGGTGCGATCAGTGTGCCCGCACAGCGCGTAAATGGAGACTATTACAACTTGATCGATCATCATGATGGCACGATGAGTTTCGCGGTCGCAGATGTCATCGGGAAAGGGATTCCAGCTGCTCTTGCCATGAGTATGATTAAGTTTGGAATGGATTCATATGGACACTCACAACTCCCAAGTGATGGTCTGAAACGTCTTAACAGGGTTGTGGAGAAGAACGTCAATCAGAATATGTTCGTGACGATGTTCTACGGGCTCTACGAGGAAATCAGCAGTAAGTTCTATTATAGTTCCGCAGGTCATGAACCAGGTTATATCTACCGCGAAAAGACGGACAGCTTCGAGGAGATGGGTGCTCGCGGTATCGTATTAGGTGTCAATCCGACGACTCGTTATGATCAGGAAGAACATGACATCAATATCGGTGATATGATTCTTGTCTTTACGGACGGTCTGTCAGAAATACGGCGTCTGTCAGGTGAGTTTGTTCGGACTGAAGATTTGCTTGAGCTGATTAGAACTTATAAACATCTGCATCCACAGGACATCGTGCAGGTGGTCTACGAAGAACTGATCAAGATTCAGGACCCTAAAAAACGGGATGATCTGACTATTCTTTTAATTAAAAGAGTCAATTAATGTTTGGTACTGAACCCTGAAAATGGGACGGAATAAAAAACACTTTTTATAAGGCTGCTTGTATTCGGTATTGAACCGGAGATAAGTAGCCTAATTTTTGTTGAATTCTATTTTCATTATAATTTTTGATGT
>NZ_SCWA01000012.1 GCF_004359615.1 Macrococcus brunensis
TGACCATCTGTAATTTGAATTCTGGACTGAAACTTCTTCTTTCACGTGACATAAATAAATCGCCTACTTTCTTAGATTAACAATATCTATTCACATAGAAATTGTCCAACTAAGTGTAGACGATTCATAGTTATCGAAAATGCGATTGAGGTCAACTGCAATTAACGAATGATTATTTGCCATGTCTATCACCTTTAGTTTTAGTATTGATATTCTTCTTCCAATCTTTTCAGAATCTCTTTCGCTTCACTGAGCACTTTTATGTCATCATTTAAATATGGATACTCTGGAACTTCGTCAGGAGCTATATAAAACGTGACTAAATCATCAAGTTCCTTAAAGAGTGCTGCCTGATATAATGTAAAATCATCCTCATCAGCCATAAAATTGTATATATCGTAATAATAATCTACGAATATTTTAGTCGAAATACGGCCTTCTACAAGATCTTTTAAAATCCGTAACAGAATAGCTGAATGTGACATAGTAACTTCTCCCTAATGTTTTTTGGTATTCTATCTTTCAGTCCACTTGTAAAAAACTGTTTAATTCAATATAACTTTATTCATTTTGAAAAGCTATCCAAACATTAAAAAACCCTCAGCATTTGATTATGCAGAGGGTTCGTTTCTTATCTTCTACTTTTTTTAAATCTTGAATAAAATGCCATCGCTCCTACTAAAGCCACTACGCTTAACATAAGAAAGATGGATGATGAGATATTGACGAATTCTTTACTATCAGCTGGTTTATCTGTAAATAATCTTGCAACTAAGTCAGGTAATACAAGGTATACCATGACCCCGATATAAAACCAGGATTTGTACATGACACAGAAACCAATGAATAATAATAGAAGAATTAAACCTATCCATAAACTCATATGAATATCTAAGTTGATGATTGAAGCTCCTTCGTTGGCACGAAGATAAAACTCACCTGCTAAAATAATAGCAAAACCTATTAATGCGATGATGAGAGGTGCGAAATAGCCCTTCTTTGAATGGTCATATTTTTTTAACATAGTCATGAGCAACCAGAATTCAATCGGCAACAGAATAACGACTAATAAGCCATAAAAAATAATTCTTTCGACTGACATATCAAATTGTCCTGCAATAAGTCTTGGGATTGTAAAGAACCCTAAAATCGCAAATAATGCACCGATAATTGTTTTGATAAAGGAATTGTCAAATGGCATTTCCTTTGAGATAGAATTGATATATGCTTCAGGAGAGCCGCCTGTAATACTGTCTACACTTTCACCGCGTTTTTCGGCCTGAGTCAGATGATCTCTGAGTTCTTCAGTTACCGCTTCTATATCTTCATCTTTCTTACCGCGCTTCATTAGTTCCATTCTGACACTATTTAAAAACTGTTCTGATTTCTTACTCAACATCTTCCACACTCCTCATTAAATTATTCATACCATGATTCAAATCTGTCCACTTCTGTTTAAAAACTGTAAGCTGCTCCATCCCACTTGCTGTGATGGTATAGTATTTCCGCTTCGGACCTCCATTATCTGACTTTACCATGCGCGTACTGACATACTGCTTCTTATCCAGACGCAATAGAACTGGATAAATACTTCCATCGCTGATTTCAGGAAAATCATTCTCCTTCAAGCGCTCCATAATCTCATAACCATAAGTTTCACCTTGCGCAATCAACCCCAGAATAGCTCCATCAAGCAACCCTTTCATCATCTGATCATGCACCGCCAAGAATCAGCACCCCCTGTTAACTATCTTATTTTATAAGATAGTTAGTCAAAAAAATATAGATAGCTATCTTGTAATCTACTATAGTACATTATAAGAGAAAAAACAACTATCTTTTATAAAAAGTTAGTTGTTTTATAAAAGCAAAGTCTAGCTAATCTACTTTGCTAGACTTTGTTCACTACCTGCTACTTTTTCTCCTACGTATCGTTCCGCAAATCCACTTTGCTGGACTTTACTCGCTCTCTTGCTCTGTTTTCTCCTACGTATCGTCCCGCAAATCCACTTTGCGGGACTTTGCTCATCCATATGTTTCAAAGCTTCTCGCACTCACCACAAAAAACCGAAGATTTTATAGTCTCCGGTCTCTACTTATATATTCATATAAATAATCATGGCCCCGATACAGATAACCGCCCATATAGCAATAATCATCCACACAAACTTAATCCAGGTCGTATATGGAATACGTGCAACTGCGAGTGCACCCATAAGCGAAGCTGATGTTGGAATGATATTATTACTGATAGCATCGCCGTACTGGAAGGCGAGTACAGCCAGCTGTCGATTAATACCTAGCAAGTCTGACACAGGTACCATAATCGGCATCGTCGTCATGGCCTGTCCTGATCCAGATGGTATAAAGAAGTTCAGGAACAGC
Source organism: Macrococcus brunensis (assembly GCF_004359615.1). GTDB lineage: Bacteria > Bacillota > Bacilli > Staphylococcales > Staphylococcaceae > Macrococcus > Macrococcus brunensis. Next base: position 2,386 of record NZ_SCWA01000012.1, read on the forward strand.
TGTGTCACAAACATTGCTATAACTGAAAAAGCTGCAGGTAAGTGATCAATAACCGCTGTCATATGATGTACAATTGTATCGATGATTTTTCCTGATTCCAGCACTAAGACAATTGCTCTCGCAAATCCTACGATAATTGCACCGTACAGAATATCTTTCATGCCTTCTATCAATGCATCAAATGTTCCGTTCAATCCAAGTCCACCAATGAGTCCAGCGATAATGCCCATGATCAGGAAATTTGCACTCATCTGCATTAAGAACCAGTCGAACTTAAAGATGCCGTATACATTGATTATTACAGCAATGGCCAGACATAACAGAATGAGCGCATGTCTCATTGTAAATGAATCAATTCCTTTAATCTGCTCTTCAAAGCGGGCATCATTTGCGGCACGCATGTCTGCAGCAATCAAGCTGTGTTTTTTATCTTTTTTCACTTTCTTTGCATAATTCAGCACATACAGAATGCCTGTTAACAAGACAATGAGATAGACAATTGTTCTAAAAATAATCCCTGAGAATAACGGTATCTCCGCTATCTTCTGGGCAATCCCTACCGTAAACGGATTGATCATGCCACCTAGGAAACCGATACCGCTGCCGAGTATAATCATAGCGGTTCCAACCATCGCATCATATCCGAGTGCTTTGGCAAGCAAAATCCCAATCGGTACAAAGACGATCGCTTCCTCGCTCAGCCCTATCGAAAAGCCCAGTATACTGAAGACAATCATTGTGACAGGTATCAGCATATTCCCCTTTTTGCCGACTTTCTCCATCATGGCGCCTACGCCTGCATTGATGGCACCTGTTCTATGTATAATACCGAATGCCCCCCCGACTAAAAAGATATAGAATACAATCTCAGCTGCTTCTACTAGGCCAGTCGGTACTGCTCTAAAGATCTCTATCGGACTCACCGGCTGCTGAGCGACGTGATGGTATGAATCATTAATGACCTGCTTTCTACCGTCCACATCTTCCCTGTCATAAATACCTGCTGGAATGATATAGGTCATGACACAGGCAAAAGCGACTAAAAATAATAATAGTGCATATGTGTGTGGCATCTTCAAACTTTTTTTCATTTCAAAAACCAACCCCTTTGTCTCTTCTACTTTTCACTTTCCCTAATTCTGAATATTTAAATAATATAAAGCAAAAAAATACCAGGCAAATGCCTGGTATGAATAACGCTTTATTTTTTTAGATATGCTTTGACTGCACTGATAAAGTAAAGACTGCCTGTCACAAGTAACAGATCGCCGTTGTAATGTTTGATGAATTCACCGTATTCCTTAATCTTCATCTTCTGATCATGTTCAACAGATTCATAGATTGTATCGACCGGCAGTGCTTTCGGGAAATCGAATTCAGTGACGTAGAACTTATCTGCTATCTCTTCTAATGAATAGAGCATACTGCCAATCGGTTTTCCGTCAATCGCCGAAAACAATACATCAATTTTTCGGTCACTGTAGTGCTGTTTCATCGTATCAACAAGTACATCAATTGATTCGCGGTTATGTGCACCATCAAGAATAATAGTCGGCTCTTCCTGAATCGTTTCAATTCGTCCAGTCCATGTTGTCTCTTCAATTGCAGATATCATTCTATTGAAATCGAGATGCAGCATCTCCTGTTCATACATATCGATAAGCGCCGCTATTGCAAGTGATGCATTTTCCTGCTGGTGATGACCCAGCATTTTCAGACGGATGTCTTCTAATTCATACTCTTTATAACGGAAAGTGAATTCTTCACCTGACGAAACACACTGGATATCCCGGTCCAGTTTGATACCTTTTGCTCCTGCTTCTGCGACTGCCTCGTTGACATATTGTTTCGCATCAGCATTTTTAATCGCATAGACGAGTGTGACGCCCGGTTTAATGACACCTGCTTTTTCACGTGCAATATCCAGATAAGTATCACCCATAATATTGGTATGATCAAGCCCGATACTTGTCAGAATGGTCATGATCGGCATAAAGACATTCGTTGAATCATGTTTCGCGCCGAGACCCGCTTCTATCACAGTAAAATCGACCGGATGGACTTCGCCGAAATAAACAAACATCATCATGGTCATGACTTCAAATTCTGTTGCCGGGCCTAAATCTGTTTCTTCTACTAACGCTTCACTGACCGGTTTCACTTTTTCAACAAGTGTTACAATCTCGTCATCTGTAATAGGATTGCCGTTCAGACTAATTCTTTCATTAAATGTTTCAATATACGGTGAAGTGAACGTACCGACTTCGTAACCGTTTGCCATCAGCGCATTTTTCAGATAGCTGACTGTCGATCCTTTACCATTCGTGCCGACAACATGGATACCCCTGATATTTTTCTCAGGGTTACCCATGCGCTCAAGCATCCATTCCATACGTCTGACACCTGGTTTAATGCCAAACTTTGTTCGTTCATGTATCCAGTATAAACTCTCTAAATAGTCCATCGTCATCCCTACGCTTTCAACTGTTCAAGTCTTTCTTTCACTGCATTATAGCGCTCTGTATAAAGGGCCTGCTTTTCTTTTTCTTCATTGATGACTTTCTCAGGTGCTTTTGACACGAACTTCTCATTTGCAAGTTTACCGTTGACACGGTCCAGTTCTTTCTGCCATTTTTCAAGTTCTTTATTCAGACGTTCACGTTCTTTATCCATATCGATTAAGCCTTCAAGCGGCAGAATCACTTCTGCACCGTAAACAGCAGTCGTCATCGCTTTTTCAGGTACATCTGGTGACAGCGCAATTTCAAGAGAAGATGGATTACAGAAGCGCTCAAGATAGTGACGGTTCGCATCGATGTTGTTCAGATGTTCTTCATTATTTGCTTTGATCAGCATCGGGATTTCCTTAGACATCGGCGTATTCACTTCACTGCGTGACGTACGAACAGCACGGATAATCTCCATCAGCTGCTCCATCTCATGCTTAGAAGCGGCGTCTGTCAGTTCAGGAAGAACAACCGGCCAGCTAGCTGTCACGATTGATTCGCCTTCGTGTGGTAAGTTCTGCCAGATGGCTTCTGTGACAAACGGCATGAATGGATGCATCATACGCATGATCTGGTCAAGTGTATAGGCAAGGACTGAACGGGTCATCTGCTTCGCTTCCGCGTCATCACCGTTCATCGGAATCTTACTCATCTCAATATACCAGTCACAGAAATCATCCCAGATAAAGTTGTAAAGACTACGTCCAACTTCACCGAACTCATATTTATCCGCAAGACGTGTCACTTCTTCGATTGTTTCATTCAGACGCGTCAGAATCCATTTATCCGCTACTGATTTTTTGCCATCCAGGTTAATATCTTCTACCGTGAAGTCGTCACCAATATTCATCAGGCTGAAACGAGAAGCATTCCAGATTTTATTAATAAAGTTCCAGTTTGCTTCCACTTTCTCTGTTGAGTAACGTAAATCCTGTCCAGGTGTTGAACCCGTTGCCAGGAAGTAACGTAGTGCATCGGCACCGTACTGGTCGATAACATCCATCGGATCTACACCGTTGCCAAGAGATTTACTCATCTTACGGCCGTCTTCAGCACGTACTAAACCGTGGATCAGTACTTCGTTGAACGGACGACGCTCTGTGAATTCAAGTCCCTGGAAGATCATACGGGCTACCCAGAAGAAGATAATATCATAGCCTGTGACAAGAACATTTGTCGGATAGAAGCGCTTGAAGTCTGCTGCTTCTGTATCCGGCCAGCCAAGCGTTGAAAATGGCCAGAGCGCACTAGAGAACCAAGTATCCAGTACATCTTCATCCTGTGTCCAGTTGTCACTGTCTTCAGGTGCTGTTTCACCGACGTATACTTCACCCGTTTCCTTATGGTACCAGGCAGGAATCTGATGACCCCACCAGAGCTGGCGAGAGATACACCAGTCATGGATGCCTTCCATCCAGCGGTTAAAGGTATTCTCAAAACGTGGTGGAACGAAATCAATGCGGTCATCCGTCTTCTGATTGTCCAGTGACTGTTCAGCAAGTGGTGCCATCTTGACGAACCATTGTGTAGACAGATAAGGCTCTACAACTGCGCCGCTACGTTCTGAGTGACCCACCTGATGGACGTGTTTTTCAATTTTAACCATGACGCCACTGTCTTCAAGGTCCTTAACAAGCTGTTTACGGCAGTCAAAGCGATCAAGTCCCGCATATTTACCTGCTTGGTCATTCATCGTACCGTCTTCATTCATCACATTGATACGAGGCAGGTCGTGACGGCTCCCGATCTCAAAGTCATTCGGGTCATGTGCAGGTGTTACTTTCATCGCACCTGTACCGAAGTCCATATCAACGTAATCATCACCGATAATCGGAATCTCGCGTTCTAAAATAGGCAGCAGCACTGTTTTACCGATCATCTTTTTGTAGCGCGCGTCTTCAGGATGAACGACGACTGCTGTATCACCGAGCATCGTCTCTGGACGAGTTGTCGCAATCTCAATCATGCCAGATCCGTCTGTCAGCGGATAGTTCATATGATAGAATGCACCTTCGACTTCTTCATGGACCACTTCGATATCACTGAGTGCTGTACGTGCTGCAGGATCCCAGTTGATAATACGTTCGCCGCGGTAAATCAGTCCCTTATTGTACATATCGACGAATACTCGTTTAACGGCATCGCTTAAGCCTTCGTCAAGTGTGAAACGTTCACGTGAATAGTCTAAACCAAGCCCCATCTTCGCCCACTGTGCACGGATAGTCTCAGCATATTCTTCTTTCCACGCCATCGTATGCTCCAGGAATTTCGCGCGGCCGATGTCGTGACGGCTAATGCCTTCTTCACGTAACTTTGCCTCTACTTTTGCCTGTGTCGCGATTCCTGCGTGGTCCATCCCTGGCAGATAAAGCGTGTTATAGCCCTGCATACGTTTCATACGGGTAATAATATCCTGTAATGTCGTGTCCCATGCATGGCCGATATGCAGCTTACCTGTAACGTTCGGTGGTGGAATCACAATCGTAAACGGTTCCTTGTCATCATTATCTTCTGCTTTGAAAAGCTCAGCATCGAGCCATTTTTGATAACGTCCTTCTTCAACTAACTTCGGATTATATTTAGTATCCATCAAAATACCTCCAGTAATTAATTTTACTCAATAAAAAAACCGCCCTATAAGAATAGGACGGGAATAATCTCGTGGTACCACCTAAATTCAGCCGGAGCTGCACTCAAACGATTAACGCTCGTACACGCTTATACTTACTAACGTTCAGTATAAGGCCATATGCGGGCTACCTTCAGTCGTAGATGCTGCATAGTTCCACCAACCCTATGCTCTCTTTCCAGTCATCACAGACTTACTCTTCCCGAAATCTTATTGAATAATTTTATATTAGCGGATTTAAATTATCTTGTCAAATCGCTTCAGCACTACCTGCATCAGAGGTGCAACGACCAGTAGAATAAGAAAAATACGGAAAATATGATAACTGGATATCATGGCAATATTGCCGCCTGTTTCAAGGGCAACAATCGCAATCTGTGCCATACCGCCCGGTGCCAGACTTAAAAAGGTATCGTTAAATGGATGATCTGTCATGAATAAAGCAGCTACAAAGGTCACTAAGATAAGCAATGTATTCTGTACAGCGATGCCTAAAGAAAGCCTGAACGTCAGACTGCTGGATAAATCCACCAGCTGCAGACCAATCCGAACACCGAAAAGAAGCTGTGCTGCTGCAATCAAATAAATAGGAATAGAAAAACTGTTACCTGTTGCGATATTCCAGCCTGCTATAATAATGATCGGTGCCAGAAGTTGAGGGACTGGAAAATGAATACGGCGGAGAAATATAAAGAGCAAACCAGTCAGACTGATGATGAATAACAGCTGGTCAAACGACAGGACTAGAAAAATGGATTCACTGTCCATCATATTTCCTGTGACTGCGTCTTTACTGAACGACGCAATAAATGGAACCATCATCACGACAAATAAGAGACGGGACGTCTGTGATAGTGTCACAGCTAGAAAATCTGCTCGTTTATTCTCTTCTGCCATGACAATCATCTGGCTCAGTGCACCGGGCACTGCACTTAAGAATGCAGTCTCATAGCTGCAATGCGTTATCTGTCGGTAGATGAGTGACAGCAGAAGAGCGGCACCGATAATCATGATATTCCACAGTATAATATGAAAGAAATCATTTCGGATATCTGCCAGGACCTGTAACGTAAAAGTCGTCCCTATCTGTGCACCTAAAATAAATAGACCTGCATCTGCAAGCGGCTTCGGCCATCTCATTTCTCGCCTAGTCAGTTTTGTGATAGTCACGGCTGTGATGATAGGGCCAAACAGCCACGGGAGTATCATATGTATAATCATTAGTAGGAGACTGACAATCACGGATAAAAAGACAGTTACTATTAACAATTCAGACATTTCCTTTGTTTAAGAATGGAAGAATGGGTTATAGTTCATTATAATGAAAAGGGGGTCATCAAAATGATCAGATATTTCGGTGGGACAACAGGATGCATGTTTTCTATTATTGCATCTATTGTCCTGACTATTATACTCAATCTTCTTCTTAACTTTATCTTTTAAAATAAATGACAGTTTCAAATGGAAACTGTCATTTTTTTAACTGTATTAAATTATAAAAACCGTGAACAATGTTCACGGTTTTATAGTATTATGCTACTAAGTTAAAGTTGATGATTGATGCTAAGTCAAAACCACCAGCGTTTGCTTCTTCAGTCGTTGTAGCTTCTGTTGTTGTTTCTTCTGTTGTTGCATTTTCAGTCGTTGTTTCTTCTGTTTTGTTCTCTTCTTTTTTATCATCTTTGTCATTGTTACAAAGATTTAATAAGAATGGAATAGCTAACAGAAGAAGTAATAATGGAATTAACCATGGCCATGGGCTTTTCTTTTTAGGTTCTTCATGAGCCACATGACGAGTTTCACGAGTTGTTGTTTCTTTTACACGGTCTCCCGCTGCGCCAGTGCGATTAGTTGCACTATCCGCAGTGTGCGTTACGTGACGATCACGTTCTGAATCATAGATAACGTCTTTGTCATTTCTGTTGTTGTTAGCCATTTGACTTACCTCCACATAGGTTATGTTTTTTTGTAAATTTTATTTACATGAATAATATTGCCTGATAACAGAGATATAAACATAAAATCTGAAAAAATATTAAAATTTAATGCATTTTATATTTTACAACAGCCTGTAAATCCTTATTTGACGGCACTTAAAGCTTTATCAAAGGCATCTAAAGTTTTTTCAATATCTTCTGCCGTGTGCTGTGTAGAGAGGAACATCCCTTCGAATTGTGAAGGTGGTAAGAAAACACCATTCTCTGCCATTTTCTTATACATCGCTGCAAATAGTTTAAGATCTGATTTAGCTGCAACTTCAAAATTTGTGACTCTCTCTTCATTCAGGAAGTAACCGATCATACTGCCTGCGCGATTGATCGTAATCGGTACATCGTGTTTTGCAAACACTTCTGTCAGCCCGGCTTCAAGTAAATCACCTAATCGATTAAACTGGTCGTAGCTCGCCGGAGTGAGCTGACTGAGGGTATAATAACCACCTGTCATAGCCAGAGGATTACCACTCAGTGTCCCCGCCTGATAAATATCTCCCGCCGGTGCGATGCGCTCCATAATATCTTGACGACCGCCGAAAGCGCCTACTGGCAGACCACCGCCAATCACCTTACCTAGACACGTTAAGTCCGGCGTCACATTGAAATAACCTTGTGCACAATTGTAGCCCACGCGGAATCCTGTCATCACTTCATCAAAGATAAGCAGCGATCCATATTCAGTTGTGATGTCGCGCAGTCCTTGCAGAAAGCCTTCGACTGGTGGCACTACACCCATGTTACCTGCCACAGGCTCAACGATGACACATGCGATATCATCACCGAATTTCTCAAATGCAGTCTTAACTGCCTCTAGATCATTGTAATGGACGGTAATTGTATTTTCCGCTGTGCCCTTAGGGACACCTGGAGAATCTGGAAGACCAAGTGTTGCTACGCCTGACCCTGCTTTAATCAGCAGGCTGTCGCTATGTCCATGATAACACCCGATAAATTTAAGAATTTTATTACGTCCTGTAAACCCACGTGCTAAACGTAGTGCCGCAAGGGTGGCTTCTGTACCACTTGAAACCATACGCACCATCTCGATTGAAGGCACACGTTCAATCACCAGCTCTGCCATCTTCGTTTCAAGTTCTGTCGGCGCTCCGAAACTTGTTCCTTTTTGAATGGCTTTTGACAGTTCTTCTGTCACTTTATCATCGGCGTGACCTAAAATAAGAGGCCCCCAGCTTAAGACATAGTCAATATATTCCTTGCCATCAATATCATAGATTTTAGAACCTTTACCATGATCCATGAAAATCGGGTCCATATCCACACTTTTAAATGCACGAACTGGACTGTTGACGCCGCCCGGCATTACTTTGACTGCTTCCTGGAATGCTTGCTGTGATTTCATTAATATGCTCCTTTATCTAAATAATGACAGATATCTTTTGCAAAATAAGTAATAATCATATCTGCGCCTGCACGCTTCATCGAAATCATCTGTTCCATGACGATGCGCTCCTCATCAATCCAGCCGTTTAAAGCAGCTGCTTTAGTCATCGCATATTCTCCGCTGACATTATAGGCGATAACAGGGACATTGGAATTGTTACGGACGTCACGAATAATGTCGAGGTAGCTGAGCGCTGGTTTGACAATCATCATATCGCAACCTTCAGCAAGGTCGCTTTCAAGTTCACGCATCGCTTCTAAACGATTTGCGGGATCCATCTGATAACCTTTACGGTCTCCTTGGCCTGGCGTACTTTCAGCAGCATCGCGGAACGGTCCATAAAAGGCAGATGCATATTTGATACCGTAACTCATAATAGGAATATGAGAGAAGCCTGCTTCATCGAGTCCGCCCCGGATGGCCTGAACAAATCCATCCATCATATTGCTTGGTGCAATGATATCTGCCCCTGCTTTCGCTTGTGAGACTGCTGTCTTAACGAGCAGTGGTAATGTTTCATCATTGAGGACATGACCGTGGTCATCCAGCACACCACAATGCCCATGATCTGTATATTCACAAAGGCACGTATCAGCAAGTACAAGTATTTCCGGATAAAGTTCCTTCGATAATCGTGTTGCTTTCTGGATGATACCGTCGTCGATAAAAGCGCCGGTCCCACAAGCGTCTTTTTCATCCGGAATCCCGAAGAACATTACTGCTCTGATTCCTGCTTCATAAGCTGCCCTTAGTTCTTCATGCAGCATATTCAGGCTCAGCTGATAGATACCGGGCATTGATGGTACTTCATTTCTGATATTCTCCTGTTCGATAACGAAGATAGGATAGATTAAATCTTTCTTTGATAAAGCGGTTTCTCTCACCATATCACGCATCACTGCCGAGCTTCTTAAACGTCTATGTCGATCAAAATTCATTCTGTCCCCTCATTTCAATTATTTTAGTAATCATCTGCTCTTTAGTCGCTTCTTCAGGCATCACACACTTCTGTCCGTACGCTGACAATCTGTCAAAAGTCACAGGTCCGATAGCCACAACCGGAATATCAACAGGTGCGAATAGACTATAGTAGGCATCTACAGCTGAAGGGCTCATAAAAGTCAGTACATCTACTTTCTGCGCTTCAATCATAGCATGAATCTGTTCAGCAGCCGAACGAGAAGGCGCCGGCTGATATAAATCAATACGATCAACTTGACCACGTGTGCTTAGAAAGTCATAAAGTGCAGGTCTCGCCTTCGCACTGACCGGTAAACAGATTTGCTTGCCATCAAAACGACTCCCAGCTTCAAGGATAAACGATTCCTGGTTGTACGTACTGGGTGTATAGTCTACCGAATAGCCTCTATTTTCAAGTGCTGATTGCGTCTTAGTGCCTATTGCCGCAATGTTATCTGCTGTGATACTGTAGTGCTGACTAAATAGCTCAACTGCATTGCGACTCGTAAAAATAAGCCAGTCATAGTGTGTTTGATAGCCACTTCGTACGGGGAGCACTTCTATACCGATAAGCGGTATATGAATAAGCTCGACTTCGTCTGTCTGTGTTTTTCCACTATCAGTCATCACTACAACTGGCTTCATGTTATCGACTTCCTTCTATATTTAATGCCTCAATAATAGCATAAGCACCTTTTTCTTGCATTTCAGCCGCAGCTTTTTCACCGATAGATTCGAGACTCTCACTCCGTATTTCACTTTCGAAGCGCTGTCTGCCGTCCGGTGACATGATGAGTCCCCTGAAGTAAATTTCATCGTTTTCTACAATCGCATGTCCTGCAATAGGTACCTGACAGCTACCATCCATCAGACGCAGGAAATCGCGTTCAACTTGGGTACAACGTGCCACGTCGTCATTATGCACTGCTTTTAAAATGTTCAGTATCAATTCATCATCTGCACGGCATTCTATCCCTAGTGCGCCCTGACCAATTGCTGGCAGCATCGTTTCAGGTTCAAGATATTCCGTAATCGTCTCCTCGCTCCAGCCCATTCTTTTGAGTCCTGCTGCAGCAAGAATAACCGCATCATATGCATCATTATTCAGCTTCTTCAACCGTGTATCAATGTTACCACGTATCCATTCAATCCTCAGATGTGGATACTGGTTAAGAATCTGGGCACCGCGACGGAGTGAACTAGTACCGACGATACTGCCTTCCGGTAAATCTTTAAGCTTTGTATGATTCTTAGAAATAAAAGCATCACGAGGATCTTCACGATCAGGAATACAGCCAAGCGTTAAACCTTCTGGCAGGACACTTGGGACATCTTTCAGTGAGTGAATCGCAATGTCGATTTCTTTATTCAGAAGGGCGTGTTCTATTTCTTTTACGAACAGTCCTTTTCCTCCTACTTTAGAGAGCTGCACATCGACAATCTTGTCACCTTGTGTGACGATTTCCTTAAACTCAATCTCAAGGTCAGGAAATTTCGCCTGCAGAGAATCTGTAAACTGTTTACTTTGTGTTAAAGCAAGTTGACTTCTTCTCGTTCCCACTACGATTTTCGCCATAATAATCCTCCTAATTAATCAGCTGATGAAACTCTGAATATCTGCTGATGATCAAATAATTGACCATACAGATGAGAAAGAACATAATATTGATTTCCATCAGTCTGTTCAACTTCATTTTTTTGTTTGTGAAGAAATAAATATAAATCCCATAAATCAATAGCACAAGCGCCGAACCCACTACCTTACTGTCCAGCCAGATAGATGGCCCAATCAGTATCAGTCCCCACTGAATACCCAGAACCAGTGAGATAAAAAGCAGAATAAAACCGATGATACTGAAATGATTGACAGAACGGCTGATAGACGCAAGGTCACTCATTCTAAAAAATTTCTGCGTGAACTTCTTGTTTTTCAGGTTGCGCATCTGATAGAGATAAAGGCCTGCCTGTATCGCTGCTATCAGAAAGGTCACGTAAGCTGCTATAGCGAGCGTCACATGCACCATCAAGAGTTCATTCATCATGTGCGACACCGTTGTATTGGACTGATATTCCACCGGCTGAAAGGTATGAATCGCCATAAAGATAAAGCCGATAAGGTTCATCATAAATCCTAAAAATTCAGTCCGGGTCGTTTCAGACATCACGATCGAAGCGATAATGATCAGCCATGTAAAGAAATAAAACCCTTCTGTTATCGTCTGAACTGGAAACCGTCCTGCTGTCAGATAGAACTGGCCTATCATCAAGGTCTGCAGCACCAGCACGATGATAAGGAGTGTAAATCCTATTTTCTTGATGCGGTTATTCTTATCTATAAAGTCTATGAAATAACAGGCAATACTCATCATATAATTGAAAAGTATTGCCTCGTTAATTCTGACTGTCAGTAACTCAGACATCTAATCACCCATTTCCTGGTTCTAGCCGTCCTTGCATCGGTTTACTGTCTGAGAGTTTGTGTGTTTCAACTTCACTCGTAATGTTGAAGATTTCCTGGAAAAATTGCAGCTGTTCTTCACGGTTCGTACTGCCACTGAGTTCTTTGGCCTGCTGAATCGGATCTTTCAGCATCTGATTGATAATGCTCTTCATGTGTTTAGAGATGACTTTACGATCACGGTCAGACAAGTCCGGCATCTTGCGGTCAATGCTGTCCATCGTTGTCTCCTGGATGCGCAGTGCTTTCTCACGCAGTGCAGTAATAACAGGTACAACACCGAGCATATTGACCCAGTCAAGGAACTGGATAATCGCTGTCTCAATCATGCCTGTAATTTTATCTGCTGCTTTCTCGCGTTCAGCAAGATTGGCATCAACAAGACCTTTCAAGTCATCGACATCATAGTTGAAGACAAGGTCAAGCTCGCCTACTGCCGGATCAATATCACGTGGTACGGCGATATCAATCATCACAAGCGGATGAGAAGGACGCAAATTCATCACGTGAGCCATCATTTCCTCTGTAATAATATAATCACGAGCACTCGTTGAAGAGATGACAATGTCATTCTCCAGAAGCGCACACTGAAGTTCTTCCATCAGCACATGTCTGCCGCCAAAACGTCCAGCTAAAGTCTCTGCTTTTTCTGCTGTACGGTTCATGACGGTGATGTCTTTTGCCCCACTGCCTGCTAGATTCTCGAGCGCAAGCTCTGCCATCTCACCGGCACCAATAATGAGGATTCGCTTTCCTTGCAGAGAACCCAGTATTTTCTTAGAAAGTTCAACTGCCGCATATGAAACCGATACTGCCTTAGAAGAAATATCCGTTTCAGAGTGCGCACGTTTCGCCAGTGTGATGGCTTCCTTGAACAACTTATTGAAAATAGTGCCTGTTGTTCCTTCACTCTGCGCCAGTAAGAAACTCTCACGAATCTGTCCGAGAATCTGTGTTTCACCTAAGACAATTGAATCAAGACCTGCTGTCACGCGATATAAGTGTCTCACTGCTTCATCATCAACTTTAACGCTTGTTACGCTCTTGACTGTCTCAATCGACACATTAAACCATTCAGCAAGGAATGCTTTCACATAATAACGTCCTGTATGAATCTGATCGACGACTGCATAGACTTCTGTTCGATTGCAGGTCGAAACAATGACACCTTCAAGCACTGATTTCTGATTAATCAGCGCTGAATGTGCCTGTTCAATATTCATTTCTGAAAAAGTCAGCTGTTCCCGTAAGCTGACGTCTGCTGTTCTGTGATTGACGCTCACTACAACAATATGCATTTCTGTCGCCCCCAATATAGCCATTACTCCTATTATAGCACGAACCAGCCCTGCTGTAACAGGATGTGTTTATAAATAACTTTCAATGGCCTGCCAGATGACCGGATTTTTTTCTTTTGATAAAGAAGAGTAGCTGATCAGTGTATCATTCTGATCGATTTCTAAAGTCTGTCTGATCATTTTCAGATGCTTCTGAACTTTACCCTTCGGAATCTTATCTTCTTTTGTCGCAATGATAATCGTCGGTATGTCATAATGCTTCAGAAAATCATACATCAGCACATCGTCTTGAGAAGGTTCATGGCGGATATCGACCAGCTGGATGACAACAGCCAGATTTTCTCGCGTAGTCAAATACGTTTCAATCATCTTCCCCCAGCGCTCCCGCTCAGTCTTCGAAACTTTTGCATAGCCATATCCCGGTACATCGACAAAAATCAGCTGTTCATCAATATTGAAGAAATTCAGGGTCTGTGTCTTCCCGGGTTTAGATGAAATTCTCGCCATACTTTTTCGTTTGATCATCGTATTGATAAAAGATGACTTTCCTACATTAGACCGGCCGGCAAGAGCGACTTCCTGCAGGCCTGTATCCGGATACTGTTCAGGTTTAACAGCACTGATCAGAATCTCTATATTATTTGGATTGATATTCATGTTGCTCCTCCTTTAAAAAAACCCCACAGGTCTTAACCCATGAGGCTTGTCCATTAAGCTGTTTTAATACGTTCGCTGTTCTCGTCGTAAAGCTCAGGTCCCACTGATTCACGAATCGTTTCTTCAGTGATGACGACTTTCTTCACTTGATCTTCTGATGGAATATCAAACATAATATCCATCATGCTCTCTTCTATAATAGAGCGCAGACCGCGTGCGCCTGTTTTACGTTCAATCGCAAGTTCACTGATCGCTGTTAAAGCATCGTCAGTGAATTCAAGTTCTACACCGTCCAGTTCAAGCATTTTTTTGAACTGTTTGACCAATGCATTTTTCGGCTGAGTCAGGATGTTTTTAAGCGCATCTACATCCAGCTGTTCAAGATTGGCAACGACTGGAATACGACCGATAAACTCAGGAATCAGACCATAAGCCTGTAAATCTTCCGGTTTAATCTGCGAAAGCAGTGTAGATTCATCGAAATCACGTTCTTTCGTACCCGTGAAACCGATCACTTTCTCACCGAGACGACGTTTGATGACTTCATCGATACCGTCAAATGCACCACCCAGAATGAAGAGAATATTAGTCGTATCAATCTGAATAAACTCCTGGTTCGGATGCTTACGTCCACCTTGAGGCGGGACAGAAGCGACAGTTCCTTCAAGAATTTTCAGGAGTGCCTGCTGGACACCTTCACCTGATACATCACGTGTAATCGATGTATTCTCAGATTTACGAGCAATCTTATCGATCTCATCGACATAGATAATACCTTTTTCAGCCCGTTCGATATCAAAATCAGCTGCCTGAATCAGACGGAGAAGGATATTCTCTACATCCTCACCTACATAACCTGCTTCAGTCAGGCTCGTAGCATCTGCAATCGCAAACGGTACGTTCAGTGAACGAGCCAGTGTCTGAGCAAGGAGTGTCTTACCGCTACCTGTCGGACCAATAAGTGCGATATTACTTTTCTGCAGTTCCACCGCATCTTCTTCTGTCGCAGCCGGCTGCACTATACGTTTGTAGTGGTTGTAGACAGCTACAGCAAGAGCTTTCTTGGCTTTTGTCTGGCCGATGACATATTCATCGAGCAGTGCAAGCATCTCTTTAGGTTTAGGTACTTCTGTGAGTTCTTCTGTCTCAGTCGTACGCAGTTCTTCTTCTACGATTTCCGAGCAGAGTTCGATACATTCATTACAAATATATACGCCGCTACCTGCAACTAATTTCTTGACCTGATCCTGGTCTTTGCCGCAGAACGAACATTTTAAATTACTTTCATCTTCATCAAATTTAAACATTTCTACACCCCTATCTTATTCAAAAATATACTAAAGTGACTGACCTAATGCAAATGATTAAACTGAAAGAGAATCTGTAGTAAAAGCTACAGATTCTCTTCCGTTATTCTTATAGTCAGAACCTTATTTTGTTTTTGATTCTGATACTAATACGTCGATTGCTTTTTGGATGCGAAGATCGTCTTTTAATACTTCTGCATTACCTAAAGCTGCGCGGATATCTTCTACTGATAAACCGAACTGTTCGCTCATGTTAGTCAGTTCTGCTTCTACATCTTCATCAGAGATTTCGATGTTTTCAGCATTAGCAATAGCAGCAAGCGTTAAGTTTGTTTTAACACGTTTAGCTGCATCTTCTGACATGCTTTCTTTTAACTGTTCTTCAGTTTGACCTGAGAACTGGTAGTAAAGATCTAAGTTAAGACCTTGTTGTGCGATACGTTGTTCGAATTCCTGCATCATACGGCCAAGTTCAGTCTCAACCATTGCTTGTGGAATATCGATTTCAGCGTTTTCTGTCGCTAAGTTGATGAGTTCTTCTTTCGTTACATTTTCAGCTTGAACTTTTTTCTGTTCAGCTAAGTCTGTACGGAATTTTTCTTTAAATGCATCTGCTGATTCAGCTGACTCATCAAGTTCTTTTGCTAACTCATCATCAAGTTCAGGTACTTCTTTTGTTTTGATTTCGTTAATTTTCACTTTGAATACTGCATCTTTACCTGCTAACTCTTCTGCATGGTATTCTTCAGGGAATTTAACGTTAACATCTTTTTCTTCGCCGACTTTAGCGCCAACTAACTGTTCTTCAAAACCTGGGATGAATTGACCTGAACCGATTTCAAGGTCGTATCCTTCAGCTTTACCGCCTTCGAACTGCTCGTCATTAACGTAACCGTCGAAGTCTAAGTTAACAACGTCGCCTTCAGCTACTTCGCCTTCTTCTTTAACTGTTAATTCAGCTTTACGAGAAAGTTCAGCATCTAAAGCACTCTTAAATTCTTCGTCTGTTAATTCAGTGTCTTGTGCTTCTACTTCAAGACCTTTGTAGTCTCCAAGTTTAACTTCCGGCTCTACAGTCACTTTAGCTGTAAAGATGAGCTCTTTATCTTTTTCCATTTGTTCGATATCGATTTCAGGACGATCAACTGGGTTGATACCTGCTTCTTCTACTGCATTTGCATATGCATCCGGTAAGATGAAATCAAGTGCATCTTGATATAAAGATTCTACGCCGAAACGTTGTTCGAATAATGGACGAGGCATTTTACCTTTACGGAAACCTGGTACATTAACTTGTTTCACAACTTTTTTGAATGCTTTATCTAATCCTGATTTTACTTCTTCAGCAGGAACAGTAACCGTTAATACGCCTACATTCCCTTCTTGTTTTTCCCATTTAGCTGTCATGTGTGATAACCTCCAGAATTTTTTCAACTCATTTATTATAGCATAATCTTGGTGTTGTACAACAATACTACGTCTTAAAGTTCATATTTCACTGCTTCTTTAATGATGTCCAGTACATGTTCGTGGTCTTCCGTCAGAGTAAGTGGATAAATCTCCTCCATTTGAAACATCGAAAGTGCGAAGTAAATATAGCAGTCTGCAATGACATCCGTCTCAATCGTCAGCTCATCGATATCGAAATTAATCGGATAAAAAACAAGCGCCTGACGTTCCATCCAGTTTTGTACAGAACCTGCCATGTCCGGCATATTAGACTCAAACCAGTCCAGAACGAGTGGCAGAACATCTTCTATCAGAAAATCCCGGTCTATTGTGACAACGTCAGAAGAAAGAAAGGTCACCGAGGTGCCGAATTTGTTAACTTGAATGATTTCTCTTTCTCCCGCCAGCTGAATATACTGAATGATGACTGTCTGAACAACAGGGTGCAGAGGAGACTTAAGCAGCTCCAGAACAGTTCCGGTATAAGCCATATTTTCTTCATTTATCAGCTGCTGAATAAAATGCACCTGACGATCAGCGCTCCAGTTAACGAAATCTGACAGGGCATCTGCTGCCTGGCGGTCACGCAGATTTTTGCGGTGACGTGCCTGATCATATAAAGGCAGGAGTTTCATCTTCAGGCGGTGATCGATTTCTTCCGCGCGCAGAGAATCAATGAGTTCAATCACAGTCTGATACTGCCCCAGCTCAAAAAGACTGAGCAGGAAATAATAGACCGTGACTTCGTAGTTAGGATGGCCCTGATTCAGTAGGATACTTGCTTCTTCACGCAGTTCCAGAAAAGATTCAAGCGCGTAAAGGATTTCAAGTTTCTGCAGCTGCTGCTGGTGACTCAATTCAACATGGCGCTCTAGTTCGAGTATCGTCTCGTAAGCAGGCTCAAATTCATTATTCTGAATATATGTCTGCAGCTGCCGATTCAGTTTATCCGGCAGACCAGGAAAAGGTATGATTTCAGTCATTAATGACCTGTCATGTACATCGCTTCAATAATGAGACGACTCCATGTTTCATATGTCGGGACTTCCATCAATCTATTTTTAACCATCCATTGAATAGAAAGTGTATCTGTTTCAACAGCACTTACATCGTGACGGTCGACACAGATTCTGAAGACAAGTCCGATATGTACTCGACCTACTTCATCCCCATCATCATTAATAAAACCAATCAGTTCAAGGTCGCTGTCAGGAATATCAGTGAGACCGACTTCCTCCTCCAGTTCACGACGGGCATTCTCAATCAGAACGCGCTCAATATCGCCGCCTTCCAGTTGATTCATATGTCCGCCCACACCGATAGAGCTTAAACCGTGCAGACGTTCTTCTCCTCCACCTGTCAGGCGTTTATAGACTAAAAGCTCGTCTTCCTGATTTTCAAGTACGCAATAAGAGATAAGCTGTTTGAACTCAGGCGTTTCTTCCATGTCTCCACGACGTTTGACCTGATATTTAGATAATGTCTCAAAGATTTCAAGTGCACGCTGATCTTCTATAGAAATAAAACCATTAAAGGCATTTTTTTCGTGGCTAAATATAGATTCGCGATCAACCACAATAATCTGTTCATCATATTTATTCATCTTTCTGCCCCTGTCTGTTTTTTAATAATAACTAAAGCTTATACGAAATGCTGTCAGTAGACAAATAAAAAAGGAAATGTGAAGTTTCACATTTCCTTTTGTTAGCGTCCTGGGAGGGCGACACTTATTCCCAGTCTGACGCGTTTTATAAGGATAACGTGACCACTTTGTGACCAACATTTTTCACTTCATTGTTAGGTGGCTAAAAAGCAACACGTTTTCCAATATAACATATACTCTCTTTATGTTACTACCTAAAAAAAAATATCTTCTATTAGCTATAAGATAGTAGATACTTAAAAGGGAGATGGAGTCCGTCATTTTCCTAGAGAGTGACGGGCTTTATTGTATATTTTGTGGACAATTGTGGAAACTTTTTTTAATCTATGAATCACTATGACTGATTTAAATAATAATCATTAATATAATTTGTTAAATCTTTAACAGTCTTAAACTTAAGTTGATTATATTCATAAATGAAATCTTCATATAAATCTTGATATTTTCTTAATTCATCTTTGAGATTCTCATAGTAAAAATTGTAGAGTTCCTTGGAAGATAATTTTTCAATTGTGATTTGTTCTTCGTCTATTGTATTATCATCAAACGAAAGAACTTCCTCTATTCTACTTTTCTTATATTTATAATTTAATATTGGTATATTATCTTCCGTCAGTGTTGTTAAAGTATACATAGACACCACATCGGTAGAAATTATATATTCATCTGTATCGATACTGAACTTTTGAATAATATATTCCATCGCTAAATCTTTTTCACGGCTGTTAATAACTTTCTGTTGCTCATAAACTAAATCAGCTTTCTGTAAAATGTTTTCGTAAGGATATCTAATAATCATAGAGACATCCTCATCTTCTCTTCTAAGATTTTGTAAGTCTCTGCGAATGGTATTAAAATTAGCAAAAAATTGTTCAAAATCTCTCAAGGTTTCCAAATGATTCTCTTTAGTTGATGGATGCTTTAATACTTTTTCAAACAAAGAGTTTTCGAATCTTTTTAAGAATTTTATGTTTGCGCTCGTTTTAGTATTAAGATCAGACATAATTAATTCATCTTTCATCAACCTTATTGAATTATCACCTGATATCTTCGCACCAAGATATGCACCATAGCCAGTAGCAAAAACAGTAAGAAACCCTGTAAAAAGCGTTGTCACTTCAATTGGCTTATCCTTATCATACAAGTAGAATAGCCAGCAAATATAAAGTGATAATACAAATACTATAGCAACTAAGGGCCACATATACATTTTTTTATTGTTCATAAGTCACCTTCATTCTTTTTCTTAATAGTAGCAGAAACAAAAAAAGCCGCCTACCTCACAATGAGATAGACGGTTTTAAAATTATTTACACAATAAATATAATGCTATGTTAGAAAAGTCTTTTTTTGTATATGCTTAGTAATTAAGAAAGGAGGTGAAATAATGAAACAACAAATGCATGGAAATTATATTCAAGAACTTTTCGCTCTTTCTAAAGAAATAGTAAAGTTATATGACTCGGTAATTCCAAAACTTGATGATAAAGTTAGAGACTTAGAACCGGGGAGAAATTTTATAATGGTCGACTATTCAACTTTTTTAACATTTTCAAGTATATTTGTTCATTGCGGCAATATTCGTAAGCTTCTTATACCCAGTAAGAGAGCGAAAGGTGAAGCAAAATACATTTATGACTATAGGGTAAGGCGTACAGAAAATCTCAAACAAATAATTTCGCTATCGGATTTAGAAGAAATAACAAATTCAAAAATTAGAAATACAATTGAACACTATGATGAAAAATTAGATAAGATAAGTTTAGGTGTTGAAAATAAAAAGTTAAAAAAACATTATGATGCGGTTATCAGTAACACTATTTTAAGTAGTAAAAGTGTTATTGAAGGTCGAGTGTTGTATTTGAAAACATATTTCATTGATACTGCGATATATAAAAATTTAGATTTTGAATCAAATATTAAATCAGTTTATAAAGAAGCACAATACATTAATAACGAACTTATAAAACATTATCCTCTAGACTATTTAGAGTCAGCAATGTTAACAAAATTATAAGAAGAGCCCCTGCTGCTGCAGGGGTGATAGTTATCTCATGATGTATATCCTCATAGATAAATATAACATAAAAAAGCCGCCTACCTCGATATGAGATAGACGGCTTATATATATCTGTGGGAAACGAATGGCTTACATACAGATTACTAAATTAGCTTTATTTATTCAATTATTTAAACACTTTATCAATGACAAGACGCTCCAGCCAGATTCAGTCGTTAGTCCCTTGACCAGTTAACTCATGAGTATAAATTCGGCCCCAACCATCGTGAGTCTCAAAAATATAGACCACTGCACCAGGCTTCAAATCATATCCGGCTTTTTTGCCGAAGTTAAATCCTGTCTTCTGACTGCCTGAGCGTTTCCGCACTTCAGCACCTTTGCTGTCAATACGCCCTATTACGTATGCTTCCGGTCTACGGTTTCTATATAGATTAAGTGAGAATGGAGATTTCTTAGGTGGTGTCTTTGTTTGTGATGCTGTCTTGATGACGGTCTTCACCTCATCAATTTGTGGTAGACCTCCAGGTACAATGATTTCTTTTCCGTTAATGGCATCAGCAATGTCTTTACAGAACTCTTCACCGTGCTGCCTCATATAATCCATATCACCTTTATTAGTAATAAATCCTAACTCAACAAGTCGATAGTTCAGACCAATCGCTTTCGCGATTCGTGGATGTGCTAGATCATCACGCTTACTGATACTGTATACAACATCGACATGCTTATCAATTGCCGCCTGAATACCCGTGTCAATATTATCAGGGACAAGACCAGCTCCAATTACAACATGGCCACCGTCAACCTCCGGATTAGCAGACGCGTCCAGATGAAACTCAATTACTGCATCATAGCCCTGCTTCTTGACCCAGAAGATACCGTATTTGTCTCTGTCAGGTCTGTTCTCGCCATAAGCTGTGTCCTGGTACATATCCTGACTCTTACTGTATAAAGTGACATCATGACCTGCAATTTTGAGATACTTGGCCACACGGTCTACAATCTGCTCACGAATGAAGTCACGTTCATTTGTTCCATTTCCTACAGCTCCAGGATCATGATACCCATGGCCACTCACTAACATAATTTTCATCTTATTACCTCCGGTAGTTTTAATTCTGATGATATGTGTTAAACCTTCGTAATTATCCAAACGCTTTGCAACAGGTGTATCTGCATCGCCATCCCAGTTTTGTTCAATTACTACACATGATTGCAAAGTGATATTGCTGTACACGATGGCCACATGACCGTATTTATTATCAAAACGACCGCCTGAATAAATCAGAATATCGCCCCGCTGAGGCAATAAGTCCGGTGTATTTACCAACACTTCAGCCTGTTCTTTAAAGTCGTTATAAATCAGATTACGTGCATCACCTGTCATGGTAATACCAGTGGCCCACTGTACTAAGTCAGTTGGAACGTCAGCACACTGATAACCATACTTCTTGTCCGGATCAATAAATTTTCCGATATACCAATCTAAGCGCTGATACAATTGCTGTTTAGTTTTCATTGCTTGCCTCCATATAAAAAGACGACTCAATGAGCCGTCTGTTATTTATTCTCCACTTTTACTTCAACGTCTTTGATATCGCCATTCTTATCTTTAACAATTGTTGTCGTTGCGTCGCCAGGCACAATCTCCTTGACTGCTTTACCATTTTCAAACATAGCCAGCTTATCGGTAATGACATCAGGAATAGGCAGCCCAAGCTGTTTAGCATTTTCAATTAGACTTAGTGATTCTACAACGATATAAAAGATGACAACTGCATTGACTCCCATACCATTGCCGTTAAATACCTGGTCAATTACGTTGGCCATGATTACGATAAAGTACATATGCGCTTTTCGTGCAAGTCCCTCTGATGCTCTGCGGGATCTTAATTCGTTCTTAGCGAACCCTTTACTTATGCCACTGACGACATCAAATAATGTCATCAAAAAAAGTATACGCAATAGTAGCATATCCCCACTAAATAATAGTTCCTTCCAAACATTAAGCTCTGTGATAATTACTGTTTTGTCCATTCTCCACGCTCCCTGTTATTTTTTTATAATAAAAACCCCTCACTAATGTGAGAGGTTACTTGCTATACATTTTATGCGTTCTTGACGTCGCAGTATATTTGAGTGTAGATAGTGAGAGTGCCGGTGCGTTGACCTGCAGCGTATTGAGTCCCATGCTGTTTGTCGTGACTGAGTATGTGTAGGTAGTCATGGCTGAGTCACCACGCATATTCTCACGCGTCACTGTTGCATCACTACCGCTGAAGGCAATCTTTACGACATCCTGAATCAACCCACGCCTACTGTCTACAATATCAATATAGACATATGCATCAGTCTGTCCGTTTGTCGGTGCATTTTCAAATTTCAGCACGTTATGGAGCTGACGATCACTTGTGTAAGGTATCTGCACGACGGCATTGTGATTTTGAGTACCACAGTTGGATGTTTCTTTAATTTCGTACTTGATAGACTTGTCAGTGATAATCGTATCGTATTGATTACGCTGCAGTGTAGTAGTGTACTTCTTAATGTCTGCTTCATTGTAATTAGGCTTATTTACCACGATATCAGCATTAAGAGTCGAGGTTCCTAAACGCTTGATAGAATTATCCGTGATGTCAACTGCTGCTGAAACAGGAGTCGATACGTCTGACGGCACACCCACGAATGTACCATTATTATCAGAAACTCGATGAATAATGCCGCCCTGTTTATGAGTGATGTTATTTTTTCTAATTGAAGAATTGCCTAACATAACGGCAGGCGCAAATATACCGATCGTCACGTTTTTCAAGACATTATTCTCAATGATGATATTAGTCGTCGTATTACTGATATTGATAGCATAGACGTTAAGCGTTTCTGTCCGCACTTCGATTACATTGTTCGTGAACATCTGGTCCTTAATATGCGACTTGTAGACACCATGGCCGAAACGAATCGCTTCAAGTACCCGTCCCCCTACCTGATCATCAGCTCTATTTGGCGCAATCCAGTTGACATCATCGGTAAATAGGAAATAGTTGCTGTCAAATACACCTTTGTTTGTGTCAAAGTAGCTGTGTGCGCAATGTGAGTTTGGATTCAAAAACTTATTCGCTTTGACTTCCCAGTTACCCACAAAGTGCATACTTAACATGTCCTGCGCAGAGCCTTCAAAGATATTGTTAAAGATACGAATCTTTAGCAGATCATTACGCATTGGTCCGTTATTATTAAGTACCACGTTGTTCCATGTTCCACCATGAAAGAAACAGCCTTGAATATCAATTGTATGTGCTTCTGCTCTGTTGTACTGTGCCTGCACAAGATGATAGTACTTATAGTAATTACGTGACTTATCGCCGATTGATGGGCCTACATAATTCCATGTCACACCGTTTACAATGTCCTGCTGTCCTTGCGGATTTCCATCAATCTGCAGATTATGAAGACTAATATCACAATCAACGAAAAAGAATACCGAATGGTAATCTCTAAAAAGATTGTAGCCGCTCTGTTTGTTCCGGTCATCGTTATCACGATTAGGATTGTGAAAAAGAGTTGAGTTATTCGCAACCTTAATGCGACTTAACGCGTATGAATCCCCACGGATGATAATCTTCTTGGTGACGAATAAAACATAATCAATAATATAGTCGTATGGATTTGATGGAAAGTAAAGAATTGACCCTTCAGGCATCTGATTAATCAGTTCTTGAATCGCTTCACGGTCATTCGTAACACCATCGCCCTTTGCGCCATGGTTCAATACATTGTAGACGTTCTTATCAAGTGGTACTTTGCTCAGTACATTTGTCTCAATCGCAACTGGATCATAGTTAATTTCGTTGATAACTTCAGACTTCAGCGCTGTTGTATCAACAAGATGGTGGTCAATGTCTATTTGCTGAACGACTTCGCTGACCACATTATCAAAGCCATAAACTGAAATAATCTGCTGCTCACTGGTCAGACTGGATTGTTTAAGTACAATCATCGCCTCATCATTAGCTGGGTAATACTTGCCATCAACAGTTTTCACTTCGAGATAATATGTTCCCGGCAAAACATTTTCAGGGATATTAAAAAGCAGACTGTCACCGTCCGTCTTATAGCTAGTGATTGCGACGTAGCTCTTATCGTTATAGTTATTGATTCTAATATGTGCTATATCCGTTGATTTGAGGACAATACTTTCTCCGGCTTCATTTCTGAATTTAAATTTTAGAGTCGAAGTCGTGTCGCTGTGTCTTAGAACGTTACCATTAATATTCTCAACTCTGTTTATCTCTTTATACACCTATAAATCACCTACCTTTTCTATTCTAGTGAATGTGGCCACTGCCATTTTAGGGTTGTCGAGTTCGCCGCTTAGCCCACTGATTCGAGCTTTATACAATGTTCCTTCGTAGATATTTCTGATTAATACCCACTGATACATGCTGATTGACTCATGTTCATAGCCCGGTTGACTGTCGAGGCGCGCAATCTCAATCTGCCACTCTAATGCTTCTTTATTACGCTTCTTCAGTTCGTTTGTCCCAAGCACTTTCAACTTCTCAGTTAATGCATAGCCTGTAAGATTAGCTGTTATCTGTGGCTCATATACATCACTGACATGTTTGCCATTCCTGTTAAAAAAGTCATAGGCTACTTTATCCTCAACCGTCACCGTAGGTCTCTGCGGTTGATTGTCAGCTTCAGGACCCAATACATGCAGCTGTGTAAATACTTCTGAATAATTGATGTGCTTGACCAGCTTAACCAGGTCTCGCTCAAACTTCAGTTCTTTTCCGCTCAATTCCTTATCATCAATAATAAAATCGACATAGCGAGTAATAAAGTTTGCTTCCTCGTCTACGTCGATTCTGAACCGCAATTCATGTCCAATTAAATTAGCCACCTCACCCAATAAATCATAGGCTGATTTAATGTGATCAGTAGAAAATGCTCTCTGATTTGCTGTGTAAGTAATCTTTCCGCGCTTCCAGCTGCTATCGTAAAGAATATAATCAACGATGCTCATGACAGTGCCAGTTGGCAGACTGAATGGTTGCAGCAGGTGAATGACCTTTAAATCATCATGAGTCGGATAAGCCTTAATTGATAGATATTTATAACGGCCATAGAATACTTCTACTTCCTGCACAATGAACTCATACCACACACCATTGAATTGAGTAAGCAGACGTGATTGCTGTTCTAACACAAATGTGTCATCATTCGCCTCAATTTCAAAGCTAAGTTCATAGGCATTCGTGTCATTGATATTTATAGTGGCACCGACGTGTTTCTTAAATTCACCTATGATTTTCTGGCCATTCTGCGATACTAAATAGATACTTGTCATAGATAACGCTCCCTATACGCTTGATAGCCACTTTCAATGATGCTTGGTGGATTCACTGTGATGATGTTTTCACCTTGCACGATTTCAAAGTAATCGCTCTTAAGGCTCTTGTGATATTTAGGTTCGCCGTTAATTGTTAGCAGATGTTTGTCATGGTCGATGACCAGTTCATCTCCTGCAGAAAAAATATAGGGAGATTCTGACTCAACTGCAAGCTGCTGTACTTTAGCATAAGAGGTGTTGAATTTCATAGGATCATAGTTAGGTGCTCTTAGATCCTGCGTCTGCACAAAGACTAATGCTCGTTTATAATCTCCTGCATAGTCATCAAATGTACGAATATATCTGCCTGTATGCGTGCTGTATCGCATTCCAGTGATGACGTTGTAATCAACGCCGACATAAGCTGTATACTTATTTTCTGTTTTAGTCAATTTGAGAACAAGGCCTTGTTGACGCCATCCAGCATTTTCGTAATAAAGAACCTGTTTAGATTTATTCTCATTGTATAGTGTCATTATTACTTCAATTGAATTATTCATTGTTGATTGATTACGTGCTTCTATTACAGCTACAGGTTTCTTTAATTCGTCCAGTAGAATAAATTGTTTACGTCCCATCTCTAAATTTTTAGATGGTGGCGTTATAATCCGACACTCAAATTCCCAGTTGCCTGACACACGCTGATCAAGCTGTTTATACTTGGCTGGTCCAAACCAGTCAGACATACCGATTCTATCACCAAATGTATCAACAAACATCACATTATCTTTAGACGTATACTTACCTTTAGCTGTCCCGACAACGGGGAGCGCAGTCTTTTCTGCAATATTTGGCCATCCGTTAAATATGTCAGATGCATAAGCATTAAGGACACCCATATTACGTTGTAGCAGCATGTTAGCATCTGAGACTTCTTTGCCAAAAACTACAGATTTACCAGTCGTTTCATTATTGATGCTTAATATCGTGGCATCCTCTTTAACCTTTATATACTGTACAGGCGGTGTCTTGATGCCTGCGTTAAAGGTTGTGAGCTGACCATTCATAAAGTTATCTTTGTTTGGTTCACCATTTAACTCATAATACCAACGTGATGATTTGACTGTGAGTTCTATTATTTCGAACCCATAAATATTTTGTTTTAATTCGAATGGTCCATCAATTGAACATAGTAATTTTTTATTTGTAAAGCTAAATTCAAGAAATGCTTCGCTTTCAGAGTAAAAGAAGTCAGAGATAAATTCTCTGACTTCATCTGTGCTTCTTTTTACGAAGTGATTTCTGATAATTAATGGTAATTTAAATTCTAATGCATCAACACTGAATGAGTTGTAAATAGCTCCATTAACGTTTTCTTTTTTAATATAATCATTTTTTACATGAAAATTCGGCAACTTGAAACTATCTTCTATAATGAGCCAGTTCGGTGCATCTTTACCATTGAATTTAAAATCCATTATACATCACCTCCTATGTGAATCTTTCCTCTAAACGATTCATTGATTTAATTTTTTGATTCAATCTTCTGGCAAAACCATTCTCATCAAAATTACTTTCATTTTTTTCTAGGTTCTGATTACTTAACAGCAATTTATTGAGCAGGTTTATTTGTTCCTGCATCATCCCCATCATCTTTAAGAGATGTTGTTCATTGCTAGAAAATGAACCTGGATTAGGTAATTGATCTGTCTGTAAGCTTCTACCACTTCTTAGCTTCTGGCCAATTAACGACCAAAGTTTCATCGCTTGCGTCCGCTTTGATGGATCTGTCGGCACGATGTATTCTGGATGTGTCTCATTCAACTCAAAGAAACCATTACTTAAAGTCATGCCACCATTTGCGTGTGCTTTGGGTTTAGCTGCTCTTAACCATGGTAATGGGTTGATGTCTACTCCATTTTGTTTAACACCAAAATGTAAGTGAGGACCAGTAGAAAATCCCGTATTACCTGAAGTCCCTACGATATCGCCCGGCTTCACGCGTGTTCCTGATGATGGAGACCGTCCATAATCTCTTAAGTGACCAAAGATAAGACGTGTACCGCCATTATCGACTGTGACCCAGTTGCCGTAACCACCGGCCATGAATGGTTGTCGTGTGAGGGTTCCGCCCATTGGTGTTTTAAGCGGCTGATACACAAATGGGAAGTCGACACCTTCGTGCCATTGGCGACCAGTTGTGCGGGTGTAGGCTTCAGTATGTCCGAAGAAGTAACTAATTAAGTTAGGGTCAAGAATACCACCTGTTGCACTTGCCGCACCGCCCGATTCATCTCCCCACTTCTTGAAGGTGTTCATCATACCTTTTTTAAGAGAGTTAAATCCAGCACCCATGATTTTACCTGGTACTGCAGTAATTCCTGAAAAATCTACACCAAACCGCTTAAGGATAATCCCTACAAGTTTAGATGGGTCTTGAATCAAATCATAAATTTCTTCAGCTGTTTCTTTAATTGGTGCTCCAACTTTGGCCACACTAGACATTACTTGCGCCGTCTTTTTAGCTCCAATCATTTTAGTGGAATTGTCAACTAAATTAGTGCCAGATTCAATTAATTTTTTCTGGCCGAAACCAACAAGTTGATTCAGTTTTTCTCCCGCATAATCTTTAATAGGATTTAAAAAATCAAAAGGTCCACCGGCACCAGGTTCGTTATCATTTTTAGACATCATTCTCATAATATCGAGCGTCTGATCACCGTTGAAAACTGTTGAGCCTTTTGGCAAGAATCTAAGTGTGTCAGTGGCAGGTGTAAGTTCTATCTGTCCGTTAGGATATCTAATTAATTCTTGAGTTGCGCCACCTGCTCCATTACCAGGACCGCGGTCCCCGACGACTGCAAGCATATCCTTCTTTGTTGCACCTGTCCCTGTTGAAAGTCGAGGTATGAGGTTATCACCCATGCCAAGTTTATTGCCGACCCAGTTCACACCGTCAATCATTTTGTTAAGGCCGCCTATTGCATGGGTCTTAAGACCAGAAGCAAGTGCTTTAGCTGCTCCGATAACTTTGTCTTTCATTCCTGTGACAGATGAACTTATATTACCAGATAATGTTTTAATATTTCCCCACAGTGCTTTGAAAGGCCCTGTTACTCCATCTTTAAGTTTAACTGCAGCATCGATAGCCGTCTTTTTTAAACCAGTCCAACTGTTTGAGATATGAGTACGTAAATCAGAGAATAATTTCGTACCATTCTTGAACAGAGAAGAGAAATTTCCCATTGCTCCTTTTACAGAATTTTTAGCACCCTCTATAATAGTTTTCTTAAGAGCGCTTAGCGTATTGCCGATAAACTTAAGAATGCCATTAAAAATACTACTTGTACCTTTAGATAGATTAGTAAAGAAATTCAGTGACGATTTAACTATTGCTGAAATAGTCCCTGAAAAGATTCCCTTTATAAGTTTCCATACATTCACAAATAAAGTTTTAAAAGTTCCTGAAAAAGCACCTACGCCTTTAAGAATTTTACCTAAGAACTGTAATTGAACCCAGTTCCATATAACTTGGATTGCGCCGAAGAAAATATCTTTGACACCTTCCCAGATTTTTTTAAAGTCACCTGTGAAAATGCCTGAGAAAACTTTAACTAACCCTTGAATGATTCGTAGACCGCCAGAGATAATTCCTTTTATATTTTCCCAGACCGAACGTATAACGGCAGCCGCCAACGGCCACACAAAACGGAATACCGCAAGAATTCCTTGAAAAACTGTGGCTATTATTTTTCCAACATTTCGTACAGCGGCCGTGATGCTGGAACCGTTCTGCTGCCAGAATGTCGAAATCTGACGGCCTATTTGTCCAGCGAAATCAGACACTGCTTTTACAGCAGACATTACACTTCTTTTAATCATATCAACTGTTTGTGCTATTCCGACTACTAGTCCCGGCGGGAAAAACTTAGAAAGTGTGATGACACCTTGTGTGCCGTTCCCCTGAAACAGCTGAAATACACCTTTAATGATGCTACCTAAGTTCCTGAAAGTACCCATTACACCCTGAATAGCTGAATTGACTATATTTCTGAAGGTCTCACTTTTTTGGTAAGCAACTGTGAAAGCTATACCAAGACCAGTAATTACACCGACCGCTATTCCAATAGGACCAAGCAATCCCATTATTGCAGGGGATAGTCCACCAATGACGCCCGCAGCAGTCCCTAGAATAGAAATCACTGTACCGATACCTAAAATAATAGGCCCGATTGCTGCTGCTAGTAGACCGAATACCGTAATACCTAACTGCATGCTTTTAGGTAGGTTATTAAAGACATTGATTGCTTTGCCAATACTCTCAGCAATTCCTCGTATAGCTGGAGAAAGTAAATCACCGATCTTTATTCCAGCTGTCTCTACTGCTCCGCCCAGCTCATCAAGAGCGCCTTTCAGATTATCTTTCATTTTTTTAGCTGCTTCAGCCGATGCGCCGCCTGAGTCCTTCAGCGATTTTGTCATTTTATCAATTTTGCTCGGACCAGCTTCCATCAATGTAAGAAAACCAGAAACTGACTCTTTACCTACTAATGCTGATAAATTAGCAGCCTTCTGACTATCTGTCATGCCATCCATCTTCTGTTTAAATTGACCGATCACACCACTGATTCCAACAAACTTACCATTAGAATCTTCAAGTTGAATACCCATTGCTTCCATACGTTTCGAATTTTCTTCAGACGGATCAAGTAAAGAAAGTAATGAACCCCGTAATGCAGTACCTGCGTTTGAGCCATCAAGCCCTGCATCAGTCATAATACCTATAGCAGCAGATGTTTCTTCAAGCGGAATCTTAAGTGCATGTGCAGGACCAGCTGCATACTTGAGTGCATACTGCATATCAGTGATATCAGCTGCCGATTGATTCGCCGTCTGTGCTAGAACGTCAGCTACATGAGTAGCGTCAGATGCTTTCAAACCGAAACCATTGATAGCGGCCGCCATAACATCAGCAGTCTGTGCCATATCTGCACCACTTGATTCAGAAGCAGAAATAACACCCGGCATCGCACCCATAATCTCCTTGGCATTAAAGCCCATTGCAGCTAAATTCTCCATACCTGCAGCGACCTCCGACGCACTCTTAGATGTTGATGCCCCTAAATCCATCGCTTGCTTCTTCAGTTGTTCAAATTCGCCTTTAGTTGTTCCAGCGATTGCACCGACACGACTCATTTGTGATTCAAAGTCTGCAGATGTTTTAATTGCCGCGCCGAATCCCGCAAGCAAAGGAACTGACATTCCGATTGTGGCTTGTCGACCAATATCTTTTAGTCCATCACCGATTCCTGATAATTTAGGACTCATGTTTTTCATTGCTGTCTGTGCTTTTCCTAACTGCGATTCAAGGTATTTCGCTTCATCAGCTGCCTTACGCTCTGCTTGCTGAAACTCTTTGAAGTCATCGACAACACCATTTAATTCACGCTTTGTCTTATTTAAGACGTCAAGTTGCTTATTAAACTCATTGCGTGCTGCAATAGCTGCTTTTGAGTTGGCGCCCTGTTCATTAGCAAGTTTATTATATCGGTCACGCAAATCCTCGACATTTTTGGTTTGGAGCTTAATCGCACTATCTAGTGTACGGATATTATTCTTGTAGCTGTCCATTGATTTTTCGCCATACTTCAACTCATTCGATGCCAACTTGATGTCACCTGATAAAGACCGGAAGCTTCGTCGGATATCTGTCAACGTCCGATCTATCCCCATATCGTTTAAGTCGATTCCTATACTGAGACCTTTAATCTGTTCGTCTGCCATTGATTTCCTCCTTCCCTCAAATATCGAAAAAAAGCCTTAACCAATTGATATGGTTAAGGCTTATAATGCTGCGAGTAGAGCATCCTGTTCTTCATCTGTCATGAAAGCTCCTTCCACTTCTTGTTCTAGCAATTTAATGACGAAGTGATAAGGCATATCTAACAAATCATTTATATCCTTTCCTCTCTTCATAGAGTGTAAGAAAAAAGCATCCATGTCATTCAAAACAGATTCCCAAGTGATTTCTATACCTTCTAGCTGATGCTCTCCAGGTACTTTTTTGTTTCATCACTCTGATATCCCTGAGCAGCAAACTGAACTTGTTCTTTAAGTGATGGCACAAATTCCGGCGCATGTAATCTGTCGAGTATATCTTCTCGATTGAATTGATTTCCATAAATCTTAATGACTAAATCCATTAAGTAATCAATTTGTTCTTGCTCTGATAATTCACTTTGAGGATTATCAAGCTCTTTTAAGATTGACACTGCATCATAAATAAGCCTTGCTGGAATGAAGCCAGATGACATATAAGGAATCAATTCAGGATTTTCTGTATTTCCGGGATCTTTAACTAACCAGATAATATTACGTTTTAATTTTTTTGACATGCTCATTTGCTCCCTTGTGTTTATATTTTTATATTGTCGACAAGATAAAAATGAAAAGCGACCAGATGGCCGCTTCAGTTATTTCTTTGTAGTTGTAGCTGCTTTAGTTTCTTCTGGCGTTTCTTCCTTCTCAACGCCGTCACCTTCGACGAGTGCAAGCACTGGACGGCCTAGCGAGTTATTGACTGATGTCAATGCTTCATAGCGATCTTTTGCGATGCGTTTAGATGGAGCGTAAATATCCCCTGCCTGATATTCCTTATCCTTGTCTTCAGAATCCTTGAAAGGTGTAAGAACGCGATACTTGTTAGTTGCCATTTTAAATTCCTCCAATTATTTTAGTTAGACTATTTGAGTGGGTGCTGGAGCTTCATAAGCACCTTTTAGTAGTTCTGTGAAAAAGTCATCTTCAGTTCCAAGTGCTGTTGCGCTGTCCCATGTGATTTTACGTTTACGGTCAGATTGGCGGTGCATTGCTGTACCATCAGTATCTTCGCTTGAGAAATCCCAGTCAGCTTTAGCTGTTTCACCTTCGATTTTCGGATTAGAAAACATAACCTTTGTTAGACCCGTCAGCTGATATGTGCCATCACGACGCTCACGTTTGAACCAAACCGCAACATAATTGTTCTGTTGTCCTGCGACTTCTGAGACAATTCCTTTCTCATCAGCTTTTTCATTGAAAATAATTTCACGGATTTCTGCAGGAAAAGCATGCATCGTCATTGTGATTTTTCCTTTACCATCCGTGTTACCTGCTTCAATAATCAAACCGTCAGCATATGCTTCTTTCAATTCCCCGCCAGTTTCTACACCGATTTTTTGAAGACCGCGTGTCTGTGTCACTTTTGTATAAGTTGTGCCTGTCAATTCATCTGCAGATACAACTGCAAATCCTAAATCTTTTACATTGATATAAGCTTTAGGCGTCTTCGCTTGTGCATTCACCATTTTGTTTCCTCCTATTTTTAAGTATTAAAAAAGAGATGACTTAAGGTCATCCCTGTAGATAATCGTTTCGTAACGTCGCGTGCTGCTATATAGTTTCAAATCCTTGTTATAGTCTGGCTTGAAGTTAGTGACGTTGCCCATCTTCAGTTTTTCCCATAACAACCGTTGTATTCGTTCAGAAATTTCATTACGAACTAATCGAGCCTTATAAGTTGTACTGTACTTTACAAATACGTCCACTTGTACAATATACGAATAGGCTGATTCATCGCCATCAATATAAGCGACAGGAACAGGGTCATCGATGTCATCCAGCACAATATAAGGCTCAGTCATTGATAACGCGTCCGGATAATCGTTAAACTTAATACGATTACCTACGTATTTTGCAATTAACTCATCATCCTTGATTGCATCATAGACCATCGTCAGTATATCCACTGTCATATCATCCCTCCTATCGCTGTCTTGACTGCTTCAAAATAAGCTTCTCGTCCTGCACGCATGGCACGATCTATGGCTCCTTTACCTTTCGTCTCTACCCACTTACCTGACCGGTCATAGTGACCTCTTTCGTTGAGATGGATAAAACGGTAACGGTCTTTCGGTCCTTCCCAGTAAATCTTAACTGTACGATTTCCTTTAATCCACATCGGCTCAGTTATCGTTATTTCATTGATGGATGCACCGGTATCAGCAAAGGACTCCATTTGACTCTTAATGTATTCCACTATCACTTGCGCTCCGATGACAAGAGCTTTATCAGTTATCTCCCGTCTTGCCTCTCGTCCAAAACGACTCTCAAGACTCTGTTCGAATGCTTCAAGACCCTCTAACTCAATCGGCATCTTTCATACCTGCAGTAATCATGATGAATCGTTTGTCTCTCGGATCAGGCTGTACATTAAGGATATTAAAGCGCTTGTCCTGGAACATGTAATAGTTGATGGAAACATAGCCTGTGTCTTCATTCGGAATGTATTCACCCAGCGTGTCGCGGATAAATATCTTAAGATTTGATTCTGTGCCATTCGCGATGGCCTGTTCCAAATCCCGCAGCCACACAGTGTCAACCTCTGCCATGCATTCAAAGAGTACTTTTTCTTCAACTTCTCCGGCTTCCGGACCGTCTGCCGCGATGAACTTGTAGAACGTGACCTCAGTATCGAGATCGCGTAAATTCTTCGCTGCACGTTTAAGAGGTGTAATTAAAGAACTTCCTGTATTACGAGAAAGTGGTGTCCTGACCATTAAACCACCTCGTCCGGAACATCAATTAAGCTGATACCGAGGCTGTGAATCTCAGAAAGAAAATTATCATAGAAGTACTCCAGCATGTCATTAAATCGATAGCGTGTCTGTTGAAAGACCAGGTCTTTACCGAGTGGATTTGTATCAATGTCGAAGGCACCACAGCGGCTCTGGATGTCCGCATATGACGCCTCTAACATTCTTGTGATTTTCTTATCTTCCGAGGAGTGAGAGATACGATTGTCCTCCTTGAACTCCTCGACATGTGTTGTCGTGATAGTCATGCTACCACCTCTTTTCTTAGACTACTGGTACCGCGTCAGCAACTGCTAAAGTGTAAAGCAGAGAAGTTTTGTTATCATCCGGCATACCGTGTGCGAAGTGCTTCGTGATAAACAAATCGCAATCTTCAAGAGCAAGTGTCTGATCATATTTCTGGATATCCACATTGCCTGTATGAACTGCAGAATAGCGAGAACCTACGAAAGGCAGCACTTGCCCTTGAGGGATAAATTCAGAAGCTACAACATCAATGTTGAATGGCAGTGAAGTAATCCACGCGCCGTTTTGAGTCTGGATTGTGTTAGATGCCGCAACAACGAACTGATCAGCCGGAGAAACAGCTAATGAGATTTGACCAGCAACATTGACTGGCTTACCGTCTTGCTTAACAGATAACTTTGTAGCAACTGCAGCAAGCTCCATCGCAGTCGTGCGAGCATCTTTGAATGTCAGTGTGCCAGATGGAGTTTTATCTGTGACAGTACCAGCTTCAGTGTCATAGTCCTTCATCAAGCCGATAGGTTCGTTTTTAGCAGATCCACCACCTTTAACGACCCCTTCTTCTAACTTGATGCCGACCGCTTCAGCAAGCTGTAAACGAACATATCGTTCTACCCATTCTGGTCCGAATTTAGCCAAGTCTTTCGGCACGATTGCGAATGCTGTCAGTTTATTCTGCGAGAAGCTGACAGCTTTAACATTCGCAGTAATTTGCCCTTGAATCTTTCCGAAAATTTCACCCCATACTGCAGCACCGGATGGTTCAACTTTGATAAGACGAGTAACGAGACCAGCGAGCTGGAAGTTGATTTTAGCAAGCAATGGACGTTCAACTTTAATGTCTTCAAAGATACGTTCAACAGTAGTAACCGGAAGAAGTTCTTTCTTCTTGAAAGAATCATAGTTCGCTTCATCTTCAACAAGCATCTTAAAGAATTTACGTTCCTCAGCAAGTAATACATTGTTTCCACGCTGCAATTTAATATTTAAATCACTATTTGAATCATTATACTCACCGCGGGCCGTCTGCATTACTTCATCTTTCAGACCTTTAGCGTATGCTTCCATGTATTCGCCTTGTAACTTTTCTACTACTTCAGGTTCCTTGTCTTCACGTACAGCTGACAGATAGGCTTGACGCTTTTCTTCGACTGCCATCTGCAAATCAGTGTTTGTAAACTTAATTGCCATTTATTTTCCTCCTAGTAATATCTAGATTTTTGTTTTGGTTGTTCGGTTTTTGAATCTAGTGAAGATTTCTTCAACAGTTCTTTTACTTCTTTGATCTCCTGTATAAAATGCTTGTAGCCTTCTGTTTCTTCCAGCTTTAAGCCGACAGATAATCCTTTGACATTGCTAGTTTCTTCAGGTGTTTCAACCAATTTGATACGCTGCTCAATGAGCTGATCATCAGCATATGCATTCAGTAACTCCGCTCTACCTGCAGAATTAAATACTTTAGCTGGTGTCTTGCTGTACTTTGATAATTGCTCCTTAGTCGCACATGCAACCATCTTATTCGCAGTGATAACATTGTCGATTAATCCATAAGAAAAAGCCTCTTCAGCAGTCAACCAAGTTTCTGCATCCAATAAGGCTTTAAGTGTTTCTCTATTCAGTTTTTCGGACTTATCGAGATAAGCAGTCGTCACTGTATCAGTCAGCTTTTCAAGGTAGTCAGCTGCTTCACGAAAATCATTGTGATTGCCAAACACACCCATCATCGCATTATGGACCATCATCATTGCATTTTCCGGCATGTTGATTTCATCAGCTGCCATTGTAATGATTGTGGCCACGCTTGCACATAAGCCATCGATGTTCGCAATTACTTTCGCTGAGTGTCGCTTCAACATATTGTAGATGGCTACACCTTCATACACATCACCACCTGGAGAGTTAATGTTAAGTACAATCTCTGTGACACCCTCAAACTTCTCTAGCTGACTTTTAAAGCTATAAGCAGATACTTCATCGTCATACCAACGCCATCCTTCCGGAACGATTTCACCATAGATATCAATGGTTCCCACTGTACCTTCTTGTTTGAGCATCAGGATACTATTCTTTGTCATTTGTTATCACCTCCTTCCAGTGCTGCAGTTTCTACAGATTGATAGTTCTTTGTAATTACATACTTATCAAGCTCCACGTTATCAACCGCTTCTTCACCCAACATTTCACGTATCTGATTACCTGTAAAGGTTCCGCTTGCCCTGAGCTTATCTACCGCTGTAGCAAGTTCTAAAGGATCCTTCTTGTTGATTCCAATCATCTTAATCTTCGCGCCGTTGAGATATTCGTCCGGCTCGAAAAACTTCGCATTCATCTCATCATTAATCAACTTCAAGAAATAACCGAGACAGTACTTATTAAAAGATGTCATGGCATTCTCAAGGTCTGCCATCTCACCGGAAATAAGCACTGGCGGAATCCCAATCATTCTGGCCACATCTTCAGTGACTGACTTCTTCATTTCACTTAATTCTTTGAACTCTTGATTACTTCCACCATATGGTATGTCTTTATATTCAATACCGGCTGCTTCTGGAACAATGGCCACCGGTTTGTCAAAAGAATTGTAAAGACGTTTAACAAACTCATTCATCTTTGCCATCTGCTCTTTGGTATAAGTACTACCTTTCAGCGGCATAGACACCGTACCCCGAATCTGATTGTTAAGAAGATGCCTGTCAATCATCCGTCCGAACATCTCACCATAATCCGCAAATAGTCCATCAACAAATCGCTCAAGTTTCTGATTCGCATACTTCATATAGATGACATCACTCATCTTAAAGACGCGTTCGTATTTAAAATCTTTGACATAAACATCGGAAAATGTGTCATCATAAAGTGCCATTTCATCCCGCTGAAAGTCTGTGGCCACAACTAAATCTTTCGTGTCAGTCTGAATAATCAAGACTTCTCCATCATAGATCAACTTAGTCATCACCTCATGCCAGAAATTTGCTGCACTCTGATCAGTGTTCGGCCGGACGTTCAACTTGTAAGAGAGAGCGTCTTGCTCCGTCTTATTAGTGCCCTTCACAATAAACCTGGTTTGAGCGATTGCTCGAGCAAGATACTCAATGCTTGTCTGCAACGCCATACGCTTCAAATAGGAACGTGCTGACGGGTCCTGTACTAAATCCAGGTCAAGAATATAAGATGCTTCTTCTGATCGCGCTCGTAGTGCAAAAATATCCAGTATACCCATTTATTCACCTCCTTCCTTAAAAGTCGAGCGCGTCAAGCAAGTCAAATGCTTCATCGATATCAAAGTCTACAATTTCATCCGCTCTATATAGTGCGTGCAAGAATGCGTGGAATCCATCCGTCTTTCGTGTAAATTCATCTTTCTTGATATACTCCCGTTTTCCTGTAGACACATTTACTTTTACGGCTACGTTATTGATATACCAACGCATCAGAGGATTGTCGCCCAATATTAATAGCTCATTAGCAAATATAGTTTCTATTCGTGGATGCAGGAGGTCATGAATAGCGCGTGGATTTTTAATAACCTCTACCTCAATTCCAGCTGCCTCAAAGTATGGACGAAGCAAATCGGCACGATAGTTATCCATGATAACTTTTTCTAATCCGTACCGTTCTCTCATTTCAACAAACCAGTTCACTATAATCGTCGGATGAATGGAAGGCTCATCAACAATCGTCAGATAGCCTTGCTCATGCCATTCTCTTATAGGTGCTTTGATTGCTGACTTTTTCAAGAACTCTTCACGAACGAATGAGTGTGCCTTCCAGATATACTCTTCACCTTTTCTGAATAACAGTCCGACAGCAGCAAAGTCTTTAACCGTCGCATAATCGACACCACCGATACACATGCGTTGTGACACATCTGGCATTTCTCTGTTAGTTGCAAGGATTTCTTTCCAGGTAGCGAGTACCTTGCTTTCATCGACTTCAGGGAAGTTCATCCGCTTCGTCATAAATTCAGAACGTCCATTCGGATTGTATCTCAGCTTCTTGAACTCACCATGGACCTCTTTGAATAGGACGTGGGCGTACTTACATAAAGGAGGATGAAACATAGGATTAGCTTTTTGGTAGTTAACGTGAGCATTAACTTCTTCCGCTTTATCCAGCTTGCAGATGAAAGGAAAAAGTCTGTCTTCCAATTCCTTGCCGTTAAGTATGGCCAGCGCTCTATTTTTCTGACTATCCATGAAGCCTTCACGAACATGGCCATCCGTTCCAATATAGAAAGTTCTGGCATGCGGCACTTTACCTAAACCACCACGTTTGACATCAACCATCTTTGAATCCTCATAGATATGAATCTCATCAAAAATAACACACCCCTCACGGCCACCATCCTTGGTTTTCGCGTTTGATGTGTTGAATTTAAGTTTTGACCTGGTATCTAAGTTGACGATCTCCGTCTTGCTTATCTTAAATGGTTCATAAGGTGTCTCACTGCTTTTAAACAATTGATGATCAACAATCATATTATAGACTTCATCAAATGAAGTTTTTGCTTGTTCTTCTGAGTTGGCCACGATGGAAATATCATAAGCAGCAATACCATGATAGGGTGTCTGCATGAAATTACTTACGCCGGATATCCAGCCGTTTTTTCCCCCACCTCGACCGAGTGTTATTAGAAACTCGTTGAAATAAGGTGAGATGATTTCTTCACCATCAGGCAGCGTTTCTTGTTCAAAAAGGAACACAAAAGCGATTAAAAACTTCTGAAAAGGCTGTGTTTCGAAGAAATATTTATCAATATATTTAATGCAATTTTTAATTTTTTCTTCATCAAAGAACACATTATCCAGCAGAAGAACATAATTTTCTAGATATTCAACCAGTTGTTTTCGTTCTTCGTTAAAAAGTATCTCACCTTTTTTGTACTGATCAATATAATAAGTTACGTGTTCATTCTGAATCATAATAAATCACGGGATTTATTATTTCCCCCAGGCATTTGAGTATCCGGAACTAAATCAGAAAGCTGTTTCATTATTTTTTGATAGGCACCATCACGAGCGTTAAACAGTTTAGCGACGGGCCTTTCACGCTCATAAGGTTCCACAGATGAACTCTGTTGGAATAATTCAACGTCTCCATTTTCATTGATGTCGTTCCAGGCATCATCAAGCATAATTCTTAAACGTGCAGCCTGAACGATCAGTCCTTCAACCACTTTTTTTTTGTTCGGCGGAATATCTTTGAATAATCTAGTTATTCGTCTCTGCTCTTTTAATACACGTTCCTCCCTTTCATCAATATCCATTTACTCACCTCATTTCGCTCAGGGGGTGGGGGGTCATACGCGAGAAGGTCAAATTTCTGCGGAATCGACCCCTATGCCGTTTCCCACGACTTCATTTTCAGGTTGAAATTTTTCGACCGGGGGGTGTCCTCATATTTTTCTTAGAAAGTTTTTCGTTTTCATTTTGTTCTGTTCTTCTTTTTGAAGTTCTTCAGTAAGAGTCAGTGGCGCTCTTATGGTTTCTTCAAGTTTTCTTTTAATTCCTTCGGCAAGTATAGATTTACCTGCATGTCTTCCCATCGTTACTACCATCTTTCGTCGTCCCATTGCTTCACCTTCTTCTGATAGCGGCCGTGTTTCAAATTATGGCACTTTATGCATAAAGTAATAAGATTACTGTCTGTCAGTGCTAAGTTCGGTCTGTCTTGCAGTTCTTCGATATGGTCGACGTCTAAGTACTTGTGCTTAGTACCTTGATTGAATCTGTTCAAGTCAACTGTTACCTTACCTTGCTTCTTACACTCCTGGCATTCATAGTTGTCTCGCTTCAGTATTTCTTCACGCTTCCGCCTCCATGGTGGAGACTTGTAGAACCTGATGCGTTCCTTCACTGTGTCGTACATACTATGCTCTCTCCTAGATTAAAGACTGAGTCAGTCTAGATACATATGGATCACCTATTGTTATGACATAATAAAAGACAGCCAAAGCATAGCCGCTTCATCTGTCTTTATAGTTATCTATACTATTAATATATCAGCAATCCTTGAAATGTTTGTCCGTTTATTGTTCGCAGATAGTTCACTGAAAGTTCGCGAAACAATCCTTCCAACATATAATAATTAATTTACGAATTTCATATTGTCGCTATTCTCATAATCCTTTATATGACCTGGATCCAATTCGGATAAAGTAGCATTAACCATTTCGCGAACAGAGGAACCAGTCTTAAAAGAGTTGCGACTTATTCCTATAAATATTTCGTCTACATAATCTTTGTTATGTTTATCTTGATATTCAATAACAACTTTTAAATAAGGAGTGATATTCCCATACACATCATAAAGGGAGTGATTTATGATCATTAAATCACTCTTGTCTATACTTACTTTAATTTTTTCTTCTTTGCTTATTATTCTTTTTCTTATTCTTGTTGCATTATTGTTTAAATGAAAATCATGAGCAAATCCTCCTTGCTCGCCGATTTGATCAAAAGAATAGCGCATAGTATGCTTATCTTTATTATATCCCTGTTGAGATATACTATATGCTCTCCCTCCACCACTGAAAGTTTTTTCTCCGACCAAATCAAAATATTTTTTGCCATTTATGTGATGTGTCGTAATTTTAATATTCTTAGCGTAGCTATCACCGATATTTACGAATCTCATAAAAGATTTGTTCGTTATGTCTTCTTTATAATTCTTTTCACTATAATAATCCATTAAAGGATCATCACTATAAGCCCATCTCTGTAATAAAACATTTCTAGGAGATTCATCAAATTCGTATCTAATTATGATAGGCTCAAAAATGAAAATAGGCCTACTACTATGTATCTGAAATGAAAAGTTTTCCTCTATCTCTTTTCTTCTTATTTTATTTGTACTTGCGTAAATCCATATAACAATAAATAAATTTAAAAGTGGTATTACTATATCCTTAAATGCGTTATAGTTCCATAAATTTATTAATTGTTCTTTGAATAGATCCACGTAGAAACTGATTATATCCATTAGCCAGTACTCCTTTACAATAATTTACTTTTAACCACATAATCTATTATACTTTTATCTAAATTATTAATATATTAAAAAAGACCTGGCATCTACCAGATCTATTACTTAACTGCTTCAGTTGTTTCCTTGCTATACTCCTCTATTCCCAGGTAGAACGCTAGCCTGATAACCGCGTCATTCTTGACCGTATAGTACTTCGTCTTCCCTAGTCCTAGATCAGTATAGATTGAGTAGTCACTGCTCGGCTCTTCCTGCAGATACTTATGAACAATGATATATTTCTCATCAGGTTTTAAGTTATCAACTGCCGCATGCATCTGTTCCATTAATTCCTTACGCTCTAATAATAGCTTCTCTCTTTCCAGATTCTTTGATGCTGCCGACTCAATACCGTTCAATCCGATAGTCGTTGCAGGTGGAATAAAACTGAATGACTGTGTAACTGATGGCATTGATCTGACTGGCATAATTCTAAGTAGCTTATTATATTTACGGAATGTATGATAGACATTATTCCTTGTCTTCTTGAAATCTAGATTCTGAATCTCTAATAATGATTGAGTCATATACAGCCTCCTGCTTCGTGGTATAATATATTTGTCGAATGAATTAACCACGAGCCGAGAAGGCTCTTTTTTTATGTTCTTATTTAATCATTACCTGGTTGTTATTGATTGATGCCTTTATACCTTCCTGAATCTTCTTATGCTATTCATCCCCATTCTGATATTCAAATACATCGACATATTTATTAAGCCATTCAACCAGTCTGACTAAGGTCCTATAGGTGTCACGGTAATACTTATTATCCGGCAGAACACTCTCATCTAAGACTTTGTATTTCTGAATATCTTCTAGTTTGTAAATTACAATACGCCCAGTGATACCTTCTAAAAATACAGATAACCCAATTGATTTACCTAAATTACTAGCAAGGTCTCTATTTTCATAATATTCTCTGGCAGATACTGAATCATCACTTAGAGTCATCAAACCCTTTATAGATTGATTGAGTACTTGCCGATATTCACTCGGCTTCATCCGTTTCTTTTTCAATCGCTCACCTAGCCATTTGTAATGAGCGTCAACCGATTCCCAATTCATTCCGTCCATATAACTTACTGTTTCTGTATTCATTATTTATTCTCCTCTTTCCATCCGAATTGTTTATGAGCGTCTCGCTTCATCTTTCTGAGTTCAGACCGTTCCTCCCATTTCTTCATCATTTCTTTCTGGCGATGTCTAAACTCTGCCATCTTGAGTTCATTTTCTTTTTGAAACTGCTTATACTCTTTACGTGCACGAATGGATATGCCTACCATCAGTGCAACATATGCTGCAAAGACAACGATAGCTATGATAAGTATTAGGTCAATTATCGTGATCATCATATCTATAGGCGTCATTGTTCTTCCTCCCTGTTTATACTATCTTCCTGACTGAAACCTTCCGGGTACCGCTTCATCAGTTTATTGATATTCAACTCTGCAACTTCAGATAGTTCAATGCCGTTGACTGCAGCGAGGTTAGCAATATACCAGAGCACGTCGCCTAACTCCTTCTTCAGTTCCACTTGGTCAAGTTCGTGGCCATGGAAGACGTGCTTCTTAATCTGATCTGCTACTTCACCTGCTTCACCTGTTAGACCTAGTGCATAGTTAGTTAATGCATCAGATTGTGTTAATAATGAGTTATGTGTACGTCCTGCAAGTTCCTGATATTCGTTTAAATTCATCTACTCTTCACCTCGTTCGATATCTGACATATCCTTTAATATCATCAAGACTTCATGTTTACTGGTACGCCATAACTTACTTTCGTTTTCATCGTGTTCCCACGTTTCAAATTGTCCTTCAAGATATTTATATTTTTCTGCGGTTTTCTGCTTCAACCTCTCCCACTTCTCATCCGCCACATCAGCGCGTTTCTCAGCTTCATCAGCACGTTGTTTTTGTTGTTCAGCATAAAATTCTAATCTTTGGTTTACTGTCAACCATTCAGTGAATTCACTACTGCCAATTTTTGCTTTTAACATCCCTCTATCA
This sequence comes from Macrococcus brunensis, assembly GCF_004359615.1. Taxonomy (GTDB): domain Bacteria; phylum Bacillota; class Bacilli; order Staphylococcales; family Staphylococcaceae; genus Macrococcus; species Macrococcus brunensis. Next base: position 45,970 of record NZ_SCWA01000012.1, read on the forward strand.
AAGTCAAATACAGTTATTTCAGTTTTAAGATATGGATGGTAAAACTTTTCCCCGATTAGATTAACCATCTACTCCACCCTTCCCAGACTCTTTAGATAGTGATATCTGATATTCCACTCCGATACTATCGGTTCCTTGTTATCCTGGAACCACTGAAGCGGTATACTTGCTCTGTTGATTGTCTCCTGCAGCTCTTTAAATTCTTGAATACTGATCATGTATAGTTCATTAACTTCTCTGAATAGAACAAGAATAAATCCCAATCCGCCATATTTAGTGATGGATATTAGATAGTCAGCCTGGTGCTGTCTGATAGCTTTGAAGGGCAGATAATTCTTAGTGGTCTCCTTAGCATCAAATGCGACGAACATACCATCAAATACACCGATAAAATCCACTGTTGATTTACCTGAGTGATAGGCGCCTGTTATCTCCCCTTCACTCCATTTAACCTTTGTAGGTGTAGGTATATTCGTGATATGCGCTACACCTTTAGCAAGATACTGTTTGTTACTGATATCAATCAAGTTCTCAAGATACTTACCTTTATTCGCATTCTTACGATTCTTTATATATGATGTCATATAGAGATTCCTCCTATTCATCGTCCTCTTCAATTCTGTACAGTAGTCGCTTTAGTCCTCTTTTTCTAGCCACAGGTGCTGCCATATATGTTAATGTCTTTGCTGCAAGTCCCCATTTCTTTTGAAGTTGCTCCTTAGTTCCCAGGTCTATAAATTCGTCACCATCATAGAAAGCATACTCAGGTTCCGGACTATCCTCTTTACGTCGTCCCAACTTTCTTCCAAGCCTCCTTCAACACAGTGAAATCCTGATGAAAGGCGCCTTTGGGTATAGCGCCTGATACTTTAAGTCCTTTTATACCTGTATAGTAGATATAGTGTTTGTTCATTGCTGTCACCCTGTATTCGTCACCTGACTTTCTGTCCTCAATGATTGCACCTACTGACAGTCGCTTCTCCTCTTTATGCTGCATAGGCTGCCTACTTCAAAAATGGCGGTCTGAAATGACATTCGCCCTGATACGTTCCATTGTTTGTGTCATTGCTGTAATAGTCATCAATTGCATCCTCACCCTCAGCAAATGTCTGAGAGATGAAGCGGAGCAGTAACGCTGCTCCGCTGACTGTGACTGTTCCAAAGATGGTCAATGTGATTGCTTTCATCGTTTGAACCTCCCCGCTAACTTTTTAAATACACTGCTGATCTGCTCTATGCAAGGCTTAGACAGTTCAGATGGTATATAGTGCAGCAATCCTTTTGCAGGTTTATTGTTATCCGGCGAGATTCCCATATCAACTTCCAGACCAGGAACTACATGATTCGTACTTCTCTTTGCATCCTCTGAATGGATTTGTTGTCTTTCGTACTCATTAATCCACTCTTCGTCATTTAACTTGATCCATTTCTCAGTGTCCTTCAGCTCTGTCAGTGGCATAGGTAGACTATTTTTTGAGTTACTCACTTCTTGCATATCAGCATAGGGCTTTCGTTTATCGCGGTAGATACGCGTTACCTTAAATACCTGTTCGTTTATGACGTTCAGAAATACCTCACCCTTTTGAACTTTATTCATCCGATTCATCCCCCTTAGCATTCTCTGCCAGCTGTTCCGCTGACTTCTTGACTGAGTCATTAAATCCGGCCATGTAATCATCAGATGTGATTGTTGTATTAGATGTCTCCATCAGTCATCCACCTCTCCTTTGCTATCATTAATTTCATAAAGGCATCACTATACATTCTCTCGTTGAGCTTATAGGCAACTATGTCCCATGTATCTGCTTCAATGATCTGGTTATCCATCGTTTCTGATATTACCAGCTGTTTGATTGTGCCTTTATCACTCAGCTTATAAGTACACTGCACATAACGTCTGTAGCGCTGCAGTATCTGGCTGGCATATCGGCTTAATCCATATTGTTTAAATGCATCCTGCTTCATACGTCCACTACTTTCCGAGTAATTCTTTTATTTTGTCGAGACAGTCTTTCTCTGTCCTTTTATCGTTTGAATGATGCATGTTAAACTTGATGCCTCCAATATTCATGTTGATAAGTTGTTGATAATTAATGACAGGAGCATGAAGCTCCTGTCTGTTAACTTAAGATAGTGACGTTCTTACGGTCGATGTTCTCTCTGAGGTAATCTGCGATTGATTTTCTGGCCATGTTCTTCCATGCTCCGCCATCTGCTTCAAATAATGCTGCCTCAACGCCGTTACGTCCTTCACGTAAACGGAAGACAAACGCTGATTCCGGCTGAGCCACTTCAGTGAATGTTCTGAATGGTTTCAGATGGACCGGATTAGGCACCTGTTCACTGCCGACTGTGGCGATACCTTGTCTGACTTCAACGCTCTGTGTGATGCCGTTATCACTCTGGTTACGTACGTTTTCGCTGCGAATGTTACCGACGAGTCTTAATACGTTTGCTGTTTCTTCATTAGGCACGAATACTGACTGCATCTGTACGTTGAACTCTTCTAGCTCCAGATAGCTACCTAATGTCACTGCAGGCAGTTCCGCTTCCACCACTAAGAACTGATCACGGTCAGCGTTATCGTTCAGCTGTCCCATGACTTTCACTGTGCGGTGGTCATGGACAACAACTGATAGTTTTACCTGCTCCTGGTCTGTATCAAAGTCGCTGTTGAGATAATCAACAAGTCCACTCAGTGTTGCAATCTTGAATGCAGTTGCTGTCGGTTCAGTTACTTCCTGTAGTCGTTCATCAACGATTAAAAATGTTCTGTCACCCACTCTGTATTGTCTATTGGTATGTTGTGCGATATACTGCATAGCTTCTTTAATCATTTTTCATTCTCCTTTTTAGTTGAACATCGAGTTCTGTTTGATTGGTGTCACTTTTTTCTGGTCCACTGGCTTGCCGTCATCTTCTCTCACTGTGCCTTTGTCATCAAAATAGGTCTGGTCCTTAATACCTGATTTAAGTTCTTTTGCCACTGCCACCCCTTTCTCATCTAATCCAGTCATCATCTTGATTGGTACCGGCTTACGTGACTGAAGTGATGTCTTAGCCTGGACATCCAGGAAGAGAATTTCACGACTTTCGTCAGATGCAATTGATATCTCAAGTGTGACCTTCCGTTTCTTTTCGGGATCTGTGTTAAGGTCGTGAATGTTTTCCAGTACTTTTGCGAATGCATCATCAAAGCGTTCCTGAACTGCACCGTCTGCGAGTGTTGATAAATTGTTTTTAGTATTCATCCTTTTATCCTCCTGTTATTTAGCATAATCACGCATCACTTCGAATAGGTCCGGTTGTCTGCGGCTTCTTGTATCTTTACTTTTAGTTTTCAGCTGCTCTTTATAATAAAGATTGTTACGTTGCATATAATTAACTAACTCACTATCTCTCATGTATTCCATCTGAGGGTGTTTATCGCTACAACCGACGAACTGCACACCGCTTCGCATCATGATTGTATTAGCTGCGACTGTACCGTCCTGCTCGTATAACCATTTGTTATGGTCACTGTCAGTTCTGTTCATCTATCTTCCTCCTCAATTTTGTAGCTGCCATTTAATTGACTGACTTGCACGTCCTTCAGTGTGTACAATTGGTCCCCATCATCGTCATAATCATCTGTCTCGATGACTTCTGCGTACTTTATAACCTTGCTTATAGCAAGGACTTGTTCTGCAACCTCCGGCATGTAGTTATCAAAGTAGTTCCGCTTCCACTCATCGTATAAAACCTGTGCCTCTTCTAAGGTTTCGTACTCTCTGCAATTTCCTCCAAACAAATCTGATACGATATACACTATATAAGCCCCCTATTTCTTTTTTCTATTCTCGGCCATTCATATTTATGAAAGACGTCCAGTGGCCATGACAGCCAATACTTCTCCTGGTCATACATGTCTATAAAGAAACTCTTCAAGACCTTTGTTTGATAAGTTACGCCTTCAGGATAAAGAGTTTGCCAGGTGATATTGATGTCATCTACATCGATAATCTTTAGTATTAAATCGTCATTACGAGCACCGTATATCTGCCCCCGTTTAATTTCAAATTCCATTTACATCCACCAACTAGAACGGTAGATCATCATCACTGATGTCTATCGGTCCTTGTTGATTTGCAAATGGATTGTTGCCTGATCCTGGTGCCAGGTTGCCATTGTGTTGTGGGTTCTGATTCTGACTAGGTGAAGCGGTCCGTCCACTAATATCGTCTCTGTATGCTTCTTCAAAATCTTCGCTCTTTCTTTCTTGGTTTGCTGCTTTAGGCTCAAGGAATTGCACTGAGTCACACACAACCTCTGTGACGTACACTTTGCGTCCTTCTTGATTATCATAACTACGTGACTGTAATCGTCCGTCTACGCCAGCGAGTGAACCTTTGCTCAGATAGTTATTAACGTTCTCTGCCTGCTTCCGGAAAACAACACAGTTGATAAAATCTGCTTGTCTTTCACCATTCGCATTTGTAAAAGTTCGATTGACTGCCAGTGTGAATGTGGCAACTGCTACGCCAGATGGTGTCACTCTGTATTCAGGGTCCTTAGTTAAACGTCCGACAAGTACAACTCGATTAATCATTCCTGTACCCCCATAAATGACCACATGTCTTCTGATTGATTCCGGAATGCGTCCATCTGTAATAACTGTTCTGGCGTGTATTCTTTAACCGACTCAACTTTCACTGTGGTTGTATCATGTCGTTCTTCGTATCGTTTTGCCTGTTCAACTGTCGTTATACGTTTTTTACGCCAATCATTAAGCAGATGGTCGATGAAAGTGTAATTGTAATTATTCTTGAGTGATGATCTGTATATCGCATAAAGAATCAGGTCTTTTCCGTATGCCTCAAAATCTTGTTTAAGTTTCTGATTTACATTTGGTGGTGGGTTCATCTGAATATTTTCTTGATATGAGTTGTATACTTCTTTAAATTCATTGTCAGTGGTCGTCGTTACACTATCTATCTTATTCTCACTATTAATATCACTACGACTACTGTTACTTATAAGATTGTTATTCTTATTATTGTTATTTGTAATACTGTTATTTGTAATACTGTTATTCTTAGTCCCTACGTTTTGTCCCGTTACGATTTGTTCCGACACGTTTTGTTCCGGTACGATTTGTAACGGTACGTTTTGACCCGATAAGGTTTCATTATCATCAAGGGTTACCGTATCGTTTTGACCCGATAACCCTTGATGATTGATGTGGTATATATTGTTACTGAAACCACTATCTCTTCTATTACGCTTAATAGTCAGATAACCAGCATCTTCAAGCTGTTTACGATACTTCTTGTATCTTTTTTCGCTTACTTTTAGTTCATGGCATATAAGGTCAACACCAGGGAATGCAACGCCATTTGAACCAGCATAAGAAGACAAATAGCTATATAATGCTTTTGCTTCAATGTCTAGGTTCTGGTCTTTCATCACATTCTTGAATACTAGGCCGTAACCACTAACGGAACTTTTTAATATGTCCTCAGTCATTATTCATTTCCTCCAAATTATTGTTTAATATAAATGCTTCTACATCTCTCAGCGCGTCCCTGAGATAGCTGTAATGCTCTTCTGATACTTGTTTGACCTTTCCTACACCATCCATACCGAATCGGGCTGTTGAGACCACCCATGCACTCTGAGTAAGCACTAACATAAACTTATAGTCGCCCTTAGTGAGAACCCATTCCTGCAGCAATGACTTTGACGGGCATTCCTTGAAGTCAAACTGATTAATCAGATCAATGTCTCCATGCATCGTAACCATCACATCACCGCTTCCTGATTCCTAGTGATAGCTTTTTTAACGTCCTCTATGATGTCCGTACCTGGTTGCCATTTTTCTAAATAGCTGACCGCTTCGTCATACTTTTTGAGCGGAAGGCTTTGATAGTTGGGTATTTCAAAATATCTTTTAAAGTTGCTCCATACAGTCGCGAACAACTTTTTGTTAACAATCTCCCAATCTTCTTTGTGATCGTTAAAATACTTCTTGCGTGTTTCCCTCACTGTCTGACCCACCAGTGACTTAATATGCTTACTTTCACCCGGTCTGATTAATAAGTCATTCTCAATCGCTGTGATCCGCTCATCCAGTTCTGTGTGCCCTTTAGCAACAAGTTGAATCTGTTGTGATGTTGAAAGTGGTTTTGGGATATACTGACCGGTTTGACGGATTTCTTTTAGCACTGCCTTAACCCGCTTCTTAAATTGCTTGGCAATCGGCTTGCGCGACTGCATGAGTACCTCATACATGCCGTCTTCTGTTAAAAACCATTGTTCTTGCTGGCCCTTTAATGCGTAAGGATTGTTTACGCATTGCTTCTCGTCCTCATCCACACTATTAATCATCATTCGTGGATTGCTATGCTCTATCCAGTCAGCGACGTCTTTGGCTAAAAATAATGGCTCATCAAACGTTCCGTAAATTTGAAACTGGTTGTTTAAAATATTTTGATTGCTAATTACTTGAATTTGATTCATGTTATAACCTCCATGTGTTATAATTACGTTGTTAATTTAATTAATTGCTTGTTAGACACCTGGTTGCTCTCCAGGTGTCTTTTTTATTGGTATAATCTCCTTAGTAAGGAGGTGACATAATGGGAAATATTAAGTTTGATCCACAATTATTTGCAAATGCATATTTAAGTAATTGCGACTTAGACGATATTGAACATAGTTCAGAAGAAGATAGAATAGACTACGCATTTTCAATCTATCTTGCAGCGTTTAATCACGCATTGGAATTTATTGAAAGTATTAAAAATGATGACGAGATAGATGACGAGTCTTAAGATATAAATCTATAGCTTCTCTAGTTATAGTTGTTTCTTCTTCATTTTTAGTTATCAATTCTGTTTGATTCCTAGCTCTCTTAATCTCCTCCGCCAAGATGATGATTAAGAGGGCTATTTTGATTGCCTGCAGTTTCTTCATGCCTTTCACCTCCCCTCAATACTTTCTGTGACGAATTTCAATCCATCCACCTTCGTCATCTCTAAACTGAGTGAACACGACATCAGCACCTTGCTCCTGCAAGTCCAAAAGATTAGCAATATATTCATCTCTTTCATGACTGCCGAACCAGTAAATCGTTGTCTCCGTCTGGTCGTATGTCAGATGCTTCTTACGCTTGCTAAACCATTCAGTTATTTTACTGACCATCCCCATGCCTCCTTTGTCAGATGGCCGATAGCAGCAAATAAACATAGTGTTAAAATAAGAATCCATCCAGGACCGCTTGTCTGTTCAATAACTGATGAATAGGCAAGTGCAAGTACCGTTACTAAACTAATGGCTCCTGATGCAATTAACACCACTAGAAACTGAGCTATGTTTTTCATTTTGTTATCCTCCCTTTAGTTGTAAACCCAATCTTTTCATTCGCTGGGAAGAAGTCAGTTTTATAAACTTCTACTTCATCAGCATTGCGATCGTATGCTTCGTTTATCCTTGAAACATATTCATTCCACACGCTGCGAGGTAATCCATCGATGATCGACAGAAGGACCTTGAATCCAAGTTCTTTTAATTCTTTGTCCATCAACTCGTCCTCCACATTTTTTTCTCACTCAGTACAAGTGTCTTGTTCTCGTTCCACCACTTCGTCATCTTCTTAGCATCAATCAGATATGGATCTCGATTGGCTACCGGATATTTCACAACGCCATGTTCTTCGAAAAACTCTTTATACGGTGGATGATTAAGGAAATCTTTTGCGAGATCCTTACTTTTGAAAGGAAATAAAGAATCTTTGCGAAACTCGTCTAATGTCCATTCATTGCTTGATGAAACCATGTGATTTTCACCAAGCATCAAGGACATTTCCTTTCTAATAAACTCCTTCACATCATCAGATAGTTCGATTGTGACTTTCATTTAACCTCCCCTCCCTTTTAGTTCGGTTTTCTGTACAAGTGGTGTAAAAAAATAAGGGCCTATTTCTTCAGCAGCAATAAAAAGAACTTTAGATATTCTTCTCATATCAGTTTGAGTGAAAGCGACCTTATTATTTAACTTTAAACTCAATGAGGTCCTACCTATAGAAGCAGATTTAGCAAGGTTATCCTGACTAAAACCACACTCTTTCATTCGAGATCGAAGTTTTTCGTAATCAAATACTTCTTCCATCGATTCATTCCTTTCTGTTCGGTTTTCTGTACAAAATAAATTTACCATACTGTTTTTGTCATGTCTATAAAAATGTTCAGTTTTCTGTATTTTAATGTTGTGTTACTTAACAAATGATGGTAACATATCAGCGTGGAGGTGTTCAGAATTATGAACAATTTTCAAATGAGACTACAGCAAATTCTAAAAGAGAAAAAAATTTCTCAAGCTGAGTTATCAAGAAGAAGTGGAATTGCAAGAAATTCTATAAGCGATTATTTAAAAGGTAAATACGAGGCCAAGCAGGATAAAGTGTATTTAATTGCAAAGGCTTTGAACGTAAGTGAAGGGTGGCTTATGGGATTTGATGTATCTCCAGAACGTTCTAATTCACTCGTTTACGAAACATCTCCTGAACGATTAATTTTTCCTGAAAAAGATGAACAAGTTATTAATGCTATAAAAATACCAGTACTATCTAAAATATCAGCCGGACTGCCTATCTATAGTGAACAAAATATAATTGAACATGCTTTTATGCCTGCTTATCTCGAGAAGCCAGGGAAAGAATATTTTTATCTAAAAGTATCAGGAGACAGTATGGACAAAGAATTTAAAGAAGGCGATCTGGTTTTGATTGAAAAAGATTGTCCTATCGAATCTGGTCAAATAGGTGTCGTAATCATTAATGGATATAATGCAACAGTTAAAAGAGTTAGATACCAAGATGATAAAATTTTACTCTTGCCAGAATCGAATAATCCAGAACATTTACCTCAAACGTATACGATGGACGACACTGTTCGTTGTGTTGGAAAAGTTGTTTCTGTGCAAAAATTTTATTAATAAATATAATCAGCAAACGCTGGGGATGGAGTTTAAAAATGAAAAAGACAATGGTTTTAACATTATCTACTGCTTTATTATTAGGGGCTTGCGGAAATAATGATGATGAAAAGAAGGAAGATAAAGAAGTAAAAACAGAAGAGAAAGCTACAACCGAAAAGCCAACTACTGAGAAAGCCACTACAGAAAAACCTACTACTGAAAAAGCTACAACTGAAGAGATCACTACTGAAGAAGTAACCACAGAACAACAGACAACTGAAAGTGTTACTACTGAACAAGCAGCGGCAGCTCCTGTAACTACAGAAGCACCTGCAGTTAACTTCAATAATGTTACAGACCGTGCCACTCTTGAAAGCATCGTGTACGGAAACTATTCAGAAATTGACAAAGTAACTGCTTATAAAAGCGCAGTCGCTAATGGTGTAATCCCACAAGGAAATGTGATGGAAGGACCAGCTTCTAAAGCTTATGAAAGTTCTCTAAGAGTAGAATCTGGCGCAGAAAAATCAATTTACGATGGTGCACCTCAGACTGAAGAAGATTATAGCGATCCTTACGAAACTACAGATATGTATCAAGCACGAGCTGACTTGGATACTCAATATCAGAATGGTGAAATCACGAAAGAACAGTATGACCAATGGGTTGCTGAAATGGACCAACTTATACAGAGTCAAGGTAATCAATAACAAATAGGAGATATAGAAATGGAAAAAATTATTGGCGTGGCTGGATTTATAGACGACTTCAAAGTTATCATATCTGCCGGTAATGTTGATGGCATACAGGAAGGCATGGAGTTAAGCATACTTTCTTCTAAAGGTGAAGACATTCGTGATCCATTTAGCGGAGAAATTTTGGGGCGTATACCTCATATAAAAGCTATGATAAAAGTTATATTGGTTCAAGACAGGTTTTCAATTTGTGTTATCAAGGATCAATATCTGCCTGCAATTGCTTTAGGCAATGCAAATATTAGTTTTTTTAAACAAAGATTTAAATTTGAAGGAAAACCAATTGAAAGAATGGTAACAGATGAGCCGATTAAAGTTGGTGACATAGTTGAAATTTAATAGCTTATATGTTATATTATATGCATTGAAAGCCCTCACCAAAGTGGGCCGAAAATTTAGATTCAGGCCGAATCACCCTAATGCATATAATTGCATTAGGGGTTTTTTCGTTTATGGAGGTTTGTATGCCTAATTTCCTTACATACGAACAGCAAGTTACTAAATTAGAGCAGTTAGGCATAGTCGCTGCTTCGACATCAGATGTTATACCTGCTATTAAGTTCCATGGTTACGACAAAATAGTTACTGATTACATCAAAACATTAACAGAAACAGAAACAAACATCCCTTTTCGCACTGTCGAATCACTTGTATTGTTCGATTTTGATTTACAAACACTTTTATTTAAATATATTATCCAATCTGAAACTACCTTAAAAACTCTCTTCAGTCATAAAATCGGTCACAAGTTTGGAATAAAGAAATCAGAATATCTGAACCATAACAAATATCAAAACCCTAAGCCTGTGGAGAGGCGGATTGAATTTATTAATAATAAGTTCGTGAAGCGAAAATCTTTCTCTAAAGATCCTTTCGCGAAATATACTGATGAAGAAAATATACCTCCGTGGTTGTATTTCTCACAGGTAGATTTAGGTGATTTCATAAACTTTTACAGTGAAATTGATATTGATATAAAGCAAGATATCGCTAAAGACTTAATTACACAAAAAAAAGCCATGCTTATATCAGATAAGAATGAACTAGTTATCTCAAGTATTAAATTTATGCATAGCTTCAGAAACAAAATAGCTCATGGGCAACACTGTTTTAGTTTTAATACAAATAAGAATATAAAATTTGATAATATTGCTGCATTAGCCTCAAGCGAAGTTATTTCCAGTACTGAATATAGTAAGCTTAACGAAAGAATCTATATTCTTTTATTATTAGTGATAATCATCAATCCTTATAAGCTTATAAGAGATAACTTTATTTCTGATATAAATATCTTATATGATTCATATCACAATAAATTCGGTAATGAATTTATACAATACTTTCATTCCGTTTCCGGAATTCCAACCGACTACAAATATAGATTAGATGTATTAAATCGTTCTCTTTGGTGATGGGTATTTTTATACCCATATTTTTATATCGAGTAACAGAACATACGTTCCGATGAAAGGAGGTGAAACTAATGAAGATAACTAAGAGAGGCTCAAAATGGCAATATGACTTTCGTTACGATGGTGAAAGATTTCGTGGCGGCGGTTATTCGTCAAAACGTGATGCTCAGTACGCAGGCAACGAAAAATACAATCAGCTTTCAAGTAATATCAGATTAGATAGAGAATTGACTTTTGCAGATTACTTCAAAAAATGGATCGAGACAAACAGATATCATACAGTAACGCCCAAAACTTATAAATCATATAAGTCAGCCCTTAAACACATTGAAGACCATTCTATTGGCTCTGTGAGACTTAAAGACCTGACCCGTCATAAGTTTCAGGAGTTTATCAATGAGTACGCTAAGAGCCATGCTAAAGAGACGATAAAGAAGTTCAAGGGTTACTGTAATGCCTGTTTTGAAAGTGCTGTATTTGAAGGCCTGATGATCAAGAATGTTAACCACAACATTACTTATACGCCAGGGACCGCTTCGAAACATGAAGACACAAAGTTCATTCAGATGAAAGACTATGAAAAGGTTAAGGCTCAACTAAAGAAGTCAAAGAGTCAATCCTCTCTATTTCTTTTTGTCATGCTGATCACTGGTGCTCGTTTCTCAGGTGCTGCAGCACTGAAACGAGAACACATTGATGAACTTAAATCGACCATCTTTATTGATGAACATAAGACTGAATTATCTCCACGTACTTTAAGCATACCACGAGAAGACCTCAGACACGTCATACAGGGCATAAATAATATTCCGGTACAATCTGACGGAAAAGTATTTAAGCTTTCCTATGAGGCGGTTAACAAGCAAATGAAACGTGTCTGTACTCAACTTAATATCGATGAAGTCACATCACACGCTCTGAGGCACACACACTGCTCATATTTGTTTGCTAAGGGTTTAAGTATCGAATATATCTCAAGACGTCTAGGACACGCTAATGTGGCCACTACGCGTGAGATATATCAGCATATGTTCAAAGAGACTTATATTGATGAAGATGCTAAGGCAATGGAAGTACTTGGTTCTATGGGCAAGAAAAAGAAGACAGCTGGATAAGCAGCGTGACCATCTTGTGACCACGGTGACCAAATTGTGACCAAAACTATGGTTTTAAATAGTTTTAAATAGTTTTATAAATAAGAAAAACCCTTTAAAATCAAGGGTTTTAGCCTTAAATGATTTTAAAAGGTTTTATCTCTAGCGTCCTGGGAGGGATTCGAACCCCCGACCGACGGCTTAGAAGGCCGTTGCTCTATCCAGCTGAGCTACCAGGACTCCATTTCAAGACAAGATTAATTATAATCAAGTTTGAACTGGAAAGTCAACAACCTTTTTTTGCGTTATTACACCTTTAATAGCAGAAGGTTAACCCTTCAGCTGCTCTTTTGCATAGATACGGTGCTGCTGATCATAAAAAGTGAGTAAATCATCTTCTATAACAAGATAGGTTTCCGGCTCTTCGCTTCTCGACTGGGCGATACTGCCCGGATTGATACAGATGATCCCGTCAATCTCTTCTATTTTACGGACATGGGTATGACCGTAAAATGCGAAACGGCAACCAGCCGCTTCTGCTGCTTCTGCGAGCTGTTCTCTACCCGCATTGACGCTGTAAAGATGGCCATGTGTCAGAAATGCACCTTGTTTATCTTCAATCACAGCCGTCTTATCAAACCACGGTCCATCACAGTTACCCATCACAGCAACGTAATCTCTTATCTCAGGATTCTCCCTTGTAAATTCAGAATCTCCTAGATGAATATAATAATCAGCATCGTGATGGATGGATTTGATATCTGTCAGAATATTGGTCATGCCATGATTATCGCTGACGACGACCCACTTCATGATGTCTGTCCCTCCAAGTATTCTGTCAGTTTATCGATAGCTTTACGACGATGGCTGATTTCCGCTTTTTCTTCTGACACCAGTTCAGCCATGGTCTGGTCTCTTTCAGGCAAGTAGAAAATAGGATCATAGCCAAAGCCATGTTCACCGCGCTCTTCTTCAGCAATGACGCCCTCCACTTCACCTCGGAATGTCTGTGTCGGATGTCCAGGCTCGCTCAGTGCGATGACACAGACAAAACGCGCAGCTCGCTCTGATTCACCTTGCAGGTTCTTCAGCAGCAGCTTGATATTAGCCGCATCATCTTTTTCTGTCCCTGCATAGCGGGCAGAGTAAATGCCGGGTGCTCCGTTTAAACTGTCCACAGAAAGTCCTGAATCATCAGCTATCACTGTCTTGCCGAGCAGATGACTTGCCGCTTCTGCTTTCAGTGCCGCATTCTCTTCAAAAGTGGTGCCTGTCTCTTCTACATCAAAATCAGGCAATAAGGTCGTGATGCCGATGACATTGTGTTCAGGGAAGATATGCTTGAAGTCGTTGATTTTACCCTGGTTTCCTGTTGCGATAACGATATCTTTCATTTCAGTTCCTCCTCTAAATTAATGGACTGGACAATGAGCTCCGGATCTTCCAGCCATTCGCGTGCGACACGTGTAAATTTCTCTGCATCCCCGTTGACATAGAACTCATGATGCTTTTCGCTCGAATAAGCGGCATGTCCTTGACTGAACGTCAGAAGTGCACTGACTTCTCTTGCTGTTTCAAGACCGGACGAGATAACCGTCTTTTTTCGATTAAAGTAATCCTCAATATACCCTTTGAGTAAAGGATAATGTGTACAGCCTAATATCACTGTATCAGCTGGATCAAGCCGCCATTCTTTTAAAGTCTGGTGAATGACGATATTCGTCACAACCGGATCATTATAGCCGATCTGTTCGACTAGCGGAACGAAGCGCGGACAGCTGACACTATGGACATCGACATTCGGATTGATGGCCTGAATCGACTTGCGGTAGGCATCCGACTTCACTGTTCCTTCTGTCCCGAGAACAAGAACATGACCGTTCGTGGTTGTCATCAGTGCAGTTCTGGCACCCGGCTCTATGACGCCGACCACTGGGATGGAGAGCATCTCTTGCAGCGGCTTAAGTGCAACTGCTGTCGCTGTATTGCAGGCAATCACCAGCATCTTGATGTCTTTCTTCATCAGGAACTGAGCAAGTTCAATCGTGAACTGCTTGACTTCTTCTCCGCTTCTCGGACCGTATGGACATCTAGCCACGTCTCCCAGATAGCAGATACTTTCGTTCGGCAGCTGACGCATGATTTCTTTTGCAACAGTCAGGCCACCCATGCCGGAATCAATCACACCTATCGGCTTCATGATGAGGCCTCCATTTTATCAAACAATTGCTTGATGACTTCAGCCGTCATCATCTGTTTGTCTACTGGAATATCTGCCATCAGCTCATTTAAAAACTCCTGCCGTTTAGAAATGACTTTATTGATAATCTCAATACTCTTCTGCTCGGGATAAAGATTGACTTTACGCTTGTCCGTCGCGTCTTTTTCTCTTCGTACACACTCTTTTTTGATCAGCTGATCGACCATTTCTGATGCTGTAGAGACGGCAATACCCATCTTCGACGCCAGCTGACCGACTGTCAAAGGTTCTTCATGTATCCACTGCACAGCGATAAACTGAGTATCTGACAGTTGATAAGCCTGCAGCTGACTGCGCCCAGACTTCTTAATTCGATCTGCCAGATGACGGAGATGAAACTCCAGTGGAATAATCACTTCTTTATTCATCTTCAATTCCTCACTTCCTATTCATTACTATCATAACAAAAAAAGAGACAGGCGAGAATTCTCACCTGTCGCTCTGATTAATTCACTTGATAGTCTGAACCGAAGAAAGATTTGAATAACTGGAAGTTTGCTGAACGGTTCATTGCTGCGATACTTGTTGTTAAAGGAATCCCTTTTGGACAAGCTTTGACACAGTTCTGTGAGTTACCGCATTCAGCTAGACCACCGTCACCCATTAACGCATGAAGACGCTCATCTTTATTCATCTTACCTGTCGGATGCAGGTTGAAAAGACGAACCTGTGAAATCGGTTGTGCACCCATGAAGTCTGAGTTTTTATTAACGTTCGGACATACTTCAAGGCAGACACCACATGTCATACATTTAGATAATTCGTATGCAGTCTGACGTTGTTTCTCCGGCATACGAGGTCCTGGTCCGAGATCATATGTTCCGTCAATAGGTACCCATGCTTTGACACGTTTTAAATTATCGAACATTTTAGAACGGTCTACCTGTAAATCACGCATCACAGGGAATGTCGCCATCGGTTCCAGTCTGATCGGCTGCTCCAATGTATCAATGATAGCAGAACACGACTGACGTGCTTTACCATTGATGACCATTGAGCAGGCACCGCAGACTTCTTCTAAGCAGTTCATATCCCAAGTGACAGGTGTTGTTTTCTGGCCTTGTGCATTGACTGGATTACGCTGAATCTCCATCAAGGCAGCAATGACATTCATATTAGGACGGTAAGGAATGACGAATTTCTCATCATACGGATTTGATTCGGGATTCGCCTGGCGTCGGATAACAAGTTCAATCGTTTTTTCTGCCATTAATGTTTACCTCCTGATTTAGAGTAGTCGCGGACACGTGGTGGAATTAAGCTCACATCCACGTCTGCGTAATTGAAGATCGGCGGATTTGTCGCACCGTCAAATGTCGCCATTGTTGTTTTCAGCCATTCTTCATCATTACGTTTCGGAAATTCCGGTTTGTAATGGGCACCACGTGACTCATTACGGTTATAAGCACCGATTGTCATGACACGTGCCAGCACAAGCATGTTCCATAACTGACGAGTGAAGAAGACTGCCTGGTTGCTCCATGTCGCTGTATCTTCCATATCGATATCCTGATAACGTTTCATCAGTTCAACAATTTTCTTATCTGTTTCAAGTAATTTATCATTATGGCGGACTACTGTGACGTTAGCCGTCATGATTTCACCCAGTTCCTTGTGCAGCTTATAAGCATTCTCGCTGCCGCGCATGCTCATGAGTGCATCAAATCGGCGTTGTTCTTCGTCTACTTTACGTGCAAAGACTTCGTCAGAAATATCTTCATAAGACTTTTCGAGATCTTTAACGTATTTAATGGCATTCGGTCCAGCCACCATACCGCCGTAAATAGCAGATAACAGTGAGTTGGCACCTAAACGGTTACCCCCATGCTGAGAGTAATCACACTCACCCGCAGCAAATAGACCTGGAATATTCGTCTGCTGATCATAATCTACCCACAGACCACCCATAGAATAATGAACAGCCGGGAAGATTTTCATCGGTACTTTACGTGGATCGTCACCTGTGAATTTTTCATAGATTTCGATGATACCGCCGAGCTTCACATCAAGTTCATGCGGGTCTTTATGACTTAAGTCAAGGTAGACCATGTTCTCACCGTTAATACCAAGCTTCTGATTCACACAGACATCAAATATTTCACGTGTCGCAATATCACGCGGCACTAAGTTACCATAGTCAGGATACTTCTCTTCTAAGAAGTACCAAGGCTTACCATCTTTGTATGTCCAGACACGACCGCCTTCACCACGTGCTGATTCACTCATGAGACGCAGTTTGTCATCTCCAGGAATCGCTGTCGGGTGAATCTGAATGAATTCACCGTTCGCATAAGTCGCGCCCTGCTGGTAGACAATCGATGCAGCAGAACCTGTATTGATCATAGAGTTTGTTGATTTACCGAAAATAATACCAGGGCCACCTGTTGCCATGATAACTGCATCAGCAGCGAAAGATTTAATCTCTGAATTCACTAAGTTCTGCGCCACGATACCACGGCAGACACCGTCGTCATCTTTAACGATGCCGAGGAATTCCCAGCCTTCAAACTTTGTCACAAGACCGTCTACCTCGTAGCGACGAACCTGCTCATCAAGTGCATAAAGCAGCTGCTGACCTGTTGTTGCACCTGCAAATGCTGTACGGTGATGCAGTGTGCCACCGAAACGACGGAAGTCAAGTAAACCTTCTGGTGTACGGTTGAACATAACACCCATTCTATCCAGTAAGTGAATGATGCTTGGTGCTGCTTCAGTCATCGCTTTAACAGGCGGCTGGTTTGCCAGGAAATCTCCCCCATATACCGTGTCGTCAAAGTGAATCCAAGGTGAATCCCCTTCACCTTTCGTATTGACTGCACCATTGATACCACCTTGTGCACACACTGAGTGTGAACGTTTAACTGGCACTAAAGAAAATAGTTCTACGTTTGTATTGTGCTCAGCTGCTTTAATGGCTGCCATTAAGCCGGCAAGACCGCCTCCGACAACAATTACTTTACTGTTTGCCATATATATGCCACTCCCCTAAATTAAATAAATGCGATTAAAGCTGTAAATCCTAATGCTGCTACGAGTACAAACACCGCAAGTGACACATATGTCATGATACGCTGTGATTTCTCGCTTTGCGTAATTCCCCATGTCACGGCAAATGACCATAAGCCATTAGCAAAATGGAAGATCGTGCTTAAAAGACCGATTGAATAAAACGCGATCCAGAATGGATTATTGAAGATGTTGTGCATCATCTCATAGTTGACATGTGCATCATGCAATGTAACCTGGACACGTGTCTGCCAGACGTGAACAGCGATGAAGAAGAATGTGATGATACCTGAAGCACGCTGCAGCAGGAACATCCAGTTACGGAATGTTGAATAATGTCCGATATTATTTTTAGCTGTAAACGCAATATAGAAACCATAGATGGCATGGAACAGGATCGGAATGTAGATAATCACTGTCTCCAGCAGCAGTTTGAGTGGTAATCCTCCCATAAAGTCAGATGCTCTGTTAAAACTTGCCTCACCATATACTGCGAAGTGGTTTACGAATAAATGCTGAATTAAAAAGACACCAATCGGTAACACACCTAGTAATGAATGAAGCCTGCGTATTGCAAATGATTGTTCTGAATTCGCCAAGCGAAGTCCCCCCTAATATTTTCTGATAAATCATCACAAACTATTGTACGCTTAAATATAGGTCAAATCAAGAAACCGATTACATTTTGTTGTACAGTATGTGAAGTTTAATATATGACAATTGTATCATTAATTTTAGATGGATTGTTTATGATAATTATTCTCAATAAAAGTAAAAAAACAGCCCCTCAGGACTGTTTTTCTGTCTGTTCATTTAATGTCTCTAAAATCAGAGTTGCCGTCCCTTTCGGAATACCGATAGCAGTCAAATCCTCCTGCTTGGCTTCCTTGATGCGTTTAGTCGAGCCGAAGTGCTTGATCAGCTGCTGCTTACGCTTCGGACCAATGCCTGGAATCGTATCCAGCTGTGACTGCAGCCCTGTCTTCTGTCTCGTCTGCCGGTGGAATGTAATCGCAAAGCGGTGGACTTCATCCTGAATCCGCTGCAATAGATAAAAGGCCTGACTTTTCTTATCAAGCGGAATAATATCCGCGTTGTCGCCGTAGAGCAGTTCTGCTGTCTGGTGCTTGGCGTTTTTCTTCAGACCGGCAACCGGTATATCGAGACCGAGTTCATCCTGCAGGACACTGGTCACGATATTCATATGACCTTTACCACCGTCGACAATAATGAGATCCGGCAGTGGCAGTTGTTCTCGTAATACGCGCGTATAGCGACGTCTGACCACTTCTGCCATTGACTTATAATCATCTGGGCCCGATACTGTCTTAATTTTATATTTACGATAGTCCTTCTTGCTTGGTTTACCATCGACAAAAGAAATCATAGCAGAGACAGGGTCGACACCCTGAATGTTCGAGTTATCAAATGCTTCGATACGGATAGGCGTCGGTATACCCATCGCTTCCCCGACCTCTTCAATCGCTTTGATTGTCCGGGATTCATCACGCTTGATGATTTCAAACTTACTGGACAGTGCGATATCTGCATTTTTAACAGCAAGGTCAACCATCTCGCGCTTCTTGCCGCGGACAGGCTGAACAATCTTTGTGTCTACTACAGAACGGATGACATCGATATCCAGACCCGGCTGGATATGGACTTCACCCGGCAGAATATGCTGATCCAGCTGATAAAACTGACCGATAAAATTATAGAACGCGTCTTTCGGGTCTTCCATCAGCGGAATCATCGTGACATTACGTTCAATCAGATTACCCCGTCTGATAAAGAAGACCTGGACGCACATCCAGCCTTTATCCACACTGTAACCGAATATATCACGCACTGTCATATCCGCTGTCATCATCTTCTGCTTAAACATCAGGGATTCAACATGACTGATGAGGTCGCGATACTCTTTTGCCTGCTCGAAGTTCAGCGCTTCACTCGCCTCTGCCATCTTCACTTTAAGGTCTTCAACAATCGTCGTATCTTCACCGTTCAGAAACTGACTGACTGTCTGTATCATCTCCTGGTATTCCCGTTCTTCTACATCATAGACGCACGGGCCGAGGCACTGGCCGATATGATAGTAAAGACATAACCGGTCCGGCATTTTGTTGCATTTTCTAAAAGGGATGATGCGATCGAGCAGTTTTTTAGTTTCCTGCGCCGCATAAGCATTCGGATAAGGTCCGAAGTACTTACCTGTATTCTTTTTGACCTGCCTTGTCACAAAGAGTCTAGGGTGCTTCTCTTTCGTGATCTTGATGAACGGATAACTCTTATCATCTTTCAGCAGGATATTATAGCGCGGATAATGCTTCTTGATCAGCGTCAGTTCCAGCAAAAGCGACTCAATTTCTGTACTCGTGACGATAAACTCAAAGTCGCGGATCTCTGCGACGAGCCGTGTCGTCTTCTCATCATGTGCGCCTGTAAAATAAGAACGCACGCGATTTCTTAAGTTCTTTGCTTTACCGACATAGATGATTTCATTCTGCCGGTCTTTCATCAAGTAACAGCCCGGTTCCATCGGCAGGACTGCGAGCTTATGCTTGATTCTGACTTCATATTCTTCCATTTCTTCACCACACTATTCCAAAAAAAAAGAGCCGAAGCTCCTTTTTTCAATTAAAAATGTTTTTCAAGTACTGACTGTAACTGTTCTTTAGGTTGGAAGCCAACGACTTTATCAACTGCCTGACCGTCTTTGAAGACGATTAATGTTGGAATACTCATCACTTCAAACTTAGCAGCTGTTGCCTGGTTGTCGTCCACGTTTACTTTAACGATATCCGCTTTACCATCAACATCGCCAGCTAAATCTTCTAATACAGGCGCGATCATTTTACAAGGTCCACACCAAGGTGCCCAGAAATCGACTAAAGTTACGCCTTCTTTAATTTGTTCTTCGAAATTTGCATCAGTTGCATTGATTAATGCCATGTTTATTTCCTCCTCAAAGTACTATTTTTAAGAATTATAGCATGCAGTTATTTATCCGTCATGCGGTTTGCTCACGACGCGAGAATCAGGTAGCCGACGCCGGAAAGGAGCATGACGACTGCCACCACAATTAGCACAATAGCAAGCTTATACATATCAAAATTCCACATCATATCCTCCTATTTCAGTTCGACCACTGTGACACCAAACCCACCTTCAGACGGCATACCGCCTCTGAATGATGCCACAACCTTAGAACGCTTCAGATAATCCTGAACGCCTTTTTGCAGTGCACCGGTTCCTTTACCGTGAATAATCGTGACCTGACTGTAGTTGCTGAGCAGTGCCTGGTCAAGGTAACTTTCCAGTCGCTGCAGGGCATCCTCGTAACGCTCACCGCGCAGATCCAGCTCCATCTTAATCGTCTGACGATTGGCATGAGGCACAACCCGAATCTGCTTCTCTTTTTCAGGTTTTTCTTTTTTAAAGTCTGTCAGCGGCAGCTTCATCTTGATGATGCCCATCTGAACCACTGCCTCGTCTTTATCAATGCTTAAAATGACACCTTTTTGACCGTAGGACAGCACTTTAACATGATCACCGGCCACAATTTTTTCCGCTTCCTGCTGCTTCGCCTGTTTTTTTAGCGTTGCTTCATTATAAAGGTTTTTAAATTTTCCTTTACGCTCAATCAGTTCATTCTCCTTAATCGACTGATGCTCACTGCGTAGATTCTTCAGATCCTTGATAATAGCATCTGCATCTTTTTCAGCTCTCTGAACGATATCATTCGCTTTCATCTTCGCATTTTCAACCAGCGTTTCTTTCATCTGCTGGTAAGATTCGAATTGCTCGGACAACTCTTTATGAAGGGCAGCGGATTCCTGTTTCAGACGTGCCATTTCTTCGCGGTCATTTTCTGCCTGTCTTGTGTTTTTCTCAAGTGCTGATATCATGTCATTGATTTCGATATTGTCCATATGAATCAGCTGACGTGCATTTTTAATAATAGACAAGTCGAGTCCGAGTTTTTTTGAGATTTCAAAGGCATTACTCTTCCCTGGCACACCCATCAAAAGCTTGTAAGTCGGGCTTAACGATTCCACATCGAATTCCACGCTGGCATTCATGACACGATCCCGGTTATAGCTGTAGGCTTTCAGTTCCGGATAATGCGTTGTCGCCATCGTCATGACATCCGCTTCAAGACAGCGGTCAAGGATGCTCATCGCAAGCGCTGCTCCTTCAGATGGATCGGTACCCGCACCGAGTTCATCAAAAAGCACGAGACTCTTATCATCCATCGATTTTAATATAGAAACAATATTGATCATATGACTCGAGAACGTGGACAGTGACTGCTCAATAGACTGTTCGTCACCAATGTCACAGAAGACATCGTTAAAAATGCTGAGACGGGCGCCAATTCCTGCTGGTATCATCAGACCGGACTGATTCATCGCAATCAGAAGACCGACTGTTTTAAGTGTGACAGTTTTACCCCCGGTGTTCGGTCCCGTGATAATCACAGCATCAATGTCATCGCCGAAGATGATGGAATTTTTGACGACGGTTGCAGGGTCTAAGAGCGGATGCCATGCAGACGGCAGTTCAATCGCGCGTTCTTCTGCTGTCTCAGCGATGACCCCATTGATGGAATGGCCGTATTTCGCTTTAGCCAGCTGGAAGTCCAGTTCACCCATTACTGTTGTAATCCAGTCTATATCGTGCTGCGCTTCCGCTACAAAGGCAGACAGTTCATACAGTATGCGACTGACTTCCTCGTTCTCGCGCGCCGTAATTGTATTCAGTTGACTGCTGAGTTCTACGATACTGTTCGGTTCAATATAGAAAGTCTGTCCCGAAGCAGATGTATCGTGGACAATACCTGGAAAGTCCTGTTTATATTCACTGCGGACAGGTATTACCTGACGGTCATTACGGATGGTGACAATGGCGTCAGACAGTTTCTTCTGGTTAGCCTGTGAACGAACGATACTGTCAAGCTTCTCTTTAATCCGCCGATTAATCGTTTTTTTCTGCTGCCGGATATCATAAAGGGTTCCTGAAGCATTGTCATACAGCATCGTCTCATCACATTTTGCGTCTATTTCATCGCTGACGTGCGACAGAACAGGAAGCTGCTGGAACCGGGCACGTAGAAGCGGCAGTTTAATCTCACTGTCTTCTGTCATATTCAGCAGATAAGTCTTGTAGCGATTGGTAACACGGATATTATTCTTGATACGGTTCAGTTCAGTCACACTGAGCATGGAACCGATACTCGCTCGTTTAGTCAGATGTTTCACTTCTGTCAGTTTACTCATGCCAGGTTCACTTGCCTGCATATGAATGATTCTTGCCTCGTCCAGTTTCTCAAGCTCTGATTCAATCCAGCTGACGTCAGATTTCGGTTCAAGTTCACTGATCAAAGCCGCACTGACTTCATTCTGACTGTAAGTCGCGACTTTCTCTATAATAAGGTGGTATTCCAGTATATTTAATGCTTTCTGATTCATGTTGTTTTTCCTTTCTGCAGCCAGTCATGGAATGCTTCGCGAGTGAGCGTATTCAGTACTTGCTCACGTTTCACATGACCTTTGATGGCTGTCCCGACACCATACTTCATAAACTCCAGATGACTTGTATGGTGCGCATCTGTATTAATAGCGAGCTTGATGTCTGGATACTGTCTGATGACTTCTGCACTCAGGTCCAGACGCATCGGATTCGCGTTAATTTCAAGCACAGTGTTCGTCTGGCCGGCTACTTCAATCAGCTCTGCCATATTGACTGCATAACCTGAGCGTCTGCCAATAAGCCGTCCCGTCGGATGGGCAATCTGACGAACGTATGGATTCTGACAGGCGTTGATCAGGCGCTGCATCGTTTCTTCCTCTGACTGATTGAAAGACTGATGGATCGCTGCAATGACATAGTCAAGCTCTTTTAAAACATCGTCCGCATAATCAAGTGTACCGTCCGGCAGTATATCCATCTCAATACCGCTATAAATATCAATCTCACTGTAAGCCTGATTAAGTTCTTTGATTTTCTGATTCTGTGCCAGCAGGCGTTCAACGGATAGTCCGTTCGCTACTTTTAAACTTCTGGAGTGATCCGTGATGGCCATATAGTCGTAGCCTTTTTGTATGCAGGCTTCTATCATCTCCTCAAGCTCAAACGCACCGTCACTAGCGGTTGTATGCATATGAAGGTCGCCTCTAATGTCCGACAGCTTAAGGATTTCTGACTGCTCCACTTCAAATGCCGTCACATCATCACGCATTTCCGGCGGTATATAATTCAGCTGGTAATGCTTATAGATGGCTTCTTCTGAATCATACTGCTTGAGAGTGCCGTCTGCTAAAGTGATGCCGTATTCATTCACTTTCTCGTCACGTGCTTTAGCCAGCTGGCGCATCTTGACGTTATGTTCCTTGCTGCCCGTAAAGTGATTCAGCATCTGTACAAAGCCTTTGTCATCTGTAAAACGGAAATCGACGCCCGATTCAAGATCATCCATCTTGACCGTGACAGAAACTTTTTCCTGACCGCTGACTTCTATATGCTGAATAAAAGTGAACGCTTCAATCTCTTTTGCTGCTGCCAGCGCATCATCAGTGACGACGATATAATCAAGATCCTTACTCAGCTCTTTCATACGGCGGTGACTGCCTGCGACAGCAAACCGTTTAACATGCGCTGCTTCTTCAAGCGTCTGATTGATAAAACCTGTCAGCTTAACTGCTTCATGAATCGTTATATGCTCTTTCTTCGTCTCAAGATCCTGAATGCCCTGCAGGATGGTTTCTTCTGTTTTTTTGCCGAAACCCGTAAGACCGCTGACTGCATGACTCTCGCATGCTGCTTTTAATTCATCTATCGTTGTGATATTCAGTTCCTTGTAGAGCTTAACGATTTTTTTGGCACCGAGATTTCTGATTTTCAGCATCTGAATATGACCCGCAGGCACCGCTTCTTTCAGTTCCTCAAGCAGACTGGACTCACCAGTCGCGCGATATTCATTCAGTACTTCAGAGACTCCTTTACCGATACCGGGGAGCACGGTAAAATCCGCCAGTTCATCTATCGGCACCTGCGACTGTTCTAAAGCAGCTGCAGCTTTACGGTAGGCGGATACTTTAAAGGTGTTCTCACCTTTAAGTTCCATATATAAACCGATAGTTTCCAGTAACTTGATATAGTCTTTCTTTGTCATTTAATGACCTCCAAAATAAAAGTCATAGACCTATGCCTATGACTTTAAAAGATATGAATAAAGGCAATGTTCTGAAACCAGTCAATTGCACGGTTGCTTAATATAGGTGTATATTCAATGATTGTGCGTGCGAGTGTACTCGACTGAATTCTGTCCTGAATAGCAGGAGCAGGTATCATCGCAATAAAGAAAAATGCAATAAAAATAACAAGATAACTTTCGATAAAGCCAAGTAACGACCCTAAACTCTTATTGAGCTGCTTTAATAAAGGCAGCTGTGCAATATAGTCAAAGACAATCGCAACCATCTGCAGTACCACTTTACTGACAATGAACAGAAAAATAAAGCTGATCACATTGTAAAAAGCATGTTCACCGTCTGCCCAGTTGATCAGTACTTTAGGTGTCTCACCTGCAGCTGGATAAGGCACGATAAGTGCCAGTTTATCCGCAAGCGGCTGGTAAAAGATTCTGGCGATGACAAGTGCGCCGATAGTGCCGAGTAAATGTAAGGACTGAAGAATAAATCCTCTTCTAAGCCCGATGATAGCCCCTAATAGTAAAAAGAACAGTAAAATAATATCAATCATGGTCGTAACCTTCTGCTTCTAGTTTATGTAATAATATTTCAAAATCTTCTTTCAGTTTGACATAGTCATCCATAATATTGACTGCTGCCAGCACTGCTTTTCTCGAAGTATCCAGCCCCGAGTTGTATTTAGATATTTCACGGATTCGCTCATCGACTAACCCTGCCACATAGCGGATGTGACCCGGTTCATCTTCACCGATAATCGTATACTGCTGATCATAGATCGAGACAGTAATTCTATTTTTAAATTCTGCCATACGATTTCACTCCACTGTGCGTCATTTAATATATATGGTACCATTTTTTATAAGGAATAGACAATAAAAATACGTTAAGAGGAATTGACAATGAGTACAGTTGTAAAAGTGATGGAGAAAAACGAAATAGACAAACTGCTTAATAAAATCAGCTATGAATCTACCAACCTGCCACCCGGTATGATTGCCCGCGCAAAAATACAGGGCCATTCCCTATCCGTCTACCGTTCTAACAAAGTGATGATTCAAGGGAAAGACGCAGAAAATCTGGCTGCAGAACTACTGGGCACAGTAGCGCCTCGTCAGACAGACGCACTTCAGTATGACCAGTTCAATTGTATCGGCTCTGATGAGGCAGGCTCAGGTGACTATTTCGGTCCGATGACAGTCGTCGCAAGCTACGTCTCAAAGAAAAATGCAGAGATACTGAAAATACTGGGCGTCATGGATTCAAAAAATCTGAAGGATCCAAAGATTGTGGAACTGGCTGAACAGATCATCCCGCTGATTCCCCATTCGCTGCTCGTTCTGACCAACCCTAAATATAATCAGCAAAAAGCGCTTGGCTGGAGCCAGGTCAAGATGAAAGCCGTCCTCCATAATCAGGCCATCCAGAACGTACTGACTAAAATAGAAGAACGGCCGGATTATATCGTAATTGACCAGTTCGCTGTCCAAGGTGTCTATGAAAATTACGCACTGATCGCTATTCCGGAACGTGACCGCACACGGTTTGAAACAAAAGGTGAATCGAAATCCATCGCGATTGCGGCAAGTTCTATCATCGCAAGATACGCCTTCATCAAATGGATGGACAGGATTGAAGAGGAAACAGGGCTCGATATCTATAAAGGCGCCGGCAGCAAAGTCGATCTGCAGGCTGCTAAAATCATCCAGCGAAAATCACTTGATTACCTCGACAATATTACAAAGAAAGACTTCAAAAACAGAACAAAAGCACTTGATCTGATAGAAAGGAAGCGTTCATAATGGAACCTATTTATGTTGGAGCGGGGCTTGGTGTCATCGCTTATTTACTATGGTATATCTCAAAAGAAATAGGGAAAAGAAAAAGATAACAACATGAAAGGATTTTTCCTATGGCTAACATTATCATTAAAGGTGCAAAACAGAATAATCTTAAAGGTATCAACGTGGAGATTCCTAAACATCAGCTGATTGTTTTTACGGGACGTTCCGGTTCCGGTAAGTCTTCACTCGTCTTCAGTACAATCGCTGCAGAGTCCGAACGACTGCTGAACGAAACGTATTCTACTTATATACAGAATCAGCTGACTCAGTATGAGAAACCGGATGTCGATGCGATCCACAACTTGCCGGTTTCCATGGTCATCAGTCAGAAGCGCCTGGGGGGCAACTCGCGTTCGACTGTCGGGACAATTTCAGATATTTATTCTGCTGTCCGCCTTTTATGGTCGCGTATCGGCGAACCTTTTGTCGCCTACTCGAACGAATTCTCTTTCAATAACCCTGCCGGAATGTGTGAGACGTGTCATGGACTCGGCTATGTGGAAGATATCGATGTCGATGAGCTGCTTGACTATGATAAATCGTTGAATGAACACGCCATCAATTTTCCGACTTTTGGTCCGGATCACTGGCGCGGCAAACGCTATACAAATTCCGGACTATTCGATAATGATAAAAAACTAAAAGACTACACAGCTGATGAAATGAAGACCCTTCTCTATACAGAGCCGAAGAAGCTGAAGGACGCACCAGAAAAATGGCCGAAGACGGCTAAGTTTGAAGGTGTCATTAATCGTTTCCGTCGCAATTTCCTTATCAATGACGGTTTCGAGAAAAATCGCTGGCTGAGTGAAGTCAACCGTGTTGTCACAGAAAAGACTTGTCCTACATGTCACGGTAAACGTCTGAACAGTAAAATTCTGAGCTGTAAAATCAACAAGCTCGATATCGCTGATTTCACCAGCATGACCATTCGTGAAAATATCCAGTTTCTTGATGAATTAGACGATCCGACAGCGAACTATATCATCAAACCCCTGCGTGCACAGCTGCAGTCACTTGTTGATATCGGCCTCGGCTATTTGACATTATCACGCGAGACTCCTACTCTGTCAGGCGGGGAATCACAGCGTATCAAATTGATTCGTCACTTAAATAGTCCACTCACTGACCTTGTTTATATCATCGATGAGCCGAGTGTCGGGCTTCATCCTGAGGATATCGAGAACATTAACCGCATTATTCAGTCCATACGTGACAAAGGAAACACTGTACTCGTCGTTGAACATGACCCGGACATCATTAAAATTGCCGACCACGTCATTGATATTGGACCTGGTGCCGGCAAAAATGGCGGTAACATTACATTTCAGGGCAGTTACGCGGACCTGCTCCGCTCTGATACAGCAACCGGACATGCATTAAAAGAAAAACATCAGCTTACAACGCCAAGAGAACCTCAAGACTTCATCAGTTTAAAAAACATCTCTAAAAATAATCTGCATGATGTTTCAGTAGATATCCCTAAAGACATGATCACGACAGTGACAGGTGTCGCGGGCTCCGGGAAAAGTACGCTGATTAAGACCGGCTTCAAAAAAGTGAGCAACACGATCACCATCGACCAGAAACCGGTTCATGCATCTAACCGTTCAAACCTGCTGACCTACACAGATATCTTTGATGATGTCCGTGCTTTTTTCAGCAGTGTGACCGGTCTGAAGAAAAGTCTGTTCAGCTATAACTCGGACGGTGCCTGCCCGAACTGTAATGGTAAAGGTATTTTAAAAACTGAGCTCGCCTATATGCCGGACTTCTCTCAAGTGTGTGAAGTCTGCCACGGTACCCGCTATAAGCCTGAAGTACTTGATGCTACAGTTGACGGCTACTCCATCGCGGATGTGCTCAAACTCACGGTGGACGAAGGTATCGCCTATTTCAATCATCACGACAAAATAACAGAAACACTCAAGTCTCTGCAGGCGACAGGACTCGGCTATATGACGCTTGGCCAGTCACTTGATACATTGTCAGGCGGAGAAGTTCAGCGCGTCAAGCTCAGCAAGTATCTGATTGAACAGGTCACAGATCATATCTTTATCTTTGATGAGCCGACAACAGGACTTCACGAAGAAGATATCCATGTACTGGTCACACTTTTCAATGATCTGGTCGACCAGGGCAATACCGTCATATTGATTGAACATAATTTAACGATGATGACAGCTGCAGACTGGATTGTCGATATGGGACCGGAAGCAGGCCAGAATGGTGGCCGTCTGCTGTATAGCGGTCCGCCGGCTGGTCTTCTGGATGTCAAAGAAAGCTATACCGCTCGTCATTTAAAACGATATACCAAATAAAGGTAAGGATTACTCCTTACCTTTTATATTTGCACAGTGTGCCATTCACTTTATACTGACCCACACTCAGCTTCTTGCGACCGGCGATACCGAGATATTCTTCTAATGTGACATTTTCCTTCTTTATACGGGTCGCATGTGTCACACCGACGTAGCGGATGTGCCAAGGTTCATACATAAAACCAGTGATGGCTTCTTTACCTTTTAAATATCGGACGATGAAGCCATAACGCTGACCATTTTCATGGATAAATTTTGAAGCTGCTGTATATTCAAAAGCTGTGTTAAGCGTGCCAAAATTCGTGCCATCTCTAATATCCATCGCCAGGCCAAGCTGATGTTCACTTGTGCCGGGCTTAGCTGATATCTTTGAAGCATAACTAAAACCGTAAAGATTGATGTATTGATTATAAAGCTGTTTCTGCGTCGCATAACTCCTATAACCATAAGCACCAGGCGTACCGACAACATCCAGGACAATCCCCTTTTTCAGCGCGGCTTTCTTCATTTGCTGATAGCTTTGTAACATCGTCTTGTTCGCACCAGGGTTATAGCTTCTTGCCATACCATACTGCTTATTCGCAATCGGCAGCCCATCGATTTTATAGAACTGCTTATTGTAACTGACATTTATTTTACAAGATGCTGCCTCTGCCTCGTGCCCTGTTGCCAGGACCGACAGACTGATCAGCCCTACTAAAATACGTTTCATCTTCATCCCCCTTTTTTTCATTATAGCAAATAAACTGAAGCAGCTTTGACTGCTTCAGTTTATATTTTATAGGTAAGTAACATTGACAACAGTCCAGTATTTACCCAGTTTCTCCGCTGTGATTTCTAAATGTCTGCCGTACTTAAGCGTCATTGTATTGACATGTCGGTCGTTTTTTCCATCCTCACTCAGTACATAGCTGTCTTTCGTAGTGGAAGTTGGTTTGCCGATTATCTTCTGAACATCAGCGAGACGTACATTTTCATCAAAGTTCATGAAAATCATCTGTTCAAGTTTCAGCTTATTGACGTCTGCTTTCAGATTTTTAGAACTGTACCCAAAACTTAATGTACTGCCTTTGCCGTAATCTGCGGACACCATCAGCTCGCCATCTTTGATAACAATTTCACTAGTGGATTCGCCGATTAATTTATAGACCTGCTCTTTCGTCATTCCAGGTTTTACACCTTCTAGTTTAAAGCGGCCTGCTTTCATAGCCTGATAATCTGCTGCAGAGAGTTTTTTAATATTTTTATTGAGCAACTTACCTGGCTTTGAAATTGTCTTTTGTTCCTTAATTTCCTTTGCAATCATGATATTTTCAACCATCCATTTACCTGATAGTCGATTATAGTTGATGATGAAATGATCATATTGCTGCATCAGCTGATCATCTTTAATATCTTTCGTCTTATTATCTATTATGATAGTATCTTTCGGCTTACCCAGAAGTGATTTAAGAGATTGGTAAGAGTAACGAGAATCAGCATAACTAAAGTTTAAATAGCTGACTTTCATTTTATCAAAATTGCTGTAGCGGTCATGAGACTCTCCCCCAATATTAATAGCGTAATTATCATATGAACTCACTAGTGTTGCATAAAAATATTTCAACCTACGGTTTTAAATAGAATATTCTAAAAATTTATTTTCTGTACAAAAAAAGTCCTTTATAATGGTTGGAGGTAGTAATACACATCCAAATCCAATACAAAGGATCTCAACATGGATAAGTTTACTAGAAAATCATCATTTGAACAATGGATTTCACCGATAGATTTCAAGAAAATTTCTCAACAGGTGAAAATCCTGAACTTAGACTACTATACAAAGAAGCTAGATACCTGTGCTTTCATTAAACTCCTGTTATATTCACAGTTATTTGAGACCGAAAGTCTACGAGCTGTCAGTGACAGTGTTTTTTC
>NZ_SCWA01000013.1 GCF_004359615.1 Macrococcus brunensis
AACTGGAGTGAATCACTTCTTCTTCAGGCGCCATATCCAGAAAAAACTTAAAAGACATATCATAACGTGAGCGTTCCACCACATCAACGTCTGATAAATCAAAAATAACTTTCAGAAGCAGATATTTAAACATTCTGACAGGACTTACGGCACTTCTTCCTTTCGTTATCGAATAATTTTCTATTACTTCATCGTAGATGAATGAAAAATCGATAATGTCTTTCATTCTTCTCAGTTTGTTATTTTTAGGTACAACTATGTCATAAAGGTCTAAATAATTACTGTTCATCTTCTGTGAATCCGGTCTGATCATTGAACGACTCCCCCTGTTTCCTTAAGTTTAAATGATGAGAACAAAATAAAGAACATGAATTTCAAAATTCATGTTCTCTAAAAGATTTTTATTCAATTGCGATTCTCCTTTAATTATCAGAATAATCGTAGATTATTAAAGGGGATTTTCAGTGGCCTTTCAAATGATAGACTCTTTTTTTATGACACTTTATCTTTGGGCGCTTCTGTTACGGGTGCAGCTGTACGAACTGCTTCTGTAGTGGGTGCAGTCGTTGCTGGAGCTGTCGTCGTCGGTGCCGCAGTTGTCGGTGGTTCTGTTGTCACTTTTTCTGTTGTCACTTTTTCTGTTGTCACTTTTTCTGTTGTCACTTTTTCAGTTGCTGGCTTTTCTGTCGTTGGTTTTTCAGTGACTGGTATTTCTGTTGTTACAACTGGTTTTTCAGTGACTGGAGCAGTTGTTGCCGGCATATTAGGTGTATTTGTAACAGAGGCTGCAGGCGTCTGAGCACCTGCAGCTTCTGTTTTGACTTCTGAAGAAGTAATCTGTTTAGTTATTTCACCACCATTTACTTGAAGTTCGTTACCGATTTCAATCACTGAATCAGGTTTCTGGAAATCCTGTCCATCAATCGGGCTGACTTCTGTCATCACAGCTTTAAAGAGTGATTGCGGCATTGCTTGCTCCACATGTCCAACGAATGAATTTTCACCATACTGAGCAATCTTGGTGAAGCCCATCCAGACTGTCATCGTGTACTGCGGAGAATAACCTGAAATCCATACATCTTTTGCAGCAGAGCTTGGAAGGTTGTATTTCTGATAAACCTCATCACCATATGTCGCTGTACCGGTTTTACCAGCAAAGTTGACGCCGGCTGGTGCAATACCAGGAGCAGTTCCATCTGCAGTAAAGACATCTTTCAGAATATCAGTGATCATATAGGCAGTATAATCTTCCATCGCTTTTCGAGTCGTATGACTAAACGAGATGGTCTGATCATCTTGTGTCACGACTTTACGGATGGCATGTGCTTCATTATAAATACCATTGTTACCGAATGCAGAGAAGGCTGCAGCCATTTGTATAGTCGAGAATTCAGACGCGCCGCCACCTAAAGCTTCAGCAGGACCCAGATCAGTGTTCTCGTAGTTTAAGTTCACTTTCTTTGCGAAGTTAGCAGGCGCATCATAGCCGAGCTGTGACTGAGATGCCTGGAACATTTTAAGAGCAGGAATGTTGTAACTTTTTCTAAGAGCTTCACGCATCGTCACATTGCCGTGACTGAGAGTGTCATAGTTACGGAACTCGCTGCCGTTGATATTCAGAACATCTTCATCCTGAATTTGAGTGTTTGTCGGATATTTTAATCCTTCAATGACTGGACCATAATCGAGAATCGGTTTGATGATTGAACCGACTGCATGAGGGTCGGTCGCCAGGTTGCGGTCCACTACGTCCTGATAGCCACGTCCACCTGAAATGGCGACAAGACCACCCGTTTTAGTATCCAGTATCGTGGCAGCAGCCTGCTGATCTTCATTTTTATATACAGGCAGATTATCTACATTATTCTGCAGATTTTTCTGTACATTGACATCCATATTCGTGTAGATGCTCAAGCCGCTTGTCAGAATATCATTAAGCGACTGACCTTTAAATTCTTTATTGTTTTTAATTTCCTGTTTGATGATGTTGACGTATGAAGCATAGACAGGATCGTTCTGGTCGATGTTCTGACGGTCAGCCGCTGTACGCGGAACAAGGTTAGCATGTAAATCCTGTGCCTGTGCTTCTTTCATCTGTTCCTTCGTGATACGATTATGACGGTTCATTAAATAAAGGACTGTATCTTTACGTTTTTCTGCAGACTCAGGATTATCATAGATATTATAAGTATTAGGAATCTGCGGAAGTCCAGCCAGATAAGCAGATTCAGCAAGCGTCAGATCTTTAAGGTCTTTATTGAAATAGTATTTAGCTGCTGTTTTAACACCGTAGATACCATCTGAATAATAGATTTTGTTCATATACATCTCAAAGATCTGATTCTTATCGTATTCCTGTTCTAATCGATAAGACAAGTAAGCTTCCTGTGCTTTACGCTCGATTGATTTCTTATCCGTCAGGAAGGAACGTTTAACAACTTGCTGTGTTAGAGTAGATGCACCTTGTGAGCCGAAGCCGCCTGTAATATTTTTAAATACGGCGCCTGTTAGACGTTTAAAGTCAATTGCACCGTGTTCATAGAAGCGGTTATCTTCTGTCGCGAGCACCGCATTTCTCATCTGGTCCGGGATGTCAGCAAATTTAACTTCTTCTCTACGCTGTCCCATATAAAGAACAGTTGCGAGTTGGTTATTCTTATCATAGATTTTAGTAGGTAACTGATCGCGTAAGCTGGCCTCATTAAATGAAGGAGCTTTCCATGCATAATAAATGAACAGGCCGATAGCGAGTACCATCACAGCAGCAAAAGCAATGACAAGTCCTCCTAGAATCTGAAGGATTGTCTTCTTGACGTTGCGTTTTTTAGTTTTAGTTGTTGCCATTATTTTTCCTCACTCTCATCTGTTAAAGGTATAGCGGCGAGATAATCGAGTCTCGGCTTAAAACCGGATGATACTAATATACCATCGTTTCGGATTTCTGTTAATGTCATTGATTTACGCCCTCCATCTCTCATGCGTTGCCAGTAGTGATAGAAAGGAGGGAAAGGAAGGAGATAGACCTCATTTAAGACAGCAAAGTGAATCAGCAGAAAACAAATACCGCCCTGTTCGGTTACAGCATGCATATGCTCGACCTGATGGGTATGGATGTTGACGAGCGGAAAACTCGTTTTGTTCTGTGTTTCTTTTGCTTCAAAATCAAGGTATCTTCCTTTATAGATACCGTTATAATCTGTTGTAGAAGGTGTTTTAAAATAAGCTTCTTTGATCACTGCCTGACTACGCTTAGGATAATCCACTTTAACAATCTGTACGGGGGTGGGGCGCTTATGAATGACTGCCACACGTTCAGTCAGATAGTAGTGGTTGGAAGCATCAATTGCCTCTTCAAAATTCATCCCACGTCGACCATAATTTATCTTACGCTTTTCACGGTCTGTTGTAACTAAGTCTTTAGACGGATGTTTTTTACCGTTCGGATAATTTACCATTTCATAACTTCCTGATTTTTTAGTATGATGGGTTTATAGCTAATTTTACCATATTTCTGAAGGGACGTGCCCTAAATTGCAAGATTATATTAAACCATTAAATGAAGATTTAGTAAAGATAGAAACATTTTTCAATGCAGCTAAAAAGGGTAAGGAATTTAATTTTGTGCTGGATATCCAGCCATTTACAGAGCATGTCGATCTGCACTTATCTCAGTTAAACGACATTAAGAATCATATCCTGAGTTTACCATTAATGAATGAGCTTAAATTTAAACTGCTCGTTTTACACTTGAGAGAGCTGTCAGTTGAATGTTTTTTTGATAAGACGAGCAAAAAAGTCTATCTTGATAAATTTAAGGCAGTTCAGCATGATCTTCATTATTTAGAGCGAAAACTATGAAATCTCTATATGTGACTGGCTACAAACCGTTTGAACTCAATATATTCAAAAATAATCAACCTGAAGTGAAGTTCATTAAACTTTATTTGCAGGAGCGCATCAGACAATATGCTGAAGAAGGTCTGGAATGGGTCATCATCAGCGGTATGCTCGGAACGGAACTCTGGGCAGGTGAAGTCGCCATCAGGCTGAAGAAAAACTATCAGCTGAAACTGGCCATCATCTCGCCTTTTCTGGAGCACACATCCAAATGGAATGAAGAGAACCAGCTTTACTACGAACAAATCCTGAGCCAGGCAGACTTTGTGACCTCTGTTTACCAGCAGCCTTATGCTGGCGGCTATATGTTCAGAGAAGCGACTCAATTTATACTTGAGAATACAGAAGGGACGCTGCTCTTTTATGATGAGGAGCAGGAAGCGAGTCCCAAGTACTTCAAGCGGCAGCTGATTGATTTTAGTGCGCAGAGTGACTATAATATGGATATCATTTCTATGGACGATCTCTCTGTCTTTATCAATGAATATCAAAGTGAAAAATGGGAAGGGTAGTTGACATAATGGAAGAGATGACACTGAAGTACTCTGCAAAAGATATTTACGAGAAGGAATTTGAACGGGCAATGGTTCGAGGATTCAAACCTGAAGATGTTGACGGTTTTCTGGATGATATCATTTCCGATTATCAGAAGATGGAAGATATGAATCATCAGTTGATGAAGCTGACAGATGAAAACAAAAAACTGAAAAAAGAGATTGAAGATTTGAGAATACGTGTAGCGACTGGCAGAGGCGATTCCGGCTCCCAGAATTATGACCTGCTGAAAAGAATCTCAAATCTTGAAAAAGCCGTATTTGGCAAGTAGTCTAAAAGGACTAACTGTGATATAATGCATTAAGTTAAAAGATATCTCGGATAATCGCTATAGCAATATAGAGGAAAGTCCATGCTCACACATGCCTGAGATGGCTGTAGTGATCGTGCCTGGTGAAACAATAAGCCAGGGCATTTATTTGACGGCAGTGAAACGGTCTAAGTCCTCTGGATATGGCCCGAGTAATTTGAAAGTGCCACAGTGACGTAGCTTGTCCGGAAACGGAGAAGGTGGAACGCGGTAAACCCCTCGAGTGAGCAATCCAAATTTGGTAGGAGCACTTTTCTAGCGGAAATGAACGTATAGAAGAGGTAGAGTAATCTACAGACAGATGATTATCACCGGCGTACGAGAGTAACTAGACTCGGTTGCAGTACTAAGGAACAGAACATGGCTTACAGAGATATCTTTCTAGTACAGTCCTCCTGTAAAGGAGGGCTTTTTTTATGGCTTATGGTAAAATTAAAAGAAGATATTTTTAATTATAAAATTAAAATAACATTATTATGTAAACTTAATATAAAGGAGATTTTTATGTATCAACTATTAGCAACTTCGCCGATGGGACTGGAAGCAGTCGTCGCTAAGGAAGTTAACGAACTGGGTTACGAAACAAAAACAGAAAATGGACGTGTTCTCTTTGAAGGTGACGCCCGAGCGATTGTACGTTCTAACCTGTGGCTCAGAACAGCTGACCGAGTCAAGATTGTGGTCGGTAGATTTTATGCAACGACGTTTGACCAGCTCTTTGAACAGACGAAAGCACTGCCATGGGAAGATATCATCGGCCCTCAGGGTTCATTCCCTGTATCTGGTAAAAGTCTGAAGTCGAAGCTTTTCAGTGTGCCTGACTGTCAGGCAATCGTCAAAAAAGCTATCGTCGAACGGCTGAAAAAAGCGCATGACATTAAGGGATGGATTGATGAAAGCGGGGCCCTGTATAAAGTAGAGGTTTCCATTTTAAAAGATGAAGTCTTACTGACGATTGACACGTCTGGTGCCGGCCTTCATAAACGGGGGTATCGTCTCGCGCAAGGTGCTGCCCCGATGAAGGAGACACTGGCAGCAGCACTGGTCAGACTATCAAACTGGAATGGTGATACGCCGTTCATAGATCCATTCTGCGGGTCTGGTACCATAGCGATAGAAGCAGCGATGATCGCACAGAATATTGCACCTGGATTTAACCGGGAGTTTGCCAGTGAGGAATGGGACATCATTCCTGAAGAGATGTATGAAGAAGAACGCATCAAAGCAGATAACGAAGCGCTCTACGACAAAGAGATTGATATTACAGCGAGCGATATCGATCCTGAGATGATTAAAATTGCACAGAATAATGCGACAGAAGTCGGATTCGGGGACTTGATCAAGTTTAAGCAGATGAATGTCCATGACTTGACTTTACATGCTGAAAAAGGGGCTATCGTAGGAAATCCACCTTATGGTGAACGTATCGGTGAACGGGACGAAGTAGAAGCGATGTACAAATATTTAGGAGAACTAATTAAAGAGAATCCAAAATGGTCACTCTATATTATGACGAGCTACAAAGAATTTGAAGTTCTTGTCGGTAAAAAAGCGACTAAACGTCGTAAACTCTTTAACGGTTACTTGGAGTGTACGTATTATCAGTACTGGGGCGAGAATAATGGAATTCAGCGTACTGGACCAGGTCCCTTTGTCACGTGGGGACAGTCCGGAAGAAGCGATTAAGAAATCTATTGAACTGATTAAATGGACTGAAGAACTGGGCTATAAGCGCTATTTTGTGGCGGAGCACCATAATACGACAGGCCTTATCAGTAATAGTCCGGATATCCTGATGACGAGACTATTGAGCGCTACTGAGACAATTGAAGTGGGCTCAGGCGGTATACTACTGCCGCAGTACAGCCCGTTTAATATCGCTGAAAAAGCTTTATTGATGGAGTCGATGTTCCCGGGACGTGTCAACATAGGTGTCGGTAATTCACCAGGGGGCACAGAGCTGACGCGCCTAGCGCTGACAGACGGGGCAGACAGTAAACTGAGTGACTACACGACCATGCTGGCCGACTTAATTGGCTTCATGCATAACAGTTTACCTGTCGACCATCGTTTCCGCAGAGTGAAGGCAGGACCGAGAATTAATCATCAGCCACCCGTCTATACACTGGGGCTCACGGAAAACGGCGCAAGACGAGCGGCGAAGTTAGGTATCGGCTTTATATTCGGAGCTTTTATCAATCCAAAGCATATGGAACAGGCACTGAAAATCTATTATAATGAGTTTCAACCATCCGTTGTCATGCCGAAGCCGCAAGCAATCATCTGTATATTCATCATCTGCTGTGACACAAGAGAAGAAGCGAAAGAACACGCCAAAATACTGGATCACTGGCTGTTAAATGTGACTTATGGTCGAGATACCACGGTTCCGACAGCAGCTGAAGTAGCTGACAAGAACTACAGTGAAAAAGAGCTGAAGGTGATTCAGGAGAACCGTAAACGATGTATCGTTGGTAATAAGGAAGATGTAAAAGAAGCACTTCTTAAATTGCCGCATGCAGATGAGATCATGGTCATCTGTAATATACATGACTTTGAAGCCAAGAAAAGAAGTTACGAGCTGCTTAAGACTTTATGAGATACTGCGGTATCTCTTTTTTTGTTGTATTAATTAATATAACTATATTATGTAAACTATATATATAAATAATTAAAAAAACTAACATAAGGACAAAAGAAAAAAACTCCCCGCAGGGAGTTTAGATTACCACAGTTTACCTTCACCAAAGCCTTTAGCGCCTGGTGGTGGATCGATAAACATCTGGCTGACTGGAATCGTATAAGCAATTAAGATGAGTGCGATTGTCACAACAAGAAGGAACTTCCAGTTTTCAACGAGTTTAGTCGTAGGTAGATTTTCATCCATCTCTGTAGCAATTGGGTAAGGTTCATGTCCTTTAGGAGCAAAGAATGCAAGTCGGATGAAGATAATCACAACTAAGATAATTGAGACGAAAAGGATTGTTCCGCCGATTGCCTGAATAATCTGATAAGGAATCCATTCTGCAGCGACTTTAGAACCGCCGTATTCAGAATA
This sequence comes from Macrococcus brunensis, assembly GCF_004359615.1. Lineage (GTDB taxonomy): Bacteria > Bacillota > Bacilli > Staphylococcales > Staphylococcaceae > Macrococcus > Macrococcus brunensis. The sequence continues at coordinate 7,821 of NZ_SCWA01000013.1, forward strand.
AGTTGAGCGACGTGGTGCACCGAATAATCCGATGAAATGCATCGCACCAGACATGATGGACATTCCTAGTGCCCACATATAGCCTTGAATTAAAGCAAGTTTGTTCAGTTGTTTTGTTAATACACGTCCTGTACAATGCGGGATTAACCAGTACATCGTACCGAAGAATGTCAGGATAACAGCAGTTGCTACTGTTAAGTGGAAGTGACCTGTAATCCAGATCGTATTATGAACGACTTGGTCCATCTGTGCAGATGCATTAACTAAACCACCGGCACCTCCTGGAATGAAAGCAGCCATTCCGATGAATGGTAAAACAAAACGTGCATCGTTCCATGGTAATGTTTTTAACCAGCCAAGCAGACCTTTTGCACCCGTTCTACGACCATATGTTTCGAATGTCGCAAACAGACTGAATGCTGTCATAAGAGAAGGAATGACAACCATGAATGTCAGCACAACTTGTACATACTTCCATGTTGCATCAATACCTGGTTCCACTAACTGGTGGTGGATACCGACTGGAATTGAGAAGAACAGGAAGAGCATGAAAGCAAATCGAGCTAAGTTATCAGAGAAAGCTTTAGTGCCAATGATTTTTGGCACGACTGCATACCATGACATATAAGCAGGTAACAGCCAGAAGTACACAAGTGCGTGACCGAAATACCAGAATAAAGTACGGCTCAGTGTCACATCGATACGTTCGACGAGACCAAGTGACCAAGGAATCATCTGAAGAAGAACTGTTAACGCTACACCGATAGAGCAGACGATCCACATGACATTGTTGATTGTTGCCATATAACTGATCAGTGGTGTTTTCTGTCCTTTATGTTCTTTTCTGTAACGGAAGTAGCCCATCATCTGTCCTGCTGCAGAAATCCATGAGCCGACGATGACCAGTGCCATACCGATATAAAAAATTACGTGTGCCTGAAGCGGCGCATAAAATGTATAAAGCACTGTTGCTTTATTCAGTAAAACCATTGTTGCAGCCATCGCTGTACCGATCAGCATCACCCAGAAACCTAGCCAGCCTAAACGGCGCGCAAGAGGGGAGAATGTACCCGTTGTTCTGGAGATAGCTGAAATCTGAAAGCCCATAATGAAGAATGTCGTCAGAACAAGCGCAAGGATGATACCGTGTACGGTTAAGATCTGATAATAACCAATGCCTGCTGGTAATTCTAATGTACCAGAGCGTACAAGGGTCTGAACGAGACCAGCAAGGCCACCGATAATTAAGCAGACAATTGCCACATACATATGTGCCATAACAAGTTTGCCGTCTTTCGGGTCAAGTCGTTTGTTATCTTCTATTTCATTGACTTCAAAAACTTGATGTTTGCGGTAGTGGTGATGCTCGCTGGCATCACTTTTATAGATTACTTCGCTCATTTTTTATCAACCACCTTAATATTAGATTTCATATCAGCGTGGCCCATTCCGCAATATTCATTACAAAGAAGAAGGTATTCACCTTTTTTATCAAATGTCTTTGTGAATGTACTGATATGTCCTGGCACCACCATGAAATTTACGTTTGTGTGAGCAATTTCAAAACCGTGGTTCACGTCTTTAGAAGTTGCGATGATCTTCACTTTAGCGCCTTTAGGAATTTCGACGTTACCTGGATTATAGTTGAATGCTGATACAACGAAGACGAGTTCGTAGTCCCAGTCTTTACCTTCAACTTTATGTAATCCTGGATTTTTAAAAGTTTCATGTTTATCGACAAGCTCCGGATCAACGAACTCTCTGCCACTTGCAGCTGGCTCGTGACCTAAGTGGATGGCCTGAACTAAGATAATAACTAGGAATAAAACAAGTGACGCCATCCCAAGGCCTAACCAGATTTTCTCTAACTTATGCACAATAATCCCTCCTTAAATACGTTCAATGAATAGAATAAAGATTGCAAACCATAAAACAACAAAGATAGCACCTAATGTTAAAACAGAGACCATTGTCCCGCGCAGATCCAGATTATCGTGAGAATCATATTCAGGTGCAAGTTCCTGCTGTTCCGCTTTAATTTGATCTTTATCTTTAGCCATGCCCATCCGTCCTTTCTAAATAACTTTTCTTTCTTTATAATAATAAAGAAGACAGATTAATAATGTGATATATATCACACTTCTTAAATTTTGTTATATTGTTCACAAAAGGGGATTACTATGAATAAAAAAGAACAGATCGATCTGTTATACAAATTAAAGAAAGAAGTAGAGAAATCTAATCATACAGTGCTTGTCGAGCAGATTAATGAAGTCATCCGAAAAGTCTATGAAGATAAAAAAGTAGCGAGCTTCATCGGCCATTTTTCGTCAGGTAAATCTTCGTTGATCAACTATCTTTTAGAAGAAGATATTCTGCCGAGTTCTCCTGTACCGACAACGAGCAACTCAGCACAGATTACAATCTCTGAACAGGAAGAGATTATCGTCAATCTTGAAAATCAGGAGTATGCATATGCCAGAAACTATGCAGAAGTCAAAAAAATAAACACTGAGAATCAGCGGATTGAGTCTGTCGAAATCAAGCATATCCATTCGAAATTACCGCTTGGACTGACACTTCAGGATACCCCTGGCATCGATGCTACCTTCAGTAACCACGAAGCGAACACGATGAAATATTTACTGACAAGTGATGTGATTGTCTACACAGTGGAATATAATCATGTTGAATCCGAGAAAAATTTTAAGGAGATGAAACGCTTAAATAGTCTTGGTATGCCGCTTGTTTTTGTCGTTAACCAGATTGATAAACATAATGAAGAAGAAGTGAAGTTTAATGACTTTAAGGCTGCTATTTTGCAGAACCTTGCTACGTGGGATATACAGATAGAGAAGATATTCTTCACTTCTATTTATGAACATGAGCTGAATGAAGTCGCTCAGCTTAAAGACCTTCTTTTTAATAGTGATTTAATTGAAAACAGCAGAAGGCAGTTTTTTGACCGGATTACTTCTTATATCACTGGCGAACAGCTGCGTTATCTGGAAGATGAAAAAGCAGGTATTCTAGATACGTTAGGTTTTGATCAGTCAGAGCTTGAAGCGAATCGTAACTCTATCCAGGAAAGTCAGGCGCTGTCAGAAGAACAGCAGTTATTTAAGACGTCAGAATCAGCTGAAACCTATTTTCTATCCTCTATTCGGACAATCTTAAAAAATGCTTATATAGTTCCATTTGAGATACGTGAGGAGATAAAAAGGCTGCTGGAAGTTTATTCACCTGACTTTAAAGTAGGTGGACTGTTCGGTAAAGAGAAGAAAAGGCAGGAACTGAGAGCACAGCAGATGACCGAAGTTTTAGAGGCGCTCAATGCATCAATTGAGAAGCAGATCAATTTCCATATACGTGCACTCTATGATCAGCATGCGAAGTATTCGGTTGTAGAAGATGTAAGACACTTTACTTACAATGTGACTGCTGATGAGTTGGAGGGGCTGATGAACAGCCAGGCGCTTGTTACAAATGATTATGTGCTGAATTATACCGACCAGCTGAAGAAGTTTATCGAGCAGTCAGTCGTTAAAGAAAACAGATCTCATATTAAAACGTTCATAGAAAATATAAATATGTCTAAAATGCAACCGGCAGTGAGTCATCAAGCAGAAGCACTGAATAAATACGATCAACTGACAAAGCTGATTGAATCGCTGACGACCCGCAATTATCAGCACTATTATATTCATGTTGACGAGTCCATCGATAAACTCGTCGACCGTAAGCAGGTCAAGTTAGAATTACAGGATTCTATATTAAATAAACCTACTGATAAATTGAAGAAAAGTGTTCAGAAGACAGACCTTGATACTGCTTTGACTAAGTTTGAGAAGTTTAAAGAGATTGCTTACTTCAGTCATATTACTAAAAGGCTGGAAGCGCAGCTGGACCGTATACAGCATGATGTGACGAGAATCGTTGTCTTCGGTGCTTTCAGTGCAGGGAAAAGTTCTCTGATCAATGCGATGCTCGGTCAGAAGGTCCTGATATCGTCACCTAACCCGACGACTGCTGCCATAACAGAACTGACATACGGTCAGACACATAGTGTAAAATTTAAAACGAACCAGATGCTGTTAGATGAACTCAACAAGATAGGTCGCTCTGCTGGAATTGAGGCGACAGATATTAATCTTTGGTTAAAAGATTATCATAAACAGCAGCCTGCCCTCGATCATCAGTTTAAGAAGTATATACAGGCTCTTGAGGCGAATTATGAACACTACCTGCCTTATCTGGATGGTCAGATTTTGACGATACAAGATGATGAAATAGAAAAATTTACAGCTGTAGATGCGCATTCCGCCTTTGTTGACCGCATTTATCTGCAATATGAAATTGATTTTCTGAAAGATAAGGTCATCATTGATTCACCAGGGATCGGTTCTACCAATATGCGTCATACAAATGAGACAACAGAGATTATCGCAGACAGCGACTTACTGATCTATGTTTCATATTTTAATCATGTCTTCACTGAAAATGACAAACAGTTTATCCAGTACTTAAACGAGCTGCAGATTTTAAGCCCGGACAGCGCAACATTCTACGTCATCAATGCGATAGACCTCGCGCGAAATAACACAGAAATAGAACAGGTCAAGAATTATTTCAGTTCTGAACTGGAGCAACTGAATGCGATTCCTAGAATCTATGAACTCTCCAGTAAACAGGCGATGTCAGCACGTGATGATAACTTCAACCATTATATGGCTGAACTGCAGCAGTTCGCTCAAGTTGACAGCAGACTGCAGAAGATCAGGCAGTTTGAAAATGGGGTCCAGCAACTTGAAGAAGAAGCGCGCACTATACTGGCAGATGCAAGTCAGGCGCGCGAAAGAGAAGCAGCACACCGCGCCTATTATGATGAAGTTAAACGAAATCCTGTATTCACAGATGAACAGCTTAAGCATAGTATAGAAAAGGCAGAACAGGAGTTGAATGAACAGTTGACCTTTATGACTGACCGTTTCCGCATTCAGCTGTCTGATCTTATTAAAGTGTATTTTAATCGCGGCCAAGTTGATGCAGCTGGCTATATGGGTGCACTGACAGATAAACTGGAAGAAGAACTGTCGATGATTATCCCGCGTCTGAACCATGCAGCATTCACTTCTCTAGCCAGCCAGACTGCTGTTATCAGACAGACACTGAGTGAACATCATCTTCCTGTTGCTATACCGGACTTTAAGTTTCTGCCAGTCAGACAGAATATCGATGTCGTGATGCAGCCGATATCAATTAAAACAAGTAATCGCAGTTTTAATACTAAGGAAGCAGTAGATAAATTATATGAAACGATTCATCAATCATCGATGGCACTGGTGAGTGAAAAGCTTATTCAGTTCAGACGTATAATTGAAAATGAACTGAGGGAAAGTCAGCCTGTCTTACTGCAGAAATGGACACAGCTGAATGAAGAAATTGAAGCAGATATCATGGAACAGGAACAGCATGTTCTGGATGAGACAGTCGTCAAGGAAATTAAGAAAGTCATGGAGGGATAGCATGAAAATCTGGATAGATGAAGAAGAACTGGATTTCAGTCGTTTTCAGTTATTTGACTGCCGCAACCAGATGGATGATTTAGAGAAAAGTCTGGCTGTCTATAATCAGTCACATATTGAAACAGCAGTCTTTGTGCCTGGCTATCCGGTACTGTACGACCGGCATAAACCAGAAGAAGGACGTCATCCGCTGCCTGATATGGCGCTTTTTAAAACGTTCTTAGAGCGATATTGTAACAGCAAAGTACCGGTTGCCTATGATTCAGAAAAAGGCTTTATGGCAACCAGATTCTTCTTTTTGTGCGATTTGCTGGGCGTTCCTTGTTATATTCTGAAACAATCTTTTGATGCAGTGACGATTGCGAAAGAGCAGGGCAACTTAAAGGTTGAAGATATCGAACAGCTGGAAAATGATCGTCAGATCGAGCAGCCTGCTATTCGCCAGGAGCTGATAGCGACCCGTGAAGACGTCAGAAACCGGGTCGCCACTTTGATCGATGCAAGAGAAAAGAAGCGGTTTTTAGGCGAAGCTGAACCGATTGATATTCATCCCGGACATATATCAGGCGCTATTAATTTTCCTTACAAGAAAGTATTCGAATACCAGCGGCCTGACACAGATGACGCCATCGTCTACTGCGGTTCTGGATTATCGGCGACGCCTGTTTATGCAGCTTTAAGAGCAGCTGATAAGAAAGTCAGACTTTATCCGGGGAGTTACTCGGAATGGATCTTCCATTACCCGGAAGAGATAGAAAGAGGTTAATATGGAGAATTTACTTATCGTTGACGGCATGGCACTTTTGTTCCGTCATTTCTACGCGACAGCCATGCACCAGCAGTATATGCGCAATTCAGCAGGTACGCCGACAAATGGTGTACAGGGATTCATCCGCCACGTGGCGACAGCGGTCCGGGACACTGAAGCGGACCATGTCATCATCGCCTGGGATATGGGCGCCGTCACGTTCCGTAATGAAATTTCAGACGCCTATAAAGCGCATCGCCAGGCACCGCCGGAAGAAATGAATCCGCAGTTCGCACATGTGCAGCAGGTATCTCAGGAACTCGGCTTTCATAATATCGGTGTCAGAAACTATGAGGCGGACGATGTCATCGGCACGATAGCGAAACAACTGGAGGGCGATTATCGCATCAAAATCATCAGCGGCGATAAAGATCTGCTGCAGCTCTTAGATGACCGCATAGAAGTCTGGCTCATCAAAAAAGGCTTCAGCGAATATAACATTTATGATGAGGCACGTTTTCAGGCGGAATATGGTTTAAATCCAGCCCAGCTGATTGATGTCAAAGCTTTTATGGGAGATACTGCCGATGGTTATCCCGGCGTGAAAGGCATCGGCGAGAAGACAGCTATTAAACTCATTCAGCAGTATGGTGATGTAGAAAATGTCATCAGTCATCATCATGAACTGCCGAAAGGACAGCAGACTAAAATCAAGACTTCTTATGATGACTTAGTGATGAGTCTGAAACTGGCTGCCATTCATACAGAAGTGCCTTTGAACTATGAAGAAATTATGCAGAGTATGCCTTATGTGGCAGATACAGTCCACATGTGTGAAGTGTGTGATATGCATGAACTTAAAGTCGCCAGAAACTATTTGATGAAGTTATAGCAAAAGGTCAGATTTCTGATGAAATCTGACCTTTTTAATGTTGATTCAAATAATGTCTGGCGACGTGATCGGCATGCTTGTTCTGGTCGCGGGGGATCCAGTCAATGATCAGCAGATCGAATTTATCTTGTAACCCTTGATAGTCTAACAAATAGGGCTTGAACTTCGGATTTTTAGTATAGTTCTTGTGCACGGAATCCACTACAATCCTGGAATCAGATTTAAGAATAACAGAACGGATTCCTAAGGCCGCGGCCTGCTTCAGGGCGGCTATTAAAGCGTTCCATTCTGCCTCGTGGTTTTCCATTTCACCTAGATACTGGCCAAATTCAAGTACTGCTTCATCTGTCCGTATCACGTAACCGATGCTCGACTCAAATGGGTTCTGTCTCGTCGCTGCATCGATGAAGATTTGTGCCACTTTAGTCCACGTCCTTAGCGAACGACTTTGCTAAATAACCGAATGGTACATTGCAGATCGTGGTGATCAGTTTAAAGACATAAGTCGTCACAAAAATTTCCATGACTGCCGGGTTCGGCAGGACACCGTAGAAAGCGATGACAGAAAACAGAGCCGTATCAATCAGTGAGCTGACAGTTGTGCTGCCATATGCACGGATATAAAAAGTACGGTCGCTTGAAAAACGCTTTTTAATCCAGTTAAATATATAAACATCTACATATTGACCTAATATATAGGCAATGATAGAGCCAAGTGCTATTCTGGGTACAAGACCGAAAAGTGTCTGCATGCTCTCCTGTGCGATATCTGCTTCGCTGGGTTTAAACCCGAGCGAGATGGACATGAGTAAAACCATGACTATAACAGACGCAAAACCGAGCCAGACCGCTTTCTTAGCTGTTGCACGGCCGTAGACATCATTTAATATATCCGTCGCTAAATAGATAGATGCAAATAAAACGTTACCGAGTGTCGCCGTGATACCGAACACTTCTATAGTCTTTGTGACCTGAATATTTGCGATGACTGTACCGACTGCGACCCAGACGAAGAGTCCATTGCGTCCAAACAGACGATACATGACCACAAGACACGTAAAAGTAGCAATAAATGCTATAACTGCCCATAATTCATTCGTCATAAGTGTATCTCCTCTCTCAAATTTCAACTTTACAATTATAGTGGATGTGCTGAATAAAGACAAGCTATAAAAAACAGACGGGGTGTTTGAAAGTAGCAGTCTCTACGCCTATAATAGAAATGAGGTGAGAATATGAGGATGATTGACACCGTCCACAAAATCAATCAGCTTGAAGACCATTATTGTCACCAATGTCTGATTAAAAAAACATTGCGTCAGGAAAGTAAGACGAAGGCGCATCATTACTGTATATCCAAATGCTCAGTTGGTCTGCAGATCAAACAGTGGGGCAATAATCTTCAATAAGGAGAACGCGATGAAAATCATAAAAATAGAACCGACACCTAGTCCAAATACAATGAAAATTGTTCTCGATTTTAAGCGAGATGATAATAAAAGTCAGACATATCGGGAAATAGACAGAAAAAACCCTTCTTTCATAAATGAACTTCTGGAAATAGAAGGCGTGAAATCAGTCTTCCATGTGATTGATTTCATCGCTGTGGATAAAGCACCGCAGGCAGAATGGGAAACACTGATCAATCAGATAAACCAGGTCTTTGATGCTGCTGAAGATACTGATCCGGTTATTCATATCGATACAGGTGAACACCAGGTAGAGCTGCTGACATTTAAACAGATTCCTTATCAGATCAAAGTGACGAGTCAGGCAGGAGAAAAACGCAAACAGCTGGATGTCCGTTTTATCGATGCCATGCTGAATGCACAAAAAGATGATGACAACGTCGTGTTTCTGCGTAAATGGCTGCCGTTTGGAGTCAGATACGGTGAAGTAGAAGATATCATCAGCTCTGTACAGGAAGAAGTGGAAGCCTTGTTCCCGCAGCAAAGACTGCAGGAACTGGTGACTGAAGGTCTGGCGCTTGATTATCAAGTGCAGCCTAAAGAACTGAAGCGTTTTTCACTTGAGGAGTATCAGTCTGCTGACTGGCAGACAAGGTATCGTCTCCTAGATCATTTTCCGGAGCCGACAGAAGAAGATCTGCCACTTCTTACAGCTGTGATGGAGGACGAAAAACCGCAGCTCAGACGTCTCGGCATTGTTTTTCTGGGTATGATCGGTACTGAAGCGGTGCTGCCTTTACTGCATGCAGCTATGAAAGATAAGAATCTGACCATCAGACGTACGGCAGGCGATACACTCAGTGACCTTGGATTTAAGGAGAGTCTGCCGGTTATGTATGAAGCGTTAAGCGACCCTAAGGCTACTGTGAGATGGCGTGCAGCGATGTTCATCTATGACGAAGGCGATACTGCAAGTCTCCCTTATCTTGAAGAACATCTGGATGATCCGGCATTTGAAGTCAGTCTGCAGGCAAGGATGGCTAAAGAACGAATAGAAAAAGGTGAAGCGGCAGTAGGATCTGTCTGGAAACAGATTGCTAACCGTAATAAGGAGGAAAAATAATGAATGCATATGAAGATTACATGAAACAGATGGCAAAACCCATGCGGGAACAATTAACAACAGAAGGTTTTGACAGTCTGGAAACACCGGAGGAAGTAGAAAGTTATTTTGATAAGATTAAAGACAATGAGACGACATTTGTTGTCGTCAACTCGATCTGCGGCTGTGCAGCCGGTCTTGCTCGCCCGGCTGCAGTTGCAGTTGCTACTCAGAATGACCATAAGCCGGATCATTCAGTGACTGTCTTCGCAGGTCAGGAGCGTGAAGCGACAGCGAAAATGCGTGAATATATCGGTCAGGAACCATCAAGTCCGTCTATGGCACTATTTAAAGGTAAAGACCTTGTCTACTTTATGCCAAGACTTCATATTGAAGGCCGTCACGTAGAAGAGATCGCAATGGATCTTAAAGACGCTTTTGATGAACACTGCCAGTAAAGTCAGAATCACATCACCTGTCAAAACAGATGATGTGATTTTTTCACATATTGAAAAGGCAGCTGACAAGCTGCATGCAATAGGCGTTAAGGTAGAAGTGATAGCACGTGGCAAAAAGACCATTAAAGATTTCTTCAGAATAAGTGATGTACCGCTCATCGTGATCAGTCATCAACTGCCGCAGGTTTATTTCGACAGCGAGTCGAAAATTGTTTATCATGAAAATACAACCCGCTTCAAAATGAAGGCGTTTGAAAGGCGGGGTGAACTTCCACCCTTGATTGACATGATGCAGGTGAATAATAATGACCGACATACCATTGTGGATACGACAATGGGGATGGGGAACGACCTCGTTTTGATGGCAACCGTGCTGAGAAATAGTTACTTTCATGCATTTGAGACTCATCCTCTTGTTTATTTCGTTATATCTGAAGGAATCGTCCAGCATCATCCTGAGCTGAAAGGAAGAATCATTTTTCACTATGGTTCTGCTGACTCAGAGCGCCTTAAAAGTGCTGATATTGTCTATGCTGATCCGATGTTTGAAGAGACAATTGCTCAGCAGTCAGGTATGGCTGTACTGCACCGGATCGTGCCAAGTGATCACAATGAAGATTTTGTCCGTTATTTACTGAAGTACAGCCGCTGTCTGATTTTAAAGGCTCATTTCAGGAGTCCGCTTTTTGACCGTTTTGGTTTTGAAGTTCAAGTTCGAAGGAGTACGAAGAGTCATTTCGGCATAAAAAAAAGCCGCCGGAGCGACTTATTCTGTGATCATCATACTGATCATATAAGCTAAAAGTAAGAATAAACCTGAAACTATCATCATTTCTTGCATGTGAGAACCCCCGTTTCACGTCATAATAACCTTATTATAAGCCATCCATATCAAATTTAAAAGAGGTGACGTCTATGAATTCATTTGACCAGGTATACCATGAACTCTGTGAGGAAGTACTGAATACCGGCCGTTCTAAGGATGACCGTACGAATACAGGTACGTTATCTAAATTCGGTCATCAGATGCGTTTTGATCTGTCAAAAGGATTTCCGCTGCTGACGACAAAAAAGGTATCATTTAAACTGATTGCGACTGAATTAATCTGGTTTATTCGCGGTGATACCAATATCCGCTATCTGCTGCAGTATAACAATAATATCTGGAATGAATGGGCTTTTAAGAAATGGATTGAAAGCAGTGATTATACCGGCCCGGATATGACGGATTTCGGCCATCGCAGTCTGACTGATGAAGCATTCAACAAAGATTACCAGGCTCAACTGGCTATTTTTAAGGATAAGGTGCTGCATGATGATGACTTTATGCGAAAGTTCGGTGACCTCGGCAATGTCTACGGTAAGCAGTGGCGGCATTTTGAATCGGGTGGCAAAGTCGTTGATCAGCTGAAAGATGTCGTTGACAATATTAAGACGAATCCATCCTCAAGACGACACATTGTATCTGCGTGGAATCCAGGTGAGATTGAGACGATGGCACTGCCGCCTTGTCACACGATGTTCCAGTTCTACGTCAATGACGGAAAGCTGAGCTGTCAGCTGTATCAGCGCAGCGCAGATATTTTCCTCGGTGTGCCTTTCAACATTGCAAGTTACAGTCTGCTGACCCATCTCGTCGCTAAGGAATGTGGTCTAGAAGTAGGAGAGTTTATCCATACATTCGGTGACGCTCACATTTACAGCAATCACATCGATGCGGTCACTGAACAGCTCTCGCGGGATTCATTCGCGCCACCTACGATTGAAATTCATTCAGATAAGTCTTTATTCGATATTGATTATGAAGATCTTGAAATCAAAAACTATCAGGCACATCCCGCTATTAAAGCGCCGATTGCCGTTTAAGGAGAAAATGATGCTATCTATTATTGTTTGTCATGACCAGAACCGAGTCATTGGACTCGACAATAAGATGCCCTGGCATTTACCTGCTGATCTAAAGCATGTCAAGGAACTGACGACAGGGAACACCATTGTAATGGGGAAGAACACCTTTAAGTCACTGGGCAAACCGCTTCCTAACCGAAAGAATGTGGTCCTCACCCGTGATGAGAATTTTACAGCAGAAGGCGTGGAGGTCATTCATTCTCTCGACGCGATTGCGGACCTTCCGGACCATGTCTTTATCTTCGGTGGTCAGAACCTCTATGAACAGATGATAGACCGCGTTGATGATATGTACGTGACGGTCATCGAACAAAAGCACCAGGGTGATGCCTTTTTCCCTGCTTATACGTTCGATGAGTTTGAAGTGAAATCTGTAGAAGAGGGCAAAGTGGACGATAAAAACAAAGTCCCTCATAAATTTATGTATTTAGTGAGGAGAAAATAATGTTCAGATTGATACGTACTGTAGGTGTGATAGTCGGTTATGCCGCACTTGCGACAACTAAGCTGCAGCATATGAAAAAACAGAAAGAAAAACTGCCGACGGTTCATATGCAGGATACTTATATTTCACTGATGGCCAAAAAGTGGGCCGGCCGTATTTTGGATTCTGCTGATGTGACAGTTGAAGTGACAGGTCATAATATCAATGATGATCAGCCTGTCCTTTTCATCAGCAACCATGAAGGGAACTTTGATATTCCTGTCCTCGTGCATGCAATTGAAAAACCGTTCGGCTTCGTCTCTAAAATCGAAGTGAAAGAAATTCCATTTTTAGATGAATGGATGATGCAGCTGAACAGTATTTACCTGGACCGTTCAAACCGTCGTTCAAGTCTGCAGATGATCAAGGATGGTGTAGCTTCACTCAAAGAAGGTCATAACCTGCTGATTTTCCCGGAAGGTCATCGCAGTAAAGGTCAAGGTCTGCAGGAATTTAAAGCAGGCGGTCTGAAAATCGCCAAATCTGCCGGTGTTGATATCGTGCCAATTGCAATTTCTGGTACAGCCGCTATTATGGAGAAATACAACAGCAGACGCATGGTGCCTGGCCATGTCAAAGTTCAGATTCTTGAACCTGTTCCTGCTGCAATATTCCAGGATCATTCACTAGATGAAGTGGGACAGCTGATTCGAGCGAGAATAGAAGACGCGCTTCATGCTTAAAGGTTATGCCGTAATTGTCTCTATTTCGTTAGCGCTGGTGCTCGGCTGTACGTTCTGGCTGATGACTGTGCTGAATGCAGATCCACCTGCAATCAAAGTTAAGGATACTTCTGAAAAAGGAACTGTTGTGCTGCCACCTAAGCTTGTTGCAGGAGCCATATCAGACAAAAGTACAGATGATATGAAACTGACACTGAAAGATAACAAACTGCTGATTGATCAGCAGTCTACATTTCTTAGTCTGAATATTGAGACAAATATTTTGACGACCCCGGTTGCGATTGGCGATAATAGACTCAGACTAAATATAGAAGAGATTGAGATTGCCGGACTTAAATTGTCTGAAAGACAGAAACTGAACCTTGTCAGACAGTTTGCAGATTTGCCGGACGGAGTCGAACTGGATGTAAAAAATAAATGTTTCTACTATCAGCTTGAACCGATTGAACTGTCAGGACTTCAGTTAATTCTGACAGATATTGATCAATCAGGCTGGCATTTCAAAATAGAAGAGGAGTGAAGTTAATGACTAAAGCAACACTTGCAGGCGGCTGTTTCTGGTGCCTCGTTAAACCCTTCCATCAGTATGATGGTGTAGAAAGCGTCATTTCAGGTTATAGTGGGGGCCACGTTGAAAACCCGACTTATAAGGAAGTCTGTACGAATACTACGGGGCATAGAGAAGCTGTTCAGATTACATTTGATGAATCAGTTATTTCTTACCGTGGAGTGCTCGAAGTCTTTTTTAAGACTTTTGATCCAACTGATGCAAAAGGTCAGTTTTATGACCGCGGTGAAAGTTATGAACCCGCTATTTTCTATCATGATGAAGAGCAGAAACAAATTGCTGAGGAACTGATTGCTGAACTGGACGCAAAGCAAATCTTCAGCGATAAAATTGTGACACCCGTGTTACCTTATAAAAACTTCTATCCTGCTGAAGAATATCATCAGGACTATTACAAAAAAGACCCGGCTCATTATCAGAACTTCCAGGAACGCTCTGGTCGTAAAGCATTTATAGAAAAGCATTGGGGGGAGTAATATGCTGAAAAAGAATATTGATGACTTAAATGAAATTGAATATATCGTGACTCAGCAGAACGGCACAGAACCGCCTTTTCAAAATGAGTACTGGAACCATTTCGAAAAAGGAATCTATGTAGATAAAATCAGTGGTAAACCTCTTTTCACTTCTGAAGAGAAATTTGATTCAAGCTGTGGCTGGCCCAGTTTCTCCAAGGCACTGAACGATGATGAGATCATTGAACTTGTCGATAAATCCCATGGCATGCTGAGAACAGAAGTTCGCAGTGATTCAGCGAACAGTCACTTGGGGCATGTGTTTAATGATGGGCCGAGAGAAACAGGCGGCCTGCGCTATTGTATCAATTCAGCGGCGATTCAGTTTATTCCTTACGATAAACTCGAAGAATTAGGGTATACAGATATTATGAATCACTTCAAACATTAAGGAGAGGTATTAATGTTCAAAAAACTATTCGGTAAAGAAGAAGTTGTTAAAGACATCGAAATTAAAGCTCCTATTACAGGCGAGTATGTACAAATTGAATCGATTCCTGACCCGGTATTCGCTCAGAAAATGATGGGTGACGGTTTTGGTATTGAGCCTTCAGAAGGTCTTGTCGTGTCACCAGTTGATGGTGAAATCGTCAATGTATTTCCGACGAAGCATGCAATCGGTATCAAAACAGCCAATGAGGTTGAAATCCTGATTCACGTCGGACTGGAAACTGTTGCGATGAACGGTGAAGGCTTCACGACTAAAGTCAATGTCGGTGATAAAGTTCAAGTAGGAGATGAACTGCTTGAATTTGACATCGAGCTGATTAAAGAGAAAGCTTCTTCTACAGTTTCACCGGTTATCATTACTAACGGAGAAGTAGTAGAGCAGTTTGATATCGTAGGACAAGGTTCATTAGTCAGAGGAGAGACAACTGTCGCAAAAGTGGTTACGAAATAATGAAGGATCACTCGTTTTACCAGTATATTTTAACGCTTAGAGGTTCAAAGAATGCTGAAGGCGTGTTTGCTGAAGCGGTGTTTGATGACTTGATGTTTCCGAAGCAGGCTCAATCTTATCATGATTTATCCGATTATATTGAAAACTACGGCACGACGGATATGAAGTTATCCGTCTTCGATGATTTATACGAATCATATGAAGAATGGCGCCGTTTCTAAGCATCTTCCTCTGGAAGATGCTCTTTTAATGTGGAAATCTTTTATTTTATCTTTTAACCTGTTAAAATGACTTATAAATATAGATGGATGTGAATAACTTGACAAACGAAATCGAGGAAAAAGAAAAACAGGAGAAAAAAGTCACAATCAGCCTGTTTAAGTTTATTATGACGGTGATTGGCGCTATTATTCTGACTGCAGCTATCACCACTTTTGCGCTGATTGGCGGTAACCAGACATCCGTTGATAACGAAGCACCGAAGCGCTCGGAATTTCTGAAATTATATGAAGTCTATGATACGCTCGGGGACCATTATTATAAGAATGTCGATCAGTCTAAACTGATCGACAGTGCGATTAAAGGAATGGTCAACGGCCTGGATGACCCTTACAGTGAATATATGACAAAAGAAGAACAGCAGACCTTCACAGATACGATGAGTGGAGACTTCCAGGGTATTGGGGCTGAAGTCAGTGAAGAGGGCGACAAGATAATCATCACAAGCCCGATGAAAGATTCTCCTGCCTATAAAGCCGGGGTCAAACCAGGCGATGAAATCATCGCTGTCAACGGCAAATCAGCAGTCGGTATGAAAACGGTCGATGTCATTGAACAGATTCGTGGTAAATCGGGGACGACTGTTAATCTGACACTTAGACGTGGCAGTGGCGAACCATTTAAACTGGCGATTAAACGCGGTAAAATCCATCTTGAAAGTGTCGAAAGCAAAATGCTTAAAAACAAGACGGCCTTGATTACAGTTTCGAAGTTCCAGGAAGGAACAGCTCAGGAGTTTCATCAGGCGCTGTCTGATATGAATAAAAAAGGTATGAAAAAACTGATTCTGGACTTTAGAAACAATCCAGGCGGTTATCTGGAAGAAGCGAAGAAGATGGCCGGAGAATTTATACCTAAAAATGAGGTCCTTTTCTATACAGAACCTAAAGACGGTAAACTGACGCCGTACACAAGCGATAATCCGGCTAATCCGATTACAAGCGACCTGCCAACAGTTATCGTGCTGAATGAAGGTTCTGCAAGTGCATCTGAAGTCTTTGCGGCAGCACTTCATGACCATGATAAGGCACAAATAGTGGGTACAAAATCATTCGGTAAAGGGATTGTACAGACAGCCACACCTTTTAAAGATGACTCTCTGCTTAAATTTACTGAGATGAAATGGCTGACACCTGATAAAATGTGGATTCATAAAAAAGGTATCCAGCCAGATAAAAAAGTGGATTTGCCTGCTTATGCGAACAGTCATGTCCTGAATCCATCTGATACGTTTGCGACAGGAACTAAAAATAGTCAGGTGAAATCACTTGAGACAGGGCTGAAAGCACTTGGCTATGATGTCGGTAAAGTCGATACACAGTTTGACGATGAAACAGCTATAGCGATGCAGGAATTCCAGACCGACCATCATCTTGACGTAACGGGCACGATGCAAGGTAAAACAACTGAAAAGTTCACTGAATTATTACGACTTAAACTGGAAAAAAATGATCCACAGCTTAAAGGTGCTGAGAACCTGGTCAAAACGATGAAATAGAGGTGTAGACAGTGAAAATTGCATTTACAGGTGGCGGGACGATTGGTCATGTTGCTGTCAACATGGCACTTATACCGGAAGCAGAAGCGAGAAACTTTGACAGTATTTATATCGGCTCCAAAAAAGGAATCGAAAAAGAGATGATTACTTCCCAGTTTCCGAACACGCGATATTACGCGATATCAAGTGGTAAATTACGTCGCTATTTATCTGTTGAAAATGCCAAAGATTTAGTCAGAGTGCAAAAAGGTGTGCTGGATGCACTTAAAATTCTTCGTCGTGAGAAACCCGATGTCGTCTTTTCTAAAGGCGGCTTCGTTACCGTACCAGTCGTCATTGCGGCTAAGATTTTAAACATCAAGACCATCATCCATGAATCAGATGTGACGCCTGGCCTTGCTAATAAAATCGCTCTAAAATTTGCAACAAAGCTATATACGACATTTAAAGAGACACTCAATTATGTTCCCGCTGCAAAAGCGGACTACATCGGCAGCATCATCAGACCGGATCTGCTGACGGGTGAAGAAGCGAAAGGGTACAATCTTACCGGATTTGACCGTGAGCGTAAAGTTATACTGGTGATGGGCGGCAGTCTGGGTTCTAAAATAATCAACGCAGTCATCAGAAAAAACTTAAAAAAATTACTTCTAAACTATCAGATTATCCATATAACGGGTAAAGGTCTTTTAGACCCTTCAATCAGTGAAACTGGCTATAAGCAGTTTGAGTTTGTGAAAGAAGAACTACCGCATCTTTATGCGATTACCGATTTGATTGTGTCCCGTGCAGGTGCAAATGCAATATTTGAGTTTCTGGCACTGAAGAAGCCGATGCTGCTGGTACCACTTGGACTTGACCAGAGTCGGGGCGATCAGATTGATAATGCTAAGCTCTTTAAAGAAACGGGTTACGCTGACGTTTTAGAAGAGAGTCTCATTGAAGCGTTACCAGAGAAAATCGAAGCGCTTGATTCATCTCAGAGTGAATACATCACTGCGATGAGCAGAGCAGGCGTGAGTTACACGTCCGCTACTCTGCTCGATAAACTACTAAAAGATATCAGTTAAAGGAGTAAACAATGTCTCAGAAACAGCGCATCTCTCTCATACTTATCTTTTCATTTATCTTTGGCATGATTGCTTTTTTCCACGAGTCACGTCTCGGTAAATGGATCGACAACGAGGTTTATGAATTTATTTATTCTTCTGAAAGTTTCATCACGACTTCTATCATGCTCGGCTACACAACGATTGGAGAAGTGTGGAGTATGATTCTCCTGTCATTAGTCGTCGTCTGCTATTTAATGCTGAAACGCATGAAGATAGAAGCTTTATTCTTTGCTCTCGCTATGATTTTATCGGGCGCCCTCAATCCGATCCTTAAAAATATCTTTGACCGTGAACGTCCGACTTTACTGCGTCTGATTGATATTACGGGCTTTAGTTTCCCGAGCGGGCATGCCATGGGCTCCGCTACATTCTTTGGCAGTATAGCCTTTCTGGTCAGCCGTAGTGACTCACAGTATAAGCCTTATATTATCGGACTTTGCGTCTTGACTGTACTGATGATTTCAAGTTCACGTGTTTATCTCGGCGTTCACTATCCGACAGATGTCATCGCGGGAATGCTGGGCGGCGTTATCTGTATTTTACTGTCTCAAGTTTTTTTACATAAACTAATTGACAATCGTTCTCAATAAGATATAATAGTAATTGAAAGTGATTCTCAATTAAGAGTTCCCCCTCTATTCCAGAATCAATTTCACAGTAACCCCCTTTATGCCCATTAAAGAACCTGACAGCCCTGTCAGGTTCTTTGTTTTATTTCAGGGGTTTTGCTATGATTTGATTAGATAAATGAGGTGAAGGAAATGCGAAAGATTCTAATTATTGAAGATGAACAAAACTTAGCACGCTTTATAGAACTAGAACTGACTTATGCAGATTATGAAGTGGAGATTGCTAATGACGGCGCAGAAGGACTAAAGCTCGCACTTCTCCATGATTATGACTGTATTTTGCTCGACTTGATGCTGCCTAAGATGAACGGACTAGATGTCTGCAGGAAAGTAAGGAGTGCAAAGGAGACACCTATTATCATGATCACGGCTAAAGGGGATACACATGATAAAGTAGCGGGGCTGGATCACGGCGCTGACGATTACATCGTCAAACCTTTTGATATTGAGGAACTGTTAGCCAGACTACGGGTTATTATGCGCCGTAATGAGGTGATGGACACGCTCCGCATCGGTGAACTGACGATAGATGAAGATGCCTTTAAAGTCTTTGTTGGTTCGACTAACCTGGAACTGACAAAGACTGAATTTGAACTGCTGAAATTGCTTGCGGAAAATCGCAATCATGTCCTGACACGTGAACAGATTCTTACACACGTCTGGGGATATAACAGTGAAGTGGAGACTAATGTAGTCGATGTCTATATCCGCTACCTCAGAAACAAGTTGAAACCATTTAATCTTCAGACGATGATAGAAACAGTCAGAGGGGTAGGCTACGTCATCCGATGAACAAGTCAACTTCACTTAAAACACAGTGGATCATTACGACAACAACTGTTACTTTTGTCATATTTATGTTGTTCAGTCTGATTATCATTTTTATTGTAGGTCTTATCTTTAAGGATCAGGAGGGGCAGATTGCGCGTAATAGCAGTGTCAAATCTGCCAATATACTGAAGAATCTAGGAAATGACTTCCAGAGACCTGATTTTAGCAACTCTATGTCTGAAGGTGAGCGACTGATGATTTATGGTCCTGATGGTAAAAAGCTTGCAGTTTTTAATAATGAGAGTGAAATTACTTATCAGCCTGACTTGATTCCTATTCATAATCGACCTGTCGAAGTGAATGTAGGTGAAGACAGTTATATCACCTATACAACAGAAATCAATACTGAGCGGTTCAATGGTTTTGTAACCATCATTCATCCGCTTGATACGTACCACAGCCATATACAGGTCGTTGTCATTTTTGCTTCTGTCTTTGGGATTATTGCTCTTTTTGTTTCAGCAGTTATCAGTTACTTCTTCTCCAATCAGATTACAAAACCAATCAGACGTATTTCTGATCAGATGCAGCAGATTCAACGAGACGGCTTCCAGAATCGTCTTGTCATGCCGAAAGGTTATTATGAGACGGATGATATGATTGAAACATTCAACAATATGATGACACAGCTTGAGACGTCCTTTAATCAGCAGAAACAGTTTGTAGAAGATGCGTCTCACGAACTGCGCACGCCGCTGCAGATTATTCAGGGCCATCTTAACTTGATTAAACGGTGGGGTAAAAACAAGCCTGAAGTACTGGAAGAGTCACTTGATATTTCTCTGAGTGAGATGAATAGAATCACGACGTTAGTTGAAGAGCTCCTGCTGCTGACCAAGGAAACGGGTGTCAATCTGCGTCAGGAAACAGAAGTGGTGGATATCAATGAGGAGATTGCCGGCAGACTGAAGTCACTGGCGAACCTTCATCAGGATTATAAATTTGAATATCACTCACCAAATAAAGGGATAAAGCTGTATATCAACCGTTATCAGTTTGAGCAGCTGCTTCTCATTTTTCTTGATAATGCCATCAAGTACGATCAGAAGAACAAGCACATCATAATTCGAACGACAAAAAAGAATAAAGTGGTGCAGATTGAAATAGTCGATCACGGCACAGGCATTCCACCTGAAGATATCCCGTATATATTCGACCGTTTTTATCGTGTGGATAAGTCTAGATCCCGCGAGATGGGAGGCAATGGACTGGGTCTGTCTATTGCCAGGAAGATGATTGAAAGCTACAACGGTACAGTTAGAATAGAAAGTGAATGGGAGCAGTATACAAAAGTCATCATTCAGTTCCCCGAGTCATAATTCTGAATTATAAAAATTTGCTTATTCACTCTTCAAAATAAATATTCACAGTGCTAGAATAGGAGTTGTAAACGTTTTATTACTTTAAATTAAGGGGGAACCAGCATGAATAAAGACAATCTTGAAGAAGCACCTGTCCGCTTCGGTGCCAATCTAGGTTATCTGCTGGAAATGGCGGATCAATATAATCATGATCCCGCATCAGTGACAGAAGAACTGCAGGCGCTTTTTGGCGTCCTTGCTTCTGGAGATGTAAAAACAGGGGATGCAGGAAAGCTGAAGTCTGTCATTCAATTAGTTGATAATATCAGACAGTATGGCCATTTGAAGGGCGATATTTATCCATTATATAAACGAGAGTATGATCATCTGCCAAAACTGACATTAGAAGAATTTGGTCTGACTGAGGAAGACTTGAAGGCACTGCCGGCAAAACTCGTCTCAGAGAAACTGGCTTCTCAGTTTACTAATGCCTATGAAGCGATCTGTCACCTAAGTGAAGTGTATATGGGTACGATTGGTTACGAGATGTCTCACATCAATAATGCAGATGAGCGTGACTGGCTGATCAATGAGATTGAAATAGCAGGACGACAGGCTTTTTCTAAAGAAGATAAGATTAAATTGCTTAAAAGCGTGGCACATGTTGAAGGGTTTGAAAAATATATTCATAAAAACTTCGTCGGCGCTAAGCGTTTCTCTATTGAAGGGGTAGACGCGCTTGTTCCAATGCTTGAGACAGTTTTATCTGAATCGAGTAAAAGTGATATCGGCAACATTCAGATCGGAATGGCACACCGCGGTCGGTTAAACGTTCTGACTCATATTTTAGAGAAGCCATACGAAATGATGCTGGCTGAATTTATGCATGTCGATCCACTTAAGTTTTTACCTGAGGATGGCAGTCTGAAGATTTCGAGAGGTTGGACAGGCGATGTGAAGTATCATCTAGGCGGAACTAAGACGACAACGCGTTACGGAAGTGAACAAGTTATTGAATTAGCGAAAAATCCAAGTCATCTGGAAATCGTGGCGCCAGTTGTGCTGGGTAAAACACGTGCTGTTCAGGATGCAACGAATGGTAATGCGCCTGAACAGGATATCAACCGTTCTTTAGCTGTATTGGTACATGGTGATGCAGCATTCCCAGGTCAGGGTATTAATTTTGAAAGTATGAACCTTAGCAATCTGGATGGATACAAAACTGGCGGTTCTCTTCATATCATCACGAATAACCGTGTCGGTTTTACAACTGAATGCTGGGATTCACGTTCGACTAATTATGCAACGGATATCGCAAAAGGCTATGATATGCCGATTGTCCACGTCAATGCGGATGATATTGAAGCATGTATAGATGTCATCATACTCGCAATGAAATTCCGTCAGACGTTCCACCATGATTTCGTCATTGATTTAGTGGGTTACCGCCGCTATGGTCATAATGAAATGGATGAGCCATCTGTTACGAATCCGATGATGTACAAAGAAATCAAAACACATCCGTCCATCGAGATTCTATATGGTAAAAAACTGGTAGCTGACGGCGTTATTTCAGAAGAAGAGATGAACCAGATCTTCAAGAATGTTGAAGAGGAGCTGCGCAGCGCTCACGATTCTATCGATAAGAATGAAAAAGAGACGGATGCTGAGATGGCGATGCCGGAAGTTGTTGCTGCAGGTCAGGGTGATGTGGAGACTGGGGTAGACCTAGCGGTTTTAGAACAGCTGAATCAAGATATGCTGACTTATCCCGAAGGATTCACGCCTTTCAGTAAGTTAACGAAGATACTGGAACGTCGCCAGGATCCATTTACGAAAGACGGTCTTGTTGACTGGGGACATGCCGAACTACTCGCTTTCGGTACGATTATTCAGGATGGTAAACCTGTACGTCTCACTGGCCAGGATTCAGAGCGCGGAACATTTGCACAGCGTCACGCTGTATTAAGTGACGAGAAGACCGGTGAGAAGTATACACCACTGAAACATATTCAAGGTGCACAGGCATCTTTTGATATCCATAACTCGCCATTATCAGAAGCGGCAGTCGTCGGATTTGATTATGGGTATAATGTTCAGAATAAAAATGCGATGACGGTATGGGAAGCGCAGTATGGCGACTTCTCCAACATGGCGCAGATGATGTTTGATAACTTTATTTCAAGTGCTCATGCTAAGTGGGGCGAAACATCGGGTATGACTTTACTGTTACCTCATGCATACGAGGGACAGGGACCGGAACATTCGTCTGCCCGCTTAGAACGCTATCTGCAGCTCGCTGCTGAAAATAACTGGACAGTGGCGAACCTGACGAGTACGTCCAACTATTTCCATCTGCTAAGAAAACAGGCTCATTATCTGAATACAGATCAGATGCGACCACTCGTGATGATGACACCTAAGAGTCTCTTGCGTAATACATTTGTCTCAAGACCGATCAAAGAATTTACTGAAGGACAGTTCAGACCGGTCATCACAGACAGCTATAAGAAAACAAAAGTGAAGAAAATTCTGATTGCCAGCGGTAAGGTGGCTATTGACCTCTATACGGAACTGCAGAAAAATCCAAATGATGAAATTGCACTCATCCGTCTGGAGCAGCTTTATCCATTACCAGAAGAAGCACTTAAAAACATGATAACGGATTTAAAAAATGCAGCTGAAATCGGGTTTGTGCAGGAAGAACCGCAGAACCAGGGTGCATGGCATTACATCTATCCGGAACTGGAAAGTCTGGCAAATGGTAAAACCATCAAGTACTATGGTCGCGTGAAGCGCTCTAGTACGTCTGAAGGTGACAATGAAGTACACAAGTTAGTTCAGAACGCTATCATACAGGATGCTTTAACAATTTAAGGGGGAAAATAGAGTGGCAGAGATCAGAGTACCAGAATTAGCAGAATCAATTACAGAAGGAACGATTTCTACATGGTTTAAGCAAGTAGGCGATCACGTTGAAAAAGGTGAGAACATCGTAGAATTGGAAACAGACAAAGTCAACGTTGAAGTGATTTCTGAAGAAGCAGGTATCGTTACTGAGCTTAAAGCAGCAGAAGGCGATACAGTTGAAGTAGGATCTGTTATCGCAATTGTAGACGCAAACGGTTCAGGTGCGGCACCCAAAACGGAAGCGCCAGCAGAGACTAAAACGGAAGCCCCTAAAGCTGAACAACCTCAGGCTGAGGCTACAGTTGAACAGGCTGTAGAGGAATCAAAAGCTGAACGTATCGTTGCGACACCATCAGCTCGTAAACGTGCACGTGAACAGGGTATCGATTTAAGTGAAGTCAACGCTAAAGATCCGCGTGGTCTGATCAGAAGTCATGACGTCGACAATGCAGCTAACGCACCAGCTCCAGCTCCTGCAAAAGCACCGGCTCCGGCTGCTAAAAACGATAACCCTGCTAAACCGGTGATCCGTGAGAAAATGTCACGTCGACGTAAAACGATTGCGAATAAATTACTCGAAGTCTCACAGAATACTGCGATGCTGACAACATTCAATGAAGTAGATATGACAAATGTCATGGATCTTCGTAAACGTAAGAAAGACAAGTTCCAGGAAGACCACGACGGTACTCGTCTCGGCTTCATGTCATTCTTCACAAAAGCAGTTGTCGCTGCGCTCAAGAAGTATCCGGCTGTCAACGCTGAAATTGATGGCGACGATCTTGTACTGAAACAGTTCTATGATATCGGTATCGCCGTATCAACTGAAGAAGGACTCGTAGTACCGATTGTACGCGACTGTGACAAAAAGAACTTTGCTGAAATTGAAGGCAGTATTTATGATCTGGCTGTAAAAGCACGCGACAAAAAACTTGGACTTGATGACATGATGAACGGGTCATTCACTATCACAAATGGGGGTGTCTTCGGTTCTCTGATGTCTACACCTATTATAAACGGCACACAGGCGGCTATTTTAGGTATGCATTCTATCGTCACACGTCCAATCGCCATTGATAAGGAACGTATGGAAAACCGTCCGATGATGTATATCGCACTGAGCTATGACCATCGTATTATTGATGGTAAAGAAGCAGTAGGCTTCCTTAAAACAGTTAAAGAGTTAATTGAAAATCCAGAAGACTTATTACTGGAAAGCTAATCTAGAGCCGGCATTAGCCGGCTTTATCTCATGGAGGATAAGAAATGAAACTATTAGGGATTCATCATATCACGGCCTATACTAAGGATATCCAGCAGTGTTATGATTTTTATCATCATATTTTAGGGATGAAACTGATTAAACAGACAGTTGACCATCAGACGCCTTCAGTCCCTCATCTTTATTTCGGGGATAAAAAAGGTCAGCCGGGCACAGCACTCTCATTTGTAGAGGGCGATTTTAAAGATGGCAATGATGGCATCTTTGCATACTCTCTTCGAGTTCCGACTGACCGCAGTCTATATGCTTATAAACTGCGCTTTGATGATTATAACGTCAAGCATGATGCGGTCATTCAATTGAACGGCAGGCATGCACTGCCGTTCTATGACTGTGATAACCGTCTCGTCTACTTAGTTTCAGATGAGACGAATACGGGTGTGCTTGCCGGCACACCGGATGATGCTTCACCAGTTGAATCAATCCATCAGATTTACGGTATAGGTCCTGTTCTGATAACGGTGCAGCATTCCCTGATCACAGCTTCTGTCCTTCATCAGATCTTAAAACTTGAGCGTACCGGAGAATACGCACATACTGCTTCACAGGAACCGGTACAGGTCTTTACAATGGCAACAGGCGGCAATGGCGGAGAAATTCATCTGCTGCAGCAGAATACAGAGAAGGCTGAGCATGCAGGTATTCATCATGCGGCATTCAGAATAGACGATATTGAAGCTGCAGAGCAGATGCTGGATAAAGCGGAGATCCAGCATTCCGGCATCGTCGATAGTCAGTATTTCAAATCGCTTTATTTCAGAGACATAAGTGGTGTATTATTTGAGTTAGCTACAGATGAACCTGGATTTACAGTCGATGAAGATATCGATGCGCTCGGTCAGTCTTTAAGCCTGCCTGAACAACTGGAGAGCAGACGCCAGGAGATAACAGATCAGCTGAAATCCATCAGAAAGGATGCGTTATAATGTTACACGAAGAATGGCACGATAAAGCACCGATTGCAAAAGTGAAAGTCGTCCATACTGACGCGAAGAAGTATAAAGTCAGTGATATGCTGACAATCGGTCAAGTCTATGATGTTGTCAATGAAACGGAAGAGTATTATCATATAAGAGATAATAGCGGTAAAGTAGGCGGCTATTACAAAGAATATTTTGAACAAGTATAAAAGGGCGTAAGCCCTTTTTTATTGTGGATAGGAGATATAGATGAACTTATATCAGAATGAAGATACAGCGATAAAGACAGATGCACTCAATATGCTGAAACTGAACAAGAATATATTACTGAAAGGGCCGACAGGTTCCGGTAAAACAAAGCTCGCTGAAACGCTGAGACATGAGCTCAACCGCCCGATGCACAGCATCAACTGCTCAGTCGACCTTGATGCGGAGAGTCTGCTCGGCTTCAAGACCATTGAAATAGTAGATGGTGAATCTGTCATCACATTTGTTGAAGGCCCTGTCATCCAGGCGATGAAAGAAGGCCATCTGCTTTATATCGATGAAATCAATATGGCAAAGCCGGAGACATTGCCTATTTTAAATGGTGTACTCGACTTCCGCCGTACCATCACGAATCCATTTACGGGTGAAGTCATTACAGCGGCTGAGGACTTTGCGGTCATCGCAGCCATCAATGTCGGTTATGTCGGTACGCTCCCAATGAATGAAGCACTTAAGAACCGCTTTGTTGTGATAGATATGGATTATATTTCAGGTGATACCTTGAAAGAAGTCATCAAAACGCAGACGTTACTGCAGGACAGTGCGCTGATTGAGCAGCTCGTGAAGTTTAACCATGACCTTGTGACGATGGCGGAGCAAGGTCAGATCAGCGAGGAAGCGAGTTCTATCCGTGCGCTTCTCGACCTTTCAGACTTGACGACTATCATGCCGATAGAACGTGCCGTGAAACGTGCCATTGTAGATAAACTGGAAGATGAGCGTGAACAGCAGGCGATCATCAACGCGATGGAACTGACTTTCTGATGAGTGAAAAATTTATTCTATTCAACGATGAGAAAATAGATGCCTCTCAGCTGATGATGCTGACAGACCTCGC
The DNA here is from genome assembly GCF_004359615.1 of Macrococcus brunensis. Taxonomy (GTDB): domain Bacteria; phylum Bacillota; class Bacilli; order Staphylococcales; family Staphylococcaceae; genus Macrococcus; species Macrococcus brunensis. The sequence continues at coordinate 34,881 of NZ_SCWA01000013.1, forward strand.
GCAGCTCATCATGGAGGATAATGAAGTTAAGGTCAATTTTCAGAAATTTGGCTACTACGATCCGCTCGAAAAAAGTCTGAATGTCAGCTTCAAATGGAAGCATAGGTCCGATCTGGATGAGCTCTATGCCCTGAAGAGCGATTGCCTCTTGTATGGCATGGGTTATCAGTATATGGATCAGCAGGCAGTCCATGAGCTGCTATCAGAAGAACTGAAGTTTACAAAGTTCCGCAACCAGCTGTTCATGCTGCTTGAAGAATACCGGCTGCAGAAAACAGTGCTTCATCATAGACCTGCAGCTGCCAAATATTTTGATACACGGATGCGACTGAAGCGACAGCAGAACTTGAGTCAGATCAAGGTCTATGAGACGAAGAAGATGCCGACAGACCTGCTGTTTCTGAAGATAGAGCGTGCGGTCCTGAATGACAATATCCTTAATTTTGAGACGGATTTCAGCGATGAATTTAATGCGCTGATCAGACAACGTTTAACTGCACTGTTCGAACTGAAGACGACCACTGATACTGTCGACCTGACACTCAGTCTGCTGTACATCATTGAGCCGCTCTTAACAAAAGATATGCTGAATGACTATTACTACCTGCCGGTCAAACTCCTGGATGATATTAAACGCTTCAAAGAGCAGAAGGCAACAGAGCTGTCCGGCAAAGATGCTGCTTCGGGGTCAAATGAGACTGAAGACGTGCAGGCAAAGACCAGTCAGTCAGCTTCTGAATCCGCTTATATGCAGACAGAAATCTCTGAAGGCCAGAACAGCCGTGCTGAGAGTGACAGTGCACGAGAAGGGCATGCATCTGATGAACCATCTGAGATTATGGCGGGTAGAGGTCAGAGTACAACTCAGAAAGACGGTGAAGGTGTAGACATCGCTGAAGAACTAGGTGCTGAAAATGAACAGGTAGCCATTGAGTGGCGTACACCGAAAGTGACTGAGCAGTCGCGCATGAATTACAGTATAAGTCAGCAGGAAGTCATGTCTGAAGTGAAAAAGCTGACAAACATCATACAGAAGACGATTGCACACCAAAATGAAAACGCACGCAGACAGCTAGCGATGGGCAGACTGGACCGTAAGCTTGTCAACTGGTTTATGGACGACCAGAAACGTGTGTTCTACAAGGAGGACCAGCAGTCAAAAGAATTGGATGCGACTTTCACATTGCTTGTTGATGCCTCTTACAGTATGGAAGACAAACTGGAAGAAACAAAAAAAGGAATCGTCCTTTTTCATGAGACGCTTAAAAAGCTGCTGATTCGTCATGAAGTCATCGCATTTAATGAGGATACATTCAGTTCAGATCAGAATGTTCAACTGAATATATTTGACTATCTGATCAACTATCAGCAGTCTCTAAATCCAAACATGGGGCCAGGTATTGAAACCATTGCGGCACAGGATGACAACCGTGATGGGCTGGCCATCAGAGTAGCGGGGGAGATGCTGAAGAGACGGAGTGAACAGCAGAAGTTTCTGATTGTCTTCTCAGACGGTGAACCATCGGCCTTTCAATATGAATCGAACGGGATTATCGACACGCATGAAGCAGTAATGAAACTGAGACGTGAAGGGATATTCGTCATCAATGTTTTCCTCAGTCAGACACCGATCTCAGAAGCGGTTGAAAACACGATTAAAAACATCTACAATGACTACTGTGTCTTTGTAGAAGGCGTAGAGAATCTACCTTATGTCATCTCGCCATTACTGAAGAAATTGCTGTTACAATCTTTGCACTAAATAAATAATTTAAATTTTCAGAAAAATATAGACTTCATTCCTTTAAAGTGATATAATTTCAATTAATTATTTCTTTTAGGAGGAAGTTTATGAACAAAAAAATAGTCGTGGTTGGCTTTATGTTATTCGCTATCTTTTTCGGAGCGGGTAACTTAATCTTCCCGCCTAAATTAGGCTTTATCAGCGGAGAGTTTTTCTGGCCCGCTATCATCGGTTTTATTGTGACAGGGGTAGGGATTCCGCTTATCACGATTATTGCCGGTGCATTTGATGAAGGAGGCTATAAGGCTGCTTTAAAGAATGTTCATCCTGTCTTTGGCGTCATTTTTCTGATCGCCATCTATTTAACTATTGGACCTTTATTTGCGATACCCCGAACAGGTGCAACTTCTTATGAAATGGCTTTAGTTCCGTTTATAGGTGGTCCTTCTAAATTGTCTTTATTCTTGTTTACGTTAGTGTATTTCGGTATTTCTCTCTGGCTCGCCATTAATCCCTCTAAGATGGTTGACCGGGTTGGTGCCATTCTGACACCTGTCTTACTTGTATCAGTTGTGCTGCTTGTTATCCGTGGCATCTTTATTTTCTCTGGTAACGCATCTACACCAACGGATACAGAGACTTTTACATCGGGCACAGGTAGTTTCTTCACTGGATTCACAGAAGGCTACTTGACGATGGACGCCATTGCAGCTATTGCTTTCTCTGTGATTGTATTGAATGCGGTGAAAGATAAAGGATTTACGAAAGAGACAGGCCTTCTGAAACCGACGATGCTAGCTGCTCTCATTGCGGCAGGTGCACTCGGATTTATCTATCTGACGCTTGGCTGGATGGGGAATCATTATCCATTGTCAGGTGAGCAGCTGGCCTTCATTGATAAGAATGGCCTCGACATCAGAACTTACCTGCTGACACATATGGCCAATGATGCATTCGGTGGATTTGGTAAAGTCTTGATTGGTGTCATTGTAACGCTTGCGTGTCTGACTACTTCTATCGGATTAATCGTTGCAGTCAGTGAATATTTCTATGAGATTTTCCCAAAGATCTCTTACAAAGTTTATGTTGTTATCTTTACGTTGTTCAGCTTGTTGTTAGCGAATCAAGGCTTACAGCAAGTTATAGCAACTTCTGTGCCAGTCCTGATGGTTCTTTATCCGATAGGTATGACACTTGTGTTACTCGTTATTTTATCTAAATTCATACCGACTCCAAGACTGTCTTATCAGATAGCAATGGCTTTCGTTACTATCATTGCTGTTCTTTCGGTGCTGTCCAGTAAAGATGTTGGACTGCTGCAGTTCCCTCTTATGAATCACTTACCGTTAAAGGCGCAGTCAATGGAGTGGTTACTCTTTGCACTCGCGGGCTATGTACTCGGACTTATCTTTGGAGCAAAACAACCTAAAATCAAATTCAACTAAAAAACCAGACGAACTAGAAGTTCGTCTGGTTTTTCTCTTGCTGTAATTGCAGGAGCTGTGTTTTCAGTTCCTGTTCCATCTTCGTTAATTCTGCTTCAGCTGCGCGGCGTTTAGAAGCACCTTCAGCCTGTATACTTAAAGTCTCACGGATCGTTTCTACAATATTGTTCTGAGTCGTTTTAAGCGTCTCTATCTCAACAATTCCACGTTCGTTTTCCTGTGCAGTCATAATGGTGTTTGTTTTTAACATCTCTGAATTTTTTAAAAGCAGTTCATTTGTTGTATTAGTGACTTGCTGCTGTGCTTTAGAAGCCTTTTGCTGATGCATGAGTGACAATGCAATAGCCATCTGGTTTTTCCATAATGGAATACTTGTTAAAATTGAACTCTGAATTTTTTCTGCTAATGTCGAGTTAACGTCCTGTATCATACGAATCTGAGGTGCAGACTGCAGTGTAATCTGGCGTGAAAGTTTCAGGTCATAGACACGTTTATCAAGACGGTTAATATACTGGCGCATATCATTTAGTTCCTGGACGGCTAACTGGTCGTTTGAGATGCTTGCTTTTTGCTGCAGTTCAGGAAGGCTCGCATTTAGTTCATCACGTTTTTCTTCTGCAGCCATGATGAACATATCGAGTGCTTCAAAATAAGCGCGGTTTTCCTCATATAAACGGTCCAAAAGAGCAACGTCTTTCATCAGTACATCTTTAGAGTGGTTCAGTTCTACTGAAATACGGTCGATTTGGCCAGAGACTGATTGATATTTAGACATCAATTCGTTAACAGTCGCCCCAACACGTTTGAACAGGCGTTTAATCGTTGACTTTTCAGTCTGGCTCAGTTCATCTGGATCGATTTCACGCAGTTTTTTCATTAATTTATCTAAATTATCACCAATCGGAGCAACATCTTTACGCTGAACTTCATCAAGGATCTGCTGAGAAAACTGAGAAAGTTTAGCTTGTGCGCCTGCACCGTACATCAGTAAATTTTCATTATCGAGTGGTTTGATCTGATGTTTAATCTGATTGATTTTTTCACGCTTCTCAGGAGAAATGGTATCGACCTGTTGTAATGGGGCAGTAGCAGGGCTGATAGTCTCCGCAAAAGGGTTGGCTGTTAAGTCATTAATTAAATCGTTGTTCATTATCAAAAATCCTTTCTTCTTGGCGTTTTTTGATGACAGGTACTTTTACGAGTTCCTCGGTTTCAAGTTGCGGTGTTACTTTTTCTTGTATTTTAGGCTGGTTGATTTTGGCGAGATCCACTTCAACAGACATCGCTTGAAAATCTTCTGAGTTTAATGCACGCAGATCGGCCTGCAAAGTCCGTTTCAGTTCTTCAAGTGTCAACCGTGCAGCCTGCAGCTGAGCCATTTCTTCCTGATTCTTATGGGGCATTCTGACCAGTGTCATATAATGATCGACAAGGTTGACCGTATTATCGAGATGTGTAAAAAAGAAACTGTCAACTTTGAAAAATTTATTAGGCTGTTTCTGAACGGTTTTATAAATGATACGCGCAATACGATTGATTTCAATTACAGACTTGAAATCTTTAATACTCCGCACCTTAGTGTACTGAGACATTAAAGTCTTGATTTTAGGACGGGCCTCATTCAAGTGCTTACGAATATATTTAAATTCTCGACGTGAGAGTCCCGCTTCGTTTAAATATTGTTTAGAAGTCGTCAGCTGGATGGGGATATATGCACCGATATAACCACCCAGCATAATCAGCCAGTCAAGCCATTGATCAAACGCAAAATATGTTGTGCTGATAAAACCGACGATTAAAGTAATAGGCACCGCAAAAATGGCACCTAAATAATAAGAAATATTATATTTCATATGCTTCATTCCTTTAATGAAATTCCTATATTTGTTTGAACTGCTTAAAGTCCTGATAAGGAAGTTGTTCACAGGTGTTAGAGGAGACTTTAGCAAACATGGTAGGACCTTTTAATATACGTTCCATAAATGCATGAATATCATTCTTGTTTCCTGAGACAAAGATCTCTACATAGTCTTCAACATTCGCGCCAGTACCTGTTACAGGAAACTTTTTAGCATGTGAAGCTGTCGCATTTCTAAATCCGACACCTTGAACTCTACCAAATATTTTATAATGTTCAGTAATCAGAGTTTTTCACCTCTTCATTTCTCTTTATTTCAATTATATGTATTTCATGCTGAAATTCCTAATAAATCGCATCGCTAAGTCAATTGCTTGAAAATATTGCAGAATACTCACATAATAGTGTAGAACTTATGAAAGAAGGGATTCGCATGTGGGAAGTCATCATCATACGGGCAGATTATGAAGGCTGGTGGCTTTTTGAAGGTTGGCAGGACCATATCATTCATCAGGAACAAGCTGATACTGAAGAGAAGTTTGAGAGAGTCTATCAGGAGCGTCTGAAACTGATGCGAGAAAAGTTTACTAACGAACTGATAGGGAAGTATCAAATACACGCTTTTTATAATAACTGTGAACTGCAATACTGTGAAGATTGCGAAGAAGATCTGCAGATATTCTACAGCTTGATTACTTTAAGAAATGGAGAAATTTATTACAATTAAGTAAAATTGTAAACGCTAAACTTTACAAAAAACTGTATTGCATAACCATTTGTGTTATTTTATAATGATAACAACCAGTAAGCGTTATCTGCATATTACAAAGTAAGTAAGCGTTATTTATTTTGTAATATGCAAATAATGCATATTGAATTTTCAGTGTTGGAGGTTTCATAATGAAACAAGGTACAGTTAAATGGTTTAATGCAGAAAAAGGATTTGGCTTCATCGAAATCGAAGGAGAAAATGATGTATTCGTACATTTCTCAGCGATCAATCAAGAAGGCTACAAATCATTAGAAGAAGGCCAAGCAGTGGAATTCGAAGTCGTTGAAGGCGACCGCGGACCACAAGCAGCTAACGTTGTTAAATTATAATTTATAATTATAGATGAACGTTAATAGAGCACCCCGGTTAATGCCGGGGTGCTCTATTTTTTATTTAACTTTTAAAAATTAATATAAATATATTATGTAAACTTAATAAATTATTAAAAAATATAATTCACAATAGAGAATATAAAAACGAGAATAAAAAAATACCCTGCATTAAGCAGGGCATCTATTATTTCAGAACACCTTGTTCTTTAAGATATTCTTCATAAGTAATTTCTTTTGAAAGACCGCCAGGGACATTTAAGTCAATGACGCGGTTGGCGATGGTATTAATGAACTCAAAGTCATAAGAAGTAAAGATGAGAGATCCTTTGAATGCTTTTAAACCATCATTGACTGCTGTAATACTTTCTAAATCTAAGTGGTTTGTCGGTTCATCGAGTAGAAGAACGTTCGCAGACGAAAGCATCATCTTAGATAACATACAGCGTACTTTTTCTCCCCCTGAAAGAACGGTTGCTTTCTTACGTACTTCTTCACCAGAGAAGAGCATACGACCGAGGAAGCCACGTAAAAATGTTTCTGTCTGCTCTTCAGGTGGGGCATACTGACGTAACCATTCCACCAGGTCAACATTCTTACCTTCAAAGAACTCTGAGTTATCTTTTGGCAGATAACTTTGAGACGTTGTGATACCCCATTTGTAAGTACCTTCATCTGCTTCCAGTTCACCTGCAAGGATTTTAAGCAGCGTTGTCTTCGCAATCTCTGAATCGCCGACTAGGACAGCTTTATCATTTGGGTTCATTGTGAATGAAACATTATCCAGTACTTTTACGCCATCAACGGTTTTAGTAAGACCTTGTACAGAAAGAAGGTCGTTACCGATTTCACGTTCTGGTTTGAAGTTGACGAAAGGATATTTACGTGAAGAAGGCTGGATATCATCCAGTTCGATCTTCTCGAGCATTTTCTTACGGCTTGTCGCCTGTTTTGATTTAGATGCGTTTGCACTGAAACGAGCAACGAAGTCCTGTAATTCCTTGATTTTCTCTTCTTTTTTCTTGTTTGAGTCCTGTAACATCTGCTGAGCAAGTTGGCTTGATTGATACCAGAAGTCATAGTTACCGACGTAGATTTTAATCTTGCCGTAATCCAGGTCAGCGATATGCGTACATACGTTGTTTAAGAAGTGACGGTCATGGGATACAACGATAACTGTGTTCTCAAAGTTGATCAGAAAATCTTCTAACCAGCTGATGGCAGGGATATCGAGACCATTGGTAGGCTCATCGAGTAAGAGAACATCAGGTTCACCGAAGATAGCCTGCGCGAGTAACACTTTGATTTTTTGATTGTTTTCAAGTTCAGACATCTGTTTGTCATGGAGCTCTTCTTTTATACCTAAGCCTGATAATAAAACTTGAGCGTCTGATTCAGCTGTCCAGCCGCCCATTTCACCGAATTCACCTTCAAGTTCAGCAGCACGCATGCCGTCCGCGTCACTGAAGTCAGGCTTCATGTAGATTTCATTTTTCTCTGTCATGACATTCCACAGTTTCTCATTACCGCGAAGAACAACGTCAAGTACACGTTCATTTTCGTACGCAAAGTGATCCTGCTTTAAGACTGAGAGACGTTCATCTTTACCTAAAGAGACATTCCCTGTCTGAGAGTCGAGTTCGCCTGATAAGATTTTCAGGAAAGTCGATTTGCCGGCACCATTTGCACCGATGAGACCGTAGCAGTTGCCCGGCGTGAATTTAATATTAACGTCTTCAAATAATTTACGGTCACCGAAACGAAGACTGACATTAGATACTTGTAACATAACATTCTCCTTAATATTTATTTCCGTTCAAAATTATAACATATTTTCACCCGCTTCTTATACTTTATTCTATATGGATGTTATAATAAACAAAAAGCACTGAAGGAGTTTTTATGGAGAACAATGAACAACGTTTATCAGGAAGTATCGACTTTCTGAAAGTAGCGGGACTGGAAGGATCGACTTACCGATTACTAGGACCGAATAATGAAGAAGTGAAACTGAATGCCTCTGAGATCGAAGAAGGCGACGAACTTGAAGTAGGTGAAGACTACAGCTTCTTCGTCTACCCCGGTCGAACAGGTGACTTGTTTGCGACTCAGAATATGCCGGTCATCACGACCAACAAATACGACTGGGTAAAAGTTATTAAAAAAGATAGAGATGGTGTGACTGTTGATATCGGTCTGCCGCGTGAAATCATCATCCCATGGGAAGATCTACCTAAGCTGAAAGAAGTCTGGCCGGAAAACGGCGACGAGCTCTTCTGTACGCTCCGTGTTGATCGTAATGACCAGATATACGCTCGACTGGCATCTGAGACAATGGTGACGTCATTATATACACCTGCTAAAGAAGAACTACTGCATACCACAATTGAAGCTTATCCATATCGTCTGCTTAAAATCGGAACGTTTCTGTTATCAAAAGAAGGCTATAAGATTTTTGTTCATGAAAGCGAACGACGTTCTGAGCCAAGACTCGGTGAAAAAGTAGAAGTCCGTATCATTGGTCATAAAGAAAATGGTGAACTAAATGGTTCATTTCTGCCGTTAGCTCATGAACGCATGGACGATGACAGTGAGATGATTCTTTCGATGCTGGATGAATATAATGGTGAATTGCCGTTCTCTGATAAATCAGATCCAGAAGCAATCCGCGAAGTCTTCAAAATGAGTAAAGGTAGTTTCAAACGTGCGATTGGAAAGTTGTACAAAGAGAAAAGAATCACGATTGAAACAGATAAAATCAAGAAAATATAATAGGGTCCCTCGCTATATTAATAGCGAGGGATTTCTTTCATATCAAGGAATCAATGGTAATTTAATAAGTCATTATATTATAAGTGTTTAAAATAAAGTGACATTAAAAAAGGATTATCCATTACGGATAATCCTTTTTATTATTCGCCGATTTCTTCTGTCAGCTTTTCGAGTTCATCTACTAATGAACCGATATAAGCGATTGTTTCTTTAAGCGGCGCATCAGTCGTTAAATCTATTCCAGCCATCTTGGCGAGCTCAACAGGTGTTTTAGAGCCGCCTGCTTTTAAGACTTCAATCCAGTCCTGAACAGCGCTCTGTCCTTCTTCATTGATGCGTTTAGCCATCAATGTCGCAATTGTCAGTCCGGCAGAATAAGTATATGGATAAAGGCCCATATAATAATGAGGCTGACGCATCCAGGTCAGTTCAGCTCCCTCGGTCATTTCTACTGTTTCTCCCCAGAAGTCAGAAATGACCTTTTTTTTAATGTCATTCAGTAAAGGTGCTGACAGCTGTTCGCCTGCATCAACCTGGTTATAGACTTCACGCTGATAAGCTGCTTCCAGCAGGTGAGTGACGAAGTTATGGTAATAGGTGCGTGAGATGATGGTCGCGATAACCCAGCGCTTAAATTTAGGATCATCAGATTCTTTAAGCAAGTAGTTCGCCATGAGCATCTCGTTCATTGTACTCGGCGCCTCTACGAAGTACAGCGAACTTTCTGCGTCAAAGATATTCTGGTGCTTGTTTGCCAGATTGAAATGTCCTGCATGGCCCAGTTCATGAGCCAGGACAAAGACTTCTGTCATCTTAGAAGTCCATGAGATCAGGATGAACGGATTCGTTGAATAAGGACTTGCACAGAATGCACCTGTCGATTTCCCTTTGTTCTGAACGAAGTCGATATAACGTTTATTGTACGCATCATCTACCAGCTGCATATAATCTTCACCCATAATTGATAGTGCCTTATTAATATAGTCCTGAGACTCAGCTACAGTAATCTCTGGTTCATATGTCTCGTCGAGTGATATCTTGAGATCCTCGAACTTCATCGTATCCAGATGATTCGTCTTCTGCAGTAATTTAGCGTAACGACGCATATGGGGTGCAAGTTCCGTTGTGATTAAATCAATCTGACGGTTGTAGAGTTCACGTGAAACTTCCTGTCTTTCAAGGAGAAAATCGATAACAGAGTCATAGCCACGAAGCTTAGATTCCGTTTTTTCCTGCTGTACTGTCATATTGTAGGTCTTAGCCGTTGTATTTTCATATTTCTTCAGTGTATCCGAGAACTTGCGAAAAGCGTTTCGTCTGACTTCTGTGTCGCCATCAACTTCCAGTTCACCTTCAAATGACACGTAGTTCATCGGAATCTCTTTACCGTGAGCTTCGAACGTACCAAAATCGATGTCGAGCATCTTAGTTGTATCGTAGAGACCGTATGGTGCACTAAATGTAGATGAGAATGCAGCAAGTGCTTTCTCAACTTCTGGGTGCAGCTGATGTGGTTTTCTTTTAACAAGCTTCTCTAGATAACGCTGATATTGTTTAGAATTATTTTTAATTTCCTCAAGTTTATCCGCTTCTAAAGCAAGTAGTTCTGAGTCTATGAATGACAGGGCACTTGCCATCTCATCATAGGCTGTACCGAACTGACCTATCAGTTTCTGTGCTTCTGCATTGGTCTGATCGACGCTTAAGTTCAGGCTGGCGTAATTACCTAGTCGGTCGATAGCCTCTGTAATCTGAGCGTAGGCGTTCAGCATCGCTTCAACAGTCTCTGCATTATTCAGAGTCCCTTTGTACTGTTGACTAAATGCATGGACTTTTGACACTGTTTCCTTCAGATTGCTATAGAAAGCAGCATCATTTTCAAATAGGGGACTAAGGTCCCATGTTTCTTCGATGTTTACTTCACTTCTTAATGTTGTCAATATTTCCATCTCCTCTCTGTCTGATATCCATTATACAGTTTCAGGTCACTTAGAGACAATGTTTAGAGAGTGAATTAAGGGTATAGATAGTTATAACCTATAAGGAGGTGTACATATGTTGATACTCGCTGACATCAGCTACACGGCTATACCGAACTTCCTTCTGATTTCGATTGTCGGAATGCTGATACTGTCCATGATTTTCGGTCTGTTGACCAACAGTTTTATACTTGCGCCTGTGCTGACATTTGTTCTGCTCGGAATCGCAGCATTCATTCTGCCGAATTTCTTTGACATCACGTTCCAGCCGCTTCTAGGCTATGCAACGTTTCTTGCAGTCCTCTCTCTTATACTGAGTCTGTTATTCTGGTATCTGACTAGAGATCGCCGCAGACAAAGAAAGCTTAGACGGGAGAGTCATCTCGAACGAGAAGAATTCGAAAACAAATATAACCGCCGTGAGAAAGAGAACGGGCTTTAAGACATGCATGCATGTCTTTTTTTAATGGAAAATTTACATACCAGTCACTGAATCTTTACAAGACTTCCATACACTGAAGTAAATACATATTTGGAGGATGGAAAATGAATAAACTGGTCAAAGTTCTTTCTACGGGTACACTTGCAGCACTCATGTTAACGCCTTATGCAGATGCCGCTTCAGTTTCAAGCTATAGCGAAAAGAGTTCATTAAAAGTAAGCCAGCTCGCGCGTTACGACTCAAAGACATCATTCGGTGAAAGCGGAACTGAAATCGTCGCTTATGATAAGAAATATAAGCGTGCATATTCTATCAACGGTGCACTGAATTCTCTTGATATTCTGGATGCTTCAAAGCTGACTAAAGGGAAAATGCCATTGCTGAAACGTGTTGCATTAAAAGACTTCAATGCACAAGGTTCAGATATTACAAGTGTTGCTATCCATCCTCAACATAAATACATCGCAGTAAGCGTTCCGGCGGCAAATAAGACAGATAACGGCCATGTTGTCTTCCTTTCTATGAACGGCAAGTTCAAAGTTCAGGTAGAAGTAGGGGCTCTGCCTGATATGCTGACTTTTACACCGAATGGTAATAATCTGGTGGTTGCAAATGAAGGAGAACCAAACGACGAATACACAGTCAATCCAGAAGGATCTGTCTCTGTTATCCGCACTAAGCCTAATGGTCACATTAAACAGTCTGATGTAACGACAACATACTTTGACCGTTCAATGATTGGCAGTGACGTTCGTGAATTAGGCCGTAATGCAGAAGAAAGCTTCCGCAACCTTGAGCCTGAGTACATCACGGTTGATAACAACAATAAATTAGCTTATATCACGATCCAGGAGCGAAATGCAGTCGCTACCTACGACATCAAGAAGAAGAAGTTCGTCTCTGTAAAAGGTCTTGGTTATAAGGACTATCACAAAACAACAATTGATGTCTCTGATAAAGATGATAAGATCAACATGAAGAATTATCCGTTATTCGGTATGTATCAGCCTGATGGTATCAGCCACCTGAACTATAAAGGCCACGTTTACCTGCTGACAGCTAATGAAGGGGATACACAGGATTATAAAGGTTTCTCTGAAGAGACACGTGTCGCTGATATTGCAGACCAGTATAATACGGCAAGTGATTACTTCAAAGGATTCGATTCATCTATCTTAAAAGATAAAAAATCACTCGGCAGACTGAAAACATCTACAAGTAACCCATTCACGAATGCAGACGGCACTTATGATGCAGTTGTAACGTTTGGCGGCCGTTCATTCTCAGTAGTAGAAGCGGATTCCATGAAGCAAGTCTACGACAGTGGAGATGACTTCGAGAAAATCATAGCAAAAGCATTCCCTGATGCCTTCAACAGCCAGCAGGAAGAACCAGGTAAAATCGAGTTTGACAATAGAAGTGATGATAAAGGACCTGAAGCGGAATCAGTGACAGTAGGTAAAGTAGGTAAGCACCAGTATGCTTTCATCGGTTTAGAGCGTACAGGTGGTATCATGGTCTATAACATGGATAATCCGACAAAACCGGTCTTTGAAACTTACTTCAAATCAAAAGATAACAAAGACATCTCACCAGAAGGTCTGACATTCATTCCAAAAGAAGAATCACCAACGAAGAAGCCATTACTGATGGCGAGCCATGAAATGTCAGGAACCATCGCGGTTTACGAATTTACAGGTAAATAAATAAGAAATAGAGTTCCCATTTGCTTCATTAAGCATATGGGGCTTTTTTTAAATAAAAAGTAAATGGTAAATGTCAATTTGAAGAGTTCCTATTTTCTCTCAATGATAAGGATTTAGATAGCCTGCTTGCTCGTTTGAACGTAATAGAGGAAATTGGTATATATGACAGCATACGACTAAAGTATGTTAAGAACCTCGATGATTATCTTTTTGAGGTATGATCGAGAAGCGGTAATAATCAGCAGAGAGCGGTTTACTTTCATATAGAACAGAACCAGTATGTAATTACGCATGGTTTTACCAAGAAAACACAAACAACTCCATTAAAGGAAATAAAAAAGGCAGACAAATCAAGAAGCAATATTTTATCAATAGAGGTGATTTAAAATGAGTGATGTTAAAAATCTTATCAGGAAACGCATAGAGGAGAGGCCGGAACGTGCCGATATTTACAGAGAAGAAGAATTTAAAACTGCTGCTGCCTTAGCATTACTTAATCTGAGAAAGCAAAAAGGGCTTACACAAAAAGAACTGACTCAACTAATAGGTAAGCCGCAATCAACAATCTCAAGAATAGAGACAGGTGAAATGAATCCTACATCCATCGTCAACATTGGAAACTATAGCTGAAGCAACAGATACAAAATTGAAGTTAGAATTTATTTAATGTTTCATTTTTCATTCCTTATTTTCTGAATATTTGGTATATTATATAAAATTAGTTATATCATAATTATTTCAGTGAGGAGTGAACACTTGAAAGGGATACTTAAAATTCTTATTAATTTATTAATCTTATTTCTTGTAGCATGTCTGCCTTCATTATTTAAATCTCAGCATTTCAGCTTCAACAATTATTTATCTGCTATACGTTATACGATAAAAAGTTTATCAGACCCTCAGCAGATTGTATTTATACGAGTCAGAGCTCAAAGGCTATTATCTTTCCTGTAATAGTCTTACTTGTCATTCCTACGGTCAATAGCATCATATTATTAAAAAAGCTGATGGAAGCGGAGAAGGTAAGTACATACGTGGAATTTGCTAGATCAAAAGGGTTATATGAACATCAAGTGTTTGCTAATCATATTATGCGTAATCTGATGATGGGTTACCTGATTAATCTGAAACAGATTGTCTGGATCACCTTATCGAGTCTTCTATTTTTAGAGAGAGTGATGAATATATTCGGTGTATCGGTCTTTATATTTGAGTACAACTCACCGGTCGTTCTGTTTATCACCTTTATGCTGCTTTATATTCCAATTGCGCTTTTATTCGGTATGACTCAATATGTTGTGAATCATATAACGGGCAGGAGGATGGTATGATGAAGAGAATTTATTTCTATCTGATTCTGCTTGTTATACCAGCTATTATCGGAATCATTTACTATGATATTCTGAATGGAAAAGTAAAAAGAACGGATTTTCTATATGATAGTGACGGTACCGTTATAGCAAGCTCACCGTTTCCACCAAGTCTTCAGGCTATATTTGGTGTAGATTCAAGTTCTAATCATATGGCCTATGAGGTTTTATCAGGCTACAGGATTACACTAGCCTTATTGATCATCATTGCGCTTCTTTCGTTAATTATAGCAATAGTTATTGGCACACTATTAGCTTTCAATAAAAGAAGCGGTATTTTCTTTCAGGCAGTAGTTGATCCATTCTTCTATATTCCGCAGTCAATTTTAGCTTACATACTTTTAAGACCTGTTCTCTATGAACCGATTGATGGATTTGAGAACTCATCTCAATTCAGAGTCGTCTATCATATAGTGATACTCATTTTATTAATGATTCCGACGACTATAGCTCTTGTTAAGGAATCATTAATAAAATGATTCTTGAGAAGGAGTTTATTGATAGCGCTTATACCCTAAGTCCTAGTAAAATACATATTTATTTGAAGCATATTGTCCCAAATATGACACTCCAGTATTTCATTACATTTCTCAGAATATTATTTCAGACACTCATTGTCATCTCACACCTTGCGTTTTTTAAGATTTTCTTCGGTGGAACAGATGAATGTTATGGACCGGCATGTGAGATTATTGAAAAACCTGTACTGCCTGAGTTAAGTAGTCTAATGGGATATCATTTTCATGATTTATCATTCGCTTGGTGGACTTTCTATGCCCCTTTAATGGCTATCATCTATATGATAGTGCTGGTGCAGATGATGGTTAAAAGATTAGAAAACTTAAATCATTGATAATTCTATTATATTAACGCCTATTATAAATGAACCTCATAATATTCATGAAATGTTCGCTGGTTGGAAAGATGATGGTATTAGATCATCTGAACTGGACTGGGGAATTTCTGAAGGAGAGGAACTAGATTGGTAAAAATGGTCTTTCAAGGTGATATATTTTTTTAGACTTTAGTCCAAGTAGAGGTCATGAACAACGTAATAAAAGACCAACTTTGGCTATTAGTCATGATTTAGTTAATAAAACGAGTTATAAGACTATTGTATTACCTATATTTAGTACAAAAGATTAACACTAATTGTCCTTTTAAAGGGTGGTTAGTTTTTTTAATTTAGCAATAGTTTCTAACTTATAATAATAACCTTAAAATTACCTTAAAATTCCTGTATATGTGTTGATTGCCATTTTTATTAAGAACATAATAGCACTTATACATACAGGAAGAGGTGTTTTAATGAAAAAGACTCTGATAGGCTTAAATATCGCCAACTATTTGCTGCTGATATTTTTAATGTTATTTCCGTATGATCCATATTCGTGGTTTAATGGATTTGTCAGAATAGGTATTTTTATAGCAACATCGTTATGTATTCTGATATACGGTTTATGGATGTATCATTCTAATAAACAAGAATATGAGTATATCGTTTCAATCAGTTCAATAATCAATGCGATTAATTTATTTGTATTGCCGATTGTCTATATGATTTTCTCAATCATGCTATGAAACTTGTGTCAGAAGAAATCATGATGTTGAATCCAATTAAAAGTTAAATTACAGCTGGCAATGAAAATTATAACTATAGTTCTCATTTGGTTTAAGTTCATTATAAGTAACCAATCATATTCATATGTAGTTGATAGGGACTTATAAGAACATAAATGCTCTCCTACACATAACTTCCTATAATATATATTATGTAAACTAGAATAATGAAAAATAAGAGGAGACTTTCTATCTCTCTTAATAATCACAAAAACCGTCATTAATTTATAATGACGGTTTTTGTGATTATTTCTTTTTAATGATATGTTTTATGCGTCGTGCACCGCCGCCAGCTTTCATGGCCGCCTGATGAAGCACAGCTTTCGGTTTATTAATTGTCTTATTAAAATCTCCGACAAGTTCTTCAATCTGTGCATTGAAACCGCGTTTAAATCGATAAACGCCATAATCTTCGCCAGATTCCGTGAAATCGCCAGATACGCCGTAAAAATTATAACGGCTAAATTGATGTTCAAAACAATAATTGATCATATACCAGTGCATGGCATATGGACCCATAAACTGGCTGTATTTATGACTTGAACCGCCTGAGAAATAATTGATCTCATAATTATTCTCAAAAAACATACCGGCTGCTAGATTCAGTATCTGTCCGTCAGTTTTCTTCAGTTCATTCATATCCAGTATATTTTGCTGCAGTTTTTTCAGCTGGTCATCTAAGTCAGCTAGTTTCTTAAGCTGTTTATCTGACTTATTGTCTGCTAACAGCAGCTGGTCATGCTTAGCTTCCAGTTCAAGCTGTTCTGCATTTAAATCTGCGATATGTTCATCCAGATCAATATATGCAAGTGGCATAATGGCTTTCGAACCGTAATGTTTCTTAAATCGTTTGAAATAGTCGTCGTCACGGGCAATAAAACCTGCCCGTTCTTCTGTTTCTCTATAGAGATCCAGGAAGATGTCAATCTCATTTTCTTCCAGCAGACGGATTTTGACACCGTATTTCTGTGCCTTTTTGACATTTCGTTTACGCTGGCTGTCAAACTGCTTCATGATAGATGCCGGTGTTTCACCTTCCAGATACAGCACGCTCATCCAGCGTACTTGTGTATAACTGTAGCCCCTTGTAAAACCGCCATGCGTATAGTCTAATGACTCTATTAGCTTGATGAGGTCATCATTGCCCTCTGTTTTCGGTTTAACATCTTTATCATATGTTCTATAAATCCAGTATGGATCCAGTTTGACGTACAGACACTGATGCTGTTTTAAGTACTTATCAAGTGACTGGAAGTAAAAGCGAATCAGCTCTGTATTTGATGTATCTAAAACAGGTCCTCGGTTTGAATAGTACATATAGCTGCCGAATGTCGGAATTTTAGAGAACAGACTTGCTGCAATCACTTTATCGTTCTCTTTAACACCCAGGAGGACAACCGGGCTTTTCTCTTCTTCCCTGTTAGCGATATTTTCTGCCATCTGGAAGTAGTGGCTCATATATGGTGTCTCAGCCATAAAAGTCTTGAATTCTTTTGTAGTCAGTTCTGTGAATTGCATAACTTTCCCCCTACTATCCTTTTATCTTCTTCATCGCCTGATAAGCCTGGTAGACCGGCTTATTGACCGGCAGTACGAAGTCGCCGATATATTCCATGACGTCAGCATTGAAACCTTTCTTGAACTTGATGACGCCTGCATCCTCTGCATTTTCACTGAAGTCTCCGCTGATACCGTAGAAATTATAACGATTGATACCATGTTCAAGTGCATAGTTGATCATTTTCCACTGGATGGCATAAGAGCCTGCGAAGTGTCTGAATTCATTTGCTGTTCCGCCAGCCAGATAGACTACTTCATATGGATTAATCAGGTAGAATGCAGCCGCTACAGGCAGTTCATCTCCATGCTGAGACTGCAGTTCTTTCGCTTCTGTCAGACGATCTTCAATCGCTGCCAGCTGTTTCTCAAGATCTGCTTTCTTCTTGTCATTCTTCTGTGTATTCTCGTTCTGAAGATTGCGTTCAACACCCTGCTTTTCCTCTTCCAGCTGAGGAATATACTCTGTAAAGTCAATATAAGCAAGCGGCATCAGTGCTCTGTCTCCAAAATGACGCAGGCGCAGCTTATAGAAACTGTCGTCGCGGTCCTGGAACTCTTTTTTCGAGCTTGTGTCTGCCATAAACTGTCTGAAGATAGGCATCTCATCTTCTGTCAGGTATCGAACTTTAATACCATTTTTGATGACCTTCTTGATATTACGCTTACGCAGACTGTCCATATCCTTAAGGACAGACTTTGAATCTTTACCTTCAAGGTCAAGAACTGAATGCCAGCGTATCTGGAAATTGGTTTTCATCCCTGTTGTATAGCCTTGATGTTGATAGCCGAGTGCTTCCATCTCATTGATGACTGAAGCGGTCGGATATTTTTCAAGGATGTTGCCATCATGATCTCGCTTCTGATAAGCGACATATGGATCGACGCGGACATAGAGTGCTTTATGTTGTTTTAAATATTTCTTCAGTTCTGTAAAGAAGAAGTGCAGCAGTTCCTTGTTGTTATAGTCCATTACCGGTCCACGGTTTGTGTAGAAATATTTGAAGACTTTCATGACAGGAATCGCAGTCAAAAGACATGCAGCAATAACTTGACCGTTCTCCTCTACTCCTACTAGGTGGACTTCAGCACCTTCTGCCTGTTTGACGTCATAGTTGACTGTCATCTGTGTGAAATGGCTGCCTGTTTTATCGCAGAATGTGCCGAATTGTTCTTTTGTCAGTGTAATAAACTTCATAGTTAACTCCTTCTTGTTCGATAGATTGATAGTTATTTTATGCTATAATTCGTTTATATAAAGGAATTTCAGAAAATTCGCTTATATAAACGAACGGAGGTATAACATGATTGGATTGTTCATTATGGACGTATCAGGAAGTACAGCCCATGGTAATGCAGATGAAATCAGTCATAGACTCCAGCAGCTGGAGACAGCAATCAATCAGTGGACACAGCCCCTGAATAGACGCTATGTCAATTTCAGAATGGGTGACGAACTGTTTTTTGTCTGTGACTCACCGGGAGATATGCTGATAATAGCTTATTATATCAAATTATCATGGCCATTAAAAAGCCAGACCCTAAAATTCGGGTTATCAATCGGTGAAAGTGAGCTGCCGGAAGCGGATTTCGAGCACTGGAATGCGCCTATCATTAAAAAAGCACGTCAAGCACTGGAAAGTATTAAGACGAATGATCAGGTTGACCTCTGTCTCTCGGCTGAGAATGTTTCAATGATGAATCATGTGCTCTTCTACTATATGACAGATATTCTGCGCCAGCATACAGATATCCAGAGAGAAATACTGCTGATGAGTCTTTCGATTCCTGTGCAGAGAGAACTGGCTCATGAAATGGATAAGAGCTTCTCGACAGTGTCCACCCATCTCAAAAAAGCGCGTAGTAAACAGCTTGACCTGATTGAGCAGGAACTCATCCAATACAGTTCAGGTATCAATGAAGAGATGAGAAAACATATTAGACAGACACTAAAGGACTTATACCAATGATGATGAATCTGACACTCTACTTCTTATGTATCGTCCTCTATATATTCAGTGGGCCATTTATCCGTGCATTTCTGTCGTCTATGAGTTCTACTAAACTACCTAAGTCAGATAATGTCGGGCTTGTCATCGGTTATCTCGAAAGGTTTCTGATCATTATCTTTATTGTACTAAAGGAATATACCGCAATTGGACTGGTCATCGCAAGTAAATCTATTTTAAGGTTCAATGACGTCAAACAGGACCCAGTTGAGCATCAGCCTGATAAGATAGATAAACAGTCAGAATACATCCTGCTCGGAACCATGCTTTCTATGACAGTAGGTATATTGATTGGATTACTTGCCTCGATTGATTTTAGATAAGATAGATAAAGTCCCGCAAATTTTTTGCGGGACTTTATTATGCTTTATTATTGATGCTGAGCAAGCTGAAGTTGATAATATTTACCTCTTCGTGCCATTAATTCATCGTGACTGCCTGATTCAGCGATTCGCCCGTCTTCTATATAAAGAATGCGGTCAGCATCTCTGATAGTAGACAAACGATGTGCAATCGTTAAGGTAGTCCGGCCTTCTGATAGTTCCTTGAAGGCTGCCTGTATGCGATTCTCTGTTTCAACGTCAAGAGCGCTCGTCGCTTCATCTAGAATAATGACCTTCGGATTCTTAAGGAACATACGGGCAATAGAGACCCGCTGCTTCTGACCACCAGACAGTTTAGTACCACGTTCTCCGACAATTGTATCTATACCGTGTGGCAGGCCATCCACAAATGACTTGAGCTGTGCTTTATCAATAGCCCACATAATCTCCTCTTCAGTTGCTGTCATATCTCCGTAAGCGACGTTCTCCCTTAATGTACCGCTGAATAGGAAGACATCCTGCTGAACAATACCGATCTGCTGTCTTAAGGACTCAAGCGTATAATCTCTGATGTCATCACCATTGATGGTGATACGACCATTGATAGGATCATAGAACCTTGGTAACAGCGAGCATAGAGTGGTCTTCCCGCCGCCACTAGGACCGACCAGAGCAACTTTCTCACCTTCGTTCACTGTAAACGATAAGTCATCAAGTATGGTCTTATCTCCATATTTAAAGGTCACATGCTCATAGCTGATAGTCTCAGGGGTAGATGCGAAAGTGACAGCGTCTTTAGAATCTTTGATTTCGGTTGTTGTCTCCATAATCTCTCTGAAGTTCTTAAAACCTGCAATTCCTTTTGGAAAGAGCTCGATAATCAGATTAATGGACTGAAGCGGCTTAAAGAGAATATCTGTAATCATGATAAATGCCACAAACTCACCATTGGTCATATGACCATGCAGGACAAAATAACAGCCGAGTATCAGAACAATGATTAAAGTGAATTTCTGTGCGATATAACCGATGGATGAGTTCCAGGACATATAGTTATAGGCCTTCAGTTTAGTCGCCCGGAATGCTTCATTTGCTGATTCAAATCTTTTCTGTTCATGCCGTTCATTCGTAAATGCCTGAACAAGACGAATACCGCCGATACTCTCACCAATCACTTCATTAAAAGTGGATACATTCCCGAAAAGACGTTCAAATGCGGTTGTCATCTTCTGGTTGAAGTAAATCGTCAGAATAAAGATGATCGGAACAATACAGAATGTAATGAGTGCAAGCTTTACATCGATGAATAGCATAATCATCAGCGCGCCGATAACAGTCATCACTGCGACAAACACTTCTTCCGGTCCGTGATGGGCCACTTCCCCTATATCCATCAGGTCATTGGTGAGACGGCCAATCAGTTTACCGGTCTTCATGTTATCGAAAAATCCGAAATTCAGTTTCTGCAGATGCTGATAGAGCTCATTACGGATATCCCGTTCAATATTGGTTCCGAGCTTATGTCCCCAGTAAGTAACGATGAACTTAAGCAGAGAGACAAAGCCGTATACAAGAAATAAGCCGATTGCACCGAAGACGATATTTCGCCAGTCCTTAGATGGCAGCAGTTCGTCAATGAACAGACTGGTCATCAACGGAAAAATCAGTTCCAGTACACCGACAAAGACGGCTGAACCGAAGTCAAGAATGAACAGCCCTTTATAAGGCTTGTAGTATTTAAAGAAATCTTTCATTACCATAACCCTTTCCAGATAGACAATATAAGAGACAGAAAAAAACTGCGGTTAGACCGCAGTGTTAAATAAGTGGACTTTGTACATAAGCATAAAGAAGAGATTCAGTCGCCTGTATAGAACGTTCATGAGTTCTTTCCATCGCATGAGAGGACTCAATACCTGCCCCGAACAGTGCATGCTTAATGTCATGGCCAGCAGAAATGGCTGCACTGGCGTCAGAGCCATAATACGGATAAATATCTATTTTGTAATCAATACCATTGTCCTTACAGAGCTTGACGAGATGCTGACGAAGATGATAGTGATAGGGACCTGAGCTGTCTTTTGCACAGATAGACACTGTATATTCATCTGACAGCTGTCCGTCACCTAACGCACCCATATCGACTGCGAGGTATTCAACCACTTCTTTTGGAATATTTGAATTTCCGCCGTACCCGATCTCTTCATTATTTGAGAAGAAGAAATGAGTCGTATGAGGTAACTGGATATCATTCTCTTTCAGATGAACAAGTAATTCCAGCATAATCGCTGCACTGACTTTATCATCGAGATGGCGTGATTTAACGAAACCGCTCTCTGTATGCTGGAAGCGGGGTTCAAAGCAGATAAAATCACCGACATTGATGCCAAGTGCCTTTGTTTCTTCTGCAGATGAGGTCACTTCATCTATACGGACCTCCATATGATCATCATCACGTTTAATATCATCATTCCCACGGTAGACATGGACACTTGTTTCATGGAGACAGATAGTCCCTGTGAAGACTCGGTCTGTGCTATGAATCTGACAGTACTCCCCTTCTGTCGCATGCCAGCTAAAGCCGCCGATTTTTGTCATCTTAAGTCGTCCGCTAGGTAGAATATCCTTGACCATCGCTCCTAGTGTATCGACATGTGCTGTGATAAAGCGATGGCGAGTATCATCAGCCCCTTTTACTGTGACACTCAAACCTCCTTTGTTTGTGACAGTACTGTCGATACCATGCGATTGCAAGTAATCCTGACAGTACTGGATTGCAGCGTAAGCATAGCCGGACGGTCCCGGAATATTGACCAGTGTCTCGACTTGCTTGATTGTTTCCTTTACATCTGGATAAGTCATTCTTTCCCCTTCTTTCTTGAATGATAGGTCCATTCCATCTTAAACGATATTTAAAATATTGACAACAACAGGTAATTCTTGTTAAAAAGCTACTGCTGATTGAAGAAAATTTCATCTTCATCATATGCATCGATGGAGTTAGCTATATAAACATGTGTCATGATAAAGAACTGATTTGTAGTAGATTTAATATTGTTTCCTACATCTAATTGAAAGCGGATTGTTTCATCATTCTCAGGCGTCAGATGCACGCGACTGATGATGTCATCGAAACTTTGAATATCACTTGTGTCATCCGTATTCTCCTGCCGTTCTACGAGCTGTATTTCGATATACTCAATATGACCTGTCTGACCACTCAGCTCGACAATTCCTTCAATCGTGTCACCTAAATGATATTCTGTCTGGCCGACACGTGTATCCACTGTTAAGTCTTCAAAGCCGATAGACGATAATAAGTTTTTAAACATATATATGAGGCCTCCTAAGAGTAATTTTGTCTTTTTATTTAGGACTATCATCGCATATAATAGGGAAGAGAACAAATATGTTAAAAAAAGGAGATTATGATATGACAGGTTTGTTTAGTTTACTTAAAAAGGGAAGTAAATCTTCCTTAATGGCAGCCATTGTTAACTTCATTTTAGGTGCGCTGAAGTTTGGTGCATACTTGATTACCGGTAATGTTGCCATGTTCGCCGAAATGATGCATTCGCTTGGTGATGCAGCTAATCAGTTATTCGTATGGATTGGTTCTGCTGTATCAAAGAAAGACCCTAATGAGAAGTTTCCTTTCGGTTACGGACGTCTTGTTAATATAGTCTGCTTATTCGCAGTCATCATCGTAGCGATACTTGCATACGAAACAGTGCTTGAAGGCATCCACCATATTCAGCATCCTTCACATGAAGGACAGCCGTTTAACCATTTTCTGATCAATGCAGGTGTTTTGCTCATTGGTATCGTGCTTGAGGCAGCAGTTTTATATAAAGCTGGAAAAGAAGTACTGGAAGAGGCACATAAACCGATGACTGGCATCCACCCTTTTACAACAAGTTATTTAAGTTTAAATAAAGCTAAGCCTGCTACGAAGCTTGTATTTATGGAAGATACAGTTGCAACTTTAGGTGGCGTATTAGCACTGATTGCCATCGTTATTGCACGCCTGACAGGTTTCGGTCAAATAGAAGGAATTGTATCCGTTATTATCGGTCTTATGATGTTCTTTGTGGTTGCACGTGTTTTCCTGGAAAATGCTGCGGGTGCTATCGGTGTGTCTGATCAGGAGATGGAAGTAAATGCATCACGTATCATCCTGGAAAATGAGCATATTACAGATATTAAACGTCTGACAGTCCTGAAAGAAGGAGAAGATCTTCATTTAGAAGCTGTACTTGAAACACCGTATGCTGATATGAATTTAAGACAGCTCTCTGAAATCAAGAAACAGATTGCACAACGTCTGCTGGAACAGCCCCATGTTGTAGATGTTAACTTAGAGTTTATGGAAGCGGATGATGTACGTGACTGGAAAAATGATCATGGTTCATCAACATACAGAATGTTTACCAAGGAGGATAAATAATGCCTTTCGTTACAATTGAACTTATTGAAGGTCGTACAGAAGAACAGCTTAAAGCGATGGTGACAGAAGTCACTGAAGTCGTGTGTAGAACAACCAATGCACCTAAAGAAAACATCCATGTTTTTGTAGAAGAACTGAAGAAAAATCGTTACGCTGTTAACGGAAAACTTAAATCAGAAGAATAAAAAATAGGTGTACTCATCTCGAGTACACCTATTTTATTTTGCCAAAAATTCTTTGATTGCCTTTTTATTAGATTCCTTATCAATATCGAGTACATTCCCTACTCCGTAAACGTCCTTGAAATTAAACGTCCCTTTAACAGGGATAACGAGCGACTGAATATCTTTATCGCCTCTGATCGCAAACGATGCGCCAGTTCTAAAAATATCACTATTTGTGAGATTAGTATCGACATACCCTCTCGCGATACCTGCAAGTTTAGGTACTTTTGGCAATGTAGAAAGTGAGATGAACTCACTCTGCAGTGCTTTTATAACCTGCTGCTGTCTTCTGACACGGCCGAAATCAGATTCCTCGTCATTTCTGAATCGCGCGTAACCGAGCAGTTCTTTACCATTCAGGTTATGCTGTCCTTTTTGAAGTGATACGCCGATTTTCTCAGACATATCTTTCTCAACATTAATCGGAACCCCTTCTGGTGACAATTCATCAACCATCTGTTCAAAGCCCTTGAAGTCAATAATGGCATAATACTCCAGGTCAATATCCAGATTCTTCTTTAATGTCTGGCGAAGGAGTTCAGGGCCGCCGAGTGTGTACGCTGTATTAATCTTATAGTTCTGATAGCCTGGAATTTCAGCATAAATGTCGCGCATCACAGACATCAGTTTCATTTTTTTGCTTAAATAATCATATTGCGCAATCATAATGGAGTCTGTGCGGGCAGAACCATCTACAACCCGGTCCTGACCTAATATAAGAATATTGACTTTAGCATCCTTATTAATCGGTCCATTAAACTCATATTTTTTTTCCTGCTTGCCATGGTCCCTCGCAAATTGAATGCCGTTATTATAACTTGATTTAATCCAGAACCCGAGTAAAACAAGTATGGCTATAAGCCCCAGAATGATAAACGGCAGTTTGCGCAGTCTGGTTTTTTTCTTACGTTTGTATACTTTTTTCGTGCTCATGACATCCCTCTTCCAATCTTCCGAAACTATAATTAACTTATCCAATAAATATCTAAAAAGCAAGGGAAATCAGTAAAGATACTTCTAACGCCCGATAACTTTATTGATGAACATCATAAGGGCCAGAGTCCTCTGAAAAATAGCGGTTATAACGTTTCTTGAATTTATCAAAAAGATGAGAAATAATCACGCGGATAATGGCATATGCAGGAATAGCTAAAATAACGCCTAATACACCGGCTAGATTACCAGCGCAGAGAAGGACAAAGATAATAGTTAAAGGATGAATCTGCATCGTCTTACCCATAATATTGGGCGAAATAAAGTGCCCTTCAAGGAACTGAACAGCGACCCAGACGATGGCGAGCTTAAGCAATGTAAACGGTGAATCGACAAGTGCAATGACAATGGCAGGGCTGATAGCAATAGTTGGCCCCAGATACGGAACGACACTCGTAACTGCCGCGATAGATGCTAATACTAAAGCATATTCCAGACCGATGATATTGTAGCCAATAAATAATAGAACACCGATACACAGTGATACAATTAACTGTCCCTGGATATATGAACCTACCTGAATATCCATTTTAAGCAGAATATCATGTACATCCTGACGATATTTTGGCGGTGTAAGCTTAAGTACATAGTTAAGGAACTGGTCGCCATCTTTAAGTAAGAAGAACAGAACAAACGGAAAAGTCCCAATAACGATGATCACACTCATTAAAGTATCTATTATAGAGCGAAACTTTGATGGCAGCTTATCCATATAATCATTCGCCTTATCTTGTAACGTGGCAAGATGATTATTAATCCAGCTCTGTACATCAGCCATATAAGGTTCAATAAAGGAATTCTTAGTAAATTGATTAAAGACATCCCCTAAATGATCAACATAGGATGGAAAATGGTTGATGAAACGGATAAGCTGTTCCTGTATTAATGGTACTAGCAAGGTAATAGTGCCGACTAGTACACCAATAATGATCACAATGAGCAGAATAATACCCCATAGTCTTTTAATGCGATATTTTTCCAGAAAGTTTACGACTGGATTAAGCAAATAAAAAAAGATAAAGGCTACAATAATAGGACCAATAATTGTTTTGACAATGGTTACTACCGGATCAAAAATAAAGGACACCTGGTTGGTGATAAAGATAAGAATGCCAATCAAAATAGCAACCAGCAATGTATAAATAATGGTTGCCCCACCTAAAAAGGAAATAAATCGATTGTTTTTGAACATTTTTTTCTCACTCTCCTTATTTTCATGTTTAATTTATATATATAATTATTAGTTTACATAATAAAGTTATTATATTTAAAAATAAAAAAACAAAAGCTCTGGTTTCCCAGAGCCTTCATTTTACTTGATTTCCATTAATTTGTCGCCATGTTTAATGTTACCATATTGAACTTCTATCATTTGTTTGTTGCCAAGATTAGTGAAAACTAACGGTGTGATATCACTCTTCGCATTTTCTCTAATATAATTTAAATCTGCTTTAAGTAAAGGCTGTCCTATTACGATGGCATCTCCTGGTTTTACAAGTACTTCGAATCCCTGACCTTTTAAACCGACAGTCTCCAGACCGAAGTGAATCAGCATCTCAAGGCCCTCTTCTGACTCAAGTCCAAGCGCATGTTTAGTTGGGAAGTCCATTTTCACTACGCCGTCAAACGGTGCATATACTACACCTTCTTCAGGAATGACTGCGACACCCTCACCCATCATTTTACCTGCAAACACTTCATCAGGTACTTTCGTAATATCTACAACTTCACCTGAAATAGGAGCAAATACTTCTGTCAGTCCTTTTTCTTCTGTTGATTCAATCACTACATCATCAGGTGCTTCTGCTGTATGTGTCTGTTCTGGACGAGTAATCTCGCCAGACATAATACGAGCCATATCATGTTTGATCTGATCTGATTTAGGACCAAAGATAGCTTGCATGTTGTTACCTACTTCAAGCACACCAGCGGCTCCTAAAGCTTTTAATTCATTTGTATCTACTTTAGATTTATCTTTAACTTCTACACGTAAACGTGTGATACATGCATCCAGATGTTTGATGTTCTCTCTACCGCCCATCGCATCTAAGACGTGGAATGGTAATTCACCCGCTGTTGAAGCTTTAGAAGTCGTTTCTTCAACTTCACGACCCGGTGTTTTTAAATTGAATTTTTTAATCGCAAATGTAAATAAGAAGTAGTAGATTACTGCATATACAAGACCAACTGGAATAACGAGTAATGCATTTGTACGATCCCAGTTCAATAAGCCGAATAAAGTATAGTCAATAAATCCACCAGAGAATGTCATCCCGATTTTAACGTGCAGCAAATGCATAACAAGGAATGATGTACCTGCAAGCAGTACATGAATCGCGTAAAGAATCGGAGCAACAAATAAGAATGAGAACTCAAGAGGTTCTGTAATACCTGTTAAGAATGATGTTAAAGCAGCTGACAGCATCAGACCGCCTACTACTTTTTTACGTTCAGGACGAGCCTGACGGTAAATAGCGAACGCAGCTGCTGGAAGACCGAACATCATGAAAGGATATTTACCTGTAGTGAACATACCAGCTGTAAAAGGCACACCGTCTTTCATCTGAGCCATCCAGATACTCTGGTCACCACGCACGATGTTCCCTGCTGCATTTGTATACTGACCAAACTCGAACCAGAATGGTGCATAGAAGATATGGTGCAGACCAAATGGAATCAGTGCACGCTCAATAATACCGAAAATAAATGTTGTTAAGACAAGGTTTTTATCTAATAAGAACTGTGATAATTCATTTAAACCTGTCTGTATAGGCGGCCAGATGATTGACAGGATAATCCCTGTCAGAATCGCCATTACAGATGTGATGATTGGAACGAATCGTTTGCCGGCAAAGAATCCGAGGAAGGCCGGTAAAGTGATGTTATAGAATTTGTTGTAACACCATGCTGCAACAGCACCGATGATGATACCGCCGAATACACCAGTCTGAAGTGTCGGAATCCCTAGGATAAGAGCATGAGCAGGTTCTTTTGCAGATTGACCAAGTACTTTAGCTCCTGCTGCATAACTGTAAATATTATCGATGGTAATCCCTTTGATCTTACCCATCGTTGCATTCATAATTAAGTAACCAACAAGTGCAGCAAGTCCTGCTACACCATCACCCGTTGCAAGTCCAAGAGCCGTACCAATCGCAAATAATAAAGGCAGATTGTCAAAGATAACCTGACCGGCAGACTCCATAATACCTGATAACATAACGAAGAAATCAGCTTTCAACCAAGGTGCGAACTGTACAAGCTGGTCATTGTGCATCGCATTACCAAACGCAAGTAGAATACCTGCAGCCGGCAGAATCGCAACAGGCAGCATGAGCGCTTTACCAATACGCTGCAATTGACCGAATAACATTTTGAACATAGAATTACCCTCCTTTTATTGTTAAGACATTTGAATGACACAAAAAGGCATGAGTCTAGACTGGTCCCTTCGTACCAGCCTTAGACTCATGCCTGCATAATCAGTTACACGTCTGTAGCTTCAGTATTAAACTGCTGTATATGCATTGTCAGATAAACCAGCTCTGATTCATATACTGGCTTATTCAGCAATGTCTGCATCATTTTTACTATCTTAATAGCTACATTATAACAAACAGGATACTGTACTTTCAATAAGTTTTCGAGATTTCTTTGTTCCGGGGCTGAATCATTCGCGATGACACGTTGCACAGCAAAGCTGATATGTCTGACAAACCGGGTATAAATGATTGAATTCTTATCGACCTGAATCTTCAGGTCATGCTCAATGATCCTGACTGCACGTGTAATAACTTCAGCCATCAAATTCATATCTCGAATACTTTGACTGCTGATTGACGAATGAATATGAAGCGCAATAAAGCCCACTTCTGACTCCGGCAGCTGCACCTGCAGACGCTCATTCAGCATATTCACTGCAATATAAGCAGCGCTATACTCTCTTGGATATAGTGCTTCTGTTTCATTACTGAATGGATTAGAAATAAAAATCTGGTCTTCTAATCGTTTAATGGCGAAGATAATATGATCTGTCAGTGAGAGAAGCAGATTATCGCTGACATCTTCTTCAATCAGATCTTTAATTTCATCGACAACTTCTATGACGACTTTCATGACATCATCATCGCCAATATCCATTAAAGTACGATACCGCTGCTGGTCTTGAAAGGTTTTCAGTTCATATACTTTTTCAATCTGATCAGTATCAATGACTTCTCCTGACTTTTTTCCAAAGCCGATGCCTTTTCCGATTAAAATCACTTCATCGCCATAGTAAGTTGCCACTAGAACATTATTGTTGAGTGCCTTGTCTATGATATAGTTACCCATCTGTCACCTCGTTCTTTAGTCCCATGGCAGAACTTTTATTGCATGCTATAATATTTGTAAGCTTATACATAGTATAGCGAATATTGATACATTTAAAAAGGAGATGACCCACTTGAAAAACAAAACAAAGTTATTTGCTGGTTTACTGACGTTAATTATGTTACTGACATTTACAAGACCTTCCTATGCCGTGACAGAGGAAGCCTGGCAGGAAGCTGTGACTGTATACGGTGCAGCACTCCAGTCTAATGAGAGTCTGAAAAATACGACACATGACCTGCTAGGTACAAAAGACAATGATAAAGTTGCTTATGTCACAGCAGCTGATCTCGGTAAATATTTAAATTTACAGTCATCTGATAATGTACTTAAATCAAGTATCCGAATTACGAAGCTTGCGAAAGGCGCCGGCCTGACACTGACAATCGACCAGTCCAAAGGCAAGATCACGAAACTCACTGAAGATACTTATAAAAATGCCCTCTTAACGGCAGGTGTGACAGACGCTGACGTGAAAATTGCTGCTGCAGAAGATGTGACAGGCGAAAGTGCATTAGCAGGCGTCTACAAAGCTTTCGAAGCGCAAGGTGAACCGATTGACCAGGCACAGACCAAAGCCGCTCAGGACGAACTCGATTCTATTACTAACATCACAGAAGAGAACCAGAACAAAGATGGTTTCTCACAAGAACAGCTGAACAAAGCGATTGCTGAAGCTAAAGCTGAAATCGCAAAACAAGGCGGTAACTTATCTGTGACTGAAATAAAAAATGTCGTCACTGAAAAAATCAACAATAATGGTCTTAACAACGTTTTAAATGACAACCAGATCAATATCATCGTCAACTTCATCAATAATGCACAGCAGCAAGGTATCTTCACAGGTGAGAATGCCGATAAAATCATCGACAGCGCAACAAACTATGTCAATGACATCAAGAACTCTGACACATTCAAAAACGCCGCTGAAAAAGCGAAGGAAGCTGGCAAAGATTTGAAAGACTCATTAGAAGAACAAGGCGTCTGGGATAAATTCGTTGAAGCTGTTAAATCATTTTTTACAGCAATCGGTAACTTCTTCAAATCATTAATGGGCTAAAAAAAAAGACTATGCACATGGAGGCCACTGAAAATCTCACGATTTTCTATAAGCTCACTAATTCCAACAACTCAATAGTGTAAAAGAACCCGTCAATTTCCTCAACATTAGGAAATGACGGGTTCTTTTATCCTATTTTTCATCCGT
>NZ_SCWA01000014.1 GCF_004359615.1 Macrococcus brunensis
CTGTGAATCCGGTCTGATCATTGAACGACTCCCCCTGTTTCCTTAAGTTTAAATGATGAGAACAAAATAAAGAACATGAATTTCAAAATTCATGTTCTCTAAAAGATTTTTATTCAATTGCGATTCTCCTTTAATTATCAGAATAATCGTAGATTATTAAAGGGGATTTTCAGTGGCCTTTCAGCAGAAGGTCTCTTTTTTAGCGGACGATATGATAACCGGAATCCACGTGAATGTTCTCACCTGTAACACCGCTGGATAGATCACTAAGTAAATAAGCTGCCGTACGTCCGACATCAATGATATCGACATTACGTTTTAACGGGGCACGTTCTTCTACTTGATGAAGAATAGTGCTTAAGCCACCGACACCTTTCGCACTGACTGTACGAATAGGACCTGCTGAAATAGCATTGACACGAATACCTTGAGCGCCTAAATCTAGTGCCAGATAGCGGACATTTGATTCAAGTGATGCTTTTGCCACACCCATGACATTATAGTTCTCAATTGCGATTTCGCCGCCCAGGTAAGTCGTTGTAACGATACTGCCGTTCTCTGCCATGATTTTGCTTGCTTCACGCGCAGCAATCGTCAGTGAATATGAACTGATGCTGTGTGCTTTTAAGAAACCCTCACGAGATGTCTCTGAAAAACGCCCGCGTAAGTCTTCAGGATCAGCAAAGGCAATTGAGTGATATACCCCGTTGATTTTTCCTGTCTGACCGATTTCTTCGAATGCTTTAATAATAGAAGCATCATCTTCTGCATCACATTGAACTACGAGTGCCCCACTATTGTTTTTTAAGTCAGGCAGCAGCTTAAGAATCGCTTCTTTTGAACGCTCCTTACGGTATGTGAAGATCACTTCTGCTCCTGCTGCGTCCAGCACTTGTGCTACGCCGTATCCGATACTGCGCTTGTTGGCTACACCCATAATGACAAAGCGCTGATTTTCTAAATTTAACATGCTATCCCTCTCATTCTTAAATTAGTACCTACTACTAATTTATCGATAATACGCTCATATTGCAAGAAATAGTGAAAGTGTCGCGAATTTTAATCCATTCGCGACACTTTCATTCATTTTATTCAGAAGAGTTCCAGTTCTCGTTTCAGCTGGTCCACATACTGTCTGCTACCCGTCACAATCAGACGGTCTTTAAAGTGCAGCTCAGTGTCACCATGCGGTACGATAGAATTATTATTGCGCAGAATACGGACGAAGATGATATTGCCGCCGAACGGGAATTCGCGGAGTGTCATCTCGTGATAACGCGTATTCAGCATTTCGATCTCGTAAAGTGAAGACTCGACGTTTGATAACAGGCTGAGCATATTCGGTGATTCGATCATGCTCTTCAGCAATGTTTTAGTACTGTCAAACTCATTGAAGATTTCAACACCTGCTGCCTGTAACTCGGCATCTTCGCCGGCATTCGCCTGACGACAGATGACGCGCTCAACACCATGTGCTTTCGCCATTAAAGCAACTTTGACATTAATATGTGTATCGTTTGCCGAGCAGACGACGATATCATTATCAAAAAGTCCTGCTGCTTCAAGAATCTCAGGCGCGTACTCTTCAATTTCAATGACATCTAAGTCTGTAATTTCCTGCTTATAGTTGTTATTTTCTAGATAGTACAGCGTCGGATGATAAAGTTCAGTGTTAAACGTCTGGGCAATCGGCACCGATAACTGGTTCTTGCCGATAAATGCGATGTTAATAATTCTTTCTTCACTGATCTCAACCGGAAACAGCTTCTTGAAGAATACAGGCACAATGACACACGTAATGATGGCACTTAAAATCATTGTACCGGACAATGTATTGGAAATAGTCCCCAGTTGTTCAGCAAGCTTAGCGCTGACGATAACGAGTGAGAGTGTTGAAGTAAGCAGGAAAGAAGAGGCTAAAACCGTCTTCTTGTCATACCATTTCATTAAAACACTCAGTGGAATCACTTTCGTCAGGAAGAAGATGACGAAAAGGATCGGAATGATGAGCAAAATCGATGGATCCTTCAGCAGTTCACGAATATTCAAGTCGACACCGACCATGATGAAGAAAATCGGTATGAAGAAACCATAGCCGAATGAATCAAGCTTATGAATCATATCTTTATCAGGACCCAGTAAGCTGACGACGACCCCTGCTAGGAATGCACCGAGAATATTCTCTGCACCGACCCCTTCTGCTAATGTAACGAGCAGAATAATCATGGCAAAGACCGCACGGATACCGATCTGAGTTGTCCCTTCCAACAATTTATGGATAAGTTTAGATTTCTTGAAATAGCCACCCATGAAATAGAAGATCGCTGTAAAGACAACCAGGATACCGATCAGCCAGATAGGAGAATCTCCTTTAGCGTGAAGTGTCCCGTAGACGGTCAGTAGCAGCATCGTAGCAAGGTCTGCTATAACAGCAACTAACAGAATAATCTGCCCGATTGACGTTTTCAGCAGATTCATTTCTTTCAATGTCGGTACGACGACACCGAGCGAAATAGTCGAGATAATAATGACCATCAAGAAGACATCATCTACCAGCCCGACCCATTTCAGAATGTAAGCTGCCAGAAGAGAGAGCAGAAATATCGCTGCAAATATCGTTGAGGTCAGAAGGAGTCGATTTGGTTCCTTGGATTTAGACTTACTGTCCTTATTTGACTTAAATGCAGAGAAGTCAATCTCAACTCCACTTAGGAACATCAGGAAGATGACGCCGAGTGTGGACAGGATATTTAAAACTTCGTTCGGTTCAACGAGATTCAGCACAGATTTACCGATCAGAATCCCCATCAGAATCTCTGCTACGACCACCGGCAGAAAATTCAGATGCAGACGATTGACCAGTAAAGGCGTAATAAGCGCTGTCATCACGATGATGACAAGCGATAACATATGATGATGTTCCATATTTACCTCCTATTTATAAAAAATCAATTTATTATATCATATTGGTATGACAAAACTTAAATCATGTGGCACTGGTGCCTGACTAGTCATTATCTGTTTGGTAACTGGATGTCTAAATGTCACTTGAAAAGCGTGGAGTGCCTGGCGCTTTAATGAATGATCAGTCCCATAAAGCGTATCGCCTAATAGCGGATGACCGATCGCTTTAAAATGAACACGAATCTGGTGGGTCCTGCCTGTATGCAGTCTGACAAGTGCGACAGAATAATCATGGCGTATCAGCGTCAGATAACTCGTCAGCGCAGGTTTGCCGTCAGGCGCTGTCACACGCTCGATAATTGACTCTGACTTGCGTCTGATTGGGAGATCAATGGTTCCGCGTACAGGCAGCTGACCTGTTACCGCACATAGATACAGCTTATCGATGATACCCGTCATCCAGTGATGAATCAGCTGGTGTTTGGCAAATATAACGACACCGCTTGTCTGCCTGTCGAGTCTCGTGACGATATGCGGGATGCCAGTTGTGCCTGTCTGCTCGAAATGAAATAACACGCGTTCCAGTAAGCTGTCGTGCGGGTGTAGCTGTGAAGGCATCGTCGACACCCCGGCCGGCTTGTTGACGATACAAAGCGCTTCGTCTTCATAAAGAATCGTTAATGGCCCTGTGCTGGGCACGAGACTTGCACTCGGTGTTTCTGCCGGTAATCGGACGGTGACAATATCACCCGGCATAACAGTCGCACGCACAGTTTTTTTATCACCATTAACTAAAAGAGCGCCATTCAGCTTGATGGCGCTCAGACTTTTTTTTGATATAGACTGCTCTGCTAAAAAGGTGCGCAGAAGCATCTGTTCAGTTACTTGAAATTTAAGTTCCATATTATTCACTCGCTATAAAGGAATCGTGCACGCGTTTCCAGAACGGGAATGGGCGGAAACGAGCAAACCTGATTTTTTCATCTGCAACGCGGTACTGAATGGATTTAATACCTTGATGTTCACTTGTAATGTGATCAATCGTCAACATAAACTTCCCTTTGTTGACCGGCGTAACGTGCAATGTATGATGTTTCGGTAAAATCAGCGGACTACCCACTGTTCTGAACACCCGGTTGTTGATAGACGCTATCTCTGTCATCTGCATTGCCTCGAGTGACGGATGCATCAGTGCGCCGCCCAGCGCTTTATTATAGGCTGTAGAACCACTTGGTGTAGACAGACAGAGTCCGTCTCCTCTGAAACGTTCGAAGTGCTGACCCCGGATATCTACATCAACGACCAGTGTGGCACCATTATGTGTTTTGATGGTGGCTTCGTTCAGAGCCAGGAAACGGGTCTCACGGCCTTGTTCATAACGCACAATCGTTTCGATGAGCGGATATTCAATTCGCAGCATCGGTTCATTCTTAATCGCAATGACCAGTTTTTCCACTTCATGCGGCAGCCAGTCTGCATAGAACCCTAGATGGCCGGTATGTATACCGACGAAACTGCAATCATCCAGACGATGACTATATGTATGGAATGCCTGGAGGAGTGTACCGTCACCTCCGACAGAGATGACGATGTCCGGTGCCTCGGTATCCTCAATCATTTCGAAGTCCTTCATATAACTCATCATCTTCTGTTTAAGGGCATCACTTTTCGAATCGCCTTTAGATAATATCGCAAATTTCATATGCGTTCTCCTTATCGTTCACTTCGTTGTTCGGTATAGAACTTCTGTGCCTCAATGATCTCTTCGCGAATCTCAGACATCTCCTGATCCAGAAGATAGGCCGCTTCAGCCGCATTTTCCAGACGTGTCTGTATCTGCGGTGGATAATCACCATCATATTTATAACGGAGCGTATGCTCAATCGTTGCCCAGAAATTCATAGCAAGTGTACGGATCTGAATCTCAGCCAGAATAAACTTCTGCCCGTCAAGCGTCTCAATCGGATACCGGATGATGACATGGTAAGAACGATAGCCGCTTTCCTTTGTTTCTTTAATGTAGTCACGCTCTTCAACCACTTCGAAATCCTTGCGGTCACGAAGCAGCTGAACAACCGTGTCGATGTCATCAACAAACTGACACATCAGTCTGAGTCCAGCAATATCATACATCTCTTCAGACAGTTTATCGAATGGAATTCCCCTTTGGTTGGCTTTCTCGATAATACTCGGAATCGGCTTCACACGACCTGTCACAAATTCTATCGGTGAAGATAACCCTGCAGAATGATATTGCTTCCGGATTCCTTTTAATTTCATCTTAAGTTCATCAATCGCCTGTTTATAAGGCGCTAAAAATATGTCCCATTGATTCATACGGGCTCACCCCTTTATAACGCGAATACCTCTTCTACTTTTTCAGTAAACGCTTTGCCGTAGTTATGGTTATCTTTAATGTTGTCGAGCAGCAGCTCAAACTCTTCTGTGAAGCGCACAAGTTCAATCGTTCCGTATAAATACCAATCCTTGTCCTTATACTGGTTCATCATCTCCCATGTTTCTTCTACGAAACGGAGATGCTGGTAGCGTTCACCATCATCCAGCTGATAGACGAACTGAAAATGGTCGCTATCTGTGATCATCTGACCTGTTGCGGTCAGTTCAAGTGGTTCTTCTGCTGTAAAGACATGAACCTGGTCATTCACTAACTTGATTTCATTAACATGTAAATTCATTATAATCTCTCCTTTGACAAACATATTTTATCATAAAAAAGCGCTTCAATATAGAGAATCCCTCTGACTTTACTTCAAATAGATTGTCCGCCATAATAATTGTTGGAGGGGATAACGTGGAAGAATTAGAAATCGAATTTAAAAATTTAATCGATTACCCTGTATACGATCGTCTCAGAAATACTTACTTTAAAGAAGCAGCTGTGATTACACAGACGAATTTTTATATTGATAATACGCATGAAGAGATTGCTGCAGCTCGTATAGCTCTTCGTATACGCGATACAGGTGACAGCCTGATGATGACGCTGAAAGTCCCGCAGGAAGTGGGCATTATGGAATACCATAGTAAGATTAATCCGACCATGCTGGATGATGAGCATATCAACCAGCATGAACTTCCTGATAATATCAGACAGCAGCTGGAATCACGCGGGATTGATGTAGACTCTCTTTACATTGTCGGTGCTTTGTCGACAGAACGTCGCGAAATTCCATATGACGGCGGTCTGCTCGTTCTAGATGCCAGCCACTACCTCGATACAGAAGATTTTGAGCTTGAATATGAAGTGTCAGATTACGAAAGTGGCCTGGAGAAATTTGAGAAATTCCTTTTTCAGCAAGGCATTCAGTCGAAGAAACCACTTAATAAAATACAGCGGTTTTATGCGAGACATAAAGCGCTTACAAGCAAATCACTTTCATAATTCCATATAAGTGATATATTAAAGTAAAGGACGAAAATTATGGTCACACCTTATGAAGCAATCGGACAGGAAACGCTTGAAGCTGTAATCGATCGCTTCTACTCTTATGTAGAGGCTGATTCCAGAATCAACCACCTTTTCCCAGGTGACTTTGCAGAGACTGCCCGCAAACAGAAGCAATTTTTAACACAGTTTTTAGGAGGACCTGCGCTCTATACCGAAGAGCATGGTCATCCTATGCTCAGAATGCGCCATCTTCCTTTTAAAATCACGACATTCGAACGTGATGCCTGGGTCGACAATATGACCCGAGCACTGAATGATTTCGATATGGACAGTGAACTCAGAGCATTTATATTGGAGCGTCTCGAAATGACAGCCACACATATGGTGAATTCTGAAGACTAAATGTAGGTGATAGCATGAAACCTTTACAGCTTATAGAATGTCAGACGAATATTCCGCTGCAGCCTTTAAAGAAGATTGAAATCTATTCTTTTTTCGATCCATTCTGTAAGGACAGCTGGGAACTGAAGTGTATTCTTCGTAAACTGCAAATTGAATATAACCAGTATATTGAGATTAAACATATCTTACTGCCTACTCTGCGTATATTGACGAAATGTCAGGCACAGAGTACGACGGAAGACGATAATATCGCACTCGCTTATAAGGCAGCAGAACTACAGGGACGTAAAAAAGCATCCATGTTTCTGCGTTCCCTGCAAAACGAGACGATGACAAAGAATGATATTATTACGCGCGACCTTCTGATGCAGTCGGCAGAAAAAGCCAGACTTGATCTGGATACGTATGCTGAGGATATAAGAAGTACACACGTCACGAACTCATTAAAAATCGATCAGCATATCGCGCGTGAAATGGAAGTGACGATGTCTCCTACTCTCGTGTTTTTCAATGAGAATTACGAGGACGATGGACTTAAAGTAGAAGGGGTCCAGCCTTACGCCATTTACACGTATATTATCAATGAGCTCATCGAAATGGATATCGAGAAGGAGCTGCCTCCTACTATTTTCGACTATATCACGCAGCATGAACTTGTAAGTGAAACAGAACTTGAGATTATTTACGAATGGCCAAAGAAAATACTCGACCGTGAACTAAAGAAACTGAAGTTAATGAGTAAAATAGAAGAAGTCTGTTATAACGAGAATAAATACTGGCGAAAAAAAGAGTGACCTTTCAGATGAGAGGTCACTCTTTTTGTATGAAGAGGCTGTAAAGTCTAGCAGATCTTGTTTGCTAGGCTTTATTCATGTGATTCACTGCTTTTTTTCTACGTATCGTCCCGCAGATCCTGTTTCCGGGACGTTGCTCATGCGCTACATTGCTTTTTGCTTATATTAAGTCACCCCACTACCTCCCTCTTAAAAAAAGCCATAAAAAAATACCGTGTCTGTATACACGGCATTTTAAACAAAGGGGATGGGAGAAATTTTCACTCAAACAAAGGGGTATGTTTGGTATGTGATAAATTTCATATTGGTAATATATCATGATTTTTAAATCATCGCAACGATATATATCCAACTTCACATTATTGTCATAATGAAAACGTTTTATTATCTGTTATACATTTTTTTGATTAATTTTTCAAACTCATCCAAGCGTGTTTCAAAGACTTTGCAGGCCTGTTCTATAGGTTCGCTCGTTGTCATATCAACGCCTGCTTTCTTTAATACTTCAATCGGATAGTCTGAACTACCAGCTTTCAAGAATTCATTGATGTAACGTTCTACTGCAGGCTTTCCTTCTGATAATATCTGGTTACTTAATGCTAATGCAGCACTATAACCTGTTGCATACTGATAGACATAATAGTTGTAGTAGAAGTGCGGGATACGGCTCCACTCTTTAGAAATATTGTCGTCTGTTTCTACGGCTTCACCGTAATACTTCTGATTTAACTTGGCATATTCAGCATTGAGGCGTTCACCTGTCAACGGTTCATTATTCTGTGCCAGTGTATGGATCAAGTGTTCAAACTCCGCAAACATTGTCTGTCTGAAAACTGTTCCTTTAAAGCCTTCCAGCTGATAGTTGAGGAGATACAGTTTCTTCTTCTCATCTGTTAGTTTCTGATACATGTGATGTGCGAGTAACGCTTCATTACAAGTAGATGCTACTTCAGCTACAAAGATAGAATATCCGGACATATTGGACGGTTGGTTTTTACGAGAGAAATAGCTATGTGCTGAGTGACCGAATTCGTGTGTTAATGTAAATGTATTGTTTACTGTATCTGTCCAGTTCATCAGAATAAAAGGATTTGTACCATATGTTCCAGATGAATAGGCACCGCTTCGTTTGCCTTTATTCTCATAAACATCTACCCAGCGATTGTTCAGGCCTTCTTCAATGACATCTGTGTACTCTTTCCCCATCGGTTCAAGTGATTCCAGCACCCATTTTTTCGCTTCTTCATAAGTGACTTCAAACTTCTCATCCTGCACAAGTGGTGTATACATGTCATACATTTTCATGTCTTCTAAGCCGAGCAGTTCTTTACGCAGTTTTGTATAACGATGTAATAGCGGCAGATGATCATGAATCGTTTTAATCAGATTATCATAGACTGCTTCAGGAATATCATTATTGCTCAGTGCCTGCTGGCGTGGTGAGTCATAGTTTCTGACTTTACTTGAGAATAAAGCAGACTTCACTTTACCTCCTAATGTCTGTGACAATGTATTATTGAACTGACCATACGCACGATAGACTTCATTATATGCATTCTTTCGGAGCACGCGGTCTTCTGATTCCATATACTTGCTGTAGGTCCCTTGAGATAACGGATGCAGCTGACCATCTTTATCCGCGACATCTTCAAACTTCAAGTCAGCATTATTGAACATACCGAAGACATTGCTTGGTGTGGACAGTGCTTCACTTGCTTCAGCTAAAATCTTTTCTTCTTTATCAGAAAGGACATGTGCTTTTTTCTTCATGATGCGTTCTAAATCAAATTTGTAGCGCTCGAGTTCCGGCTTTTCTTCTACAAAGCTCTCAATCGTTTTTTCATCGATTGTCATCAGTTCAGGCATCATAAAACTCCAGGCACTTGATAACTTTGCAGCAAGTGATGCCGCACGCTGTTCCATCCCTGCATAATGCGCATCTGATGTATCCTGATCGTGCTTTAAGTGTGCATATGTATAGACCTTGCCTAACTTCTCATCGATTTCACTATCGAGTAAAAGGGCCTGATACAATGTCTCTGCACTCTCTCCCAGGCGACCCTTTACTTCCTCCTCACGACCGATATAACTCTCAGTATCTTTAAATGCAGCTTCAAAAGCGGCATCGTCTTTAAAAATCGTCGTTAAGTCCCATGTGTTTTCTAACTTCTGTTCTGCTCTAGTAATTAGTTCAGCCATATACTTTCCTCCAAAAATTTAGATTATTATAATTTTCTCACTTTTCAGTCATTAATGCACGTATAATTTCTTATAAGCAGCTAAATACTGTGCAACCAGTTCAGACACAATCTCATACTCAGATAACAGCGTATGAACACCGTAAAAATCCAGTTTGTCAGCTAAACGTTCTACCGTATATGTTTGATTCTTCAGTAGCAGCAGGAGCATACTCTGCCATGTAACCGGATGCGTCCTGATATAGAACTGATGTGGCACGACGATTCCGATAGACTGAGGCAGCGTGCGGTGATTGATACCTAACTGGTACAGAGCACTCAGTGTTGGTTCCCTCACATCTTTCAGCTGCAGACATCGTCTGATAAACATATTCTGCTGCTGTTTCGTCAGCTGATGAGATTGTCTCGTAACTACCCGGTCTATCATGAATGCTTCAAAACACGAGACACTGTACCTCTCGTATGTGACAGAAAGTGTCGGTGTTATATCACCTAACTGATAGCAGTAAAACTGATCCTCGCTTTTGTTATAACTGAAAAGCTGCATACGCTCAGTCTGGACCAGCGCACGTTGAAATGCCGTCAGCTTCAGCATGCAGTCATTCCGTGATAGAGCCTCATCTTCTGCTATCCAGATGACATCCATGTTCAATCGCCTGTATCCTGCACTTCTGCGTAAAATTGCATCGACCGGAATGACAGAGAGCTGCAACTCTACTGCGAGAGTCCTGTCTACCAGAATATCCGGTATCTGCTCGATTTCACTCAGAAAGTATTCCATATCCACGTGATGAGCTCTCGCCATATCATAGAGATGATGCTTTCCCTGCAGATGAACAAGCGACTCTGTCTTATAAGTT
This sequence comes from Macrococcus brunensis, assembly GCF_004359615.1. Lineage (GTDB taxonomy): Bacteria > Bacillota > Bacilli > Staphylococcales > Staphylococcaceae > Macrococcus > Macrococcus brunensis. The sequence goes on from NZ_SCWA01000014.1 coordinate 10,568, forward strand.
GATTTATGACAGTCAATGACACGCTGGTGCGAGAAATGCGCAATTTTGTAACGTCCTTGTTTTAAAGTCACGGGTTTCAAACATACAGGACAGCGGTAATGCAGTTTTAAATCTGCCTGATGTGCCTGAGTGTAGATTCCTTCTTCTGTGACAGCGATTAACATAAAAACACCCCCTACTAAATAATCGTAGAGAGTGGACAATATTATTTTTAAAGATTCTATAGTTTGTGTAAATTACACTGAGAAATAGTGTCTCACTTGGCGACGAACATTATGACTCATAATGACTTTACCGTATTCCTCCAGCATTGGATGATTCATTTTAGAAGGATTCGCATATTCAAAAAGATGGGAGACATAGCTGTCCATGGCATCTTCCGTTGCACGGCTGTCAAAATGAACGTAATAGTAATATTTATTGTCATGCATATAGAGCAGGTCTTCCATATCTACTTCTATACTATCTGCATGACTGAACTGGATGACTTCCTCAAGACTGGCAAACTCCGCGACTAATTCACGGCTTTTCTTACGTTTGTTATCCTGTGAAGCTCTATCTAATAAATCTGCAACGCCGTGGTCATGTTCCAGCGCTTTATTTAAGTATTCATTGACTTGATATTCAAGCTGATCACTTGTCTCTTCTTCAGGCAGATGCATGAAATCGTCCTGCTTTGACTTCGTCACCACGAATTCAATTCCTTTGTCGAAAGCATGGACTTGTATCCATAGAGGTCCTTCTACAACAAATTCCTCTTCTTCATTGATTTCTTCCATCATAGACCAGAAGAACTCTTCCCCTTTACGACGGTTCATCCACAGGTCATCCTGCCTGAAACCGCGTTCTTCGATATCACGGTAAGTCAGATAAAATTTAATCGTTGACTCATTAATGCGTTCTATTCTCATCCCAATACCTCCTTACTGATGAGTAGTATCACTATTGTATTATACTCATCCGTAAAAACCTAACAATTTGATTAAAAAAAGCTACCTCTAAAGAGGTAGCTTAGTCAACCATACGCTGAGCTTCAAGAAGCTGGAATGTACGGACTTTACGTGGCAGGAACCGACGAATTTCATCTTCGTTATAGCCGACTTGCAGGCGCTTTTCATCCAAGATGATCGGACGACGTAGTAAGCCTGGATTGTCCTGAATAATCTGATAAAGTTCCTGCAGAGGAAGGGCATCGATATCCACATTCAATTTCTGGAATGTTTTAGAACGTGTTGAGATGATTTCATCTGTTCCGTCTTCAGTCATACGTAAAATTGCTTTTATTTCGTCAAGGGATAAATTTTCTGAGAAAATATTGCGCTCCGTATACGGAATATCATGTTCTTGTAACCATGCTTTCGCTTTACGGCAAGATGTGCAACTAGGTGAAGTAAATAATGTTACCATACATCTCACACTCCTAATAATTTTAATTTAGATTAGTGATGAATCAATTAATTCTCTATTCCCTTGTGTCAAGTGATTAAACCTGATGTTAGAAATTTCATCTGCTAACCTTATGACTTTATTATAATGAACGAAAATGAGAATTAAATGAGAAAAATGAATTAATCTTCATTTTCCTAAGAATATTTCGCAAAGTCGTCATATTTAACGGCAGGCTGAAATAGTGTACAATATAACAAACAGTTTGAAAAGGAGACTCTCTATGGAAACTTTATTTTCAGGCATTCAGCCGAGTGGTATACCGACTATCGGTAACTATATTGGTGCATTAAAACAGTTCGTCGATATCCAGGACGATTATGACTGTTATTTCTGCATCGTCGACCAGCATGCTATAACAGTACCTCAAGATAAACTCGCACTACGCAAAAATATCCGTTCCCTTGCTGCACTATATCTCGCAAGCGGTATCGATCCTGATAAAGCGACACTCTTTATCCAGTCAGAAGTACCGGCACACGCTCAGGCAGGCTGGATGCTGACTTCTATTTCGACTATCGGAGAACTGGAACGTATGACGCAATATAAGGATAAAGCAAAAGACCGTAAAGAAGGCATCCCTGCAGGTCTTCTCACTTATCCGCCGCTGATGGCTGCTGATATTTTATTATACGGCACTAAAATCGTTCCTGTCGGCGATGATCAAAAGCAGCACCTTGAACTCACGAGAGATCTCGCTGAACGTTTTAACGCGCGCTATAACGATATCTTCACAATTCCGGAAGTACGTATGCCAAAAGTAGGCGGACGTGTCATGAGCCTGCAGGAACCGACTAAGAAAATGAGTAAGTCTGACAGCAACACAAAAGGCTTTATCTCCCTTCTTGATCCACCGGCAACAGTTGCGAAGAAAATTAAAAGTGCTATCACAGACTCTGAAGGTGTCGTCAGATTTGATACAGAGAATAAACCGGGTATTTCAAATCTACTGACTATCTACTCCATCTTCAGTGGTGAAACGATTGAGGCACTTGAAGCAAAATACGCAGGAAAAGGCTATGGTGACTTCAAAGGTGATCTCGCTGAAGTCGTTGCAGACTTCATCACTCAGTTCCAGGAGAAATATCAGTATTATATGGACTCGGAAGAACTGGATACCATCTTGGACCGCGGTGCTGAAAAAGCAAGCTTTAAAGCAAACAAGATGCTGAAGAAAATGGAAAATGCGATGGGACTCGGACGTAAACGAAAATAAAACACGGTCAACTGACCGTGTTTTTTCATTTAAAAAAGGAGCAATCAGCTGATTGCTCCTTTTCGTATTATTTTTTGCCTTCGATGTAAGTTTCTTTAAGAGTAGTGTCTCCAGCGAATTTGTGAGTGACGAAGTTTTTGATGTAGCCTTGACGTAAACGTGCGCCACCTGCTTGATACATCGGGATGATAACTGCTTCATCTAAGAATTTAGTTTCTGCGTCTTGTAAAGTTGTCCAACGTTCTTCAGGCTTTTGAAGTAATGGACCTTTAGCATCTTTGATCATCTTATCAAATTCTGCATTAGACCAGCCTGTCTGGTTGTGAGCACCTTTAGTAACGAACATATCAAGGAATGTCATTGGGTCTGGATAGTCAGGACCCCAGCCGCCGAATGCAAGTTCGTAGTTACCTTTAGATTCTAACTCAAGTTTTTGTTTGAATGGCTGCTGTTTAATTTTAAGCGTTACGCCAGGTAATGAAGTTTCAACTTGCTCTTTAACATACTCACCAGCTTTTTTAGCTGTATCAGCATCGAATGTTAAGTATTCGAATTCGAACTTATCTTTGCCCAGTTCTTTCTTCGCTTTTTCTAAATATTTCTGCGCTTCTGCTTTATCGTAGTTAAGTGGAGATTTAACACCTGAAATGTAGTCTTCACCTGCTTCGTTTTTCACGAATTCTTTAGGCATTAACGTATCGATAGCGATAGAACCATTGTTAAGAATCGTTTTTGTTAACTTTTCTTTGTCGATAGATTTAGCTAAAGCAAGACGTAAGTTTTTATTCGCTAAATCTTTGTTTTTACCTTGGTTCATACGAACGAAGTATGTTGAAGCATCAAGTTCAGTAGAGAAGTTTTTGTCTGATTTATATTTATCAACGTTCTCAGCAGTTAAACCTACTGTATCGATATCACCAGTTGTGTACATGTTAAGCGCTGTTTGAGCGTCTTTAACGACCTGGTAGTTAACTTCTGTTAACTTCACTTTATCTTTATCCCAATATTGATCATTTTTCTTATACTGGAAGTTTTTCTCTGTATTCCATTCGCTTAAAACAAAAGGTCCATTGTAAAGAGTTGTATCTTTAGTTGTTCCGTATTTAGAACCTTGCTCTTTAACGAATTTTTCGTTCTGCGGTAAGAATGAACCGAATGCAAGTAACTCTTTGAAGTATGGTACAGCTGTTTCTAACTGAATTTCAAGTGTATTGTCATCTACTGCTTTAACACCTAATTCTGATGGCTTCATTTTGCCTTCATTGACTGCAGCAGCATTTTTAAGATCCATCATGATGTAAGCATATTCTGCAGCTGTCTTAGGATCTAATGAACGTTGCCAAGCAAAGACGAAATCCTTAGCTGTTACAGGGTCGCCATTTGACCATTTAGCATCTTTACGTAATTTAATAGTCCAAGTTTTGCCGTCCTTAGAAATTTCAGGATCCCCTTCAGCTACGCCTGGTACTGCTTTGTCATCTTTATCTAAAGTGTAAAGACCTTCCATAACTTGGTTGAATGTATCAAAAGAAACTTGGTCAGTCGCTAATGATGAGTCAAGTGTCGGAATATCTGAACTAGAAGCGAAATTTAATACTTGTTCTTCTCCACCGCCGCTACCAGAATCTCCAGTAGATTTGGTGTCTTTAGAATCGTTGCCGCCGCCTGTACAAGCTGCTGTAAAACCTGATACTGCGATTAATGATGCTAAGAATAATGAACTTTGCTTCTTCATGAATTTGCCCCCTATTGTTTAGTGAAAATCAATCTGTATTGAATTTTCAGAAGATTTGTATTAATTATATTTTACCAACTTACATGTTGCAATACTTTTTTTAAATATTTTGACTTTTTTAATAATTTATATTAATTCACTTTTTACACTGTTTTACTCTATTAACATCTGTAAATTCTAATTTTTATATAAAATAGTTAATAAACCTATAAGAGAAAACCATACTCAAAGTATGGTTTCGATCTTATAACTGGCCGACAGCTGTTGTGCCTTTATGATGGTTATAATTTGCTTTATGTTTTTCATATTCACTTGGCGAACAATAAACATAATGATCTGGTGCAACTTCACGAAGTTCTAACACATCGTCCGCTGAATAGGCATGAACATCCGGATTATAAGTATGTCTGACACGCGTACGTTCACTTTCAGGGTCTGGAAGTGGAATAGCTGAAAGCAGCGATTTTGTATACTCATGAAGTGGATTGTTATAGATAGCATCTGCTGGACCAATTTCAACTAATTTACCGAAGTACATAACACCAATACGGTCAGAGATGTATTTTACCATCGATAAGTCATGAGCAATAAACATAAATGTGATGCCGCGTTCTCTTTGGAGCTCCTGCATCAAGTTGACAACTTGAGCCTGGATAGACACGTCTAGTGCTGAAATCGGCTCGTCAGCTATGATAAAATCAGGTTCAACTGCGAGTGCACGGGCAATTCCAATACGTTGACGCTGGCCACCAGAGAACTCGTGTGGATAACGGTTGGCATGTTCTTTATTAAGTCCAACTGTCTGTAATAATTCATAGACACGGTTTGCACGGTCCTGTTTATTTTTAGCAAGTTTATGAATATCAATGCCTTCAGCAATAATATCCATGACTTTAAGTCTTGGATTAAGAGATGCATAAGGATCCTGGAAGATCATCTGCATACGACGATTGAAATGCAGCAAGTCTTTCTTGCGTTTAATAGACTGGATATCAGTGCCATCAAAGTACACTTTACCACCTGTTGCATCATAAAGTTTGATGAGAGAACGCCCTGTTGTTGACTTCCCGCAGCCTGATTCTCCTACAAAGCCAAGTGTCTCCCCTTTATAAATATCAAATGAAATATCATCAATCGCTTTAACTTCATTAGATTTTCCCACATTAAAATATTGCTTCAGGTTTTTAACTTCAATCAGTTTTTCCTTATTAGCACCGTAATGCGTTGTGTAACCAGATGCTCTGAGTTCATCTTCAGTCAGTTCAGTCTTGTTCAGCTCTCTATCTGAGTACTGAGCTGTCGTTTCAGTAATCTGAGATTCATCGACGACTAATGGCCCATCTTCAATGCTGTGTTCTTTAAGTGTATCAGGATGCAGATCCTGTTTATATTCTTCTCTCATTAGAAGCTTACCCCCTCTACTTGTCTTGGCTGATCGAACTGGCCAGGAAGTTTTCTCTGCTTCATTTTAACCATTTCTGGCGGGTCCACTTGAGGTGCCTGTGGATCCATTAACCATGATTTGACGAAATGAGTCGGTGATACCTGGTACCAAGGTGGCTCCTGTTCAAAATCAATCTGAAGTGCATAATCAGAACGACGTGCAAATGCATCTCCAACAGGTGGTTTGATGAGGTCTGGTGGAGTACCTGGAATCGCTTTAAGCTGTGTATCCTGTGCAGTGTCAAGACTTGGCATAGAAGATAGCAGGCCCCATGTATATGGATGTTTCGGATCATAGAAAATCTCGTCAACTGTACCTGTTTCAACAATCTGTCCACCATACATGACTGCTACGCGGTCAGCAACGTTAGCAACGACGCCTAAATCATGAGTAATGAAGATGATTGAAGTATCAATTTTTTTCTGTAAGTCTTTCATCAGTTCAAGAATCTGTGCCTGAATCGTTACATCAAGTGCGGTCGTCGGTTCGTCAGCAATTAGCACTTTCGGGTCACATGCAAGTGCTGTCGCTATAACGATACGCTGACGCTGACCTCCCGAGAATTGGTGAGGATAGTTATTAAAACGACCTTCTGCATTAGGTAAGCCAACTAAGTTTAAAATATCAATTGCTCGAGCTTTAGCATCTGCTTTCGATAACTTTTGATGCTTGATTAAGGGTTCCATCACTTGCTTACCGATTTTCATCGTCGGATTCAATGAAGTCATCGGATCCTGGAAAATCATTGAAATGTCACGGCCACGTACTTTTTGCATTTCTTTTTCTGATAGCTTCGCTAAATCTTTACCATCAAAAAGAATCTGTCCTTCTTTAATACGACTTGGTGGTGTAGGCAATAATCGCATAATAGCTTTAGTTGTAACTGACTTACCCGAACCTGATTCGCCTACGATTGCCAGCGTTTCCGCTTTATCAAGGTGAAAGTCTACTCCACGTACAGCCTGCACTTCTCCTGCATGGATATCGAAGGAAACTTTCAGGTTTCTCACTTCCAAAATTCTTTGTGCCATTTATATTTCCTCCTTTATTATTTACGCATTTTCGGATCGAGTGCATCACGTACACCATCACCAAATAAGTAGAAGCAAAGAATCAATAAACTTAATACTGCTGATGGAATAAACATCTGATATGGATGGATTAATAACATTTTACGTCCATCATTGACTAATGAACCTAAAGACGCTGCCGGTGAAGGAATACCTAAACCGATAAAGCTTAAGAAAGCTTCGAAGAAAATCGCACCAGGTACTGAGAACATTGCAGTAACAATGATAGGGCCTAGTGTATTAGGTAAAATGTGTTTGAAAATTAAGCTTGAATTAGATGCCCCTAAAGTACGAGAAGCAAGAACGTATTCCTGTGACTTCAGTTTCAGGAACTGTCCACGAACGATACGGCTCATCCCTATCCAGCCTGTCAGAGACATGGCCAGGATAATGGTCATGATGCTTGCATCGAAAATGATAACGAATAAAATCATGATAATCAGGTTAGGTATAGAGGCGATGATTTCGATGATACGTTGCATGACATTATCAACTGTACCTCCAAAGAAACCGGAAATCGCACCATAAGTGATACCGATGACCACATCAAGGAATGCTGCAACAACACCAATCAGTATCGATACTTTTGTTCCTTCCCAGACACGAGTGAAGATATCACGGCCAAGGTCATCTGTACCGAACCAGTAGCTTTCTTTGACATTTTTCGCTTCATACATATCAAAGTTATCTTTATCACGACCATCAAACGGTAGGAAATGGATATCTTTTAAAGCTTCAATTTTAGGTGGTAAGTTCGCATGATCGACGTTTTGTGCCTTAAAAGTATGGCCGCTGATCATTGGACCGATAAGCGCCATTAAAAGAATTAAGATAAGGCCGATCAGACCCGCGATAGCTGCTTTATTGGATTTTAACTGCAGCCATGCATCCTGCCAGAACGTCCGACTTTCACGTTCAATCCTGTCTTCATAGATTTCGTCACGATTTGCCAGTACAAAAGGCTGCGCACGGCTTGTTGATAAGTTCTGATCAACATCGGCATGCGTATAAGTTTCTCTTTCTTTTACCATTAGTCTTTTCCTCCTTGTACACGGATACGTGGATCGATGATACCGTATAGAATATCAACCACTAATAAGACAGCTACAAATAAGAAACTGAAGAACAGTGTTAAACCCATGATGACAGGATAGTCATTCATCTGAATAGAACGGACGAACTGATCACCAATACCCGGAATACCGAAGATTGTTTCGATTGTGAGCGCACCCGTAAGGATACCAACAGTCATAGGACCTATTAATGTAATGATGGGAATTAACGCATTTCGCAGCGCGTGCCCGTATAAAACCTTGTTCGTTGAATTTCCTTTTGCTTTTGCAAGCGTGATATAGTCTGAGCTCAGAACTTCAATCATCTCAGAGCGAATATAACGCGCGATAGTTGCTGTCACTCCAGCTGATAATGCAAGAGCCGGCAGAACCGCATACATTGGGCCTTCCCAACCAGCAACTTTAAAAATCTGCCATTTTACAGCGAAGAAATATTGGAGAAGAACAGCTAAGACGAATGAAGGAACAGAAATAGCGATAACAGAGAATATAGTCGCGAGATAATCGATCCATGTATTCTGTTTGACGGCTGCGACTACACCTAATATGATGCCGACGACAACCCCTAATATAAGTGCATAAAGCCCTACTTCTGCTGAGGGTCCTAAACGTGGAATAACAAGTTCAGTAACAGAACGATTATCATATTGGAATGAATTTCCTAAATCACCTGTTGCCACATTTTTTAAATAGTTGACATATTGGACACCAACCGGATCGTTAAGGCCGTATTTTTCATTAACAATTGCTTTTTGCTCAGGCGTCAGTTTTTCATCGTTATAGGGAGACCCTGGCATTAACTTCATCAAGAAGAAAGTTGCAGTAGCTACTATGAACAAAGTGATAAACATGTAGCCTAATCTCTTTAGAACAAACTTTAACATTATTTTTCCTCCTTTTTTTAGGTTAAGCTTTACTTAACAATTATCATAACTAAGTTTTCACAAAATTCATATAACTTTTTGAAAATAAAAAAATTATTCTGATAATTTATTGTAAATCACACTTATTGTTATAATACAATTTGCCTCTTAACCTTTACTTCTCTAAAGCCTTAGCATCATTATAATGATAATTTCTTACTTTTTGCAATACATTTTTTATTCAGAATTCTCTTTAATATGTATAAAATTATCCTATTTCATTGCGTTAAAGCGATGTTGAATTTATTAATATTCATTATTATATTTATTAATACATATTCATACTAAAATAGTCGGCTATTTTCAATGATTTGGTAAATGAAATATTTATCTGTTATACATCAATCCGATTTTACTGTACAATACTAATGAGGATATAAGTGGAGGGTTATAAGTGAAGTTCAAATTCTATAGTTTATTTATTTCGATATTATTGTTTTTAAGTATTGTTTCTTTGTTTTTTTATGGTTTCAGTATGATTCATTTTTTTGATACATTGTTCATGTATGCGCTATTGATGTTCTGTATAGGTTTACTCATATATTTGTTCTCAGACGGCGCATTCAGTATTATGGGGCATTCTTTCAGACGTTTTCATTATGTCACTGCCCCTAAGCGTCTGAAAGAAACGATGGCTGATGATGACTTGTATAACCAGAAAGAAGTCAGAATCCGCAATGAAAGATATGCGTTTACTGTGCCGATGATTTTAACTGCTCTAGCTGGTATTGTAATTTCACTCGTATTTTCTTATCTAATCAAATAAAAGAAGCGAAGACTCTTACAAGGAGTCTTCGCTTCTTTTATTAGTCCTGATATTTTTTAAGGACGATGACTGCATTATGACCACCAAAGCCTAAGCTGTTGGATAGAGCATATTCAATGTCCATCTCAATCGCTTCATTCGGAATATAATCAAGATCACATGCCGGATCTGGCTGGTCCTGATGTATTGTCGGTGGAACGGTTCCATTATGAATCGCCAGTGCTGTCAGAATAGCTTCGATTGCACCAGTCGCACCGAGCAGGTGACCTGTCATTGACTTCGTCGAGGATACTTTCAGATTCTTCGCTGCTTCACCGAATACAGTTTTAATCGCTTCTGTTTCATATAGATCACCGATCGGTGTGCTTGTACCATGTGCATTCAAATACTGGATCTGGTCAGGTGTGATGCCTGCATCTTTAATCGCCATTTTCATCGCACGTGCGCCGCCTTCTCCTTCTGGTGCGGGCGCTGTAATATGATAGGCATCACCATTGTTGCCGTAGCCAGCAATTTCAGCATAGATGTGCGCGCCACGTTTTTTCGCATGTTCCAGTTCTTCTAGAACGACAACACCTGCCCCCTCCCCCATCACGAAACCGTCTCGTCCTTCCTGGAAAGGTCGACATGCTTCGTCCGGGTTATTGTTTGTTGACAGTGCTTTATTGGCTATAAAGCCTGCGATGCCCATTTTTGTGATCGGGGCTTCGGCTCCGCCTGCGATCATTGCGTCTGCATCACCGTACTGGATGATGCGGTAGGCGTCACCGATACTGTTCGTCCCTGTCGCACACGCTGTAACTGTACAGCCATTCGGTCCTTTTGCGCCCAGATCAATCGAAATCTGTCCTGCAGCCATGTCAGGGATGAGCATCGGCACAAAGAACGGACTGATCCGGTTCGGTCCACGTTTTAACATCTGATCATAAGCGGTCTCAAACGATTCCATTCCGCCGATACCCGAACCGACCCATACACCGATACGGTCACTGTTTTCATCTGTTATTTCAAGCCTGCTGTCTTTAAGCGCTTCACGAGCAGCTACCACACCGTACTGTGTAAAGCGGTCCATCTTACGTGCCTCTTTTCTCTCCAGATGGTCTTCGATATTGAAATCTTTTAATTCTCCGGCAATCTTAACGCTGAAATCAGAGACATCAAGTCTTGTAATATAATCAATCCCATTTACGCCTTTAATCGCATTTTCATAAGTGGTTGATGCATCGTTACCTAGCGGACTTAAAGCACCTATTCCAGTAATCACTACTCTTCTCTTCATATTATCCTCCTATTTACCGTAGACCAGTGTAATGGCGCCGTATGTGAGTCCGCCGCCGAATCCTACGAGTACAATTTTACTGTCTTCTTTTACCGTACCTTTTTCGAGTTCATGAATCAAGGACAGAGGGATGGATGCAGCAGATGTGTTACCATAACGGTCGACTGTCACACTCATTTTCTCTTTATCAATTCCGAGTCTCTGGCGTGCTGATTCCATGATTCGGATATTCGCCTGATGGGGTATAAACATATCGATATCCTCTGGTTCAAGTCCCGCTTCTTTGACTGTCTTCTGCGCCATGTCCCCCATTATTCTGACAGCAAACTTGAAGACTTCCCGGCCGTTCATCTCGAGCAGGTGGTCTTCTTTTCTGTCATATAGATATTCCCCACCTATCCCATCACTGCCGAGCTGGAAGTTCCGGATACCGCGTCCTGCGCTGACCTGGCCCATCACGACTGCAGCCGCGCCGTCACCGAAGAGAATCGCAGTATTGCGATCTGTCATGTCTGCAATTTTCGACAATTTTTCTGCGCCGATGACTAAGACATATTTACAGACCCCTGTCTGGATGAACTGCTGTGCTGTGACCATCGAATAGATGAATCCTGTACAGGCGGCCAGCTGATCCATTGCAGGTACTTGTCTCAGTCCTAAACGTTCCTGCAGCTGACAAGCAACTGAAGGAAACTTGTGGTCACCTGTTGCCGTCGCAACGAGCACCATATCTATTTCATCTTTAGCGATACCTGCGTCTTTAATCGCTCGTTCTGCAGCGATAAAAGCGAGATCACTCGTATCCTCGTCCACTGCTGCAAACCGTCTTTCTTTTATACCCGTCATCTTGGTAATCCATTCATCTGATGTATCTAGAAACGCTTCAAAATCCTGATTGGTCATCCGTTTTTCTGGAACGTAGCCACCAATACCGACTATACCTATATCCAACGCTATCCACCTACTTATAATCTGTTATTATAACCAGGTACTAATTTATCACAGAATTAGCTGAATTTCAATCTTGACGGTAGGCATCATGTTCAGCAGGAGGCGTCTCTCCACTCGGCAGTAAGTTTGTTTCTTTGTAGTGTGCAAGGTCTTTCTTTAACTGGGTCGTAAACTGATTATCCATTCGTCTGGAAAGTTTACCCACGCCCACCAGGTTCTCTTTAATGCCCCAGTTCAGTCTTCCACCTTTTAAGTTTCCTTCTTCATATAGTTTTGCTACTTTGACATAAGCGGCTGGGATCTTCACCTGAGTACTCATCAATACTTGTGGACCGTAGTTACTCTGATCGCTGATAAAACCGATGACGTTGGTATCATGATCTCTTGCATATGACATGATATCGGCATTGATGCCATCGCCAGCTGGAAACAGCACATCTACTTTTTTATTTTTGATGAAATTCTCTGCAATATCAGTACCCCGGCTGTCGTAGCTGAAGGTCTTGACGTAATATTCATGCAGTTTTATATTTTTATTTTCAAATATCGCACCGTCTTTAAAGCCTTCTATCTCTGGTTGAGATTTAAAAGAACCGATGACACCGATATGACCTGTCTTAGAATGATGTGCTGCAGTCATGCCACCGAAATAGCCCATTGTATAGGCATCAATATTAATGATGGTGACATTGTCCGCTTTAGATTCACCGTTAAATACGACAAAATGAATATCAGGATATTTTGCAGCGACCTCATTAAATGCATCCGAAAATTCCATACCTTGTCCGTAGAGAACCTGGACATTTCGGTCTGCCATCCGTTTGACAGCAGTCTTGATTTCTTCGTTCGTATTGATATTCTGTTCATAAAAGAATGCTGTTTCATATGACTGAGCAATTTCAAGCATTCCTTTGTATCCTTCTGTTCCCCATGTCTGGTCATACATGGAATCCGGAAATAGAAACCCAATTGTCGTCAATCGATGCTGGGGTCGACTGTAAAAAAAGATGGTGACCAAAAGTATAGCAACTAGTGCTACCAACAGACTTATTTTTTTCATATTTCGCCTCTCATGTAAGGGTATACTTTTTCTATGAACTCTTCTATAATCAATAGTATAACAATTATTGGGGGATTTTAACATGCATTATATTATGACGTTTGTATGGGCTTTTATCCTCGTCCATATGATCAATTTCGTACTGATGAGCTTAGGTGGCGGCAATGAACTTCATCTGATGACTGCAAATGTCATGGCGGTTGTTTTCGCTGTTCTGGCGCTTATCGTGGCTGCATTAATTCCAAATGATCCGATTCCAACCGATCATCACTAAAAAAGCACAGTAGCTTATTTTTAAGCTACTGCGCTTTTTTTATTGAAGTTCTAAATCAAGTTGGCCTTCCTTCATCGTGATATTGATATGTGCGCCTTCTGCAAGACTGTTCTGCAGTAAAAGACGAGCGACAGGCGTCTCAATATGTCTCTGCACGAAACGCTTAAGTGGACGAGCACCAAATTCTGGCGCATAAGCTTCTTTTGCCACCCATTCTTTAACGGATCGATCCACTGTCACTGACATGTGCTGATCCATCAGACGACGGTTCAGCTGATCAACAAATTTGTCGACGATGAAAGTCATGTCATTTGCGCTGAGTGGTTTGAAGAGCACGATATCGTCCATACGGTTCAAGATTTCCGGTTTGAAGTAACTATGCAGCGCTTCATCGACCTGACTGCGCGCTTCATCTGTAATCTCACCGTCCTCAATACCGTTCAACAAGTATTGTGAACCGATGTTACTCGTCATGATGATGATCGTATTTTTAAAGTCTACGATACGCCCTTTAGCATCTGTCAGACGGCCTTCGTCCAGAAGCTGCAGAAGTACGTTGAAGACATCACTATGGGCTTTTTCGACTTCATCAAGCAGAATCACTGAATAGGGCTGACGTCGAACCGCTTCAGTCAGCTGTCCGCCTTCTTCATAACCTATGTAACCTGGAGGCGCGCCGATAAGTCTCGCCACTGCGTGTTTTTCCATATATTCACTCATATCGATTCGAATCATATGTTTCTCTGAATCAAACATCGTACTAGCCAGTGCTTTGGCAAGCTCTGTTTTACCGACCCCAGTAGGACCCAGGAACAGGAAACTGCCGATCGGACGGTTTGGATCTTTTATGCCAGCACGTGCACGCACGACGGCATCTGCCACTAAATCGACTGCCTCGTCCTGACCGACAACACGTTCATGCAGAATATCGGATAGTTTCAGCAGTTTTTCTTTTTCTGTTTCCACTAGTTTAGAGATTGGGATACCTGTCCACTGCGATACGATGTAGCCGATCTCTTCATCTGTCACGACTTCACGGATCAGACGGTCCTTACCTTTCGTCTCTTCCTGAAAATCTTCTTCAAGCTGTGCCAGTTCTTTTTCGATTTCTGGGATCTTACCATACTGGAGCTCTGAAGCTTTCGCTAAATCATAGTTATTCTGCGCTTCTTCCAGCTGTGTACGGTATTGATCCAGTTCAGAGCGTTTTTCCTGTAAGACCTGGATCTGTGATTTCTCTTTTTCCACTTTAGCCGCAAGAATCTGCTGTTTCTCTTTCTCATCAGCAAGCTCTTTCTGCAGTTCGTCAAGACGCATACGGCTGGCACTGTCTTCTTCATTTTTCAATGCTTTTTCTTCAATTTCGAGCTGCAGTACTCGACGATTGACTGCATCCAGTTCAGTCGGATTAGATCCCATCTCTGTACGGATCGTCGCACAGGCCTGGTCAACTAAGTCGATGGCTTTATCCGGCAGGAATCGATCAGTAATATAACGGTCTGACAGTTCAGCTGCCGCAACGAGTGCTCTATCCTGAATACGAACACCGTGATATACTTCGTATCTTTCTTTCAGGCCACGAAGAATAGAGACAGTATCTTCAACGTCCGGTTCTGCTACCAGTACTTTCTGGAAACGACGCTCTAAAGCAGAATCCTTCTCGATATATTGACGATACTCATTCAGCGTAGTCGCACCGATGCAGTGAAGTTCTCCGCGTGCAAGCATCGGTTTTAACATATTGCCGGCATCCATCGCCCCTTCTGTTTTACCGGCGCCGACCATCATATGAATCTCGTCAATGAACAGAATAATCTGTCCTTCACTTTCCTTCACTTCTTTTAACACGGCTTTTAAACGTTCTTCAAATTCACCGCGGAATTTAGCGCCTGCAACTAGTGCACTGAGATCCAGTTCAAAAATAGTTTTGTTCAGAAGTGATTCCGGCACGTCTTTACGAACGATACGCTGTGCCAGTCCTTCGACTATGGCAGTCTTACCGACACCCGGTTCCCCGATTAAGATAGGATTATTCTTGGTCTTACGACTTAAAATACGAATCGCGTTACGAACTTCTTCATCTCGTCCGATAACCGGATCCATTTTACCGTTACGGACTTCCTCAACTAAGTCTCTCCCATATTTTTTCAGTACTTCATATTGAACTTCAGGATTTTGTGATGTCACATGGTTTCCTCCTCTGATCTGATTAATGATTTCTTTAATGACTTCTGATTTGCTGCCGACAAACTCGCGTGTCAGTCCATGAGACTGAACGGCTGCCAGTATGAGATGTTCCACTGATAAATAGTCATCTGACATTTCTTTTTGCAGTTGCTCAGATTTTTGTATCAGCTGGTTCAAGTCATTGCTTAAATACTGACCGTACTGCATATTATCACCACTGACTGCGGGCAGACTATTCAATCTTTCTTCCAGTTTAGCGGTATATTCTTTTAAGTTCAGGTTCGCTCTTTCAAAAACCGTGGACAGCATACTATCCGTATCTTTAGCAAAATGCAGTAAAATACTTTCAGGTTCAATGGTCTGCATTTTCCGTTCTACGGCATCACTTTGGGCTGCTTCAACAGCGGTCTGGACATTGTAAGTCATTTTATCTGCGTTCATATTGCCACCTCATTTGACTATATTTGACCTTTAATAATATTATATATCCATTTTATGCGTGTGACAAACATCATGCTTTTCATATCGGAAAAATTTAAATCGTGCCATATTATGAAAAACGTCTATGCTATAATAGAAAAAAAGCGGACAAGGATGAATAGTATGGTACAAATCAATTTTCATGAAGCCACGAACGTCGTCAACTATATTCTGGATAACGGTAAAGAAGAATCCTTTAAAGCAGGGCAGTATATTTATCAGGCAGAAGACCCGGCGGACTATATCTATGTCATCAAAAGCGGCATCGTCCTCATTAACCGTATGGTCGAAGATGGTAAGGAACTATCCATGAAGATGCTGTCAAGCCGTTCTATTTTTGGCGCTGTGACGCTGTTATGTGGTCCTAAGAAACATTCACTCTTCGCTAAAGTGAAGTCAGCTGCCACTGTCCGCAAAATTGAACTGAAGACTTTCGAGACCGCTTTACTAGCTGATGAAGTCATGAAGTATGAATGGATGCTCTGGCAGCAGAATGAAAATAGCAAAAATGAATATAAGATGCGTGATTTATTTACCCTCGGCAAAAAAGGAGCGCTCTATTCAACATTGATCAGACTCAGCAATACGTACGGCGTTAAGCAGGAAGAAGGTATTCTGCTGAATGTTGAAATGACAAATAATGACCTTGCGAATCTGTGCGGCACGACCCGAGAAGGTATAAACAGGGTCATCAGTCAGCTGAAGACTGATGATATCATCAGTGTTAAAGGTAAGTACATTATGCTTAAAAACATCCAGTACCTCAAAGATGAAATCAGCTGTGAAAGCTGTCCAATTAATATCTGCAGAATCGAATAAAAAAACCCGCAGAAAATAATCTGCGGGTTTCTGATTAGCTGACACCAAGTGCAATCTTAGCGTAACGGCTCATCATTTCTTTATTCCAAGGTGGATTCCAGACGATATTCACTTCGACACCTTTAATTTCTGGTAATTCGCCGAGTGCTGTCTTCACCTGATCAATAATCTGAGGTCCCATTGGGCAGCCCATAGATGTTAAAGTCATATCAACAGTGACGATACCGTCATCATCCATATCGACGTGATAAACAAGTCCTAAATTAATGATATCAATTCCAAGCTCTGGATCAATAACGTTTTCCAGTGCACCGAGAATACTATCTTTCATTGCTTCTTCCATGCTATTCACTCCTTCCATTCACTTTCTCTAACTATAACAAATTCCTTAACTATCGCCAATTAAATGATATGATAGATGGCAGAAAGGATTGAACTGATGAACGCTAAACACTTAATCTGCCTCGATCTCGATGGCACTTTACTTACAGATGAAAAAACTGTTTCACCTTATACTAAAAATATTCTTCAGCAATTAAAAGAGCAAGGGCATGAAGTGATGATCTCAACCGGTCGCCCCTATCGCGCCAGTGAAATTTATTACAATGAACTCGGCCTGGATTCACCGATCGTCAACTTCAATGGTGCTTTTATCCATCATCCAAAAGACGATACTTTTAAAGTTGTGCATGAACCGCTCGATTTATCAATCGCAAAAGCTATATTCGAACAGCTGGAAGACTTGAACATCCAGAATATCATCGCTGAAGTGAAAGACCATATTTATTTCCATTACCACGATGAATACTTGTTCCACGGCTTCACGATGGGTAATCCAGTCGTTCAAAATGGTGACTTAAATCTCACATTGCAGGAGGAACCAACTAGTATTCTGATCCAGGCAGAAGAAGAACATGTCCCTGCTATCCGTGAGCACTTAAGCGATGTCTATGCAGAACAACTGGAACATCGTCGCTGGGGTGCACCTTACCCTGTCATCGAGATCGTCAAAAAAGGAATCAATAAAGCTGTCGGTATTCAATATGTTTCTGAAACATTAGGTATTAAACAGGAACATATCATCGCGTTTGGCGATGAAGACAATGATTTCGAGATGATAGAGTATGCCGGCACAGGTATTGCCATGGCTAATGCCATCCAGGAACTGAAGTTGCGGGCTGATGAAGTCACACTTTCCAACAATGAAGATGGCATCGGTGTATTTTTAGCTCGTTACTTTAATCTTGAAGGGAGAACTTAATATGAAAATCATCGTAGTAGGCGCAGTCGCAGGTGGCGCAACCGTGGCCTCACAGATTAGACGTGAGCTGCCAGACGCAGAGATCGTTGTTTATGAAAAGGGTCGCGATATGAGTTTTGCCAATTGCGGACTCCCCTATTATCTCGGCAATGAAATCGAAGACCGTTCGAAACTTGTACAGGCTTCAGCAGATTCTTTCAAGGAACGAAAAGAAATTGCGGTTCATCTCTACCATGAAGTAACCGCTGTTGATACAGCGAATAAATCTGTGATCGTTCACAATCATCTGACAAATGCTACGACAGAAGAGAACTATGACAAACTCATCCTAAGTCCCGGCTGTAAAGCCGTTCGTTTACCTCAGCTTAAAGGTTCTGACATCACATTCCCGGTGAGAACACTGGAAGATACAGATATCATTGAACAGCATATTGAGCAATATGATGTTCGAAAAGCACTTGTCATCGGTGCAGGATATATCAGTCTCGAAATGATTGAGA
This sequence comes from Macrococcus brunensis, assembly GCF_004359615.1. GTDB lineage: Bacteria > Bacillota > Bacilli > Staphylococcales > Staphylococcaceae > Macrococcus > Macrococcus brunensis. Next base: position 29,052 of record NZ_SCWA01000014.1, read on the forward strand.
ACTTAAAAAATCGCGGACTTGACGTTACACTTCTCCACCGAAGTGAACGCTTGCTTAAAACGATGGATGCACAGTTTTTACCGCACTTAATGAACTGTCTGAAGGAAGAGTCCATTAAGACCCAGTTAAATGATGAAGTAGCTACTATAGAAGGCAGGACTGTTACATTTAAATCCGGTTTTTCTGAAGACTATGACCTCGTCATCGAAGCAGTAGGGATTACGCCGAATACCGATTTCTTAGAAAATAGTCACCTTGTCCTGAATGACAAAGGTTATATTGTGACAGATGAGTATTTCCAGACATCCAGTCAGGATGTTTATGCACTTGGAGATGCAATTGAAACATTCTATATGCATACTGGCGCCAAAACAACCGTCGCACTTGCATGGGGAGCGCACCGCGCAGCAAATCTGATCGCGGGAAATCTTGCGGGTAAAATGAAAGCATTCAATGGCCTTCTTGGCACAAATATTATCCGCTTCTTTGACCATGCCATTGCAAGTGTAGGTATCAGTGAAGCAGAAGCGAAAGAATATGGTGCAGCACATGTATCCTTCGATCAATATCCACAGGCAAGATACATGCCGCGCTCACATCCGATGCATATATCAGTCTATTACGATAAAGAGACACGTCAGATTTTACGTGCCTGCTTCTTCGGTAAGCAAGGTGTTGATAAACGAGTGGATGTCATAGCAACTGCGATAATTGCTAAAATGACGATTGACGACTTAAAAGATATCGAAATCGCCTATGCACCGCCTTTCTCAGCACCAAAAGATATCGTCAATATGATAGGCTATCGTGCAAAATAATAGATATGAAGAAGACCGCAAGTCCGGTGAGGGCTCGCGGTCTTCAATTTGTTGTGCGGGGTGTTATCAGCGATAAATCACATTTATCGCCAGTAACCCATGTATTTTCAACGTTTAGCCATAGTTATCAGCGATAAATCCTATTTATCGCCAGTAACTCCTACTAAACACCTATCTATTCCGCTTCGATTTTCTTGCGGCCAGTATGATAAACAGTGTAAATGCAACAACGACACCGATTGAAGCAATGATGTAACCAATGTTCAGTCCTCTGTCATCAATGATCGCATACAGTTCTGCTTCTTCACGGTTTGTGATGAGCTCAAACTTACCCTCTTTTTCATGGATGGAGTCACCGATCAAGAGTCCACTTAACATCTTTCCTTTAGGTACGACATCAGTGCCAAGCTCGACTTTAGTCGCTTTATCTGTGTTATTAAGATTATAAATAAAGTCCACTTTCCCCGTATCATAGTGAATGACCTGATGACCAGCTTTATTCATGAGTACCTGCATCTTACCCTCAAACATTTCACGATATTTATCAAATACTCCTGAAGTTGCCTTCAAATAGTCGGTCACTTCTTTTTCTGTTCGGAAATCCAGCAGCTGGTGCATTTCAGGCATCTTGCCACCATTCATCGCAATCTCTGTGCCGTAAGTCATACTCATCGGCTGTTTCTGGCTGAGAAGATAGCTGAGCAGTAACTTAATGCGTGTACCCGGAAACATGTTTTCATCCGCGGCATACTTTGTAAAACGTGGCATAAAGAAGTTATCTGCTGCGAGCAGTTCATTTTTAACGAATGAATCCGGTAATGGCTGATCTGTTTTCTTAAATCCGTTTGCCAGTTTTAAAGTCGTTTCTTCTTTTTGTACATAATCAAAGTTTTCTGCTGTCATGTCTTTGTTCAGAATAGCCATATTCATTGGCAGGTCAGGCATCACTTTATCCGCGTCAATGCCATCCTGCAGCGTATACATAGATAGACCGTCTACTTGATAATCTTTGACGAAGGCAGCCATTTTTGCCTTATATTTTTGCTGGTTAGCCGCATTCTTCAGATCAATAATCTTAGTATCGCCGTAATATTCTTTCTGGATATCATTCATCACAGGCGTCTTTACTGCAGTAAAATCATTAGTTGCGACGACCGGCATATCAACAACGATTTTCATTTTCTTCTCATGAATCTTTTTGATCAGCTCCTTGAAGTGCTGATCGCCGCCGTAGACATCATCAATCTTGTCATAGCTCGTGACTTTGTAACCCAGATAATCATTCTGTTCATGCTTGAATATCGGTGAGATATGGATGACGTTAAAGCCCATATCTTTGATATAATCCAGTTTGCTTTCAATCCCTTGAAAATCCCCACCATAGGGCAGTTGATCGTCATCATTATTATGTATGTGTGCATTGTTTTTTTCTGTGCCATTTAAGAAACGGTCAACGACTAAACTATAAACTCTCGGCTGCGATTTCTCCTGTGCTTGTGCAGCCGGCGCAACCATTAGGCCTGCCATCAGCAGTAATATCATTTTCTTCATTTCTATCCCTCTATTCGCTTAATACTTTAAATTATACTTGAAGAGACAGAAATTGTGGCTTAATTCATAAAAAGTTCATAAGAAAAAGCTGATTCCGAAGAATCAGCTTAGTTGAACATTGCTGAAATAGGTCCCATAGGTAACCAGATACCCATGCCGATTGTCAGTAATGCGAAGAAAATAACTAAATAGAAGAAAGTACGAGAAGGTTTCTTCTTTTTCTTTTTAGCGAGTGTCATTTCCATCAGACCGATTGTAATCAGACCCAGCAGAAATTTAATGCCATACTGAGCTGCCATACCGCCGCCCATTGTCTGGAAGAACACGACACCGCCACTGATCAGCGTCAGTAATAAAAAGACTCGCAGTACCATATGAAGCGGTTTGAAGTATTGGCTTGGTCCTTGACGATCAGAGAAGTTCTGATAAGCAGCAAAGAAAAGAATGATAGCTAGAATCCAGCTTAAAATATGAAGATGTAACATCTGTATCCTCCTTTCATGTATTTACTATCAGTTTAACATATTCATGTCCAAAAAAGAAAAGAGCTAAACGCTCTTTTCTTTCTTCTCACTTATTCAGCAATCGTATTGACTAATGTGCCGATACCATCAATAGAAACTTTGACTTCATCTCCTGACTTCAGGAAGACCGGCGGATTCATGCCTGCGCCCACGCCACTTGGTGTACCTGTCGCAATAATATCACCCGGGTGAAGCGCTACGTATTTAGAAACTTCTGCAATCAGATCGTCAATCTTCAGAATCATATCTGAAGTTGAACCGTCCTGACGAATCTCGTTATTGACTTTCGTTACGATGTTGACGTTCTCAGGATTCGGCAGTTCATCTTTTGTAGCGATGTATGGACCCATCGGACAGCCGCCAATTAAACTTTTACTTAAGAAAGCCTGCAGATGCTCCTTCTGAAGATCACGTGCTGTAATATCATTGATGATGGTATAACCATAAACATAATCAAGTGCAAGACCTTTTGGAATCTTGTGACCATATTTACCGATAACAATACCAAGTTCGCCCTCATAGTCCAGCTGACTTGTCACATCTGCGTGTAGTGGAATCGTATTCCCATCACCTACTAAGCTTGATGGTGCTTTAGTGAATACGTAGAGACGGTCCACTTCATTATTCAGCTCTTTCGCATGTTCCTGATAGTTACGACCGACCGCAATGACGTTGTTCGTCGGTGTTACTGGAGGCAGGAATTTGATATCAGCAAACGGTGCTTTGTAGCTCTCTTTATCGCCCTGCTCTTCTGCTTTAGATACCACCTGGCGTACCGCTTCCTGAAAATCTATTTCTGCATTTTTCTGTAACCCTTCAAGCAATGTTTTCGGATAGTCAGCATCCCCAAATGCTTCAAACACTTTCGGTAAAATCCATGCTGCTTCCTCGCGTTTTACTTTAACGCCGTATGTTTCTTTACCTTGATACTCGAATGAAAGAAATTTCATTGTGGTCACTCCTTCTATGTTTGTTCTTCATTATACAGAATATTTGAATTATTCGCATGCATTTTCCGTTGAAATACAAAATAGATAATGACAGCGACAACAAATATCACGACGCCACGCATCAGAACCACTTCTACTGCGAGATTTTTATAGTCTCCGATACCGAGCGCTGTAAAGGCAAGCATCATCATAAGGGAACTAATGATGATAGCGGGTACAACAGCCAGTTTAGCAGTCCCGCGCAGAATCAGATAAAGCGCAATCCCCTGTAGAAGGCCACCGATCATGGCCAATATAGAGAAAGCAAGAACAGATTCCGTCTGGGTCATCAGTGTCTTCAGTATCGTACCGGCAGAAAACAGGACAATTCCAGGTAAGACTCTGTACTTCATGCTGCTGAAATCAATCAGCAGTAAAGGCGTGATGATAAATAAAGCCGTCGCAATGATGACTCTGTAATCCGTCATCAAGCTATGCGTCACATAACTTAAATAGTCATGAGACCTGTAAAGTGAGACAATCTCCTGGAACTTTGCCGCGTCCATAAAGGTTTCACTTGAAAAGAATAAAATCAGCAAAGGGACTGCGACTATAAAAACGCCGATACCAAGAAGCAAATAGCCCACCCAGCTTTTTTTGATTAACCGTGCAAGCAGTAGTCCAAGACCGAGTGCAAGTATATAGCCCATCGAGCTGAACAGCCATTTATCTAATAATCCGAACGCAATGATCATGGAAATCATGCGTATAGACACGTCTATCTGTTTCAAGACAAGCGGAATAACGGCCTGTCCAACCCCAAATGCCAGAATAACAGTGAGCAGGAACGTCGAGCGTTCAGGCTGCTCAAAGTATTCAGCAGGTACCGTCATCATAAAAGGGTGCGCCATTTTCAGGCTGCCTTCTAATATTAAAGCTAGTAAACCGATTAACACTAACACATGTTTCATGATTCAACCTCGAGTTCCATGTAATCGAAGAAATAAAGATAGCCTTTAACCGGCTGTTTCAGCATTTCTTCAAGAGCTTTCTGATAGTAATACATCTGAACCGCATATCGTTTTCGCGCCTCTAGTGCTGCATCATGCATAGAGCCGCCCAGTCTCGGAATCAGACGGTCTGTCTTAAAATCGACAAAGTAGTACTGCCCCTCAAGCTTATAGACACAGTCAATCATCCCCTGAACAAGCGGTTCGACCGGCGCTCCTTCTATCAATTGCCCCGTCAGATAGGATTTGCCGATAACAAACGGTAATTCAGTATAGCGTTCTCCTTCAGACATCTTCTGGTATAGTTCTGACGCAGAAAAACGAATAAGCGCTTCCTGATCGATGAGTCTGCTATCATCTTCTGAGATGATTTTTTTATCAATGAGCGCTTGCAGCAGACTATCAATATCAGCTTTATTTTTAACAGCACCATCGTATGGAAAATGCTGCATGACCGTATGCATCAGTGTACCCCGTTCTGCTGCCGTCTTCTTCACTTCAGACATAAATTTTGGCCGCTCGTAGCTCGCACGCTCCAGCTGATACTGGTTGACGAGTGTCCAGGTGGTCGCATCATCATCGACTTCAGTCTGACGCTTAATATCTGAGACAGACTCTTTCGTCGGCAGCTTATTGAGTTCAAGGTAAGGATACTGATAATCTGCTCTTTCAACGAGCCAGTCAGGTGAACGCGGTGTTGTAATGGTATCAGTGACCACTGCGTCATGCGTTACATCATCCAACTCACGAATAATCTTCATATCCAGTGCCTGTGTTGCCACAATCAGTTCAAGTGGTTTCGTCGCATTTAGTCTGAAAAACTCATCTTTTGCATCCTGCTGCTGCCACGCTTCAAGTTCTTTTTCTGTCGCAGAACCGACCAGAATCAGCTGCTCTTTCGCACGTGTAAACGCAACATACATCAGTCGCATTGATTCAGAGATGCTCTCGCGGCGTCCTTCCTTCTTAAAGTACTGACTGAAAAGCGTCGGATAGCTGTAATGATGCGTCTGATCATAATAAGTCATCGCAACGCCGAGCTTCTGATTAGGGATGACAGCTCCTGATAAATCCATCATATTGAATTTTTTACCGAGCTCTGAATAGATGACGTACGGGAATTCCAGTCCCTTACTCGAGTGAATCGTCATCAGTCTGACGACATCCGCTTCTTCAGATAAGATGTTCACTTCACCGAAATCTTTATTTTTATCAATCATATTGTCCACATATCTGATGAACTGGAACAGACCCCTGTAGCTTGAGCGTTCGAAATCCTCAGATTTAGCCAGCAGTCCTAACAGATTGGCGCGTCTTTGCTCACCACCGACGAGCATTGAGAATTTTTCGACGACATACTGTTCCTCATAAATCATTTCAAGCAGCTGTCTGACACCTATCGTTCTGGCTGCACTGCGATAATGGTCCAGCAACTTGATAAAGTGTTTTACTTTTTCAGCAAGGGGGGTCCGGTAAGTGTCTGCGTACTCCAGCATATCCTGGTAAAAATATTGGCTGGATTGTCTCAAGTCGACGAGTTCTTCTTCATTGAACTGAAACAGGAGTGAACGCAGGGCACCAACTAAATGATTATCCTGCAGCGGATTATCAATGATGCGTAGCAGACTGATTATCGTCCGTATCTCATCTGTTTCAAAATAGCCGCTACGGCTGTTGACATGAAACGGAATATCGTATTTTTTAAAGGTCTGCTGCAGTGCTGCAGTATTTGAGACTTGCCGCTGCAGGATGACAATATCTCGGAAAGACGCCGGTCGATATTGTTTTTTATCATAAACTTCGCCATGCGCGACTATATCCATAATTTTGCGGGCGATCCATTCACTCTCGAGCGGTTCATCATTCTTGATGATGACATTCAGTTCCGTCTGATGAGGCGCGTCATCGAATGCTGCACCGAAGTACAGCTGCTGGCGTTCATCGTAATCGACTTCACCGACTGCCTCGTCCATTATTCTGCTGAACACGCCGTTCGTGTCTTCAATCACTTCACGCCGTGAACGGAAGTTACGTGATAGATCGATGACCTGCCCATTTGTTCCATCAAAACGTTTATATTTATCAAGGAAAAGACCGGGTTCTGCCTGACGGAATTTATAAATGGACTGCTTGACGTCCCCTACCATAAATAGATGCCCGTTATTGATGCTCTGCAGAATCGTTTCCTGCACGCGGTTAGTATCCTGGTACTCATCGACCAGAATCTCCTGATACTTCTGCTGCAAGTTAAGGGCAATCGGCGTCGGCTGTCCGTTTTTCAGTAAAATATCAAGCGCCAGATGTTCATAATCTGTGAAGTCCAGTATCTTCCGCTCACGCTTATTACGGCTGAATGTCTCAATCAGCTCATTCGTCAGCTGACCGAGCAATGTCATCTCATCTGCCATCTCATGTAAGTCCTGTATCATGTCTTCAGGCGACGCGAAGAAATAATCTGTCTTAACCGCATTCAAAATTTCCTTCGCCTGATTGAACTGTGCTTTAATGCGATCTTCTTCATCCGCATCAAGACGCATATCTTCAAGATCTTTTTTAAATCTGAAAGGCGGCGTCGACCAGTTTTCGAGTTCAGTCAGACGGTGATAGAGTGCCGTATAATCTCCGCTGATCTGCTCCAGTTGATCAATATAAGCTTCAGCTTTTAAATATTGTTTTTCGTAGACCGGACTATCCAGTTCAGCTGCCGCCTCTCTGAAAAGCGTCAGTGCACGTTTGACTTCTGTAATGACAGATGCCTGCATCGCTTCGATTATCGGATGACTGAGTGATATCTCTCTATAAAGGTCCGGCAGGTGCATCAGCCATTCTTTCGGTGCTGGATTTGCCACTGCAAAATAATAGAGCTTCTGTACTGCATCCCGGAGAGACTGATCACTCCTGTCGCTTGACAGATGAAGATTCGTCTTCAGAAAAGCATCAGTTGGCGATTCATAGTGCTTCTCCATGACTTCATCGAGTGACTGCATCAAAAGAAGTGTTCCTTCTTCATCACTCGCCGTCCTGAATACAGGATCTAAATCTATCGTATAATAATACTGTTCAATCAGATTGAGACAAAATCTATGCAATGTTGAAATCTCGGCGGCATGGATTTTAACAAGCTGTTCTTTGAGATGATCAGTCGGATGGTTGATGACTTCCCGCCTGATCGCCTGATGGATTCTTTCCTTCATTTCTTTGGCACTGGCATTTGTAAATGTGACGACGAGAAGTTCATCCAGTCCCATCTCTTCATGAATAATCTTCTGGATAATTCTTTCGACAAGTACAGCTGTTTTACCGCTTCCCGCTGCTGCTGCAACGAGGACATCTGACTCGCCAGCTATAATGGCCTGCCACTGTGCATCTGTCCACTGGGCATCGATTGGTTTAGTTCTCATCTGTCTCTCCTTTCAAAAGTGCTTTGACATCTATCTTTTCATCGACATGTCTGACATCGTCACCGTTGACTAATGGATCGATATGACACGTTGACCTGAAGTTACAGAACTGACAAGGCAGCTGCTTATTGAATTCAAGTGGTGCTACCTTAGTCTCACCGTCCATAATTGCAGTCGCTGTCTGGACGTAATTGTTTCTATTGATATCAATGAGTGCATGTATCTCTTCTTTAGACAGACGTTTTGATCGACTGTCGAAAACACCTTTTTTTGTCATAGTGACTGGAATGACACTCGATTTAACGCCTGCCTCCAGTTCAGTATCCAGTTTTGCAGCTATATCCAGATCGTCCACGACAAATCCTTCCAGCTTATAAGCTTCAATATAGCGCTTCGCATGTTCAGCAGTCTCCTTTTTAAGTCCATACTTCAGATAGGGCTGCTGAACATGGAAATAAAGCATCGCCGCTGGATCCAGCGTATGCGGCGTCAGCTGGTCAGCATTTTGCAGCACAACATCCATATAAGTCAGCATCTGCATCTGCTTCCCGTAGTAAACTTCGTTTAAATGAAGCGCATGTCCAGACGATTTGTAGTCAATAATACTGACATAATCCCGGTCATCTCCCTTTAAAAGATCAATGCGGTCAATCTGTCCTCTGATAGAAATCGGCACACCCTGCTCCGTATATATTTTAGCTGCCCGGAACTGTTCTTTTCGTACTGGATCGCCTGAGAAACTCTGCTCAAAACGCGACATGCGGAAATGTGTGCGGGACTGCTGCAGCTGAATAACAGATAGAGTCTCTGTCAGAATTTTAGTGATCTGACGCACCATATACTGATAATATGCTTTAGAATAAAGCACCTGGTACTGAACATCCGGAATTAGACTCTGCAAGGTCACTTCGACGTACTGCTGCAGCTCTTTTTTATCCATTGTGACAACTCTGTCCTTGATTTCCTCGGAAATCATTTTAAGTGCATGGTGGAAAATATTACCGAGCTCGAAGTTCTGGAACTCAAAGGGCTGTCTGATGTTGAGTGCAAGCCCGTGTGCTGCAAAATGTTTAAATGGACAATTGTTATAGGTCTCAAATCTAGAAACGCTTGCCTTGATTTCGTTACCGTATATTTTTCGTGTCCGCGCTTCATCCAGTTGAACAGTCTGATTACGATAATCCCGCAGACTGATGATGCTGCGGAAGACAGCAAACTGATTCATCCATTCCTGTACATACTGCCATTCAGGATTATCCTGCTGTTCAATAACGTGACTGACGCCAGCTGCAATCGTTTCAATTAACGTTTCCGGGTCCTGTTCAGCGCTTAGATGCCTTACTTTAAGGTCAGGGAATATGGCCTTCAGCTGACTGATGTAGCTGGACGGCTGTCTCGCACTTCCGCCTTCATCCATCAGACTGTAAGTGATATGCAGCGCTTCTGACGCATGGGTCAGCACTTGATACGCAACGAAACTTTCATCTATTGTCAACGCAAGACTTGATGGCGCCAGTCTGACGTCAGCTGCTGCTTCCACAAATGATTTATCCTGATCCGTGATCAGTGCATTGTCTTTATTCGCTCTAGGAAGAACATCCTCATTGAATCCGACAGCAAAGACACATGGCGTGTTTTCAATACGCGCAAGATCCATATTGAGAAGCTGTACTTCGTCCAGTGCCTGCGGGATACTGGAAAACTCAAGCGTCGTCAGACCGACATCCAGCATGTCCTTCATCGTCTGAAAGTCGGTCGCTTTATCTGCAAGCATCTCCACCAGTTCATCTAAAAGACTGATAATACCTGTATAAACCTGCTCGTTGTTAAGTGCTTCACTATTCAGACCCTGTTTAGCAAGTCGGTCTTTTTCAGCCATCAAATAATCAGGCAGCTTAATTTCTTCTAAAAACTGATAGAGCTCGAGCGCAAAATCATGCGCATTCGTCACATCCTGAAGACTCAGAATCCGGGTCATCAGCGGTGTGATATACGTTCTGAACTGATTCATCTGCTGCCATTCTTCTTCGCCGTATGGTTTGCGCTTATCATAGAAGAACCGCGCGTCTTCAAGCCAGCGATTAAAAGACAGTCCGCGTTCTATGACTGTATTCTCAAGCATATCAATCAGCAGCTGATCATTCTCCATATCAAAACGGCGCGACAGAAGTCCCGTTTTTAATACTCTGAACAGATGCTCCGTCTGCCAGGGCTGACTGATGAAATCGAGTAAAGAGCGCACCAGTTCGACTGCCGGATGATGAATCATCTGTTCTTTCTTGTCTGTATAAAATGGAATATGGTATTTTGAGAAATATTCTTTAAAGAGATTGATATAGTTGTCATCCCGGTAAAGGACTGCTGTATCCGCATAACGATAACGGCCTGTTCGTGCCTGTCTATGGATGGTTCTGACGACATGTTCAACTTCCTTGCGCATACTGGCCGCTTCACTAATCGTCATACCTTCTGCCTGACCTGTTGCAGGGAGGAGCGCATCAAACTGCTTTTCAATCAGAGCGAGCGCAGGGTTTTTAAACCGTGCAGTGTCCGCCAGCTGCTCAACATGCACGGTGACATCCGCTGCATGAAAGGTTTCTGTCAGTAAATTATAGGTCTCAAATGTCTTTCTGAACGTTTCATTCATGGCTGATAAATCAACCGTCAATGTCAGCGTCATTGATTTAGCATATTTAGCGAGCTGCTGAATGACCTGGTATTCAAGTGCAGTAAAGTTATGAAACCCATCGATATATATATCAGCTTTACGAATCGTTTCAGAATTCGGGATTCTGTCATAAAGAAAATGCAGGATATCTTCTGCCTGTGTGTAATGTCCCGAAAGTTCAGTCTCAAGCAGCTTGTATATCAATGATATATCATGTAATTTGTGCTGCGTTCTGACTGGAAATGAATCGTCCATACTGAAGTTTTCAAGCATCTCTGCGCTGACATCATACTTCTTAAAGTCTTTGATGGCTTCTGTCACTTTCTGACTGAAACCATAAAAACGTGCAGATGAACGGAACAACTCTAAATGTTCCTGCTGTTCTTTTAAAATCATATGCACCAGCATCTCAACGCCGGAGCTTGAGATCATATCTTCAGTCAGGCCGCCCTCCTCACTTAAAATACGCCATGATAAGCGGTCAAAACCGTATACTGAGGCGCGAAGACTCCCTTTGATTTCAGGGTCACGGGCTAACTGCTGTTCAAAAGTATAAGTACTCTGCTTCGGTGTGATAATAATAATCGGATCTCCGAGCGGCACTTCACGGATCGCATTTTTAACCGATTCCATGATGCGATGTGTTTTGCCGCTGCCTCGTCGACCGAGTAATAACTGAACTGACATAATATCCCCCTTATTAAAAAACACTTTTTATACGGATATAAAAAGTGTTTGGTTCTTATTGAGCTGGATCAAAATTGTAATGAAATACATTGAACGGCCAGAATCGAAGCGCTACTTCACCGACGACCTGATCTTCATCAATCAGACCGAAGTACCGGCTATCCTTACTGACTTCACGGTTATCACCCAGGACAAGTAACTTACCGTCTGGAATCGTATCTACGGACGGAGAAGTAATATCCTTCACAGAGAAGTTTTCAGTGAGCTGAACGTTTGTCTTAGATAGCTTATTTTCATCTAAATAAGGCTCATCTACTTTCTTACCATTGACATAGAGCTCATCGTCTTTATAGCTGACTTTATCGCCACCTGTACCGATAACGCGTTTAACATAATCATCTGTCTTATCCGCATGGAAGACAACGACATCACCTTTATGTATCTCTCCGATTGTATAACCTATTTTATTGACGATGACCTTCTCACCATTTTTCAGTGTGGGATGCATCGAATCTCCATTAATCGTATAAACTAAGAATAAAAACTGATGGATGACAAAGTAAAGTGCGACCGCAACAATGATCGCAATCAGCCACTCAAAAATCTCCTTTTTCAAACAAGACACCTCATTCATTAAATTTCAGGTCAAAGTGACCTATGACTTTACCTATAATCTCATTTTCATTCACACAGCCAAATGTTCTTGAATCGACACTCTCTTTCAGATTGTCTCCTAATACAATATAACATTTTTCAGGGAGGACTTGCCCGTATTGTCCATTGATATTCAGCAGGTCCTGATAATCTGCACGCTGCTTTGAATACCTTTCTCCATTGACATACAGATATTGACGATGAACAGACAGATAGTCATGCGGCGTTGCGACCACTCTTTTGACAAACGTCTGATTGTTGACTTTGAAAAAAATAATATCATGGGTTTCTACAGGCTTTACGACATCACCTATCACATTTACAAATGCCAGTTCACCGTCCGGCAGTGCAGGTTCCATGGACTGGCCGTCCACTATGTACGATGTCAGAAGAAAAGAACGAAAAATCACGAGGAAGATGAGAAAGCTGATGATAGTCCAGAGCCATTTCTTCATTTTCGGCCCCCATGCGCATGATAATACGCTTCTACTTTCTTACCGATGAACCAGAGTGCAGCAAGTATCACAATCACGGCAACAGACTTAAGCGGCTGAGTAATAAATGATCTTAAATCAGAACCGATGTAACTCAGAAGCAGAAGCATAACCGCTTTTCCAGTCATCGTTGCCAGTAAATAATGACGTTGCTTAATGTTAGATAGTGCGCCGACAATATTGATCAAAAACGATGGGGTAAACGGAAAACAGAGCAGTACAAAAAGGGGTATGACGCCTTGCTCATTAATCCGCCACATCATTTTTTCAACATACGGATGACGATTCAGTTTTTTAACGAAACGACTCTGACCATATCGCCTGACAACCATGAAGACAGCATAAGCGCCTAATACAGCACCTGACCAAGTCAGAAAAAATCCGAGCGGCAGCCCAAATGCATTGGCATTCACTACGGCAAATACCACAATCGGCAGGACAGGCAGAAAGGCTTCAGCAAAAGGCAGGAAAAAACCGAGAAACAAGCCCCATAGCGGATGCTGTTCTACCCAGAACTGCAGCGTCTCAGGTGTAAATAAATCATGAAACATGAATTGACCTTCTTTTAAGTATTTATTACTAGTTTATACTATCCACCTGAAAATAAAAAGAAAACCGCTATACGCGGTTTTCTGATGAATATTATTGATTGAGACGTTCTTCAAGTTCTTTTTTCTTATCTTCAAATCCAGGTTTCCCGAGGAGTGCGAACATATTCTGTTTATATGCTTCCACACCCGGCTGATTAAATGGATTCACACCGAGCAGATAACCGCTCATTGCACAGCTGAGTTCGAAGAAGTATACAAGATAACCAAAAGTAAAAGCATCGAGTTTAGGTACTTCCACTACTAAGTTCGGTACACCGCCATCAGTATGAGCAAGAAGCGTACCCTGGAAAGCTTTCGTGTTAACGAAGTCCAGTGTTTCACCAGCTAAGAAGTTCAGTCCATCTAAGTCGTTTTCGTCTTTCTCGATCGTTATGTCAGCACGTGGTGATGCGACTTTTACGACAGTCTCGAAGATATCACGGCGTCCTTCCTGAACATACTGGCCAAGTGAGTGAAGATCAGTAGAGAAATTCGCACTTGATGGATAGATGCCTTTAAAGTCTTTACCTTCTGATTCGCCGAATAACTGTTTCCACCATTCATTGAAATACATCAGGCTTGGTTCATAGTTGACCAGCATTTCAATCGTGTAGCCTTTGTTATACAGAATGTTACGAATCGCTGCATATTGATAGCTGATATTATCTTCAAGTTCTGAGCTAGAGAGATTTGCACGAGCAGCTGCTGCACCTTGCATCATCTCATCGATTGAGATACCTGCTGCCGCTATTGGCAGTAAGCCTACAGCTGTCAGAACAGAGTATCGGCCACCGACATCATCCGGTACAACAAACGTTGCATATCCTTCTGTATCTGCCAGTGATTTAAGAGCGCCTTTCGCTTTATCAGTTGTCGCATAGATACGGGATTTAGCTTCTTCTTTGCCGTATTTCTCTTCTAAGATTTTCTTGAAGATACGGAATGCGACAGCCGGTTCAGTCGTTGTGCCTGACTTAGAAATGACATTGATTGAGAAATCTTTTCCGTCGATATACTGAATCAGGTCACTGACGTAAGTTGAAGAGAGGTGATGACCGACAAAAATAATCTGCGGACGACCTTCTTGAGGTGCAAAGTTATCAAATGTACCTGATAACATCTCAATAGCGGCACGGGCTCCTAAGTAAGAACCACCAATACCGATGACAAGCAGGATTTCACTATCTGACTTGATTTTTTCTGCAGATTCTTTGATGCGTGCAAACTCTTCTTTATCATAATCCTCGGGCAGGTTTACCCATCCTAGGTAGTCACTACCGGCACCTGAACCTTCGTGAATGGTATGATGCGTATTTTTGACAAGGTCTCTCATCTGATCCAGTTCGTGCTGGCCGAGAAATGTTAGAGCTGTTTCATAATCAAATTTGATATGTGTCATCTGAATAGCCTCCTGTAATTGAATTCCCTTTCATTTTACTTGAAACTTATGGACTTCTCAATGAATGTAGAACGAGAATATGGCGATTTGGTAACAGATTGATTGAATTAGGTGACGCCACTCAGACTGGATTCTGTTCGTGAGTAGCGCGGTTAGCGTCACTCAAATAGGATTCTGCCCGCGAGTGGCCTAGTTAGCGCCACTCAAATAGAATTTGGCCCGCGAGTGGCGCGGTTGACGCCACTCAATCTGGATTATGTCCGTGAGTGGCGTAGTCGGCGCCACTCGTAAAATATTCGCCATCAACATGATTAAAAATAATATATATTCATAAATTAGAATAAAAATACTTGAGCTAAAACAATATAATGTGTTAGTCTTTATTGAATAATAAATCATTATTATTAATATTTATAAAATTGTATGGAGGTTTTATTTATGTCTGAAAAAGTTGTACTTGCCTATTCCGGAGGTCTTGATACTAGTGTCGCTATCCAGTGGTTAGTCGATCAAGGCTATGAGGTCATCGCCTGCTGCCTGAATGTCGGAGAAAATAAAGATCTGACACTTATTAAGGAGAAAGCTTTAAAGGTAGGCGCTTCAGAATCAATCATGCTCGATAAAGTAGAAACGTTTGCTCAGGATTATTTAAGCTACGCCATTAAAGGAAACAGCCTGTATGAGCAGACTTATCCGCTCGTCTCTGCCTTGAGCCGCCCCCTTATTGCTAAGGAGCTCGTGAAAGTGGCGCAGGAGAAAGGTGCGACCTATATTGCACATGGATGTACAGGCACAGAGGCTGTGTTAGCACAACTCAAAAAAGGGAACGCACTCTTATAGTGCCTTCCCTTTTAACTTATTCAGCGAGCTTATAGATTTCCATCACTGCTTCTTTATCTAACTGATAGAAGTTACCGAATGGTCCATTGAATAAGGTCTTATCTGCAAAGGTTTCAAAATCCTCTGCAGTGATCTCAAAATCACTGAGTCTGCTCGGTGCACCGATAGACTGCCAGTAATCTTCAAGTCCTTTAATACCTGCCTCAACTTTCTCACTTTCAGAAAGATTCTGATCGACGTCAAAGACATCTTCTGCAAACTGTGCAAAACGCGCAGGTTGATGCTGACTGACATACTTCATCCATGCCGGGAATAGAATCGCTAGTCCTGCACCGTGGGCAATGTCATGTACCGCACTGACAGCATGTTCTAAGTTGTGCGTTGCCCAGTCACCGTTATAACCCATACGCATAAAGCCGTTTAAAGCGACTGTCGCGCCGAGCATTAATGTCTCACGCGCTTCGTAATTATCCGGTTGTGATAAGGCAGTACGTCCTGCTGACATAATTTGTTTCATCACACCGGCAATCATCGCATCGCCAATCGCACTGTTATCCGCTTCATTGAAGTACTGTTCGATCAAATGACTCATTGAATCGACGATACCGTTTACCGTCTGATTTTCAGGTAATGTATACAAAATTTCAGGGTTCAGCAGTGAGAATTTAGGAAAGACAAGAGGCGAACCCCAGCCTAGCTTCTCATTCGTTTCCCAGTTTGTGATCACTGATCCTGAGTTCATCTCAGAGCCTGTTGCAGAAATCGTCAGGATAGTACCGAATGGCACTACTGCAGTCGGTGTGACTTTACGCGTCACGATATCCCATGGATCGTTGTCCAGTTTGCTTGCAGCAGAAATTAATTTTGTGCCGTCAATGACACTGCCGCCCCCTACAGCAAGGATAAAATCAATCTCTTTTTCTTTAACAATCGCTACTGCTTTTTTCACTGTAGAGAGACGTGGATTCGGTTCAATGCCTCCGAATTCATATACTTCGTAGTCTGCCAGTAAATTCATAATTTTCGTATGTAGTCCCGACTTTTTGATGCTGCCGCCGCCATAAGTCACCAGTATTTTTTTACCTTCAGTAAACTGACTGATCATTTGTGGCAGTTTTTCGATACTGTCTTTACCGAACACAAGCTGTGTCGGATTGTAAAATGTAAATGAATTCATCATAAACCTCCTCTAATAAGTACTTCTATTGTAGACGGTTCACCTCAAACTAAGAAATAAACTGCTCAAAAAAAGGACCCCAAAAGGAGTCCTTTTATATTATGCCCATCCGCGGTAACGTGCAGCTTCAGCTGTACGTTTGATACCGACGATATAAGCAGCAAGTCTCATATCAATATTTCTAGTCTGCGCAAGAGAGTAGATGTTATCGAATGCACGCACTAATTTTTCGCGTAGCTTTTCGTTTACTTCTTCTTCAGTCCAGTAATAACCTTGATTATTCTGTACCCACTCGAAGTAAGAAACCGTGACGCCACCTGCACTTGCCAGTACGTCCGGAACAAGCAGAATGCCGCGTTCAGTCAGGATTTTAGTCGCTTCCATCGTTGTCGGGCCATTAGCCGCTTCTACAACGATTTCCGCTTTAATATCATGTGCATTGTCTTCTGTAATCTGGTTAGAGATTGCAGCCGGCACTAAGATATCGCAGTCCAGTTCAAATAATTCTTTGTTTGAGATAGTATCTTCGAATAAATTAGTGACTGTTCCGAAGCTGTCACGACGATCGAGTAAATAATCAATGTCTAATCCATTTGGGTCGTGAAGTGCCCCGTGTGCATCTGAGATTGCAATGACTTTAGCACCTGCATCGTAAAGGAATTTCGCTAAGAAGCTACCTGCGTTACCAAACCCTTGGATAACAACACGTGAATCCTTAATCGTTTTACCTCGACGTTTAGCTGCTTCTTCAATCGCGATGACTACACCAAGTGCTGTAGAACGGTCACGACCTTGAGAACCACCCAGTACAATCGGCTTCCCTGTAATAAATCCTGGTGAGTTGAACTCATCCATTTTGCTGTATTCATCCATCATCCACGCCATGATCTGTGAGTTAGTGAAGACGTCTGGCGCTGGAATATCTTTAGTCGGTCCTACAATCTGTGAAATCGCGCGGACATAACCACGTGATAAACGTTCTACCTCATGAATACTCATCTGACGAGGATCACAGACGATACCGCCTTTACCCCCACCATAAGGTAAGTCGACGATACCACACTTCAATGTCATCCACATTGATAATGCTTTTACTTCATCTTCATCTACGTCAGGGTGGAAACGTACGCCCCCTTTAGTGGGACCTACAGCATCATTATGCTGCGCACGGTAACCAGTGAAAGTTTTCACTGTCCCATCATCCATACGGACCGGTATACGTACTGTTAATAAACGCATCGGTTCCTTCACTAATTCGTACATTCCCTCATCAAAACCTAATTTATCAAGTGCATCTTTTATGATGATCTGTGATGATTTTACTAAGTTTTCGTGCTCTGCCATATCCTCTTCGCCTCTTTTTCAATACTTTAGTTCTCAATTATTGTAACATATTTAATTCACAATAAAAGGCTTAACTCATATTTTTTGAAAACGCTACCAACCTATTTAGCAAATACTTGTTTCACGCGTTCTAACGCCCAGTCAAGTTCTTCTTTAGAAATGATAAGAGGTGGTGCAAAACGGATCACTGTGTCATGTGTTTCTTTACATAAGAGACCTAGTTCTTTCAACTGTTCACAGTATGGACGAGCATTTTCAGTTAATTCAACACCGATGAAGAGTCCTTTACCGCGTACTTCTTTAATGATTGGATTATCAATTTTCTGAAGTTCTGCTTTGAAGTATTCACCCAGTTCAAGTGAACGCTCAGATAATTTTTCATCAACTAAGACATCAAGTGCTGCGATAGAAACGGCACAAGCAAGTGGATTACCACCGAATGTAGAACCGTGTGATCCCGCATTGAAGACTTCAAGGATTTCTTTGTCAGCTAATACACATGAAATCGGGAAGACACCGCCGCCAAGTGCTTTACCTAAGATGTACATATCAGGCTTGACATTATCCCAGTCCGTCGCGAAAAGTTTACCAGAACGACCAAGACCTGCCTGAATTTCATCAGCAATAAACAGAACATTATTAGCGTCACAAACTTCACGCACTTGTTTCAGGAAGCCGTCAGCAGGAATATTGATACCCGCTTCACCTTGGATAGGCTCAAGTAAAACTGCAGCTGTGTTCGGTGTAATTGCTGCTTTAATCTGTTCGATATCACCGAAGTCTACAAGCTTAAAGCCGCCAAGCAACGGGCCATAACCACGCTGATATTCTGCTTCGCTTGATAAAGAAACTGCAGCCATTGTACGACCGTGGAAGTTACCTTTCATCGCTACGATTTCTGCCTGGTCTTTCGCTACACCTTTGACATCATATGCCCAGCGACGTGCCGCCTTAATCGCAGTCTCAACTGCTTCAGCACCTGTATTCATCGGCAGTACCATATCTTTACCTGCCAGTTTACAGATCTTTTCATACCATGGTCCGAGCTGATCACTATGGAATGCACGAGAAGTCAGTGTCACATGATCGGCCTGATCTTTTAAAGCCTGGATGATTTTTGGATGACGGTGACCTTGGTTAACTGCTGAATAAGCAGATAACATATCCATATATTTATTGCCTTCAGGATCTTTTACCCAGACACCTTCAGCTTCAGAAATAACGATCGGAAGTGGATGATAGTTAGGTGCGCCGTAATGATTTGTCTGTTCAATGATTTCAGTTGATTTAGTCATAATAATCCCCTTTTAGTAAAACAGTAGTGCTCAAAAAGCACTACTGTAGTTTTTTTATTAAAGCATTTCTGATGATGTACGACCTTGCATATGAAGGACTAAGTAATCAGGACCGCCCGCTTTAGAGTCCGTACCTGACATTTTGAAGCCACCGAATGGCTGGTAACCAACGATTGCGCCTGTACAGCCACGGTTGAAGTAAAGGTTACCTACCATGAAGTCACGACGTGCTTCTTCTAAATGCTCACGGTTATTTGTGATAACAGCACCTGTTAAACCGTAATCTGTATTGTTCGCGAATTTAATCGCTTCTGTGAAGTCTTTCGCTTTAGCGATACCGACAACAGGTCCGAAGATTTCTTCCTGCATGATGCGGTCATCATGATTGAGTCCAACAAAGACTGTTGGATGAACGAAGTGACCTTCTTCTTCGTCTGTTGTACCACCGACAAGAAGTTCACCTTCTTGTTTACCGATTTCAATATATTCTTTGATTTTATTAAGAGAAGATTCATCGATAACTGGACCCATGAAGTGTTCATTTGTCTCAGTATTACCCACTGTTAATTTTTCTGTCTTTTCTTTAACTTTAGCCACTACTTCATCGTAGACATCTTCAACGATGATAGCACGTGAGCAGGCTGAACATTTCTGACCAGAGAAACCAAACGCTGATTTCACGATTGATTCAGCTGCCAGTTCAAGATCTGCTTCTGAGTCAACAACGATTGTATCTTTACCGCCCATTTCAGCGATTACACGTTTAAGGTTTAATTGACCTTCGTGTACTTTTGCAGCGCGTTCATAGATGTGGACACCTACATCACGTGAACCAGTGAATGAGATGAAACGAGTGTCAACATGGTCAACAATGAAGTCACCGATGTCACGTGAAGAACCTGGGATAAAGTTAACAACACCTTTAGGCATACCCGCTTCTTCTAACACTTCCATGAATTTGTAAGCAACCACTAATGTGTTTGAAGATGGTTTAAGAAGTACTGTGTTACCTGTTACAAGCGGCGCTACAGTTGTTCCTGCCATGATTGCGAACGGGAAGTTCCAAGGTGAGATAACAACACCTACACCTAATGGAATATAATCATAACGGTTGAATTCACCTGGACGGCTTTCTACTTTAACGCCGTCTTTAAGACGTAACATTTCGCGGCCATAGAACTCAAGGAAGTCGATTGCTTCTGCTGTATCAGCATCTGCTTCGTTCCAAGGTTTCCCTGCTTCTTTAATCAGAAGTGCTGAGAATTCCCATTTGCGGCGACGGATGATTGCAGCTGCGCGGAATAATACGTCTGCACGGAATTCAGGAGAAGATTTTCTCCAAGTTTCGAATGTTTCTTTAGCGACAGCCATTGCTTTTTCAGCATGTTCTTGTGTTGCTTTAGAGATATATCCGATTGTTTCATCTTTTTTAGATGGGTTGTATGAACGAACTTTATCTTCTGTCATGATGCGTTCGCCACCAATGATCAGTGGATAGTCCTGACCTAAGTAGTTATTAACTGTTTCAAGGCCTTTTTTCATTGCTTCCTGATTTTCTGCAACAGTAAAATCAGTAAATGGTTCGTGTTTATATGGAATCATTATTGTCCCTCCTAAAATTAGGTTCATAGAAAACCCTTACATCCTTAATAATGAACAAAAAGTGTCTTACTTTCAAGTCCTTTGCAATAAATTGTGAAGAAAAATATTTATGCTTATTTTAGGTTAAACATACAAAAAAAGAACATGACCTATATTCAGTTATGTCCTTAATATTTATCTGATTTGTTAATCCATTCTGGCAGCTTCTGCCGCAGTGATTCAAAACCAATCGTCTGTTCCTGATTGATTTCATCCAGAACAGATTTCTTTTCTTTTTTTCGTTCCTGACGTCTGAAATAGTCATTCTCTTTGAGTGTCAGATTGAGTTTACCATCAGCCGACACATCAAGTACTTTTGCCTTCACAATCTGCCCTACTGATAAGAAGACGTTTAAATTATGGATATAATCGTTCATGACTTCTGAGATGTGAATAAGTCCTTCAACGTGGTCCAGAGTTTCTACAAATGCACCGTACGGCTGGATTCCCGTGACTTTCACTTTGACGAACTGACCCTTGTGATATTTCGTCATCATCATCCCTCCTTTACCTCTTTAATCAATACTATCAGTGTATCATAAAGAGGACGGAAGTAACTAGAGTTCGCACGTCTGGTTAAGCAGCTCGACACGGTCAAGAACCCGGTTCACGTCTGCTTCAGCTGGTGCACTATCAAACGCATAACGATAAATGGACTGAATGCCTTCAATCGTTTCTTCTCTGCTCTTTTTCTGATGAATCAGGTCCATACAGTCATAGATTTCATGGTCACCCATCGTCGGATCTTCGAAATGCATCGGATTCCAGTCTGCAAGTAATTTATAAAGTTCGATATTAAATACTGCGTTCATTTTTCAGTTCCTTGTTCTCAAGTTTTCTCAGGACATCCTGTTCGAATGCTTCCATCTTTGCTTCTTCTTTTGAAGCATGATTTCTAAAATAACGGAATGTAACGTATGCCAGTATCATAAAAATAGCCAGTGTAATGACTGCAGGGATATATTCCATTTTATTTTCCGGAAAATATAGAAATTCCATCATGATTCATCATCTCCTAATCCCTAAAAATTATAGCACGCTATAATTAAAAAAAATCAATAAGTCATGAACATTTCATGACTTATTGATTTACTCGGGATTACTTGAGGATTTCAACTTTTTCAATTGTTACATCTTCAACCGGTTTATCCTGTGGTCCTACTTTAACAGCAGCAATGGCTTCTAAAACGTCTAATCCTTCGATAACTTGACCGAAAACAGTATGTTTCTGGTCTAACCAAGGTGTACCACCTTTTTCACCGTAAGCATCAACGATTTCTTCTGGCCAGCCACCTTGCTTTAATTGTGATAACATTTGAGCTGGGACATCTTTCATCTGAACGATGAAGAACTGAGAACCATTTGTGTTAGGTCCAGCATTTGCCATTGACAGTGCGCCGTAAAGATTGAATGCTTCCATCGAGAATTCATCTTCAAAAGAATCACCGTAGATGCTTTCGCCGCCCATACCTGTACCAGATGGGTCGCCACCTTGAATCATGAAATCATTGATGACGCGGTGGAAAGTAATTCCTTCGTAATAACCTTTCTCAGCAAGGCCGATAAAGTTTTCAACAGTTTTAGGAGCAAGTTCAGGGAATAACTTGATTTTCATTGTTCCCATTGAAGTTACTAAATTAACTGCGCGTTCGTTTTCTGCAATCTCAGTATTTAATTGCGGAAATTGTGTCATGATGAACACTCCTTCGTGATATGATAATTACCATAATATATTAACATAAAGGATGATGAATATGTATTATCAACTCCCGTTCAAAACAGGACGCTATATAGTAGAAGAGATTGGAGAACATCCGAATGGGGCACTCGTTCAAGTCCTTGCGGTTGTCCACCACCCTAAACAAGGAGACCTGCATGCGCCTGGTGAGACCGATGTTTTCTTCCATGAACGTAAAGCGCTCGCTTTTAAAGAAAAACGCATCGTGCATCCTAATCTACTTAAACCATACGACGGAGAGGTTCCTGATTATAACTTATCACTTAAGGAAGCTGTCGGTCGTCTTGAGGAAAAACTAACAGCTGAAAATAGTGATTACAATCAGCAAGCGCTCAAAGCGTTAAGCAATCTTAAAGAAGAATATCATCATTATAACCACATTACTTTTTGACATTTTTGTGAACGTCCATTCGCTTTCTTCCTATTTAAGAACAGCGGATAATTCGTTTCCCCCTTGTATGAAGGCGACTCTTTTTTCTGTATACTGATGACTATGCTAAGGAGGTCAAATATGCATTTGTTACAGCTCGCAGTTCTTCTGCCTTTTCTAGGTGCCGTTATCGTACCTATTATTTATTCTTATCTCAAAAGACTCCATCCAGGTTATATCGCGCTCTTGTTTCCGATGTCAGCTGCGCTTATACTGATCAGCGCAAAACTGACAGGTCAGACCGTCAGTTCATTTAACTGGATGCCGAGAGTAGGACTGAACCTCGACTTTAATCTTGATGGCTTCAGTTTTCTATTTACCATGCTGATCACAGTGATCGGTACACTCGTCGTCTTCTATTCTATCCATTATCTCGGACGTAAAGAAGCGCTCGGTCATTTCTACTGTTATCTGATGCTCTTTATGGGTGCCATGCTCGGTGTTGTCTTAAGCGACAATGTTCTCGCACTTTATATGTTCTGGGAACTGACCAGTATTTCGAGTTTTCTGCTCATCGCTTTCTGGAATCAGAAAGAAAAATCCATTCAGGGCGCGCTGAAATCAATGCTGATCACTGTCTTTGGGGGTCTCATGCTTCTTGGTGGTTTGATGTCACTCGTTGCCATTACACATACTTTCAGCATCCGTGAAATGTTTACAATGCGGGAAACGATTGCTGCTTCTCCGATGTTTACGGTTGCACTGTGCTGCATCCTGCTTGCGGCCTTTACGAAATCAGCACAGTTCCCGTTCCATATCTGGCTGCCAGATGCGATGGAAGCGCCGACGCCCGTCAGTGCTTACCTGCACTCAGCGACGATGGTCAAAGCCGGGATTTATTTAGTGGCTCGCTTCACTCCTATATTTGCTGTCTCATCGCTCTGGATCTATGCGGTCACTTTTGCGGGTGCTGTGACACTCTTCTGGGCATCGTTCAATGCTGTGAAGCAGCGTGACTTAAAAGGTGTTCTCGCATACAGTACTGTCAGCCAGCTCGGACTGATGATGACCTTGCTCGGAGTAGGAGGCATCAGCCTGCATTTCCAGCATGACGAAATTTTCTATCTCAGTATCGCAGCCTGTGTCTTCCACATTTTTAACCATGCTTCATTCAAAGGCGCGCTGTTCATGGTTGTCGGTATTATCGACCATGAAACAGGGACTCGTGACTTACGTAAGCTGTCCGGTCTCTTGCAGGTGATGCCGATTACTTTTACAGCAGCAGTCATTGGTGCGCTCAGTATGGCAGGTCTGCCTCCTTTTAACGGCTTCCTGTCTAAAGAAATGTTCTTAACCAGCATGTTCGATACACGTTATACGGATTTATTCAATCCTCTGATGGTATTCGTTCTGCTGGCACTCATTATTATCGGCAGTCTGTTCACGTTCATCTACTCAGTCAAAATGATTAAAGATGTCTTCTTCGGCGAGAGACGTGACCTGCCAAAAGAAGTACATGAAGCACCGATTATGATGCTGCTGTCACCTCTTGTCCTTGTGACTATCGTCGTGATTACCGGACTTATGCCGAATATCCTGACGCCGATAATAGAATCAGCCAGTCATGCTATCTTAAATAAACCGGTTGAACATATTCATATTGCACACTGGCATGGGTTCAATCCTGCACTGCTGACGACCCTTGTGATTATTCTTCTTGGTAGTGCCATGGTCTACTTCTATTCTAAATGGAAGCGTATCTATCAGCTTCAGCCTGAGCATGTCACTTTTAACCACCTTTATCAGGCAGCCTTGAAGAAAACTGAAACTTCTACTTATTATCTGAATCATAAAGTCATTAAATCTGGCAGCAGGTTCCATGTCATTCTCATTTTCTGCACGTTGATTATTCTGACGGCTGTCACATTCGTCCTTCAGCCGATTGATTTCGGCAAGTGGCAGCTCGCAGATATTCGTATCTATGAGATGTTTCTTGTGGCCATCATCCTGATTGCCACAGTGATGATATTAAAAGCAAAATCACGTATCTTCAGCATTATCATGCTGAGCACCATCGGTTATTCTATCGGATTATTCTTTGTCTTCTTCAATGCACCTGACCTTGCATTGACACAGTTGACGATTGAAACGATTTCGACTGCCCTGTTTCTGATGTGTTTCTATCACCTTCCTAAACTTAAGCTTTACGGTGAGACTGCCCGCTTTAAACTGAGCAATGCACTAATCGCCATTATGACAGGTTTAGCCGTTACGGTGATAGGACTGGTCTCTTACGGTCATCGCTTCTATCCTTCAATCAATGAATACTATATTAAACACGTCTATGACCTCGCCGCAGGAAAAAATATGGTCAATGTCATACTCGTAGATTTCCGCGGTTTTGATACACTCTTCGAATCAACGGTACTCGGTATAGCGGGCATCGGAATCTATACACTGATTAAATTACGTTACAGAAAGGATGACTCGCATGAACAAACAGAGAAATGATGTCATTCTGCAGTTCAGCACGCTCGTCATCTTCTTTATCATCATCATGTTCAGTCTTTCAATCTTCCTGGGTGGCCATTATTCACCCGGCGGAGGATTTGTAGGCGGTCTACTTGTCTCTGGGGCGCTCCTGCTGATATTAATTGCCTATGATATTAAGACGCTGAACCAGCTTCTCCCTATTGACTTTAAAATTGTCATCGCATGGGGGTTAACATTCTGCTTTATTACACCGTTTATTGCTGTGTTAAAGGGTGATCCTTTCTTTAAACACTATTACGGTGATCTGCATCTGCCTGTATTCGGGGCGATTCACTGGCACACAGCGATGCTATTTGATTTAGGCGTCATGCTGGCTGTTATCGGTACTTGCATGACCATCATCCTGACGATTGGAGAGAACGAATAATGGAAATAGTCATGATTATATTAGCCGGCATCTTAATTGCAGCGGCCGTTTATCTGATTCTGTCCAGAAGCCTGCTACGTGTCATTATCGGTACGTCTATTCTGACCCATGCAGTCAATCTGCTCCTCTTGTCTATGGGTGGACTGAAAGAAGGCGCGATTCCGATCTATGGTAAAGAGATTAAACGATATGTTGATCCTATTCCTCAGGCTCTCATTCTGACGGCCATCGTTATCAGTTTCGCGATAACAGCATTTATACTCGTGCTCGCGTTCAGAAGTTACAAGGAACTGGGTACAGATAATCTGGAAGAAATGCGAGGTGTGCCAGATGAGCAATAGTCTCGTACTACCGATCGTCATCCCTGCTATTATCTCCATCATTCTGATTTTTCTAGGCAAACAAGCGCTCACTAAACGAATGGTGGTCTTTGCCGGGGCTTTAATCACTCTTGTCTGTGCCAGTTTTAACCTCTGGAATGTCATGCAGCACGGCATTCAGTTTCTGGAACTCGGCAGCTGGCCAGTACCTTACAGCATTACGCTTACTGTCGATTATCTGTCAGCGGCATTTGTATTTACCTCTTCACTCATGATGATTTTTATCATCGTCTATTCTTATCAATCTGTGTCATTTGAAAGAGAACGCTATTACTATTATTCTTCTCTCATGTTTATGCTGGCAGGATTGAATGGAGCATTCTCTACAGGAGATATCTTCAACTTATTTGTTTTCTTTGAAGTCTTCCTGATGAGTTCTTATGTTCTGATGATTATCGGCGGCACAAAGATTCAGTTGCAGGAAAGCATTAAATACATTCTCGTCAATGTTATTTCCTCGTCATTCTTTGTACTGGCTGTAGCGATGCTTTACTCGGTTGTCGGTTCTTTGAACATGGCTGATATCAGCGTTAAGCTTGCTCAGTTAGGCGATCATTCAATTATCACGATCTGTGCGATACTCTTTATCTTTGTGTTTGCAACTAAAGCGGGTATGTTCCCTCTTTATTTCTGGTTGCCGGGCGCCTACTATGCGCCACCTATCGCGATTTTGACGATATTTGGTGCGCTGCTGACTAAAGTCGGTGTCTACGCCATTATGAGAACCTACTCTCTTTTCTTCCCGACGGAGACAGTAGGAAATATCCTTTTAGTACTGGCGCTCCTGACTATCATATCAGGCTGTATCGGTGCGCTTGCTTACCGCGATATGAAGAAAATCATTATTTATAACATCATGATCGCGATAGGCGTCATTATCACAGGCGTCAGCCTCTTAACAGTTGACGGTATGCTCGGTGCGATTTACTACGTATTCCATGACATTATCATCAAGGCGGCGCTCTTTATGCTCGTCGGTGTGATTATACGTATCACGGGGCAGACGACGTTTGATAAAACAGGCGGACTGATTAAACAATATCCATTACTCGGCTGGACTTTCTTCATCGCAGCACTATCGCTTGCAGGAATACCGCCGCTCAGTGGTTTTTATGGTAAGTATTATATCGTCAAAGCACTGTTCCAGGAGCAGCACATTATAGCGGCAGTTATCGTACTACTGAGTAGTCTTGTCGTACTCTACTCGGTCATCAGAATCTTCATCAACGTATTCTGGGGAAAACCGGGCGCTCTTATTCAGCATCCTCCTTATATGAAAATGATGGTCGTCAGCTTCCTTGTAACAATGCTTGCGGTTGCTTTTGGCTTCTATGCGGACCAACTGTTCCCGCTCTTCCATCAGGCTGCAGTCACTTTGACGGACACATCTGAATATACGAAAATACTGGAGGTGAAGTAATGGCTATACAAGCATTGATCAATATACTTCTCACCGTATTATGGTGCCTGATTACATTATCATTTTCGTTCGGCAATATCGTACTTGGTTACCTTTTCGGCTTATTTGCTGTTTATGTCATGCGTAAGTTCCTGCCAGGCCGCTTTTACTTAAGACCTTTTGCAAAAGCACTTCGCTTAGGGTTTATATTCCTGGTCGAGTTGTTCAAGGCTAACCTGGATGTCTTGAAAATTGTACTGGCTAAAAAAATCGATATCGAACCTGCATTTTTCGCCTATCCGACAGAACTGACGAAAGACTGGGAAATCTCGCTTTTGTCACTCCTTATAACCTTAACACCAGGCACAGTCGTGACAGCAGTCAGTGACGATAAAAAGACACTGTATATTCATGCGATAGATTTCTCAAATCTTGAGGACGAAATAGAAGGAATACGCACTTCATTTGAAGCTGCTATCAAGGAGGTCGGTGTAAGATGAATTATATCGCAGCAATTGGACTCGTCATCGTATCAGTCAGTATACTCGGATTTCTGTATCGTGCGATTAAAGGCCCATCGATGGCTGACCGTGTCGTAGCGCTTGATGCAATAGGCATTGCACTTATGGCGGTTGTCGCACTTTTCTCGATTATACTGAATACGCAGTACTATATCAGCATCATCATGCTGCTTGCTGTCCTTTCATTCCTTGGAACTGTTTCGTTTGCCAAATTCATGGATAAAGGAGAGATCATTGAATATGAACGAGATGATTCTTAACATCATAGCTGCAGTTTTTATTATGATTGGTTCATTACTCAGTTTAGTCGCTGCTATCGGTTTATTCCGCCTGCCAGATGTTTATACACGCGCGCATGCTGCGAGTAAAGCCGCAACGCTTGGCGTCATGTTCATCATGATTGGTGTCATGTTCTTCTTTCTGGCAAAAGATCATTTCTTTCAGCCTGCTCTTCTGCTGGCCGTCCTGTTTATCTTTATGACTGGTCCGATTGGTGGACACCTGCTTATGCGGACGGCTTATCATGACGGCGTCAAATATACGGATAAAACAGTTCGTGATGACTTAAAGGATGCAGAGTAGGATTTTTTAGTTGAAGAGTTACTGGCGATAAATCTCTTTTATCGCTGATAACTTGAAGATTTGGTGCCTTTTCATGGAGTTACTGGCGATAAATCTCTTTTATCGCTGATAACTTGAAGATTTGATGCCTTTTCATGGAGTTACTGGTGACAAATCTCTCTTATCGCTGATAACTTGAAGATTTGATGCCTTTTCATGGAGTTACTGGCGATAAACCTCTTTTATCGCTGATAACTTTCTCTGATCACCTATATCAACAACAAAAAATGCGATTCACCATCATGGTGAATCGCATTTTTTTATCTTTTATCTTTAACAGCTATTGTACAGCGCGCTATCGATACTAAGCGCTCCTCAGCAGTCACGCGTACTTCCCATACTTGAGTCGATTTTCCATGATGCAGTACGATCGCTTTCGCATAGACTCGTCCTTCTCTCACTGAAGAGATATGATTCGCATTGATTTCAAGTCCGAAGGCAAGCGACTGATTCAAATCTATTAAGTCAGCTGCGCCTAGAGAAGCTGCTGTCTCGCATAAAGCGACTGTCGCACCGCCGTGCAGAAAGCCGAATGGCTGTCTCACTTTGTCTGTGACAGGCATGCTGATACAGAGTTCACCAGGCTGTCTTTCTTCCAGCTGCATCTCAAAATGAGAAAGCATATTCTGCTGTTCAAACAATGCTTCAAAATTCATCCTCTCACCTCATCTACTATAGTATCATGGCTGCAATATAGCCGAAAACAAGAAGCGGGATATTAAAGAGCATAAATGTCGGTACACATGTATCCCAGATGTGGTCATGCTGGCCGTCCATATTGAGTCCTGCTGTCGGACCAAGTGTAGAATCACTGGCCGGACTGCCGGCATCTCCTAGTGCACCTGCTGTCCCGATAATACTGATCAGTGCGAGCGGGCTGAGCCCGATCTGCTGACCAAAAGGAATGAACAGCGCTGCAATAATGGGAATCGTTGCAAATGAAGAACCGATACCCAATGTGATGATGAGTCCTGCAATCAGCATGAAGATAATACTGAGCGATTTGTCACCATTCGTGATATTCACCATGCCATGCACAAGAGATTCTACCTGGTCGGAATGATTCATCACATTGGCGAAGCCGTTCGCTGTCAGCATCACAACACCGATATAAGCCATAATCTTAATCCCTGAAACGAGTTCATTATCAAGGGTTTTCCAGTCATAGACACGGAACAGGAAAAATATAAGAATTCCCGCTAATGCGCCGAAGATCATCGATTCAGTCAGTAGCTGAACAATGAATGTCGTGACAATGGCAAAGATAGTAACAAAGACCGTATAGCGACTGATTTCCTTCACTTCAAAAGTTTCACTGGCAGACTGCCTGTAATCGCGTGGTTTACGGTAAAGAAAAATTCCAGTCACTAAACCGAACACAAAGCCCATAGACGGAATCAGCATGGCTTTCCAGATATCATCAAACTGGATGGCATAATTTGCCTGATCAAACCCCTTCTTGATAATCTCGTGAAAGATGTGACCGAAACCAAACGGCAGCAATGTATAAGGAAAACAAAGTCCGAATGTCAGAACTACAGCTATCATTCTTCTATCCAGCTTCAGTTCATTGAATAAACTTAAGAGCGGCGGAATGACAATCGGTATGAATGCGATATGGATAGGTAGAATATTCTGTGACATACATGCAAGAATCAGTAAACTGACCACTATCACTACTTTTGTCCAGACTCTCGTTTTGACTGTACTGTCCTGCTTAATCATGCGGATAATGCGTTCTACGAAATAATCTGTGATACCGCTATATGAGATTAAGGCAGCAAAGCCTCCCAGAAGGGCGTAACTGAGTGCCACTTCTGCACCATCGCCAATGCCTGCCGTAAAATAGCTGATGGTATCAGCAAGGCTCATATGGGCAGTCAGACCCCCTACTAATGCACCGATAAATAATGACAACACGACATTCAGCCTGCAGAGACTGAGGACAATCATCACAATAACTGCTATTAAAACAGCATTCATTTTAACACCCCTTTTATGATTTACTTTATCTTGGTAAAGTACTACCATACTAAAGTAAATGAAAATTTATACTTTGTCAACTGTTATTATTTCTCGGATCAGTTCGACCTGATATTTAAGGGGTAGTAAGTGTGTCATTTCTGCTATAGTGAATGTTTCTCCAAATTAATCTGCTAAATAGTCATAAGAAAGAATAGATGACTGACGATATTTTGATGCAAAGAGCTGATAGTGAGGATTCTGCATACGATATCGGAGCGCTGCACTGCTCGGACGTTTCATGCCGTAAAACGTGATTTTCTGACTATCCTCAGGTAAATATTCAAGCACGACAGGCTGAGTGTTATATTGCAGACCGTAATGAATCAAATCATCAAGGATGGCCAGTCGCACTGACTGAAGGGTAACGTTTTTACCATTTCGTGCGATACGTCTTTCTTCACTCACCTGGTCTTCATACTCTACTGTCAGGACAACTGTATCTGCAGTTGCTGCGAGCAGCACGGACTGAAATAAATCAGGATGCAGCACAATCACGACCTGTTTTGCATGTTCATCTGTACGCCATTCAGTGATTTTGACTTTATGATGATAATAGGTCAGGGGTAACATCTGATACATCTCATGCTCGCTAAGTTCATGTGCTTCAAGTTTCTGTTCAGGCAGCTCTTCGTGATAACCTAAGACTTCTGCATGTGGCCACTTGTTCTTAATCGTCCAGTACAATCCTGATACATCCATATAATGAGCAAGAGTCGACAAATCAACAGTCAGCTCTATATCTGAAGGATATGCCATGATTCTGTCATGCAGGAGCAGTTCATCTTCAGTGGTGTATCGTTTTGGATTACCCGCTGCAATACCTATAAGTCGCATCTTGTCACAATGGACATCCAGTTCTTTTTCCTTGTTTTGATAAGCGCGCTCTATCTGTTCATCAATCCAGTGAATACCTGTCTGCTGCCACTGATTATATTGAAAAGGTAAAAAGCACATATAGACTGACTCTATATGTGCCTGTGGGTTAGTCATATTCATCACTCCTAGAACATCGTATAACCGCTACGACGTAAGTTTCTGATTACAATACCGGCTGTGACAGCACCTACTAATCCTGCAGAAAGCATGATGATATCAGCTGGTAAAAGATGAGTCAGACCGCGCCATAGCTGGCTGAACGCATAACGTGGTTTCAAGATGTAGTCTGCTGTCGAAATCTTATCCACAATAGCGAAGACCACAAATGGATAAAAAGCAGTCATGATCCATGTTGATTTAAGCAGCATGTTTAATATAAAGGCAATCCCGAAGAATAATACGAAAAATAGTACGACACTGATAATTAACTGGACTAAGGCAGTCATTGTTTCCTCCTCATGTTACAAAAAAAGTCATTGCACCTATTATAGCATGAAATATTAATGAGGTATTTAAAAGACTTCTCTCAAAACAAAAAAACAGGACACTTAGAAAGAGTCCTGTTTCACTGGAACTTATAAGAATTTACCTTTTTTAAGCGCTAAGCCCGTACCACCGAGTTTGAAAACAGCACGTGTGTCGATTACTTTTTTCATGAATGCTGCTTTTTTACCAGTGATTTCTTTACCCATTACAACACCAACGCCGTCGTTAGCGCCAAGAGATGCAACTGTACCTCTTTCGTTATAGACGAATGTACCAAGCGGCTGGTTGTTGAGTAACTTAACGATTGCGTCAGCAGTGAATTCACCTTGCTGCATAGCGATCTGAGCAGTTGTCGGATAAGGGCGTTTGTTGTCGCCTTCGCCTGCCATAACTGCTGAGCAGTCACCGATAACAAAGATATCATCGTAACCATCGATACGGTTATCTTCACGTACAACGATACGTCCACGTTTTACGCCTTCGAATGATTCTTCCATCAATTTGCTACCACGTACACCTGCAGCCCAGATGACTGTGTTAGCATAAAGCTGTTCTTCCTGTTCGCCGTTTTTCACAACGAAACCATGTTCATTTGCAGCAACGATTGGTGTTGCAATTTTGAACTCAACACCACGAGCTTCAAGGTATTCTACAACGTAGTTAACCAGTTCATCTGAAAACATTGGTAACATTTTAGGCGCTGCTTCTACACAAGTTAATTTAACTTTAGCTGGGTCAACACCATATTTTTTGCACAGCTCAGGTACGCGGTCAGT
The DNA here is from genome assembly GCF_004359615.1 of Macrococcus brunensis. Classification (GTDB taxonomy): domain Bacteria; phylum Bacillota; class Bacilli; order Staphylococcales; family Staphylococcaceae; genus Macrococcus; species Macrococcus brunensis. The sequence goes on from NZ_SCWA01000014.1 coordinate 62,186, forward strand.
TAACTCACCTAATAATTCGATACCTGTGAAACCAGCACCACCTACAAGGATAGCAAGATCTTTGTCGTCTTTGTCTGTGCTTTGTGCGTAATGAGCAAAACGTTCTTCAATGTGTTTTGCGATACGGCGAGAAGTATTCACGTTTTCAATTTGGAATGCATGTTCTTTCATGCCGCTGATACCGAACGTTTCTGATTCGAAACCAAGTGCTACAACTAAGATATCGAAATGGAAGATACCGTTAGTTGTTTCAACAGTTTTTTCGTCACGGTTGATTTTAGTCACTTCTGCTTTTACGAAATCAACTTTAGAAGCGTCTACTACGCTAGCAATCGGATAAAGTACATCTTGAGTTTTTAATGTACCTGCAGATGCTTCGTGTAACCAAGTTGCTTCGTAGTGATAATCATTTTTGTTGATTAAAGTGATATCACAATCCTGTGCTGAAACTTTTTTCTGTAATTTTGTGATTGTTTGTAAGCCGGCGTAACCCGCACCAAGTACAACAACTTTTTTTCTTTCAAAGCCCATTATATTCACCCATCTTATTTTTATTTTATTGTGATTTTTATCACATATTGAATTTAAATCATTCCACTATAATAATAATATTAAAATCTGGAATATTCAACATATAAAACTAACAGTTTTCCGGTGTTCCCGCTACTTCACGAGTTCTAAAAGAGCTGCCACAGCCACATGAAGCAATGGCATTCGGATTATCAATGGCAAAACCGCCGCCCATGAGTGATTGTTTAAAGTCGACAATTGTCCCCTTTAATATGGGTGCATCTGTTTGATTAACGAGTACTTTAACACCATAAAATGTCAAAATTTCGTCATTTTCTCCTGGCGCTTCTTCTGCGCTCATACCATACGACAGACCTGTACAGCCGCCACCTTTTACTGAAATCTTTAAATAGCCGTCCGGCATACCGTTTTTCTCCATCATATCTTTCACTTCATAAGCAGCCGCTTCTGTTAATGTAATTGACATTTTTCTACCTCCTAAAACATCCATGTTTCTTCTATATGTTTATAAATATTGGCAAGGAGTTGTTCCGGGTTCTCCCCTGCCACATAATCTCCGTTCACCAATGCATAAAGTTCGTTGTTGCATTGTCCGCAGTAAGTCAGACATCCATACTCCAGACAGTCAATATTAGGGTCTTTTTCGAGCGCATCAAATACAACCTGACCGCCTTTAGCAAGATTTGAGATACAGAATTCGACGATCGGATTCATGGCTCACCTCTATTTTCAGATATTTCTACTATTCAATCGTATAATATATTATAATTTAAGCGTACATAAAAAAATAGGATTTTGACTCATGTAAGAAAAGGGGATTATAAATGAAGAATCTTGTTTTACTTGGCGGCGGCTACGGCAATATGCGCGTGATGCAGCGTCTGCTTCCAGATGCCTTACCAGACGAATATTCAATCACACTGATTGACCGCGCACCTTTCCATGGTTTAAAGACAGAATTTTACGCGCTGGCAGCAGGAACTGAATCTGATAAAGACGTCCGTGTGGAATTTCCTAAAGATGCACGCCTTAATTTTGCATACGGAGAAATCACTTCTATCGATCTGGATAAACAGATCGTCTCTATGGGCGAAACCCACGTCGATTACGATGAACTGATTATCGGTCTTGGCTGTGAGGATAAATATCATAATGTGCCGGGCGCTGATGAATTTACATATAGTATTCAGTCAATCATGCAGGCGCGTGACACTTACAGCGCAATCGCCGACCTTCCTTCAGGGAGCACTGTAGGCGTAGTGGGTGCTGGATTAAGCGGTATTGAACTTGCAAGTGAGTTGAGAGAATCACGTTCTGACCTGAATATCAAACTCTTCGACCGCGGTGAACGTATCCTGCCAGCATTCCCAGAAAAACTGAGTAATTACGTCAAGAAATGGTTTGATCAGCATAATGTTGAAGTCATTCCTCATTCTAATGTCGTAAAAGTAGAGCCTGGAAAACTGTATAACAACGATGAGACATATGATGTCGACCTTTGTGTCTGGACAGCAGGTATCCAGCCGGTAGAAATCGTCCGCAATCTGCCAGTCGAATTCGGCGAAGGCAGTCGCGTCCGCATCAATCAATATCATCAGATTCCGACTCATCGCAATGTCTATGTGGTTGGTGACTGTGCGCTGCTCCCTCATGCACCAAGTGCACAGCTTGCAGAAGTGCAGGCAGAACAAATTGTAGATATCCTCAAAAAAGAATGGAACGGTGAAGAATTACCTGAAACCATGCCGGAACTGAAACTGCAGGGCTTCCTGGGTTCCCTCGGTGAAAAAGAAGGATTCGCATTCCTGATGGACCGTACAGTCACAGGTCGTATCGCTCGTTTAATGAAGTCAGGCGTCCTATGGCTCTACAAGTATCATAACGGTTAAAAAAAGCATCAGCTCTTTGGTACTGAACCCTGAAAATGGGACGGAATAAAAAACACTTTTTATAAGGCTGCTTGTATTCGGTATTGAACCGGAGATAAGTAGCCTAATTTTTGTTGAATTCTATTTTCATTATAATTTTTGATGT
>NZ_SCWA01000015.1 GCF_004359615.1 Macrococcus brunensis
ACACATTTCCATTTAACTTCACTTGAATAAGCAATTCTCTGCATAATAAAACACTCCTATCAAATTCATTTTATATGAATTCAACAAGAGTGTTTTTTATTCTGTCCCATTAATTGGGGTCAGTCCGTTTTTTCCATCGGTTTTTTTAGTGCAGATTAACAAGCGGGACACTTGATTTGATGACTTGATTTGAAATAATAATCTTTTTCAGTTCATCAGCTATATCCAGTTGGTCCAGATGATCAAAAGATAACCAGACATAAGGTTTTTTCACTTTGAATTCGTCATGATTTCTTACGTTAAATACAAATGATGTTGCATTGACTGTAGAAGCTGATAAGAAAGTCTTCATCAACTTCTTGTCTTCAACTACAAAAAGAATCCCCCCAACTTTCAGCTGTTTATGCAGACTGGCAGCAAAGTTGTTAGCACTCTGCTGAATCGATTGATTACTTCTCTTCATTACAGAAGGAAGCTTCATCTGTTTATTACCAATGTCCTCTACTAAAATACTTTCTTCTGTCGTAACGAGCAATGATGAAAAAATTTTCTCTTTAGCCATATAATCTCCTAATTCTCAGTTATAAAATTTTCGGTATAATACGGTGCGTTTTTCTCATTGAATGCAACGCCTGTACCTACTTCAAGATAGTGACGATTCAATATATTCTGTCTATGTCCTTTTGAATTCATCAGTCCGTGATGCGCCTCTATAGAGGAAACCTGTCCATAAGCGATATTCTCGCCCGCGGTAGAAAAGTGAAGTCCCTCTTGCTTCATCCGGTCGAATGGTGTCTGCCCCTGCTGATTGACATGACTGAAAAAATGATTTTCAGCCATGTCTATTGAATGTTGTCGTGCAGTATGACTTATTTTATCATTAAATTGAAGCGCTGATAACCCTCGCTTCACACGTGATGCATTGATCAGTTCGAAATCAAGCTGCTCGTAGCTTCTCGCCAGCTGTACGGATGGATGACCATAGAACTGCTGTTTCTGATTGAAATAGCTGTCAGACATTATTATCAGTGCATCCACTCGCCGATTAAACTGATCAAAATAATAGGTCGATCTAATACCTTCTGCTCGATATCTCAGCACATGTTTATCGCTTAACCTGAAACGATAATTTGAACCCGCTTCTACTGATAATGGTGTTCCTTTTAACTTTTTTACCTGTTCTAGTGACTTTGCTGTTAGTACTCCCTGACTATCTATATACTGTGGATCATTTGAATATAGAGCAGCGACCCGGTTATTCATAAACCCAACCATAACGAAATGCTGATACTGCTGATGATAGAGCGTCCAACTCCAATAAGGATTGCGCAGCACTCGTTTTTCTTTACCCAGTATATGATTGACCTGACTTTTGGACATATTCATCTTGATACGACCAACTGATACTGCCTTTGTTTTTTCAGGTCGTTCTTGTGCTGTCAGATGTCTCAAGCTTTCTTTAACGGATAATGTCGCGTGATCAGGAAGTGTCGAGAAGTTAACAGGCACCAAGAAGAGTACAGCTGCAAGTATGCAGAATAATAGCAGTTTTTTCATGACTTCACTCCAGAAATAAATACGATTATAGCATAAATGACATCAAACAAAAAATACATGACCGAAGTCATGTATTTTTTAGCGATCCGTATCACCATTAAATATTGAGTTTTTAACAATGACGTAATTGACTTTGCGAATGGATTCAAGATCTTTTCCGCCTGCATATGAGATAGAAGACTGAAGGTCCTGCTGCATTTCAATTAATGTATCTTTTAATGAACCTTTATGCTCAACGAACATTTTTTTACCTTCAACATTCTTTTTCTCGCCCTTCTGAAACTCTGAAGCGCTGCCGAAGTATTCTTTATACAGTTTACCGTCAAGTTCAACTGTCTCACCAGGAGATTCCTCGTGAGCAGCAAATAATGAACCGACCATGATCATAGAAGCACCGAAGCGGATTGACTTCGCGATATCACCATGCGTACGGATACCCCCATCAGCGATAATCGGTTTACGTGCTGCCTTCGCACATTGTTTAACTGCTGCTAACTGCCAGCCGCCTGTACCAAAGCCTGTCTTAATCTTAGTGATGCAGACACGTCCTGGCCCAATACCCACCTTCGTAGCATCAGCTCCAGCGTTCTCAAGTTCACGAACTGCTTCAGGTGTACCGACGTTACCTGCAATCAGGAATGTACCTGGAATATGCTCTTTAATATGTTTGATCATATTGATGACCTGGTCAGAGTGTCCATGCGCGATATCAATCGTCGTATACTCTGGAACTAGACCTTCTGCTGCCAGCTGCTCAACAAAGCGATATTCTCCTTCTTTAACACCCACTGAAATAGAGGCGAACAGCTCTTTTTCCTGCATGCGTTTGACGAAAGGAATACGTGCCGCTTCGTCAAAGCGGTGCATAATATAGAAATAATCCTGACTCGCAAACCATTCAGCCAGTTCTTCATTCATAACAGTCTGCATATTAGCTGGGACTACAGGAATCTTAAAAGTTTTAGGACCAAATTCTATAGATGTATTACATTCACTTCTGCTCGTCACGATACACTTGTTCGGAATCAATTGAATATCTTCATAATCAAATACTTCTTCCATTATTACCCCTCTTTTCAAATACGAACTTTTAATTAGACTTTTGATAAAATAATTCGTCCATAGGGTAATTTACCGGTTAATGATAACTTTGTAAAGTGAAAAATACTGTTTTTTAATATTTTATTGATTTAATGCTTTATCAAGTGATTCAATATTCTGCTTCATGATTGTTTGATAAGTCACATCTTTATTTTTAACATCGTCGTCTGTCAGTACAGACATATTATGAAACTTAAGTGCCTCTGTTTTTGTTTTGTCCTTGATTACATCCGTAATCTTAGAAGGAATATTCTGCTCATATAAAATGTAAGGCACTTTTAAGTCATTGATATCATTGATTATCGTCACAATCTCCTGCTGTGAAGGTTCTTCATTGTTCATACCTGAAACACCTTTTTCAGTAAAGTGGTAACGATTAGCTAAGTAGCCGATCGACTCATGAGAAATATAAACAGTGTCCCTTTTGGGGTTTTTTGTGATTTGTTTTAGTTGAGTATCTATGTCATCAATCTCTTTAACTAATTTTTCATAGTTCTTGCTATAGTCCTTTTTGTTCTCTGGATCAAGTTTAACGAGTTTATCTTTAATTTCTTTAGCGAATGTTTTATTCATCACTGGGTCCAGCCAGACATGTGGGTCATGTGCACTCTCTTCATGGCCATGCTCGTGTTCATGTTCATGCTCATCTCCGTGGTCATGATGGTGCTCAAGTAACTGTTTTTCTTCAAGATTTGAGGCAACTGCTAACGTATTTTTATTTTTAGCTGCTTTGTTGATCTTTGCAGCAACAGGATCAAGTTCATCACTTGAATAAATGAAGAGATCACCTTTCGCAATATTCAACGTATCTTGCTGAGTCGGTTCAAACGTATGGATATCTGTGCCATTCGGATAAATACTCTTTACTTCTACATGATCACCACCAATTTGCTCGGTCATTGATTTAAATGGAAAGACAGTCGTATAGACCTCAAGTTGTTCTCCTTTATCACTGCTGTTTTGTCCGCATGCACCAAGAACCAGTGTACCCATCAATAAAAGTGTTGAAAGTTTTTTCATATTTGCATCTCCTAATCGTAATCATTTCGATATATTATATTAGACTCATTCTTATGATAATGCAAGGGTGTATCTGTTATTTATATCACTTTAACGCGTCGAAGGTTTTAAGCGTTAAAACTTTTACTTGCTAAATTAGGCGTATCATTATACAATCTTAGACATAGTTAAAAAAGGAAGTGAATCTAATGGAACAAAAACAAATGGACAGAGATTTAAAGACACGTCATATTTCTATGATTGCTATAGGAGGATCGCTTGGAACGGGTCTCTTTATGGCGAGTGGTGCTATTGTCAGTCAGGCAGGTCCTGGCGGTGCATTAGTGGCTTATATGCTGATCGGGGTCATGATTTATTTCTTGATGACTTCTCTAGGGGAACTTGCTACCTTTTATCCGGTATCCGGCTCTTTTAGTGCATATGCACAGCGTTTTATTGATCCAGCTGCTGGATTTACAGTGGGATGGATGTACTGGATCATCTGGTCACTTGTAGCGAGTATAGATATCATTACGGCTGCCAAAGTGTTATCCTACTGGGACACATTCAGCGGCGTCAGTTCACTCGTCTGGTGTTTTGTCTTTTTAGTGCTTCTATTCTTGTTAAATGCGTTTTCTGTAAAATCTTTCGGTGAAGCGGAATACTGGTTTTCGTTCGTAAAAGTAATTACGATTATTCTTTTCCTTATAATGGGTGTTCTTATGATTTTCGGTATTATTGGCGGAGAGCCTGTAGGTCTTAAAAACTTCACAGTCGGCGAAGCACCGTTCGTCAATGGAACACTTGGATTACTCGGTGTTCTTGTAGTAGCGGGATTCTCTTTCGGGGGTACTGAAGTCGTTGCTGTCACTGCCGGGGAATCAGATAATCCACAGGAGTCTATGCCTAAAGCTATCAAGCAGGTCTTCTGGCGTATCCTCATCTTCTATATCGGTTCGATTTTCGTCATCGGTGCCCTGCTTCCTTATACCGATCCAAGACTGTTAAACGAAGCATCTGACGTAGCGATGAGTCCATTCACACTCATCTTCGAAAAAATCGGTATTTTATTTGCAGCTTCTATAATGAACGCGGTTATCTTAACAGCGGTTTTATCAGCAGGTAACTCTGGATTATATGCGACGAGCCGTCTCCTTCACTCACTGAGTCAGGACAAACAGGCGCCAGCTTTTTTAGGCAGACTCAATAAACGCAATATGCCTTTTAACGCACTGCTCTTAACAACTGCATTAATCATCATCACCATTATTTACGCGCATATTGATATGGGTGGATACTCTAAGCTTCTAAACATGCTCGGTACACTTGTCCTTATCGTCTGGGCAATCAGCGTCTTCAGTCATTTCAGACTCCGGGCCGCTATTAAAGCGCAAAATAGAGATATTCATGAGCTGCTCAGTTATCAAGCACCCCTGCATCCTATTGGTGATATTCTTGTCATCGGCACGGTTCTTTTCCTACTGATCGGACAATCATCCGCTGATATTATGGCTCTGAACTGGCCTAAACTGGTTGAGTCTGTGACACCGATTATCATTGCGGTCGGCTCATATATTATCTATAAAGTCGTTCGAAAAACAAAAGTCATTCCACTTAATGAAATCGACCTCTCTAAACATCATATAAATAAATAAAAAGCAGGGAACTGATGTCAGTTCCCTGCTTTTCAGTTATAATAAAGAAAACGCTAACAAGGAGGATTCCTATGGCTAATGGACAAATTAATATTTTTGATGATGTCATAAAAGAGAATGAAACTTTCGTCATTGTCGTTCAAGGCGTATACAATAAGAATGGTCTGTTGATCAAGAAGATTTTAAGAGAATACCCAAGCCTCGATCATATAGCGATGAGACGACTATTCGAACATCTAAAAGATCAGTACTTGACTGAACCTTTTGACACAGACCAGGCATTTTTTGACATCACTGTCTACACGAATGAGGACTATGCCGCAGACAATATCTATGCCCATACTAAACGTCATCGTCATCCAGGTGACGAATGGACTCATACAAGTAAATAAGAGGCCACGGCCTCTTATTTTTTATAAGATGATCGTTGCCTCTTTTTCTTCAATCATTTCAACAATCTGATTGTCTTCATTCATCACTGCGACTTTCGGATGGTGCAGACGCGCTTCTTCAGTCGTCAGCTGGACATAGTTCATGATGATGACAATATCTCCAACTTGAACGAGCCGTGCTGCTGCACCGTTCAGACAGATGACACCACTGCCTCTTTCTCCAGCTATTACATAAGTCTCAAGACGTGCACCATTATTGTTGTTGACAATTGCTACCTTTTCATTGGGTAAAATATCCACTGCATCAAGAATATCTGCATCAATTGTGATGCTGCCGACATAATTCAGATCTGCTTGTGTCACTCTTGCACGGTGGATCTTACCATGCATCATTGTTCTGATCATTCTACTCCTCCTATTATCGTATTATCGATTAAGCGTGCCTGACTGAACTTAACGGCAAGTGAGATAAAGCACTGACCGTCGATAATCTTAGTCTGTGTCAGTTCCGGATAACGATAGACCGCCACTTCATCGACTACACCATTTGTGTGTTCTTTTAAATAATTTTCAATCGCATCTTCAATTGTTTTTGAATCTCTTGTACCCTCAGCAATTATCTGATGCGCCATTTCAAGACTTTTGGATAAATGAACCGCTTCCTGACGTTCTGTATCTGTCAGATAAACATTGCGTGAGCTTTTTGCGAGGCCGTCTTCCTCCCGGATAATATCTACGCCGACAATCTTTATATCGTGACTGAAGTCTTTAACCATCGCCTCAATAATGGCAAGCTGCTGGGCATCTTTTCTACCGAAGTAAGCGGTAGTCGGTTTGACTATGTTGAAAAGTTTGTTCACGACAGTGACAACACCGTCAAAATGGCCGGGACGTTTCGCGCCTTCAAGTACATTTGCTAAAGCCCCTACATGCAGCGTGACTGCTGCCGGTTCTGGATACATCTCTTCTGCTTCAGGATGGAATAAATAATCAACGCCTGCAGATTCAGCTAAAGTCAGATCCTGTTCCAGCTGTCTCGGATATGCATCATAGTCCTCGTTAGGTCCGAACTGCAGCGGATTGACGAATACACTGATCACCACGATATCATTTTCTTTGCGGGCCTGTGTCATCAGAGCCTTATGACCGTCGTGCAGGGCACCCATTGTCGGCACAAAACCGATAGACTTACCTGCTGATTTATTATCTCTGCTTATCGCAGTCATTTCTTGAATTGTTCTGATGATTTCAGTCATTGTTCTCACCCATTACCTGTATGTTATAAATATAGTCTTCAGTCGGAAATCTTTTCTGTCTTACTTCATCATGATAAGTTTTTAATGCTTCAACACCTGGTCTGAAGTCACCATAAATTTTAACAAATTTTGGTTTACGTTCCGTACTGTACTGCAGAACATCATGATAGACTAATACTTGTCCATCGGTTTCTATTCCCGCACCTATCCCTATGACCGGAATCGTCAATCGTTCTGCAATATGCGCAGCGAGATCACTCGGCACAGCTTCTAACACAAGCATTACAGCGCCTGCGCGCTCTGCTGCCATGGCATCCTGAATCAGCTGCTCTGCCGTTTCCTTTGACTTCGCTTGTACGCTGTAGCCCATAATTCCGACGCTTTGAGGAGTCAGGCCGAGATGAGAGACAACGGGTATGCCGATCAGCTTGCATTTTTCTATCAGCTCAAAATGAGCACCCTCTATTTTAATGGCATCTGCTTTTGTCTCACGATATAACGTGATGGCGTGCTGCATATCCTTGTCATGGCTGATTCCGACACTACCAAATGGCATATCGACAACGATATACGTATCAGGTGCACCACGACGTGCTGCTTTACCATGATGAATCATGTCTTCGAGTGTGACGTAGATAGTACTGTCATACCCGAGCACTGTCATACCTAAGCTGTCACCGACGAGAATAATGTCAATACCCGCCGCTTCTACCTGCTTAGCACTTGGATAATCATAGGCCGTCATCATAGAGATTTTGATGCCTTCTTGTTTCATCGTCATTAAATCTTTAAGATTTTTCATTATTACCACTTCCTTCTTACGAGCTGAATTTATTATAATCAAGTATGAGTGATCTGACTACAACGAAAAGGAGAATGTTATGACAAATTTCGCAGTCATCGGTAATGGAGCAGTCGGTAGTGTCATTGCAAACGAATTGAAAAGTGCCGGCAAAAATGTCCGACTTTTCGGACGACAAGAACAACAGATCATTCTATCAATGCCGCAGCAGGTGAAACTGAATGTGACCTCCCTCGTCGTCAATCAGGAAAAGTTTGATTACATTTTTGTCGCTGTCAAAGCGACTCGAATAGCAGAAATCAGAAGTGCATTAATCAAAATGTGCCATCCGGATACGATTATTATTGTCTGCCAGAATGGAATCGGCCAGCTTCTTCAATTTAATATGGCTCAGTCTTTTCAAGCAGCTGTTTATATCAGCGGCCAGAAAAACGGACTGCAAGTCACGCATTTCAGGGACAAAAAACTGATTCTGCCTGAACATCAGCTGATGCATCAGCTAAAAGAAGAACTGAGTGACACAGAACTTGTCATTGAGGTCAGTTCCAATCAGCTGACGATTCTCTGGTACAAGATGCTCGTCAATCTAGGTATCAATACGGTGACTGCACTGTCTAAAAACACAGCACAGATAGTTGAAATACCTGAACTCAGAGAATTAGTACAGTCCTTGCTTAAAGAAGGTATATTAATTGCCAATACTCATGGTGAATCGTTCACTCATGAAGTCGTTGATGAAATCATGGCGATCTATGACGGCTATCCACCTCAGATGGGTACGAGCATGTATTATGATACGCTTGAAAATCGCCTGCTTGAATATGACTTTATTCAAGGTGAATTTTATAGACTTGCACGCCATTATCAATTGAAGACACCTGTACTTGATACTTGCTGTATACTCCTATCTGCCTATCAATACAAAAAACACTAGAGCATGCTCTAGTGTTTTAAAATATATTGATCGATGATTTCTGCTATGCCATCATGATTATGGTCATGAGTCACTATATCTGCAATCTGCTTGATACTTTCTCTGGCATTCCCCATCGCGACTCCGAGTCCTGCATACTCCAGCATATCTTTATCATTATCACTATCACCGAATGCCATGATTTCATCTTGACGAATACCTTCTGATTCAGCAAATTCCTTGAGTGCAACGCCTTTAGAAACGCCCATGGCCATAAACTCCAGGAAAAAAGGTTTAGAAGTCGTCGCATGAATATGACCATTCAGATTACCGTCAAGATCGTGGTCAGCTGCAGCTATTTTTTCCTCAAAATCAACTGCCATTGCCTTTGGTACACTGCCCTTTACATAGTCCTTAAGATTAGAGACTTCTTTCATCGGCAGACCCGTCAGTTCATGTTCAACGTTCATATAGGGATGATGACCCTCATAGACAATCGTCTCGTTGATGTAAGTCAGAACAAAGAAATCATGCTCTTTGCAGTAGTCATAAACTTCATCGAATTGACTTTTAGAAAGAAGATTCTCTTTAGCGACTGTCATATCCTTCATACTGGTCAGACTTGCACCATTATAACTCAAAATATAAGAACCTCTTTTATCAAGTTCCAGCAGTTTTGCTGCTTGAGTCATACCAGACGTCGGCCGACCTGAAGCCAGGATCACTTTGACACCTAACGACTGAGCTTGAATCAGTGTCTCTTTCGTCCGATCAGAAATCACATTTTCTGATGTCATCAGTGTATCATCCATGTCCAGTGCAATCAGTTTATACATTGTGTCACTCCTAAGTTTTTTACCTTATCTTAGCACAGATAGCCCCTGTTGTATCAACTGATACTGTTCTGACGGCACAATGTGGCAGCTCACTTTTCAGTTTTTCATCTAAATCCGTATATTCAGGATGACCCATGACAAAAATCGTGGATCCTGCACCACTAATAAACAGGCTCCCTTTATCCTGAACAACCCTTTTAGCCGTCTGATAGTCCTGAATCAGCGCAGAACGATAAGGTTCATGAAAACGGTCCTGCACCATCAGGCGTCCTGCTAGAACATAATCTTTCTGTGCGAGTGCAGCAACAAGTACATTTGAAATAGCACTTGCTTCTACTGCTTCAGCGAGTGCGAGAGAAGACGGAAGAACACGTCTGGCATCTTCTGTCTTCAGCTCGTAAGGCGGAATAACCACATAGAGTGGCCAGTCTATAGCTGGAAGTGTCACATAGCTGCATGTTTCATCGTAATAACAGCCTGCAATAACTCCGCCAACTAATGACGGAACAACATTATCAGGATGCCCTTCTTCTTTCGATAATAAATTTACCAGAACCTGTGTGCTTAGATTAAGCTTCCCGTAGTAATTGACTAAGAGTAGACTTGCTATAAGCGCAGTACCGGAACTGCCGAGACCTCTTGCAAGAGGAATGTCCGACTTCATCGTCACATTCAGACAGAAAGGCTTAACATTCAGTTCATGACAGAACTGAGTGACCTTCTGTGCGATGAAATGTGTATAATCTGATGGCAATGAAGCTATTTCATTCCCCAAATGTTTAAAATGCCAAGTATCTGCTTTTTCAGCAGTTATGTCCAGATAAATATTCAGTGCCATGCCTAACGAATCAAATCCAGGTCCTAGATTCGCAGTAGATGCAGGGACACGGACACGAATCATGATAACTGTCTTTCAATATAATTGATAATGGCTTCCTCATCATTATCCAGCACAGCTGGCACCTGCTCGACCTGGTCAATTGCAGTCTGAGGATCTTTTAAGCCATTGCCTGTCAGAACCGCTACAACTTTCTGCCCGCTTTGAAGTTTACCTTGCTTATGAAGTTTGATGAGGCCGGCAATAGATGCGTTACTCGCCGGTTCAGCAAACACACCTTCTTTAGAAGTCATCAGCTGATATGCAGCAAGGATTTCCTCATCAGTCACACTATCTATCAGTCCTCCTGATAAATCTCGTGCTTCATCAGCACGCTGCCAGCTAGCTGGGTTACCGATACGGATAGCCGTTGCAATAGTCTCAGGCTGCTCTATCACCTTGTTTTGAACAATAGGCGATGCACCTTCTGCCTGAAAACCAAACATTTTCGGTAAAGCAGTCCCTTTCTGCTCGTGATACTCATTGAATCCTTGCCAGTAAGCAGTGATATTACCCGCATTACCGACTGGTATAGCCAGTACATCTGGCGCACCGTCCAGCTGATCTACAATTTCAAATGCCGCGGTCTTCTGCCCTTCTATACGATAAGGATTGACAGAGTTGACCAGTTCAATATCTTCACTCTTTTCGGCAACTTTACGCACAATGTTTAATGCTTCATCAAAGTTGCCTTTAATAGAGACGATATCAGCTCCGTAAATCATGGCCTGCGCAAGTTTACCGAGGGCTATTTTACCTTCAGGTATGACAACGATGGTTTTCAGCCCCGCTCGTGCAGCATACGCTGCAGCTGCAGCGGAAGTGTTGCCTGTAGATGCACAGATGACAACCTTCCGTCCTGCTTCTTTCGCCTTTGCAACTGCCATCACCATACCGCGGTCTTTAAATGAGCCGGTTGGATTAGCCCCTTCATACTTTGCATAAAGCTCTATATCCATTTGAGCAGATAAATATGGCAGATGGATAAGGGGAGTATTCCCTTCGTTCAGTGTCAGTAGTGGTGTCTCGTCAGTAACGGGTAAAAACGTTTTATATGCATGTATTAATCCTTGCCATCTCATCATTCTGCACCTTCTATCTGATATATTTTTACGTGAGTGAGGTTCAACTTCTCGAGATCAGTTGTATTTACTTCATAGGCGTGAGAGCCCTGATATTCAGCGTGTGGTCCTGCTAATCCTTCAACTGGCTGTTCACTGATGACGACAACACGTTTTCTGTCTGCAGTCTGACTTTCACCGAGTGTAAAATGAGGCGGTAATGTATGTTTCTTTGTCTCCAGCTGACTGATGATGTACATGACATCACTGACAACAGCACTGCCTGTTGCCAGACTACCTGCACCACGTCCATAGAACATCGTATCTCCCACAGCATCCCCGTCGACATAAATTGCGTTATATTCATTCTCCACATGTGCGAGCTGATGCTGATTACTTAGCATGCAAGGCTTAACAGAAGCCTGAACACGTTTACCGTCATAAGATGCCTGTCCAATAAGTTTGATCCGATATCCGAGCGCTTCTGCCAGCTTGATATCTGTCAGCGTGACATCCCGTATACCTGTTACTTCACAGTCTTCTAAATGAATGAAAGTATTAAAAGCAAGATAACTAGTGATGACGACTTTACGCTGAGCGTCTATACCATCGACATCTGCAGTTGGGTCCGCTTCTGCAAACCCTAATTCTGTTGCAAGCTGCAACGCTTCTTCAAATGACAGATTGTCATGTGTCATTTTGCTTAATATAAAATTAGATGTGCCGTTAAAGATACCCATAAAGTGATGGATGGCATTGGCATTGAGTCCATTGTTAATGGCGTTCACTATTGGAATGCCCCCCGCTACACTTGCTTCGTACTTTAATGCAACTTGCTGTTTAGTCGCCAGTGTCTCTAATTCTTCAAGATGTGCGGCCAGCATATCCTTATTAGCGGTCACCACATGAATCCCTCTATTTAAGAAATGACGAATATAATCAACAGTCGGTTCTATACCACCCATGACCTCTATCACAATATCAAGGTCATCATTCAGGATGTCATCCATATTGTCTGTCAGATGATAATTAGAAATATCAATATCCCGTTTCTTATTGATATTTTTGACATAGATATGCTTGATATTAAATTCTATATTCATATAGTCTTTCAGTTGCTGCTGATTTTGTTCCAGTATTTTAATCACACCACTACCGACTGTTCCCAGTCCTAATAACGCTATATTGATCATGTCGTCACTCCTTTGTACTTTCAGTATAAACAACTGTCCTCTTGTAATGGATTGTTAGTTATAGTATAACTGAATCTATAGACTAATCAAGTGGAAAGAAGGTTTCACATGAAAATAAGTAAGTTTGGTGGCTCGTCAGTCAGTGATGCTCAGCAGATTAAAAAAATCTTAAAGATTGTTAATGATGATCCAAATAGAAAAGTGATTATCGTCTCAGCACCCGGTAAAAGAAACGAAAACGATATTAAGGTGACTGACCTACTCATCCAGATCTATCATGCAGTCATAAGTGGCGCAGATTATTCAAGCCAGATAGAAGCGGTTGTTAAACGATTTGAAGATATAGAACAAGAGCTTAATGTCAAGCAATCGCTCAGCAATGAAATCAGACATGAACTGACTCGACTCATCAGTTCCCTGCACAGCAGACCTCTTTACCTGCTTGATGCGCTGAAATCTTGCGGAGAAAATTTTAATGCAAAACTCATTGCACAGTATAACAATGAGCAAGGCATTCCTACCCGCTATATGTCGCCGCGAGAAATAGGACTCACGGTCTCAGATGAACCCGGCAATGCAATGATACTTCCGGAAAGCTACCACCGGATACGTGAACGTTTATCAGGCTATCAGGAAAAAATCGTGGTGCCTGGCTTCTTCGGTGTTTCCAGCACACAGGATATCATCACATTCTCGCGTGGAGGATCGGATTTAACTGGGGCGATCATTGCGAAAGCACTTCACGCAGAACTCTATGAGAACTTCACTGATGTCAGCGGTATTTACAGCGCAAATCCGAATATTATCCATGAACCGAGAAAAATCGATGAACTTACATATGATGAGATGCGGGAACTCTCCTATGCAGGTTTTAAAGTTTTTCATGACGAAGCAGTGGCGCCACTCATCAATACAGCAATACCCGTTGTCATTAAAAACACGAATGAGCCGGATGCAGCGGGCACTCGAATTGTTTCTACTCATGCACTTACTGGCGTTGTAGGTGTCAGCTGTGATACAGGTTTTACGAGTATCAATATGAAGAAGTATCTCATGAATAGAGAGATTGGCTTTACACGGAAACTATTAACGATTCTTGAAGAGATGCAGATTTCTTATGATCATATGCCTTCTGGTATTGATAACATCAGTATCGTCTTAAGAAGTCATCAGTTATCCGGTAAACTGACAACACTGATCAGCAGAATTCAACATGAACTCAGTGTAGATGAAATTTCCGTGGAAGAAAATCTGGCTATTTTAATGATAGTCGGCGAAGGCATGAAAACTGCCATCGGGACGGCTAACAAAGCAACGTCGTCTTTAAGCAGCCATCAGGTCAATCTTAAAATGATCAACCAAGGCTCATCAGAGATCTCGATGATGTTCGGCATTGACGCTGGTCAAGCTGAAACAGCAGTCAGAGCCGTCTATCAGGCATTTTTCCAATAAAAAAGACACCTTAAAAGGTGTCTTAAAGTTTGAGTGGTTGTCCAAGCAGCCACTCTATTTTCATTTTATCAAGCTCAAGATTAGCGAGTTTCTCTCGTTTGATGACATTATGATGTGTATAGTCGATAAAAATGTCCTGACCAAACAATTGATGATGAATATGGTAAATCTCCTTAGTAGATGAGAAACGTTGAATCAGTTCAAGCAATGCCACTTTTTTTTCGTCAGACCAGTTCTTAGTGTGATGGATATGAAAAATAACAACGGGTTCGTCATCCGGCATTATCATTAAAGTCTGTTCCAGTAATTCCAGTTCACTACCTTCAAGTAGTTCTACTGGGTGGGCCAGCAAAATATCATGCGCTTTCTTCATATTATTACGACGCTTGACTTCTTCCGGATAGAATAGACTCATCATCCAGTGAAAAGCCTCTTCTTCTTCAAGTCGAACAACATCTGATGATAAACCATATTTTAATCGTGGATGAGTCAAAGGTCTGAGCGTATCATACGGATAACCTTTAATTTTCATCTTGATATTAATATCATCAGTCAGACCTACTTTATGGTCCTTATTAAACGTATAGCCATACCAGTCAAAATTAAGCAGTAGACCGGCTTTAGTACCGAGTTCAATGACGTTGAAGTTTTCTTTATCGGATTGTTCCATAATATAGTGAAAAATAGGAATTAAAAGTGCAGAACGCTCGACGATGTTCTTCTTCAGATCACCATTTCGCGCAAGAATCATGATTTCATCCAGATGAGTAGTGACAAATGACTTAAACACTTTATAACCTTCTAAATCCATTTCCAGAGGGTGATCTGAAAAATTTAAATAATAATTTCTCAGCTCATCTTCAGTATGATATAAAGTAGTTAAGACGGCAGTCATAAAAAGCGGAATAAACTGTCTATCGCTAATAAACGGACTCAGAATCTCTTTTAGTTCTTTATCTTCTGCCATATGCTGACCTAATTGATGATAAAAAGGGCTTTTCTCTGCGACAGCATTACTGTAAGCAAGCATGATTTCTTTATATTTTAAAGCCATGATGGTTATTTTCTCCTAACGGCTGTTTTATTGAAGTGTAATCATACTACAAAAAATAATGAAAAGAAAGAAAATCGGATTAATAAAGTTGACAAAATTGATTCTTTAAGTCAGATGAAAATTCTTCAAAAAAACTATCAGCTGCCTGCTCTATGATAGGTTCCATTTCCTCTATAAAGCTAAGACCAATCGTCGTCAGATAAACATTTTTAGCACGTGTATCAGACCGTGACTCCTGTCTTCTAATCAGTCTGCGATTTTCAAGATTGCGGATGATAGTCGAAAGCGTCATGACATCAATCCCCGTATGTTCACTTACCATCGATTGTGTCATTCTTTTACCCGAAGCCTGCAGCTCATGCATGCCGTTTAAAACTCTGAACTGCGGGAATGTGATATCATAACTTTTCAATATTTTACGGCTTAAGGTTGTCCATTCGGACTGGAGCTTCTGCAAGTTTCTAATCGCTAATAATCCATCACTCATTAAAATGACCTCTCTTTTTAATCTATTTACTTATATTATAAACACTTATTAATTATTAAACAAACCTTTTATTCTAGATAAATAACAATAGAACTCCCTAACAAGATAGAGAAATAAAAAAAGCATACTTCAGTATGCTTAAATCAGTTTTTCCATAATTCTCACATTATAATACTGCCCGTGCTGATAACCATGGTTTTCAAAAATACCGATATCTCTGAAACCACATTTTAGATAAAGCTGGTGTGCTGACTCATTAATCTCTAACACCATCAGCATCAGTTTGTGAAAGTTATTTAATTGAGCGCTTTTTTCCAGTGCATTTAGTAGTTTTCGCCCAATTCCTTTACCTCTTTGATTGCGATCAATATAGATAGAAAGTTCAGCAACGCCCTCATAAGCAGCTCGGTAACGATAAGGCTGCAAAGCTGTCCAGCCTGCAATCACACCTTCTTCTTCAATAACTAATACACTATAGCGTTCTGAACGGTCAAATAACCAGATACGCACTTCTTCTTCTGATTTACCTCTTACTTCTAAAGTTGCTATACCATCTTCTATTCCTTGATTATATATCGCTGTAATAGCTGAAAGGTCTTTTAATTCTCCAGGTCTGATATTCAATGATGTGCCTCACTTCATGTTAGATAAATGCTAAGATTATTTTATATCTCACTTTGAATGCTGTAAATTATAAAATAGAGTAAATGTAAAACTTATCATTACTTACAAAAGATTAATATTTTTTATAAGCATATTCCTTTGACAATATAGTTTTCGGTCTTATAATAGGACTATTCTTCTGTGAAAATCACTAACACAGATTCAATCATTAAAATAAGAAAGCCGGAATTAAAATGAACAATAAAGTACTAGCAGGCACAGTCCTGACATCAGCTATTATACTCTCAGCATTCAGCAATACGACACCCGCGCATGCGCTGGAGAAAACCATCAGTCATACCGTTTATACAATAGAACAAGAGATGGATAGTGTCATTAATGGACCTGAGCAGTTGCCTCATGAATCTCTTGCAGATGCTGCTGAAATTGGTGAAAGTCGAGATATCCATAATCTGACGTTTACCTTAACAAAAGTGAAAGCAGCGCAGGAAATTGATGCGAGTCAGCCTGAAGATGTTGTCACGCTTTATTACACAGTTAAAAATACATCGGATACACCCTACTATGCTGGACAGAGCGCTACGATTTACTACAATGGTAAAACAGCAGATGCATACGCACTCGCTTCTGATAAATCAGCCACTATTAAGCCTGGTGAAACCGCTGAAGTCAGCCAGTCATTCAGACTGAATCCGAGTCTCGGACAATTCGAAGTAGAGATCGGTCCTTTATTTGACTTAAACGGTCAAAAAGCACTTTATAAAGTATCAGGACACGAATAAAGAGCTCTGAACTTAGTCCAGAGCTCTTTTATAATATGTTCTATGGCAGACGTTATATGAGAGTCTCGCATTTCAACTTCAACTTTATCCCAGAAACCATCCTCACTATATCTTGGAATAAGATGGACGTGAAAATGCGTATGCTGGTCCATCATCTTACCGTTATTAAATACAACTGTCACTCCAATCCCTAATTCATCTTCAAACAGTGTGATTAAAACTTTTTGTAGTTTCACTAAATCTGCGATCTCTTCTTCTGTCAGTTCATTAAAATTCATGACATGACGTCTCGCCACAATCAGCAGATGTCCATATTGAATAGGATCTATATCAAACAAGACCTTATAGTCAGCAGAGGCCATCAGTATCTGTTCTTTCTTAAGGTGATGACAAAAAATACAACTCTCTTCCATTAACAATATACCTCCTTCAATTAAAGCCGCAGAATCACTGATTCTGCGGCTTATTAGCTTCTTGTTTTTATTGAATGTCTTCAACATCAATATCAGCAATCTTCGCTTTTACTTCTACTAGATTATTTTTTATACTCTTCAGCTCTTTACGTGCCTGTGTCAGCTGCTTTTTAGCTTTGGCATTGCTTGCTTTCTTCTTTAGAGTTTCTTTCAGCGCTTTAATTTCTTTACGTTTATCGTCATATTGATTTGTCGCATCCTTTAATGACTTTTCATAAGGCTGATAATACTTTTGCACAGTTGTCAGATTCTCTGTTTCCTGGCTATCCTTTTGTGACTTATTAATGACTTCTTTCAGCTTCTGCGACTGATCAGTTAAAAGATAGGCTTTTACAAGCTCATTTGCAGCAGAACGTTCTTTTAAGTCAATCTTGTCACTCAGCTTGACGACATCATCATACCGTCCTTCTTTACTCGCCACAAAGAACTTTAACACATCGCTATCTTTTTCTTTTGCAAGATCTGTAATCGCAGACTGTTTGCTTTTATGGATATCCTGGCCTAATAAATAAGCAGCATCTTTATCAAGACTGAGTGCTTTATCATACTGTTCTTCTTCAACTAGCCACTTAATATAAATTGAGCGCTGCTTATCACTGTTTAAGTCATCATAGTTGAGTGTCGACATCTGTTTTTTAGCCTGCTGTCTATCGCCACTGATATATTCACTGAAAATATCATTCACTCTCTGCTGCTGCTTAAGCTGTTGATTCAGTGCTTCGGATTCTTTTGATTTTTGAGACATATTTTGAAAAACAAAGAATACAGCCGCAATCAGTAAAAGAGCAGCTAAACCCATTAAAATATAACGAAGCGGACTCTTATTAGGACTCTTGTTCTTTTCCTTTTTTACCGGCACAGTGCCCATTTCTTTAACCTGACCGAGACGCTTATCGATACTACGGCGGATAGACTGAATATCCTTAGCACGCAGAACCTCATCAGCAAATTGAAAAACATCGTCATCCTGATGTATAAAATCAGCTTTAAGCGGCTTTACATCACCTGACTTTAGTTGAGTGAGACCCAGTATAATTAGACGCTTAAGACCGTTAAGGGGCGTCGTATCATCATAGACGACCAGGTCACCAAAATTGTGCAGGACCGCCTTCACTCTATCCTTGTCATCTTTATGATGAGCGATCACAAAATTATTGAAGTCCCAGAGAACACGTACCTGGTGCTGCTCCTGAAACTCTGCTACATCTGTTAAAGAAGAAAAAAGATCAAGCTGAGTCATAAAATCATAATTACGAATAGCAGCATACATCGTCGCATCCTGCAGAAAATAATCAAACGAAATATATTTACCCCAGTCATTAAAACGAGTGATCTGACAGAACACATTATTATGTTTGAAATCATTTGAAAACGCCTGATAGTCCTCCATCAGCTTCTCTTTGTTGGTATGTATATCCTTAAAATTTTCAAGTGGTGAGACATATTCAATCGAATTGCTGAAAAGATTAATCTCGCCATAGCGGTTTATTTTAAACTTATTCAAAACATCACTTCCTTAATTCAGTCAACTTTCATCATTAGTTTTTATTTTAACATTAGTCACTATAAAAGGATGATAAACTTCTTATTTTTTTAATAGTATTTATCAAATTGTCAACTTAATTAATTTATTAATTCATATTACATACAATTGTCAATTTATTTTAGCAATGGTATTATATAAAAAGTTGTAATAATTAATATTTTGAATATTTTAACTTAAGGATGTTATAAGTTTTACAATTCTAATATTTATTGGCATAAGGCCATTGAATATAAAATATAAGTGAAAAGAGGAATTTTTTACATGGCGCGAAAAGACAAAGAAGTAGTTTACAGCAGCGAGCAAGGTCGTGAACAGTACACTGAAAACGGAGAACGTATAGTGTATGTAGAACGTCAACCGAAGAAAAAGAAAAATCCTTTTTTAATTGGTTGTTTAGGTCTACTCTTACTAATGATTTTATTAGGTGCGTGTGTTGCTGCAATGGGTGGCGGTAATGATAATGAAAATTCATCCACTGATACTAAAGAGTCTACATCAACTACAGAGAAATCAGATAGTAAAGAAGCTGAGAAGAAATATAAAATTGGTGATGAAGTTACTAAGAAAAATGTGACTTTTAAACCTACAAAAGCATACTATACCGATGAAAGAAACGAGTTTGCAGAAACTAAAGCAGATAAAGTATTAGTGGTTGAAATGGATATCAAAAATAATGGTAAAGAAGATATACCTGTAGGAACTGATGTTTCTGCTTACGCTGACGGTAAAAAATTAGAGTCATATCCTATTAACGATACTCTAATGGATGGTTTATCATCTGGTCGTTCAATTAGTGGTAAACAAGGTTTTGCAGTAGTAGGCAATCCTAAAGAAATTGAGCTTGAGTTTGAACCATTTTTAAGTGGTGAAAAAGCGATTTATACAGTAAAGCCAGAATAATTTATCGCTATTAATAAAGCCCACAAAGCTATTCAGCTTTGTGGGCTTTAATCTTTAGTACTGCTTCAGATACTGCTCTTTTTCCCACTCAGATACTTGCATACGATACATATCCCACTCAATAGATTTTGAGTTGATGAACTGGCGGTAGATGTGATCGCCAAGCGCTTCTTTCATTGCGCTGTCTTCTTTCATCGCTTTGATTGCTGTATACAGTGTTGATGGTAAGTCTTCAATACCAACCGCTTCACGCTCTTCGCGGTTCATTTCATAGATGTTCTGGTCAATTGGTGCTGGTGCTTCAAGTTTGTTCTTGATACCATCTAATCCAGCCTGCAGGATTGTCGCAAGCGCCATGTATGGGTTCGCTGCTGGGTCTACTGAACGTACTTCTACACGTGTAGAGATGCCGCGTGATGCTGGAATACGTACAAGTGGTGAACGGTTTTGTCCACTCCATGCGATATATACAGGTGCTTCGTAGCCTGGTACTAAACGTTTGTATGAGTTAACAAGTGGGTTACACACTGCTGTGAATCCTCTTGCGTGCTTCATCACACCTGCGATGAAGTGACGTGCGTCATCTGATAATTCCATGTCGCCGTTTGGATCATAGAATGCATTTTCTTTCGGTCCTTTGAAGAGTGACACGTTGAAGTGCATACCTGACCCGCTTAAACCGAATACTGGTTTAGGCATGAATGTTGCATGAAGGTTATGTTTACGAGCGATTGTTTTGACTACTAATTTGAATGTCTGGATGTTATCACATGCTGTGACTGCATCTGCATATTTGAAGTCGATTTCGTGCTGACCTGGTGCTACTTCGTGGTGAGATGCTTCGATGTCAAAGCCCATGTCTTCTAATTCAAGTACGATATCACGACGGCAGTTTTCACCAAGGTCTGTTGGTGCTAAGTCGAAGTATCCGCCGTTGTCATTCAGTTCTGTAGTCGGTTCGCCTTTTTCATCTAATTTGAATAAGAAGAACTCTGGTTCTGGCCCTAAGTTGAAGTCTGTGAAGCCCATTTCTTCCATTTCTTTTAAGACGCGTTTTAAGTTCGCACGCGGATCTCCTGAGAATGGTGTACCGTCTGGTTTATGGATGTCACAGATTAAACGTGCGACTTTCCCTTTGTCTGATGTCCATGGGAAGATCACCCATGTATCAAGGTCTGGATAAAGTTTCATGTCTGATTCTTCAATACGTACGAAACCTTCGATAGATGAACCATCGAACATCATTTCGTTATCAAGTGCTTTTTCAAGCTGGCTGACTGGAATCTCAACGTTCTTGATTGTTCCCAGAATGTCTGTAAACTGCAGACGTAAGAAACGTACATTCTCTTCATTTGCAAAACGGATGATATCTTCTCTCGTAAACTTAGCCATAATAGCCTCCAATATTTTTATTGATAAAATCTAGATAAATCCCCGCGGTTCAGTGGAATTCTGCCGGTTGGTTTAAAGATGTCATCATAAAGATTTTCTCTTAATTTCTGTTCGTCCTTCGACAGATTCTCGTTCTTCTCAAGCATAATCTGCTTGATGCCTTTAATGTTAAATCCTTTTTCGAGCAGCAGTTTGATCTCCAGCAGTTTATCTAAATCATTCATTGAGAATAGTCGCTGGTTACCTTCTGTCCGCTGTGGTGTCACAAGGTCATGCGTCTCATAGTAACGAATCTGGCGAGCAGTAAGCTCTGTCAGTTTCATCACAACGCTGATAGGAAATACGGGTAATTGTCTTCTTAATCTATCTGACACAGTATCTCCTCCTTGCTTGGTTATAATCTAACATACTTTTTTTCAAAAAACAAATCCATGTCAGCTTTCCTGACATGGATTCTAAAGATTGTCATCAGATCGACAAAATTCCTTTGTTCTGCATGGTTTTCACTGCGCTGATAATAGCCAGTTTGACATGTTCATATGTCAGACCGCCTTGGACATATGCTTCATATGGAGCACGTAAAGGACCATCTGCTGTCAGTTCGATAGATGCACCTTGTATAAAGGTGCCCGCTGCCATAATCACATCGTCTTCGTAACCTGGCATATAAGCAGGCATCGGTGCAAATTTAGAATTGATAGGGCTCGCACTCTGAATCGCCTGACAGAATGTAATCATTTTCTCAGGATCATTAAATGTTACAGACTGAATTAAATCTGTGCGCTGGTCATCAAACCTTGGACTCGTCGTCATGCCCAGTTCTTCTAACAACGCCGCTGTAAACACGGCACCTTTTAAGCTCTGGCTGACGACGTGCGGTGCCAGGAAAAAGCCCTGATACATCTCATGTAAACTATAAAGAGATGCACCCGCTTCTTTGCCGATACCTGGAGCTGTCAGTCGGTAACCAATGCGTTCGATCAGCTCACGCCGACCTGCTATATAGCCCCCAATCTTACAGATACCGCCGCCCGGGTTCTTGATCAGAGAACCTGCAATCAGGTCTGCCCCCACTTCTGTCGGTTCACGTTCTTCCACAAATTCACCGTAACAGTTATCAACGAAAATGATTTTATCCGGATGTTTTTCTTTAATCGCCTGGATAGCTGTTTCAAGCTGACTGATGGTCAAAGAAGGTCGCGATGCGTATCCTTTTGAACGCTGGATAGCGATGACTTTCGTCTGTTCTGTAATAGCGTCCAGTACCGTCGTGATATCAATCGTCCCGTTTTTCAGTTCAATCGCACGGTAACGAACGCCATTCTCTATTAATGAGCCGATACCACTGCCGTTCACACCGATCACTTCAAGCAGCGTATCATAAGGTTCACCTGTAATGTAAAGAAGTTCGTCTCCATGCTTTAAATGACTGAACAAAGCGAGCGTAATCGCATGCGTACCTGAAATCACCTGCGGACGGACGATTGCATCTTCTGTCTTGAAGACTTTGGCATAAAGGGCTTCAAGCTGGTCACGTCCGGTATCATCATAGCCATAGCCGAAAGTACCAATCAGATCACTTTCAGCTATCTGCTGTTCCTGAAACGCTGTCAGTACTTTTTCCTGATTACTCAGTGCGCGTGCTTCTATCGCTTCATGGATTGGTCTTATTTTCTTTTCTATTTCATTGATTAATTCATTCATTGCTTTCTCTCTTTTCTGTTATTCTGCCGACAATACTACTGTTATCTCGTGCATAACCTTTTACTGCGTATCGTTCTGTTTCCTCATCAAACTCCACCGTCTCAATCAGCGTCTCTTGTTTCAGCTGACTGATGATTTTACCGCTGTCAGCTGGCAGGCTGGTTTCATAAGGATTCAACTGGGTGCGGATGAAGTCGCTCAGTGCTTCTTTGACGACCGCAACGTCACTCTCACTGCGTGACGACACATAGCGGGTATCAAAGGTATCCTCTAAATGGGCATCACTGACCAGATCTCGTTTATTCAATAAGGTCAGGACAGGAATATCACTCATCTCAAGTGATTTAAGGAGTGTATGCACAGTCTCTATATGACCTTTATAGTTTGGATGACTGCGGTCTACTACATGTATCAGGACATCAGCATACTTCGCTTCTTCCAGTGTGGAACTGAAAGCTTCTACTAGATGAGTCGGTAAGTGCTGAATAAATCCAACTGTATCTGATAATAGGACTTGAAAGCCGTCATTGATAGACAGCATCTTAGACTTCGGATCAAGCGTGGCGAACAGCAGATTTTCTTCAAACGTCTTACTGTCTGTCAGTTGATTGAACCATGAAGATTTACCTGCATTCGTATAGCCGACTAAAGCCACTTGAAAGACTTCATTTTTTCGGCGGTTCTCACGGTATCTTGCCCGGTGTTTTTTTATTTCTTCTAACTGGATTTTGATATCATGGATTCTGGACCTGATGTGACGGCGATTGGTCTCGAGTTTTGTTTCCCCCGGCCCTCTCGTACCGATCCCCCCACCTAGACGCGACAGGCTCACACCGTGTCCTGACAGACGTGGCAGCAGATACTCATTCTGAGCAAGCTCCACCTGCAGCTGACCTTCTCGTGAACGCGCACGTTGAGCAAAGATATCCAGAATCAGCTGCGTCCGGTCAATCACTTTCACATCAAATATTTCTGCCAGGTGTTTAGACTGGCTTGTTGTCAGTTCATCATTGACAATCACAACATCAAAATCAATATCCTCACGTTCACTGAGCTCGACAATTTCTTCTATACGTCCTTTACCTAAATAAGTGGCACTATCTGAGCGCTCTCTGTTTTGTGTATAGTGTACTTCTACATCAAGGCCAGCTGTCTCGCATAAAGACGTTATTTCGCTCAATGATTCACTGAACTCAAAATCATCCTGTGACTTCAGCTGAACAGCAAGTATGATGGCACGTTCACGCTGTTTTTTCGTTTCATTCATTTTTGTCAAATTCACACCTCTTTTTCTGTCATTCTTCTGACAACATCATTCACAATCTCTTCTGTTGTCTGGTGTTCTGTATCATACCACGTCAAGCTCAGCTGGTTTCTAAACCAGGTCAGCTGACGTTTGGCAAAACGACGGGAATTCTGCTTAAGTTGAGACAGAGCCTCGTCCAGCGTTAAATGACCATTTAAATAGCTGATAATTTCTTTGTAGCCAATTGCTGTCATACTGCGTGCATCTTCATAGCCTGCTTCCTTTAACCGTTCCACTTCTTCTATCAGCCCTGCATCCACCATCATGTCCACACGCTGATTGATACGGTCATATAAATGACTCCGTTCCATATTTAGACCGACTAATGTCACATCATATCGCTCTGACAGCTCAGCACTTTTTGATTGCTGGGTGATGGACTGACCGTGTACATGATAATAGACCAGCGCACGAAGAACGCGCTGCTGATTGTTCGGATGTATGTCAGCAGCGGCAAGAGGATCGGTTTGTTCCAGTAAAGTATAGCGCTCCTCTGGAGACAGTTGTTCAAACTGTTCCTCGTATTTTTTCGTTTCAGCTGGATTCTCATCTGAAAAACCGTACTCGTAGATTACTGACTGAATATAAAGCCCCGTACCACCGACAATCATCGGGATATGACCACGCGCGTGGATATCTCTGATCAGATCTTCAGCCATATTTTTAAAGGCGGCAGCAGAATAACTTTCATCGGGACTTAAAATATCAATTAAATGATGAGGCACACCTTCTGTTTCTTCTGGTGTGATTTTTGCTGAACCGACATCCATGCCCCGGTAGACCTGGATGGCATCGCCACTGATAATCTCTCCGCTGATGCGTTTAGCCACTTCAATACTGAACGCTGTTTTGCCGACAGCAGTCGGTCCGACGATAATGACTAACGGTATCTTAGTCATGGTGCACCTGCTCAAGCCATAGCGCTATACGGTCCATGACCTCCGTCTGATTGGATTCAAACAGTACTTCGTGACGCGAATAGCTATAGAGCTGTACAGTCACATGTTTGATACCCGCACCTTTATAGAGATGACCTAATTGATCAATGCCTTTACCGAAGTTAGAAAAAGCATCTTCTTTTCCTGACACTAGGAGAAT
This sequence comes from Macrococcus brunensis, assembly GCF_004359615.1. GTDB lineage: Bacteria > Bacillota > Bacilli > Staphylococcales > Staphylococcaceae > Macrococcus > Macrococcus brunensis. The sequence goes on from NZ_SCWA01000015.1 coordinate 25,461, forward strand.
CGGCATTCTTTTATTCATTTTCTTCAGCAGACGTTTTTGCTGCGTCTGTTTCATGGATTTTAATATTTCTTTATAAGCATTCAAAGACATATTGAAACCAGTAAGTGGATCATCAACAAACTGCTGCACTTTTTCTGGATCTGCACTTAGCCAGTCTGCCTGAGTCGTCAGTGGTCTGAACTTCCTGTTAAACTGCTGCAGCGTCACTTTGTTCGCTAAATCACCTTTATGATTTTCACCTTTGACTGCAATCATACCTCTCAGTATATTGAGAGCTGCCTCCATCTTGGCATCAAAGAAACTTGTACCGCTTAAAATCAGCGCCGAGAAATGGTCAGGATACATCGTGACGTAACGTCTTGCTACTAATGAACCCATAGAGTGACCCATCAGAATGGCCGGTCTGTCTGGTACTCTAAATGTCTCAAGGATTTCTTCACTGTGCCGCACTAACTGCTGCATGCTGTCAAAATGTCCTCTTGCATCATCTTGTACAAGCCCGCCGTGACCAGCATGATTATGCATAATGACTTTATAACCGAGTGCCTTAAAATACTGACCTAAATCCTGATAACGGTCCATATGCTCCGCCATACCATGCAAAAATTGCAGTGTGCCAACTGGATGCTTGGGTGTGAAAGTCATGACTTCTGTCTGATGATTATCTGCTAATGTAACTGTAAACTTCTCCATCGATTTCACTCCTTGGCACTATTATACTATTAATTTGATGATTAATCGCATAAAAAAAGAGGCCGCAGCCTCTTCTCATTATTCTTTTGATACTTGAACAGATGGATGTGTCGCTTCTTCAATTAATTGCTCTAATTCCGCAGTATAGTCTTTCACTTTCTGTTCATTATAGTGAAGCAGTTCTGTCATCGCTTCAATCCCTGCCTCTTTATATTGATTCACATAATGAATATCAAAATAAAGTGCCCCTGTACGTCGCACAAAGAAGTCTGAAGGTTTTTGCACCATTTCATTTTGAATGCTATAGACGAGCTGGCTATAAACTTTCAGTGGCAGTCCTTTTGTATCGCTGCGCTGTGCTTGAGCGATATTCAGAATGAGCGGTGTATTCGAGCCGTAACGGTCAATGAGACCAGCGACTTCTTCGCGACTTAACCCTACTTCCGGCATCGACTGCAGCAGTTCTTTTTTGTAAAGGTCGAATCCTTTAGAACCGCCTACACTACCCCCAGATATGGTCGTATTTTTTGTACGGCATTCAGCAAATGTCAGACCAAACTCTTCTTTTAATCGAAGCGCAACGCGGTCAACAATCTCTTCAGCCATGTGGCGGTAACCCGTTAACTTACCACCTGCAATCGTTAAGAGTCCTGACTTACCTTCCCATATTTCGTCTTTCCGAGAAATTTCAGAAGGGTCTTTACCTTCTTCCAGAATAAGCGGACGAATACCAGCCCAAGTTGATTCAATATCTCTATCTGTCACTTTAACCGTCGGGAACATGTAGTTGATAGCATCTACGACGTAATCTCTATCTTCCTGTGTGACTTTTGGATGTGCTTTATCACGATTGTAGAACGTATCAGTCGTTCCGACATACGTCTTGCCGTCACGCGGAATCGCAAAAATCATCCGTTTATCTTTCTCAGTATCAAAGTAAACGGCTTGTCTTAACGGAAATACGCTCTGGTCAAACACTAAGTGAACCCCTTTAGTCAAGCGCAGCTGTTTGTTATTTTTACTGTAATCTTCTTCCCGTACGGCATCTACCCAAGGTCCTGATGCATTGACGACTTTCTTACCAAGAATTTCGAACTGTTCATTTGTCAGTAAGTCTTCAGCATTGATACCGATGACTTTTTTATTCTTGTCATAAACAAAACCTGTCGATTTCGTATAGTTGATAACTTCAGCGCCCATTTCAACAGCACGTTTCATCACTTCAATCGTCATACGGGCATCATCTGTACGATATTCTACGTAATATCCGCCACCTTTAAGTCCATCTCTTTTGACAAGCGGTTCACGTTCAATCGTCTGCTCACGACTCAGCATTTTTCTTGTTTCTTCTTTTTTGACATCTGCCAGGAAATCATAAACTTTTAAAGCAATTGAAGTTGTAGCTGGTCCAAATGTACCGCCTTTATGCATCGGTAAAAGCATAAATTCAGGTGTTGTTACATGAGGACCATTTTCATAGACAATCGCACGTTCCTGTCCTGTTTCAGCTACGACACCAATCTGCAGCTGTTTCAGGTAACGCAGTCCACCATGGACCAGCTTAGTCGAACGCGAACTTGTTCCAGCCGCAAAGTCCTGCATCTCAACGAGTGCGACTTTCATGCCACGCTGCGTCGCATCAAGCGCAATTCCAGCACCGGTAATCCCACCACCAATCACTACTAAATCATATTCATTATGTTTTAGATTATGGACGATCTGTTTACGATAAAGATTAGAAAAAGTCATTTTGTTTCCTCCTGTTTAAAAAAATAGAGACTTCGCCTACATTCCTGTATTCAAAGTCTCGTATCTCTTGTAATTATTAACTTGTATTCAGTATACCACTCTTTAGACAGTTAAACCCTTATTTTGCCTGTTTTTTACGTTTGAAGACTTGTGTCGCTTTTACAGCTGTCTGCCAGCCTTCATAGAGTTCTTCGCGTTCTGTTTCTTCCATTTCAGGACAGAATTCTTTTTCCAGTTTCCAGCGGTCACGAATCTCTTCTTTAGAAGTCCAGAAATCTACTGCAAGACCTGCCAGATAAGCTGCACCGAGTGCTGTTGTTTCATTGACTTCTGGTCGTTGGACCGGTACATCCAAGAGGTCTGACTGGAACTGCATCAGGAAGTTATTTTTAACAGCGCCACCGTCTACACGGAGTGCTTTGAGCTGAATGCCTGAATCTTTTTCCATCGCATCCAGGACATCGCGACTCTGGTAAGCAAGTGACTCAAGCGTCGCACGAATAAAATGTTCTTTCTCAGTGCCTCGAGTCAGACCAAAGACAGCTCCACGTGCTTCTGAATCCCAGTACGGAGTTCCGAGACCGACGAATGCCGGAACGACATATACGCCTTCTGTTGAAGTGACGCGATTCGCATAGATTTCTGATTCAGGTGCATTTCTGACCATACGCATACCGTCACGTAACCACTGAATAGCACTTCCGGCAACGAAGATAGAACCTTCAAGCGCATAATTAACTTTACCGTCTAATCCGTAAGCCAGAGTTGTTAACAGACCACTTTCAGATTTAACCGCTTTTTCACCTGTATTCATTAACATGAAGCAGCCTGTGCCGTAAGTATTCTTAGCTTCTCCGGCTTCAAAACAAGCCTGACCGAAGAGTGCTGCCTGCTGGTCGCCTGCGATTCCTGCGATCGGCACCTGCTGACCGAAGAAATGATGGCCGACCGTTTCGCCATAAACCTCGCTGGATTCTTTAACTTCTGGCAGCATTTCTTTAGGGACAGTCAGATAGTCAAGCAGCTGATCATCCCATTTAAGATCATAAATATTGTACATCAGTGTACGACTTGCATTGGAATAATCTGTGACATGTGCCTTGCCACCAGAAAGCTTCCAGACGAGCCATGTATCGATTGTACCGAAAAGCAGATCGCCTTTGTCCGCTTTTTCACGAGCACCGTCAACATTATCCAGAATCCATTTTACTTTTGTACCAGAGAAATAAGGATCAAGTAACAGACCTGTTTTATCCCGGAATTCCTGTTCAAGGTCACGCGATTTCAAATCATCACAGATGTCCTGTGTCTGACGTGACTGCCAGACTATCGCATTATGAATAGGGCGCTCTGTGTTTTTATCCCAGACGACAGCTGTCTCACGCTGGTTCGTAATTCCGATTGCCGCGATTTGACTCGCTTTAATATCCGTGTCTACTAATACATCTGACATAGTGGAAAGTACTGTCTGCCAGATCTCATTGGCATTATGTTCAACCCACCCTGATTTTGGGAAGTACTGTTTAAACTCACGCTGAGCAACCCCTACTACTTCGCCTGCTTTATTGAAAATCATTGAGCGTGTACTTGTTGTACCTTGGTCAATTGATAAAATATATTGTTCCATCTCATACACTCCTTAAAATAATTTAGATTCCTGGCCGCGTAAAATAGTCTTGTTCATGATGAAGCCAAGTACAATAGTCAGTATCGTCACAAGTATTGAAATCCAGCCAATCATTTCAATCTCACCTTTAAATAGAAGATGATAGAGTGTCGCACCCAGCATCCCACCTGCAATCGGCCCAATGACGGGTACGATAGCATAAGCCCAGTTAGACGGTCCTTTGCCCGGAATCGGTAAAATGGCATGAGCAAGACGAGGTCCAAGGTCACGAGCAGGATTAATGGCATAGCCTGTTGTACCACCGAGACTGAGACCAATCGCCACGATTAACGCACCAACTATTAAAGGGTTTAAGCCGTCCGTAAACTTATTCGCGCCTATAAAGAGAAGACCCATCATCAGAATCATCGTTCCGATAATCTCTGATATTAAGTTTGCGACGTAGTTTGGATAGGCAGGACCTGTACTGAAGACGCCAAGCTTCGTTCCTGGATCTTCCTCTGCCTTAAAGTGTGGCATGAAATGCAGCCAGACAAGAAGAGCACCAAGCATCGCACCGAGCATCTGCGCGAGAATATACATCGGCACTTTATCCCAGTCAAAAGCACCATCGACAGCTAGACCAATTGTCACAGCTGGATTTAAATGCGCACCTGTAATACTACCTACTGCATAGACCCCCATCACGACTGCCAGCCCCCAGCCAAGTGCGATGACAATCCAGCCGCCATCTTTAGCATAAGACCCTTTTAAATTAACGTTCGCACAGACCCCTGCACCGAACAGAATGAGTATCGCTGTACCAACCAGTTCAGCTAAAAATTCAGTCATTGTTTCCACTCCCTTCGTTATAGTCAATAAAAAAAGACAAAAAGAGACCCTGTTCTTAAAATAAGGGTCTCAAGTCTCATGTCTTTTATTAACTTGTTCTATATGTTACAGAAATGTGAAACCGCTGTCAATTCTTTGATTCAAATTTCTGCCACAATTCGCGTCGACTCGTCGTCACAGCAAATGCGCCGTCAGCAAGTGCCTGCTTCACTTCCTCTTCCTGATCAATCAAGCCGCCAGCGATAATCGGTTTACCCGTTTTCTGTCTGACTTCCTGTATGACTTTCGACGCAATACCAGGCAGCACTTCGACATAATCAGCATCGCACTGATCAATAATCGCGATAGAACGTTTTAATGCGCTTGAATCAATAATAAATACCCGTAGAATTGTTTTTACGCTAAGTTGCCTCGCTTTTTTTATAATTTTTGTTTTTGTCGAGATAATACCGTAAGGTTTATATTTCTGAACGATATACTCGACAGCCGCTTCCTCCCCGGATAATCCTTTGATCAAGTCTAAATGTATAAAGACTTCCTTGTCTTTCAGCATACCTAGTATGTTGCCAAGGTGTCCGATATGAGTATCCAGGATGACACATTGCTTGTAAGTGGACTGACTGAGTTTTTCTATATCTTTAAAATCTCTTACTGCCGGTAATATCATTTACATCACTCGCTTAAAAATTTTTTCCAGTTCATATGTTGAATATTTGATGGTGATAGGACGCCCGTGCGGACAAGTGTAGGGCTCGCTTGTGTATGCCAGTTCCTCCAGAAGACGCGCCATATCTTCTTGACGCAGATAGTGGTTTGCTTTGATTGATTTCTTACAGCTCATCATAATAGCGGTGTCTTCCCTGAATTTATTCAGGTTGATTGACTGATGCGTCAGACAATATTCAATTATATCCTTGATCGTCTCTTCAGCGTGACTTGGAAACCACGTAGGTACAGCCTGAACTAAATAATCACTGCCACCAAAAGATTCCAGCTCCAGTCCGACTCCAGCCAGTTCATCCCGATGCTTCTCGATACGGAGTGCCTCGTCACGTGTAAAACTGAGCGTAATCGGCACAAGAAGAGGCTGTACCTGCTGTTCGACAAGGCCGATACGTTCTCTGAAATACTCATACTTGATACGTTCCTGAGCGGCATGCTGGTCAATCATAAACATGCCTTCTTCATTCTGGGCAATGATATAAGTACCATGCACCTGACCTACCACTTCCATCATCGGTAACTTGCGTACAGGTACATTCACTGGTTCTGCAGGCGGTTCGCTCACTGCCGGTGTCTCATTATCTGCAGCCTCTCTTTTAACAGGCTTCTCATCTTTTACCGCCATTTCCTCATGGACTGTAAAAGGTCTTGTCTGAGCTTCATCTTGAGAGACATCAGGACTTGCTATATTTTCAGGAAAATGAGGCTTCTCTTCCTGGACAACGGGTTTATCCTCTGACTGAACAGGGCTTGTCTGTTCATAAATAAATCGCTGCTGTTCAAACTTCTCCAGCACTTTATTTTTCTTCGGCACTGTGATCTCTGGAATCAGACTCTGACCAAGCAGTGCTTCTTTGATGAGGCGCGTAATCAGTTCCATCAGCTCCGGTTCCTTTGAAAGACGGACTTCCTGCTTGGTCGGATGCACATTGACATCTACTAACCCCGGGTCCATTTTGATATCAATCGCGACGACCGGATATCGTCCTATCGGCAGGAGCGTATGATAACCTTCCAGAATCGCTTTCGTCAGTACAAAGTTCTTAATATAACGGCCGTTGATAAATAGAGACATGTAGTGGCGGTTCGCCCGGGTATGTTCAGGTCGTGCGATTTCACCTGTCACTTCATAGTCGCCCGTCTGTCCATTAATTGCAATTAAATCGCGCGCAATCGTCATCCCATAAACTTGAGCCATGACCTCGTTCAAACGCCCGCTGCCCGTTGTCTGAAGAAGCACTTTATCATCCGACTCCAGTTTAAAACGAATATGCGTATGGCTCATCGCAAACCGGTTCATGATATCTGTAATTTTGCCGAGCTCTGTATGCAGACTTTTCACGTACTTCAGACGAGCAGGTGTATTATAAAACAAGTCTTCTACAAGGACTTCTGTCCCTTTTTTTGCACGTGTAAGTGTTTTTTCTATCATGTCGCTATTTTCTATTTTTACCAGGTGACCGACTGCATTATCGGCACAGGTCTTCAGTGTGACGCGACTGACAGATGTAATACTCGCCAGAGCTTCCCCGCGAAAACCAAGTGTTCGAATATGAAAGAGGTCATGATTGTTGTGAATTTTGCTCGTGGCGTGCCGACCAAATGCTAGCGGAATGTCTTCTTCTAATATACCACTGCCGTTATCCGTGACACCAATCGAAACGAGACCTGCTTCTTTCACTTTCACTGTAATCTCAGTCGCACCTGCATCAATCGCATTTTCTACAAGTTCCTTGACGACCGATGCAGGACGCTCAACCACTTCACCTGCTGCAATTTTATTCGCTAACTGTCTATCCAGTTCCTGTATTTTACCCATACTTTCACCTACTTCAGTTGATCCTGTAATGCCTGTAATTTAAGGAGTGCTTCTATCGGCGTCATACGTGCAATATCAAGCTGCTTGAGTTCTTCTTCTACACTGCTGCCAAAAAGATCAAATGACATCTGCGGCTCCCTTACTTGTTCAGTCTTGACCGGTTGAACATTTGACTCAGTTTTCTCAAACTGGTCGAGTATCGCACTCGCACGGCTGATGACTTCTGCCGGCAGATCAGCAAGACGCGCAACATGAATACCGTAACTGTTTTCAACAGCACCCGGCATAATCTTATGCAAAAAGATGAGCTCGCCGTTATATTCTTTTGCTGCAACGTGAATATTCTCAAGTGCCGGCAATGTGTCTTCCAGTTGAACGAGTTCATGATAATGCGTTGAAAAAAGTGTTTTTGCTTTGATATGATCATGAACATACTCAATCATCGCCTGTGCCAGACTTAAACCGTCATATGTAGAAGTCCCGCGCCCAATCTCATCAAAAATAATCAGACTGTCGGCTGTTGCATTCTTCAGGGCATTCCGTGCTTCCAGCATTTCAACCATAAAAGTACTTTGTCCAGATACTAAATCATCTGCTGCCCCGATGCGTGTGAAGATCTGGTCGAAAATCGGCATCTCTGCAGCTGCACAAGGAACAAAAGAGCCCATCTGCGCCATTATACTGATCAACGCAACTTGACGCATATACGTACTTTTACCTGACATGTTCGGCCCGGTGATCAGATCAATATACTGATCATCATCCAGGTGACAGTCATTCGGTACATACTCTTCTTTCGACATCACTTTTTCAACAACTGGGTGTCTCGAATCAGTCAGCTGAAGTTTTCGCTTATTGAATGTCGGTCTCACGTAATCATTTTTCATGGCAACCTGGCTGAAGTTCTGTAGACAATCAAGTTCTGCAATACGTCTCGCAATACGTTTCAGTTCCACTGTATACGCCTTTACTTGCTCACGTAGTTCGATGAATAGCTGATATTCTAAATCAATCATTTTCTCTTCTGCACCTAGAATCAGTGCTTCTTTTTCTTTCAAATCTTCTGTGATAAAACGTTCAGCATTCGTCAGCGTCTGCTTACGCATATAGCCGAATTCGTCTGCATTAAACTGATGTAAGTTCGCTTTTGAAATTTCAATATAGTAACCGAATACTTTGTTAAATGCGACCTTTAAAGAACGGACACCTGTACGTTCTCGTTCTGCCTGCTGCATCTGACTGAGCCACTGTTTGCCATTCTTAGAAGCATCACGATATTCATCTAATTCCTCATGATAGCCTGTTTTAAAGATGCCGCCATCTTTAATGGAAATCGGCGCTTCTTCTTCCAGTGCATCCAGCATCTGATTGAGACCTTCTACTTGCCGGTCATCAATCTGTTCAAGGCCTATTAACTGGAGGACCTGATTGATTTTCGGCAATTGTTCGACTGAGTATTTCAACTGAATTAAGTCCTTGGCATTCGCATTACCGAAGCTCACGCGTCCGACTAACCGCTCAATATCATAGACTTCTGCAAGATGCTCACGCAGTGCATCCCGCTCTATAAATCGGTCATTCAAGAGTTCAACCTGCTCATGACGATGAGTGATAGCAGTTTCATTGATCAGTGGCCGCTCTATCCATTCTTTCTGCAAACGATGACCCATGGGTGTCTTTGTTTCATTAAAAATGGATAACAATGTGCCTTTCTTGGTCTTCAGACGGATACTTTCTGTGAGTTCCAGGTTGCGTTTTGCATAGAGATCAAGGCGCATATAATCAATCGCCTGATAAATAGCGGCTTGCTCGATATGAGTGAGATCTCGTTTCTGAGTTTCCGTGACATAATCAAAGAGAAGTGCTGTGACCTCCTGTGCAAGCGGTGTCAGTCCTGCTGCCTGCTCCGGCACAGTCCCCTCAGCCGCGTGTACAGAAACAACCGTCGTAATCTGATTCACTTTCATCAGCAGCTCTTCTGTCAGAGGTTCACGGAGAATGATTTCACTCGGTTTGATACTCGCCAGTTCATTCAGTAATATCTCCTCAGTACATGTGGTCACCTTCAGTTCACCTGTAGAGATATCCGCATAAGCAATGTGATAATCACGGTCTTTCAGTATTGCCATCAGATAGTTGTTAGATGATTCGTCAAGTGAACCATCCATCACCGTGCCCGGGGTGATAATCTGGACAACTTCACGTTTAACCATTCCTTTGACTTCTCGAGGATTCTCCATCTGTTCGCAGATTGCGACTTTATAGCCTTTATCAATCAGTTTCTCGATATAGCCTTTTGCAGAATGATAAGGAACACCGCACATCGGAATGGGATTCTTCTTGTCTCGACGTGTCAGTGTTATTTCCAGTTCCCGTGCAGCTGTGACTGCATCATCGTAGAACATCTCGTAAAAGTCGCCGAGTCTGAAGAACAGAATGCAATCGTCATGCTGTGATTTAATTTCAAGATATTGAGCCATCATAGGGGTCGGTTTCATACAATCAATCCTTTATTTCAATAAATTTCGTCTGTTGAGTGCGAGTAAAAGTATATAAGCGATGATACTGCCGACGAGTGTACTTGCCAGGAAAAGAGGCGCGATGACATAGAATTTGCTGATGTCCAGATTCAGCATATAAATCAACGGAATGGTTGCCAGGCTGCCGATAATACCCGTACCGATAACTTCACCGATCGCAGCTATACCGATTTTACGATAACGCTGATATAAGAATCCTGCTAGCAGGACACCGATCATACTGCCGGGGAATGCAAATGGTGTCGCTGTCCCAAACATCAGTCTGATGACAGAAGTCAGAAAAGCCTGTGCGAGTCCATACCAGGGTCCTACAAGGACAGCACTTAAGACATTGATGAAGTGCTGCACTGGAAATGCTTTAATAGGACCAATTGGAACATAAATAATCTGGCTCAGTACTACATTGAGGGCTGTCATAATAGCTGTTAATGTCAGTTTTCTTGTCTGATTATCTTTCATTTGAGTCATCCTTTCGTTAAAAAAAGTCGATTCATTCAAGAACCGACTTTTGTCTATTAGTTACCGCAGCCCGGTGCACCATTGGCTATTTGAGCGCCAGTCTCACCTTTTAATACATCTCCACCAGTAGAAACAATGATTTCATCTGTCACTGTCTGACTGATTGCATGAGAGACCATCTGAAGCAGTGAATTGACTTCGCCCTGTGCTTCTTTAAATTGATCGACTAAAGGCATATCATCCAGTTCTGCTTCTACTTTAGCGATTTTTTCTTCTGTCATCTGCAGCGCTTTCTCTTTGCCATACTGTTCAAAATTCACCGCTTGTTTCTGCAGTGATTTCAATGAAGCCATTTTCTCGCGAACGGTCTGATTCTCATGAATCTGTGCTTCTGCACGTTTAAAGAATTCTACTGCATCTGTTTCAGCCATCATACGGCCAAGTTGTTTAGCATGTTCTAAAATCTGGTCATTTGTATACATTAATGAGTCACTCCTACCTGGTCTAAAATGGCGATTAATTCACCATTCATTGAATAGCGCATTGTTTCTGTTACTTTTACTTTAACAAGCTGGCCGATTGCTTCTTTCGGCGCACGGAAGTTAATGAGTTTATTCTTATCTGTGTAACCAGCAAGAACCTCTTCATCCTTTTTAGACGGTCCTTCACAAAGAACAATCACTTCCTGACCTAAATAATTCTGCAGCGTTTCTTCAGAATATTTTTCAACAAGTTTGTTTAATCGTTGTAGGCGGTCTTTCTTCTCGCGCATCGGTACGTTATCTTTCATCTTTGCTGCCGGTGTTCCTTCACGCGGTGAATAGATATACGTATAAGCATGTTCAAAGCCCACTTTTTCGTACAGGTCCATTGTATCTAAAAACTGTTCTTCTGTCTCATTTGGATAACCGACAATAATATCTGTCGTCAGTGCGACGTCAGGCATCTGGGCACGGATTTTTTCAACCAGTTCCAGATAGCTTTCACGTGTATATTTACGACCCATAATTTTCAGGACTTCATTGTTACCAGACTGCACCGGGAGATGAATATGGGGCACAATATTGCCACCTTCAGCAAGCACTTCAATCAGTCGATTATCAAAGTCCCATGGATGGCTCGTCATGAAGCGGACACGAGGAATATCAATTTTCTGTATATCAGCCATTAAATCGCCGAGACCATAACTGATGTCTAGGTCTTTGCCGTATGCATTGACGTTCTGACCCAGTAACGTGATTTCCTTGTAGCCGCGTCTTGCGAGATCTCTTACTTCACTGATAATTTCCTCCGGCATACGGCTTCGTTCTTTACCACGTGTAAACGGTACGATGCAGTACGTACAGAATTTATCGCAGCCATACATAATATTGACCCATGCCTTTGTTTCGCCTAGACGAGATTTCGGTAAGTTCTCTATAACGTCGCCTTCTTTAGACCATACTTCCACAACCATCGCCTTAGCCATATAGGCTTCTTCTAAAATAGCCGGTAAACGGTGAATGTTATGTGTGCCAAAAATCATATCGACATTCTGATAAGACTTCAGAATCTTGTTAACAACTGATTCTTCCTGACTCATACAGCCGCAGACACCGATCAGGACATCCGGTTTCTCAAGCTTCAGATGCTTCAAATTTCCGATTTCACCGAAGACTTTATTCTCGGCATTTTCACGGATGGCACACGTATTCAGTAAAATAACATCTGCATCGTTGACATCATTTGTTGCTGTGTAATCGAGTGCTTCAAAAATACCTGCCATCACTTCTGTGTCATGCTCGTTCATCTGACAACCATAAGTTCTAATATAATATTTACGCCCTTTACCAAGACTCTGATATTTTTCTTCTATCGTAAAGTCACTGTGATAATTGACCGCTTCTTTACCCCGTTTTTTTGCGTCTTTCAGGCTTGGCGGCTGATAAACATGCTCAAAATATTTACTGTAATCCTTCTCAGGCTTTTTCTCTGTCTTCGCCTGAGAACTTAGGATTCGACTTTCTTCGTTCATTTAAAAACCCTCTCTAGTCATTTATCATCTTTTTAGTATATTACTTATACCAGACATTTTCAAAGGTTTTTATTAGTCCAGGAGCTCGTCAAAATCACCATTTGATGAATGAACCATCTGACTGTAAAGACCATTCGTCTGAAGGAGCTCCTGCTGGTAACCCTGTTCAATAATTTCACCTTGTGCCAGTACGATGACTTTATCCGTTTTCTTGACCGTATTCAGTCGGTGGGCAATGACGATACTTGTACGACCTGCCATCAATCGATCGATTGCTTCCTGCAGTTTCATTTCAGTTACGGTGTCAATCGAGCTCGTCGCTTCATCAAGCAGTAAAATCTTAGGATCCTGCACAAGAGCACGCGCGATTGACAGGAGCTGTCTTTCGCCTTGTGAAAGCCTTGATTCCTCACCTGATATCACTGTGTCATATCCTTCTTCCAGGCGCATGATAAAGTCATGTGCATTCGCATCTTTAGCTGCCTGAATCACTTCTTCATCTGTCGCCATGTGATTACCGTATTTGATATTATCACGGATTGTACCATCAAAAAGAATCGGATCCTGCAGTACGTAGGCAATCTGACGCCGTAACGTACGGCGAGGCATGCGGGATACAGAAACACCGTCAATCAGAATGTCACCACCCTTAATATCATAGAATCGATTGAGCAGCTGAATAATCGTCGTCTTGCCTGCACCAGTCGCGCCGACAAGTGCAAGTGATTCTCCTGCAGCAAGGTCAAAAGATACATGATTGATGACAATCTTCTGCTGACTGTCATTATATTTAAAGGTTACGTCATGAAACTGAATATGGCCTTGAATTTGAATGGCACCTTCTACAGTATCTGGTTCTTCTTCCTCATCAATAATAGCGAAAACGCGCTCCGCTCCAGCCAGTGCTGATAACACTTCGTTGAACTGGTTGGCAAGGTCTGATAAAGGTCTTGTAAACTGACGGGCATATTCAGCAAAAATAACAATCGTGCCGACGGTTACCGCCTGTCCGTTCAGCGCCAGTATGCCGCCAATTCCGACTACGATGGCAAATGATACGTTATTTAATGTATTCATGACTTTCGGTATTGTACCGGAGTAGCTAATTGACCAGAAGCCCCGTTCACGTACCGCTCGGTTTTTTTGTTCAAAGCCTTGTGTTACTTCTTTTTCCTGTGAGAAAACTTTAACCACTGACTGACCTGAAACAATCTCTTCAATATAGGCGTTCATATCCCCTAATGCCTGCTGGCGCATCTTGTAAAGTGGACCCGTACGGTTCGTAATCCAGCGGGTCGCCAGAAACATAACAGGTATGATAGTCATCGTCAGAAGTGTCAGCACGGGACTCAGAGTCAGCATGACTATAACTGTTCCCACAAGCGTCACAATACTTGATGTGAACTGGATGAACGAAGAGTTTAAAACTTTCGATATATTTTCAATGTCGTTTGTCATTCTGCTCATGATATCACCATGCTGACGTTCATCAAAGAAACGAATCGGCAGCTGCTGCATATGACTGAAGAGCTGCATGCGTAACTTGTAAACCGTTTCCTGGGCGATATTGACCATGATGAAAGCCGCGAGGTAAGTCAGAATGGACAATGCAGCAAAGATAATGAGGAGCCATATAATCTTCTGTGGCAATAAATCGAAACTTTTCGTCATAATATTATGGTCAATAATATGACCGATCAAGTAAGGACCGACTAAACTGAGCAAAGATGTAATGATGACGAGTATGATGACCAATAAGACCATCCATCTGCGGTGTGCCATCAATTGCCAGATACGACTGACTGTGTGCTGCCAGTTATCTGCTCGTTTCTTATCTTTTTTACGACCGATATCTTCTTTCTTTAAGACAGGTTGATGAGAAAATACATCTTTAATCATGAGATTCCTCCTGACTGCGTGCGATATCCTGATAGAGGCTGCTAGTATTCATTAATTCCGCGTGTGTCCCTTTAGCCACTATCCGGCCATGTTCAAGAAGCAGAATCTGATCAGCTGTTTTAGCGGTATGGATTTTCTGAGTGACGATGATACGCGTCATATCCAGTTCCTTAAGTGAATCGAACAAACGGCCTTCCGTATGGATATCGAGAGCTGACGTACTATCATCCAGAATGAGGATTCCGGGCTTTTTAATCAGCGCACGGGCGATGGCCAGTCGCTGTTTCTGGCCTCCTGACAGGTTGACACCTTGCTGTCCCACTCTTGTGCTGTAATCATCATCAAAGTTCATGATTGAATCATGGATCTGAGCGATTTCAGCTGCTCTATAGACTTCCTTGGCACTTGCCTCACTATCACCCCAGCGTACATTGTCGATAATAGAACCGGTAAAGAGCGTCGTCTTCTGCGGCACATAACCGATAAATTCACGCAGCGTTTTCATGTCCCAGTGACGCACATCCTGTTCATTGACCAGAACTTCTCCAGCAGAAACTTCATACATCCTTGGAATCAGTGAGAGCAATGCAGATTTACCTGCACCTGTCTGTCCCATAATGACGAACTTATCGCCGCTGTTCACTTTAAAAGAGACATCCTGTAAAACATAATCCTGTGCCGACGGATATTTAAAAGAAACATTTTTAAACTCAACGGTGTTGTTCAGCTTAACTGTCGCAATTTCATCTGTCGCTAGTTTCTCATCTACTGGTGTGTTCAGGACTTCGCTGATGCGGTCAGCGCTTGCTTTCGCACGAGAAAATGCGATGATAATAAACGCGAACATAGAGAAGCCACCTTGCATCCGCAGTGCGTAGTTGATGACCGCGACTAAAGAGCCGACTTCGAGTGCATTTGACTGAATCATATCACTTCCGAACCAGATGACGAGAAGCATGGATAAATTCATGATAATGAGGAGTACGGGCATGATACTTTCCATCAGTCTAAGCGCATAAACCGTATCTTTTCTAATAGGCGTCGCAACGTCATCAAACTTCTCTGTTTCATAAGGTCCATTTAAAGTAGACTTAATCAGACGTACCCCTTCCAGGTTCTGCTGAACGAAGCGATTGAGATGATCGGTCCTCTTCTGGATACGCAGGAAAATTTTCATGCCACTTCGGGCTGTGAAAAACAGAAAAATAGCCAGGAGCGGCGTACCAATTACGAGATAGATAGCGATTTCTGGTGCTATCACAAAACTCATAATGATACTGCCGATCACAGATAAAGGCGCTTTCAGCATAATACGCAGACTCATAAAGAGCACCATTTCATTCGCGATAATATCACTCGTCAGCCTAGTGATCAGACTCGATGTCTTAAACTGGCTGAGTGTTTTCAGCGAGAAGCCTTGGATCTTTCTGAAAATTGCATTACGCAGATCATATGAAAACATATGACAGACGTGAGAAGAGATAAATGAGTTCAACACACCCGCAAAGAAAGCAATTAAACTGATGCCGAGCATGATGAGCAAATAAGTCTGGATATAGCCGATATCGTTCTGCAGAATGCCGTTATCAATAATATTCTTCATGAGGATAGGTGCATACATATCGACAAATAGCTCTGACAGCATCAAAATAAGCGCAAATAACATAAGACCGAGATAAGGACGGGTGAACTTGATGACTGTTTGCATTGAAAAACCCCTTTCTTTCGTATTCCGAATTAGTTTAATTATGCCATATCGGCACTAAAAATAATCAATAGTTTGCCTGAAAGTATGCAGCCTATTATAATAAAAGAGTTACTAAATTAGATAGGAGCAAATAATGAACTTTTTTTCTCAGCTCATGGATTTTATTCTGCACATTGATAAACATCTAATCAGCATCGTCAGCCAGTATGGCACGCTGACTTATGGTATTTTGTTTTTAATTATTTTTATTGAAACAGGACTCGTCATCATGCCGTTCCTGCCAGGCGACTCCATGCTGTTTGCAGCAGCGGCACTAGCACCGCAAGGCGCACTTAATATCTGGTTATTATTTCTTGTCTGCTTTGTAGCTGCTGTATTAGGAGATACGCTGAACTATCATATCGGTAAATGGGCTGGCCTTGGCGTTACGAAACATCCTCGTTTCGGCCGCTTTATCAAAGAAGAACATTTACTGAAAGCAACAAGTTTCTTCAATAAATATGGCGGTAAAACAATAGTGATGGCCCGCTTTATGCCGTTTATCCGTACTTTCATTCCTTTCGTAGCAGGTGCCAGCCGTATGCATTATAGCTATTTCATTATCTATAATGTCGTAGGTGCCTTTCTCTGGGTAGGTGTCTGTCTCGGACTTGGCTATTTCTTCGGTAACATACCTATCGTCAAAGATAATTTTGAAATCGTCTTAATACTCATTATTGTCATCTCAGTCTTACCAGCAGTTATCAGTGCATTTAAGGCCTGGCGAGAAAAAAGAAGTCATTCTTAATGAATGACTTTTATTTTTTTACAATTATTTAATATGGATGTGCTACATTGTACTTGGAGGTGGCGAATGGCCTATAAAACAAGACCGAGACCACAGGAAATAATCTATTCAGAAGCGCTTGAAAATCGGTTTTCATTTGAAATATCGAACAGCATCATCGGTTATGATGGTGAAGCTTTGTTTGCAGAGTGGCTATATAATCTGCCGAATGCCTGTGTTCTATGGGACATTCACTTGAGTCCTAAATATAAAGGTGAAGTACAATATGACTTTATTGTGAACCATGAACTGACTGTCTATCATTTTGACGTTAAAAATTACAAAGGGCAATATCACTATGTTAATGAAAATTTGCAGAACAGTTACCGGCGCATCATCAAAAATCCTGAACTACAGCTACAACGCGCACACGAATACTTAAGTCATGTGATCAATCAGTTTGATTCTATCTACAGTGTTGAGAGCTATATCTGTTTTGTCAATGAAACATTCTATATGGAAGCGCCGCCGAAGTACCCACACTGGCTGATGCGTCCGCAGATATTCCATAAACTTGATGAACTGAAAGTAGCGAATAGTAATTCGGCAAATAATCGATTGCTAGCGGATTATTTAATCAGACAACATATTGAAAAAGAAGAAATATTTAAACGCGTGCCGATCGAACACATTAGAAAAGGCCTTAAATGTCCAAGTTGTATGAAGATTAATGCAGTTAAGACAGAGATAATTAAATTTAAATGTGTTCTTTGTAATACGACTGGTAAAAACGCTGATCTTATCCATTTCAATCTAGAGGAACTCTATGTACTAAAGAATGCCCCAATTGATATGCGCGATATTCAGCTATTTTTCCCAGAAATTCACCGATCTTCGGTGCAAAGAGTGCTGGCAAAGTATTTTATACGACTTGGAGCTTCGAAAAAACCCAGCTACGTGCCTAAAGTTTGAGGTTACTGTTCAACTTCAGATCTAACATGAGCAGCAAATCATTTTACTGCTCAACTTTTAAAACAACTCGAGCAACAAATCAAAATGCTGCTCAACTTTTCATTAAAGTTGAACAGCATTCGTCATTTTCATCTCAGCATTTCTAGCAACTGTGTTTTCAGCGACACTATTTCCTGTTCTCTCATATGACGTACATCAATGACATGACGGATACTTGCAGGCTTACCCTCCAGCACCACAATCCGGTCAGAAAGTTTGATTGCTTCTTCTATACTATGTGTAATCATGAGCACGGTCCGTTTTTCTACTGCCAGTATTTCTTTCAGCCATGCCTGCATGTCGTAACGTGTGATTTCATCCAGCGCAGAAAAAGGTTCATCCAGTAGCATCAATTCGCCTGGTGTATTGAGTGCGCGCAGAAACGAAACACGCTGCTTCATACCACCGCTTAAACTATCCGGATAATGTTCTCGGATTTCGTCAAAGCCGCTTCGTTCTAATAGTTCATCCAGTCGTCCAGCTGTATCTCCTTTGATTTCACTGCCAAGTGCGATATTATCGGCTACTGTCCGCCAAGGCATAAGAGACGGTGTCTGAGGCATGTAGGCAACATGACCAGTACGACCCACAACACTTCGACCTTCTAAAATTACTTCCCCTGTATCCGGCACTAATAGTCCGCCAATAATATTGAATATCGTCGATTTACCACTGCCGGAAGACCCTAAAATGGTGACAAACTCACCTTCCTGAACTTCCAGATTCACTTGAGATAAGACTTGGTTAGTGCCAAACATATGACTGATATCCTTCAGAATAAGCTTAGTCATGTTTCCACCTCACTGTCAGCTTCTCTAAGAACCTGATCACGCCGAATATGATAAGCGCAAATATAACAATCCAGACTATCGCAACAAAGACCCGGTCAACCTGAAAGGCACGCTGCGCGATAATCATATATTTGCCGAGGCCTTTATCACTGCCCAACCACTCTGAAATAATGGCCCCCATAACGGAATAGGTACCCGCAATCTTGAGGCCATTAAACAAAAATGGCATACTACCAGGCCACTCCAGTTTTCTGAAAATCTGCATACGGCTCGCACCTGAAATCAGCATATACTTCTTCAGATCTTTATCGACCGATTTGAATCCTTCAAGAAGACTGACCGTCACTGGAAAGAAACAGACGAGTGTAATGACGATAAGTTTTGGCAGAAGGCCAAAACCAAACCAGATGACGAGAAGCGGTGCTATAACAATGACCGGTACATTCTGACTGACCACAAGCAGCGGATAGATGAACGGCTCAAGCGCAGGCACAAGATGCAGAATGACAGCCATCATGACGCCAAACACAATCGACATCCCTAAACCCTCCAGCACAAGAAGTACAGTCGGTATAAGATCATCTTTATAATCCGGAAAAGCTGTAACAAATGCTGATGCAATAGCGCTCGGTGCTGGTAGTGTATAACTGTCTACATTGAGTAGTCGTACGAGCACTTCCCATAGTGCCAGCAGCACCACAATAAAAAGAGTAAACTTTAAATAGTATTTCATCTGTATTTTTTGACGAGTTCAGTCATCGATGCAACTTCAGCATGATAGAACTTGACTTGAGAGATGACACTGACAATACCTTCAGCCATCATCTTGTTGTTCATCTCTTCAATGAGCTGCAGGAGTTCCGGCATATTCCCTTCTATTGTTGTATCAAGCGGATTCACGACATAAGGCAGACCACTCGCCTGAATGATTTCAATGGCCTTATCGACATAAGGAATCACATCTTCACCGTTCGGTGTCTTCGGTATAATCTGGATGCTCATCAATGTATTAGCCATTAGTTCCCCTCCACAAATTCATTGGTAAATGCTTCTTCAGCATTGAAATCTTTTTTAATGATTTTATTCTCTTTCATAAACTGTGCAAAGTTCTCCCAGACTTTCTTATCCTGTACGCCCCACTCTTTTGCATCGTCCTGATACTTATCTTTCAAGTATTCCTGACTCTTATAAACCAGTTCTTTACTCTCTTTTAATTCAGGTGCTTCTTTAAGTAAAATATCAGCGCTTGCTTTTGGGTCTTTAATCGCAAACTCGTAGCCTTCCTGAACAGACGCCATAAAGGCATCGACTGTTTCCTTATCAGACTGGATATATTTTTCATTTGCAATGATGACCGGCGTATAGTAATCGAGGTTTTTGTCGTAATCTGTTAAATACTGCATGTTGACTTTTTCGCCGCGTGTCTCTGCTTCAATACCGGTCCAGGCATAGTAAACCCAGGCAAAATCGATATTTTTCTTAGAGGCTGTGAAGAAATCGGTATTACCCATATTGACGACTTTGACGTCTTTAACATCTGCTCCGTCTTTTTTCATAACGGCATCAATAATCGGTTTCTCAATCGGCGCACCCCAGCCGCCATAAGTCTTACCGGCATAGTCTTTAGGTGATTTAATATTTTTAGAGGCAAGACTCATAAACCCGCTCGTATTGTGCTGAATAATCGCTCCGATTGATTTGACCGGCACGCCTTCCGTACGTTCCTGAGTAACTTGTTCCTGCGCGCTGATACCAAACTGAACTTTGTTGGCAGCAACGAGCTGGTCTGCTGTCACGTCTCCAGGTGTTTTAATCGTTACGTCAAGACCATGTTCTTTAAAATAGCCTTTGTCTTTAGCCACGTAAATACCTGTGTGATTCGTGTTAGGTGTCCAGTCAAGCATCAGTGTTACTTTTTTCAGTTCTTTTGAATCTTTCTTCTCGCCTTGATCACTGCAGCCTGCTAATAAGATTAGACAGCTTGCGCCTACTAATAATTTCTTCATCAGTTTTCCTCCATTAAAAAAACACAACCTGCTGAGGTTGTGTTTGAGACACTTCCCTCCGTCAGCATTATCTGACCAGGTTAAAAGGGTTTAGGATAAAATCCAGTCTCAGCACGAAGCTCCCCTAGTGTTTTTATGATTTATTTAAATTGTAACATAAGATCATTGAATTCGGGCTGTGTAATTTTCATCTCTGCCTGAGATAAATTCGGGCTATAGCCGTCGATCTGTTCTGCGTAGCTTGGTGTCTCTGTATCCTGATAGACAATACCTGTCACGAGGCCGTCATGCTCCATTACGGTTGATAACGCCTGAGATTTATTAGTAGGGTCGTAACCTTCAATGTCAGCGATTTTAGTCAGGTTTTCCTTGAACCAGTCGTACGTATTAATTTTGTTATAAGTGACACATGGTGAGAAAACATTGATAAAAGAGAATCCTTTATGCTGAATACCCGCTTCAATAATCGCCGTCAGTTCTTTAATATCTGATGAGAAACTTTGTGCGATAAATGTTGCACCACTTGTGATTGCCAGTTCAAGAGGCGATACATTCTTTTCAATAGAGCCTTTAGGTGTCGTCTTCGTCACAAAACCGTGCGCTGAACTCGGTGAAGTCTGTCCTTTTGTCAGTCCATAAATCTGGTTATCCATGACAATGTAAGTTAAGTCAATGTTACGGCGCAGCGCATGAATCGTATGACCCATACCAATCGCGAAACCATCTCCGTCACCACCAGAAGCGATGACTGTCAGTTCCTGGTTGGCCATCTTCACACCTTGAGCAAGCGGTAATGCGCGACCATGAATGCTGTGGAAGCCGTATGAATTGATATACCCTGATAAACGGCCAGAACAGCCTATACCGGTAATAACAGCGAGGTTCTCCGGCTCAAGGCCGACTCCTGCTGCTGCTTTTTGGATAGCGGCCTGCACAGAGAAATCTCCGCAGCCCGGACACCAGTTAGGTTTTACTGTATTTCTGAAATCTTTGAATGTTGCCATTATTTGTCGACTCCTTCATTCACCACTGTATTGATCTTATCTTCAATATCATGCGGCAGGAATGGTGTTCCGTCATATTTGACGAAACTAGTTATTTTATTCTGATGCTGTGTATTCATTCTGATGATCTGAGCAAGCTGACCTTGATAGTTGTTTTCTGCTACGATGACTTTTTTCGCTTTATCAAGCGCAGACTGTACTTCTTCTGTCGGGAACGGGTGCAGCTGTCTGATCTGCATGTGGTTGACTTTAAGATCTGTACGCATCATTGCTTCTTCAATCGCACCATGAGTAGAAATAAAACCAATAACAAGGATATCAGCGTCGGCGTGACCCCCGCTTTCTACAACAGGCTGTTCAATTTTCAGCGCTTCAATTTTACGCATACGTTTTTCCATCTGTTTAATACGGTTAACAGGTGATTCAGATGGCTTACCATCTTCAGCGTGCTCAACACCTGTTACGTGATGGATGCCGTTTTTCGTTCCAGGCAATGTACGTGGAGAGACACCTGTTTCTGTCACTTCATAGCGCTTGAAGTAATCTTTCGTCTCTGCATCCGGTACGTCACTGACAATATTGCCGCGGCGGATATCGATGCGGTTGTAATCCAGCTCAGGGACCGTCTGCTTACCGAGTGATAACTGCAGGTCACTTAAGAGAATAACCGGACATTGATATTCCTCAGCAAGGTTAAAGGCTTCCATTGATAAATAAAAGGCATCTTCAACAGTAGTCGGCGCGATAACAATCTTCGGAATATCACCATGTGTACCATAGATCATCTGCATTAAATCGGATTGTTCCTGCTTTGTCGGCAGACCTGTTGACGGGCCGCCGCGCATTGTGTTGACGATGACGAGCGGCTGTTCTGTCATACCTGAAAGACCGATCGCTTCCATCATGAGTGACAGACCAGGACCCGCTGACGCTGTGAACGCTCTGACACCGGCATAATTGACACCAATCGCCATTACAGCAGCCGCTATCTCATCTTCTGTCTGGATGACCGTACCGTTAAATTTAGGCAGCTTATCAATCATATACTCCATGATCTCTGAGGCAGGTGTAATCGGATAAGCAGCCATAAAACGAGCGCCGCCTGCTAAGGCACCTAGTGAAATGGCTTCATTACCAATCATGAAGAGATGACCGACGCCATCACTGTCTTCAAGATTAAAACGGTCACCAATCTCTTCACCGTATTTCAATATTTCAGCGACACCACTTTTCAATGCCTCTTTATTCAGTGCAACGATTTTATCGCCTTTTTTCTTGAACATCAATTCTACTAGTTCTTCAAATGGTTCAAGTGAGAGACCTAAAAGTTGAACAGTCGCACCGACTGCAACCATGTTTTTCATGAGAGCAGTACCCAGTTCCTTCGCGATTTCCGTGAAGTTGATTTCAATCAGCAGTCCTTCAAAATCTTCCGGTTTCTCAGGACTGAATTTGCCGTCCGCTAAAATAACACCTTCTGATGTCAGTTCCTGATAGTTAAGATCGATCGTCTCCTGGTCAAATGCCACGAGAATATCTAAATCGTCACTGATCGCGTAAACAGGTGTAGTTGAGACACGGATTTTATTATTAGTGTGTCCCCCTTTGATACGACTTGAGAAATGACGATAGCCATATAAATAATAGCCTTGTCTATTTAAAGCAGTTGAAAAAATCTCACCCGTTGATTCAATTCCTTCCCCCTGCTGTCCACCGACTTTCCATGAAATTTGTGATTTCAAGTTTTCATCCTCCTACAATTTATCTCATCACTCAATATAACAGAAAAACCGCACAGTCACATGACTTGTGCGGGTATTTGAACTAAATTCATACTAATGGCCGATAAACGGCTGATCAGGATTGATTAAGATACGTTCGATTTTCTTTGTTTTACCTGCTTTATCAAGTTCAATGTAAACACCTGACAGGACACCACGACCTGTTTCATGCAGGACATGCTTGACGGGTAAACCTGTTATAAAACGGTGAATCACTTCATCTTTATTGATGCCAAGAATGCCGTCATAATCCCCTGTCATCCCCACATCTGTGATAAAGCCGGTACCTTGCGGCAGAATACGGTTATCCGATGTCTGAATATGTGTATGCGTTCCGACAACGGCACTGACACGACCATCTAAATAATAGCCCATTGCGCCTTTTTCAGAAGTTGTCTCGGCATGAAAATCAACGAATATATGATTTGTTTCTTTACGCGCCATCTCAATTAATTCATCCGCTTTTTTAAAAGGATCATCGATAGCAGGTAGAAACGCTCTGCCCTGCAGATTAATGATAGCGAGCTTATCCTGATTGAAGCGAACAATTTTCATTCCGACACCTGGTGCTTCTGCCGGGTAATTCGCTGGCCGAATCATCTTGATGTCCTGATCGAGAAAATCATAGACATCTCGCTGACCATATGTGTGATTACCAAGTGTGACGAAGTCCACCCCTTGAGTCATAAATGATTTATAAATCTTTTCGGTGATGCCTCGGCCATGTGCAGCATTTTCACCATTTACAATTGTAAAGTTAGGTTGATACTTCTTCTTTAAGTGCGGGAGATGCTCACTTAACATATCACGGCCTATTGATCCCACTATATCTCCAATAAATAAAATTCTCATCTTATGCTCCTTTAACTGTTCATCCTATGTTATTGTACCAAAAAGCTGGCAATGGTACTTCAATTATGGATACTATAAATATGTATGACCGTTCATTATGATCTTTATGTAGTAGCCGTCATTTTCAATCATTTTTGAAAAGAATAAAAGCATGTAAAAAAACAATTTGGATATGATAAACTAAATCTAAATCCAAGAAAAAGAGGTTGAAGCATGTCACTTAAGAAAATATCGATTATTTTGTGTACATCAGCAGTTGTCCTGACTGCTTGTGGCGCTAAAGAAGAACCTGCAGAAACTAAAACAAATCAGATTTCAAGTGAAGCTAAAAAAGCAATCGAAGAAAGTAAAAAACGCGGACAAATAAAAGCTGAAAAGCGTAATTCACAGGAAAATCAGACATCAGAAGTTTCAACTGAACCACCAACGACAGAAGCACCTGCTGTTTCAACTGAAGAGGTAACTACAGAACTGCCAACTACAGCATTACCAACAACAGAAATACCTGTCACTTCTACTCCTACTACAGAGGAGCCAACTACAGAAACATTATCAACTGAAGAAGCTTCTTCAGAGTCACTGAGTACAGAAAATCCAGTTAGCAGTGTGACTACTGCAGATCAGCTTCAGCAGATTATGTTCGGTAATTATACTGAGGTCGAGAAAAGACAAGCCTACAACGCAGCTGTGGCTAGTGGTGTAATTCCACCTGGTCATATGGATGGCGGCACAACTATGCAAGCCTATCAAAGTTCAATAAACGTCCAACAAGGCTTAGAATAAAATAAGGTCACTACAGTAGTGACCTTTAATTTTAAACTTATAAGTTTACATAATATAGTTATATTAATTTTTAGATAAATAATGTATCCTTTGATTGAGTGAACCACGAAAAGCTAAGTCAGCTTTAAGCCTTTTAACAAACGGCCCGTCCACTAACACATCTGCCGCACTTAGAATCCATTTTAACTGATCATCGTATTCGATATATTCTTTCATATAGCCTGTCCATATCCAGATATCCTTTGTACTGCCAAAATGTAAACGTACAGCATGGATTAAACGCTTCAATACCAGCTGATTTTGAAGTGGCTCCCCGCCCAGTATAGACAGACCTTTAATATAGTCCGGCCTCAATAAGTAAATGATTCTGTTAAGCAGTTCATCGGTCAATTCTTCTCCCGCATCAAAACGCCATAAAGAAGCATTAAAACAGCCAGGACATCTGAAGTGACAGCCAGCTAAATACACGCTCACTCTAACGCCTTCACCGTCTGTTACACAATCCGGTATAATTCTAGCGACTCTGTTCTCTCCGTCATATTTCATAAATGCTTCACTCGACTCGCAATCTCCTGGTGACGACCTTTAACCATCGGCCGCTTAAGCGGATTGCCGAGATAGCCACATGTTCGTTTAACAACATCTGCTCGTGAAGGGTCATGGTTACCACATTCAGGACATACAAACCCTTCAGCTGTCGGCTTAAACTCACCTTCAAAGTCGCAGTCATAACAATGGTCAATCGGCAGATTTGTGCCAAGGTATCCAATTTTATCATATGCATAATCCCACACAGCTTCAAGCGCCTGAGGATTATGGTGCAGCGAAGGGTACTCGCAATAATGGATAAAGCCACCTATCGAGTATCTAGCAAATGACTGCTCGAGGCGAATCTTCTGGAATGGAGAGATTTTTTTGCGTACATCATAGTGAAAAGAATTAGTATAGTATCCTTTATCTGTGACATCTTTTATGTCACCAAACTGTTCTCTATCTAACTGACAGAAACGATCAGTCAGCGACTCGCTAGGCGTGCCATAAACACTGAACTGTACATCATACATATGGCTCCACGTCTCAGTCTGTTCATACATGAATTTAACAACAGAGACCAGGCTACTGACCGCTTCATCATCACTCTCCCAGTCGTTGTCAAAGAGCAGCACGCCTACCTCGTAAAGGCCGATATAACCCACACTCACTGTACATCTTCTGTTATAGAATAACTGGTCTATCTCTTCACCATTATCAAGTCTGCTAAGTGCACCATATTGATACAGAATAGGCGCATTCTCTGGACGTGCTTCTTTCACTCTTTTGATTCTATATAGACACGCGTCTTTCACTATTTGCATTCTCTCTTCCAGTATGGTCATAAAGACTTCCAGACTTCCTCCGCTATCGATGGCGATTCTGGGCAAGTTTAAAGTGGTGACACCTAAATTAAACCGTCCGCTATTGATGTACTCACCGTTCTGTTCAAAACTGTTTAGAAAACTTCTACAGCCCATCGGCACTTTAAAGTCACCAATCATATCTGTTAAAGCCTTGTAATTAAGCACATCCGGATACATTCTTTTTGTCGAACACTCAATAGCAAGCTTTTTAATATCATAGTTAGGATCGTCATGCATCAGGTTAACCCCTTTTTTTAAAGAGAAAACCAGTTTCGGAAAAATAGCTGTCGCTGCCTCTTTTCCTAAGCCCTTTATTCTGATATCCAGTATCGCCTGCTGTATCAATCTACTATAATCATCGGTGCCAAGGCCAAATCCAAAAGTCACAAAAGGTGTCTGACCGTTCGAAGAATAGAGTGTATTAATTTCATACTCAAGTGATTGCATAGCGCTATATACATCACGTCGGGTCATGTTCATTACGTATGAATCAATCTCACTGATATGATAGGTGACTGCATCCTGATGGTGTCTGTCAGCATTTAAGACAGCATATTTACTGAGTATTTCATCAAGACGATCTACCGAACACCCCCCGTACTGGCTACTGGCGACGTTCGCTATAATCTGAGCAATCTGGGCAGCAGCTGTCTGTATTGATTTAGGGGGTTCTACTTCTGCATTACCTATTTTAAACCCGTTGTTCAGCATATCTTCAATATTGATTAAACAGCAGTTTGTCATGGGCATATAGGGATGATAATCCAGATCATGAAAATGAACTTCACCTTTGATATGAGACTCTCTGATATGTGCAGGCAGCCATTTCAATCCATAATATTTAGCAACAGTACCTGCAGTTAAATCTCTAAGCGTGTTGAACACATTTGAATCTTTGTTAGCATTCTCGTTAATAATGGACTTCTCTTTATTCTGTAATCTTTCCATTTGAGTTTCCAGCGACATCCAATCACTTCTTTCACAATATATAGTGTTAACAACAATATTATACATCTATATATAGTATTTAAAAGGAGTATGGACAGACTGTACTGAAACGTTCAAAATGATGTGATTAATGTGATTTATATTACATTAGAGCTCGAGATTATTAAATCGTTCATGAGAAGTGAGCAATTTCAGTATAATCGCTTCATTTTCGCTTATTCTAGTATTAAATTTGCTGGAAAATAATGCCCCGTCTAATTCTATAATGATATCAATACGCTGCGTATCGTTGGTAACAGGATCAATCGAAATGATATTAACAGTACCTGACTCATTCATAGAAAGCTGGTAGTAGATGCCGAGCCATTCAATTAAACCACCTTCCACTTTAATTTTGACCGCTTCACTGTTTTTGACGTTTGCACTGATTTCCTGATTAAGTTGCTCGATATAGGCTGTTATCGTCTGGAATAATTGAAGCGCTGCCTTATTATAGCCAGTATAAGTCGTCACTTTCTGAACTCGTTTATCGAGCATTTTAAAAAGATTTGTCTTAATGTTATCCATCTATTTTCCTCCTCAAAAAAACACAGAGCTCAGGCTGAGGTCACTGAAAATCTCCTTTAATAATCTACGATTATTCTGATAATTAAAGAAGAATCGCAATTGAATAAAAATCTTTTAGAGAACATGAATTTTGAAATTCATGTTCTTTATTTTGTTCTCATCA
>NZ_SCWA01000016.1 GCF_004359615.1 Macrococcus brunensis
TCTATAAAGATGGCATCCTCATCTATCAGATTGTTTTCAGTTAGCTGAGCTCTGAAATTAGTATACAAATTTTTCAGTAGGTCATCCATCACCGGATGAACTCTAAAGCGATTGATGGTTCTATAGGAAGGCTTCTGTTCCTGAGACAACCACATCATTCTAATGCTGTCATTAAGAGAGGCTTCAATCCGTCTGTCTGAGAAAACAGACTGTGTATATGAATAAAGAATAATCTTAAGCATCATCTTGGGATGGTACGAGGAAGCTCCTCGGGAGTTATAGTATTTTGAATACTGACTTTCTGGTATTGATTCAACTAGATCATGAATGATGACACATAAATCTTTATCTCCGAACAAGATACGAGTGTCCAATGGCAGAATGAGTTGATTTGTGTTATAATTTTTATACATAAAGAGGCTCCTTTTCTGTTGTTGTGGTGACTACATTATAAAAGAGAGCTTCTTTTTTTGCACTTAAAAACGGAAATTCCATACAGGAATTTCCGTTTTTCTTTTGAGTCGAGTAGATAAATCGTAGATTTAGTTATTTATGTCCCAGACTCACAAGCGTCAGAACAGCTATCTTCTGATATTTGGCGCCAAGACCAATTGAAGTCGCGCGTCCAAGTTTATAAATATCATAGTAACGATGATAGTACAGAATGAAACCAGTCAGCACGACTAGAATCACGCCCAGCACTAAGACCTGATAATATTCCGCATTCTGGACGGAGCCCGTAATAAAGACATGTGCCTGAGCAGCCCTTTTATTGGTGAGTAGAATGAGCAATGTCACCATACTCTGCGCTAAGGCATTGATGCCAATACCAATCAAGATAAAGCGGTGGATGCTTACTCTTTTATAGAAACTAAAGAGATAGAGCACAAATCCTGCTAAAAGTGCGCAGCAGATGGCAGGCGCCGGCTGATAATGGATAGGAAACAAAAGTGCTCCCCCAGTACTCGTAAACAGCACAAGAAACATAAGTGCCCCTACATTCGCCATCTGTGAAAGCCCGATAACGTCGGGCGATGCCAGCGGGTTACGAGTCAGCGTCTGCAGTAAACAGCCGGTCATACCAAAAGCAGCACCTGCTGCAATGGTCAGTAAAATGCGGGGTAATCTGATCGTCTGCACAACGAGATTGGTATAGGCATCACTAGTGCCGAAGAGGCCGGTGACTGCCTGTACCGGATTCAACCAGCTGTCTCCAAGACAGAGTGCCATCAATGTGACTAAAAAGAGTGACAGAGCGCTGTAGATGAGTTTCATTTCATCACCTCTCGCCTTCTGATAACTAAATAGGTGAATACAGGCACCCCTATGAGTGCCGTCGTAATCCCGACAGGAATATCACGGGGCATGAGTAAATACCGGCTTAATATATCACTGGCAAGCAGCAGACAGGCACCTATCAGTGCGGTCACCAGAATAAGTTTCAGATGTTTCACTCTGAAAAGCATTTTAGAAAGATGCGGTGCTACCAGCCCGATAAAGCCGATAGGTCCAGCCAGCGTGACGGCTGCCGCTGCGAGCAGGGCTGAAGCGATGATGATCTGTACTTTCAAAAGCGTCACATTGACACCTAGTCCCTGTACTAAGTCGTCACCGACAATAAAAATATCCAGGTAACGTGCGAGTATGATGCTTAAAGCAACACCTAGAATAATAATAGGGCCCACCCATTTCAGTGCAGCCAGTTTATTCTGCGTCACGGAGTCACTCATCCAGAAGATCATCTGATCCAGTGCCTGATTATTGATAATCAGCAGTCCTTGTGTGATAGCGACACAGAATGCAGCAATACTGGCGCCGAACAGTGTAACTTCCAGTATACTGAGCGGTCGCTTTGGCAGTAGTGTCGCAAGAATAATCATGCCCGCGACTATAAGAGCACCGGTCAAAGCAGCCACTGTGGTACTGGTCAGACCGAAAATGACGCTTAGCATCACCGCGAGACTCGCACCACTATTGATGCCGAGTATACCCGGGCTTGCAAAAGGGTTACGGGTTACACTCTGTATCAGAAGACCACTGACTGCCATCAGCATACCAACGATGAGCGCTGTCAGCATTCTGGGCATTCTGACTGTTTCAAGTACATGATGCGGCTTTCCCTGCAGATAATGAAAGATTTCATTAAACGTAACATGCGTATAACCCAGTGACAGACTGAGATACATCAGTACGGGTACGCAGAGCAGTAGGATGCTTAAGCTGATTCTATTTCTCAAGAACCTTCGCCTTCAGGTCATCAATCATCATATTTGCTGACATGACACCACCTGAAGTATTCCAGATACCATCATCTACTTTGATGACTTTATTATTTTTAGCCGCTGTTAAATTTTTAAACGCTGCGTCATTGATCCAGTCTTTTTCAAGCGCTGTCACTTCTTTCTGTCCGTCCATGAATGTGAAGTAGAAGAGATAGTCTCCGTCCATCTCCGGAATCTGTTCTTTCGTCATATTGCGGACAGCAAAGTCATCTACATCCTGGGCTTTAGGACGTTTAAAGCCTAACTGATTCAGAATATTACCTGAGAATGTGTCTTTCTGGTACATGCGGACATCTCCCGGCATAAAACGCACCATCGAAATCTTGCTGTTCAGTTTGTCTCCTAATTCTTTTTTAGCTTCATTAACATGCTTGTCGTAATCCGCGAGTACTTTATTGCCCTCGTCTACTTTATTCAGTGCTTTTGCGTAAAGCTTGAAGTTCTCCTGCCAGTCACTGCGCAGTTCCTCAGAGAAGACTGTCGGCGCAATCGCGCTCAGTTTCTTGTACTGTGCTTCCTGTCTGAACTTATTACCGATGATAAGGTCAGGCTTTAACTTCGCAATACGCTCGAGGTTGAGTTCAGACTCCATACCCACCGGTTCAATGTCTTTATATTTGTCTGCTAAATGCGGGTACCACGGCTTGCCTTCATAAGAGTTCGCTGCTCCGACCGGTTGAATACCCATACTGACGACAGCTTCTGTTCCTTCATTTGTCAGTACAACCACTCGTTTAGGTGCATCAGGTACTTCTGTTGTGCCCATCGCATGTTTCACCGTATGCGTCTTTCCCTCTTCTTTAGACTCTTTAGTTGTCTCGTTCTGACAGGCTGCCAGCACCAGTAATGCAATCATTAAAACCCATAGTTTCTTCATGTTTCTTCCTCCAGTTATATGTATAGTATTTTAGGTTTAGCGTGACTCAGAAATTCGAGGTGACTGATCTCGCGACCGTACGCACCAGCGAATTTAAAAATAATTAAATCATCTGTTGCAATGTCTTCAAAATAATACTCTGGCCGAAGACGTCATTAGGTGTACAGAGCTTCCCGGCAATAACAGCCTTCACCTGTTGAAGCGTCTTCCTCCGGCTCCGCTTCTGCTGCCGTTTGACGACAAGAAAAGGATGTTCGTGAAACCAGGCTTTCGGAAAACGAAAATGATATGTACCACCGTTCAACAACACAAAGTTCTGACCATGCATCTCTTTAATGTCGTAGACCCCTGCTGCGTAATAACCGATAGGACCCGTCAGCCATCTCCCTATTTCAAGCGTCAGAACCGAGCTGTCTTCAGTCAGATTCATGAAATGCGCCATATCAAATGTCTTCTCCTGCTGGTAATCAATCCCGAAACCACCACCGATATTGATGACAGGCTCAGGTGGCAGAAGCTTCTGATGCTGCTTCACAAAATATCACGCTGCTTCTACATAACTGACGTGATGCGAAACATTCATATTATTGCTCATCGCATGAAAATGAAAGCCGCTTAGCTGCATATGATTGGATGACTGTATAAGTTCTACAGCTTGTATGAAGTCTTCTTCCGGCAGTCCAAACTGTGTCACCCCCGCCATCTTCAAAGTGGCGTCACTTTCAATGTCAGCTAAATTGATTCTCAGCTGGATAGACAAGTGACAGTCCTTCTCTACAGAAAGTGTCTGCAGTTCATCCAGTTCAAATAAGCTCTCGACGTTGAACGATGTAACACCTTTTTCTAGCGCATACTTAAGGTCCTCCTGTGTTTTGACAGGTCCACCGAAAATAATCGGAATGTCCCGACTCATCATCCTTATTTTCTCTATCTCACCTCTCGAAGCCACTTCAAAGCCGTCTACAAAAGGCATAAGCGTTTTAAGGACGCGTAAGTCAGAGTTTGACTTGACGGCATAGAAGATGCGATGACGACTGTCGCTTAAAACTTTTGCTCTTTCTTTTAAAGCAGTGAGATCATAAATATACAGACCTTCATCTTTACCTTGCAGTAGTTCATTCCAGTTCGGCATTTGGAAACCTCCTCATCCAGTAATAAGTACAGCATAACGTTGCTGTCAGTCCAGCAATCATCAAAAGAAGCGCCGTTGTCAGATTATAATGCTTAATGATGAACGTTAAGACGACACCGCCGAGCGGAATGCATCCTCTATCCATCATGGCTACTGCGAGCACTGAACCCCTGTATCTCTCTATCGTCTGCTGCTGAATTAATAGTCTGTTGATGGTTCTAAAGCTCTGAGTCGCAGCACCGATAACGAATAAGGACAGGATAGCTATCCAGAAACCAGGTACCAGGAGACCACAAAAACCGATAATCGACATTATAATCGAGCCGTAGATCTGACAGTTCTCTGAGCAATTAACTCTAAAAACCGGTAATAACGTTAAAATAGAGCCTGCTGCAATCACAGCTGTGTAAAGAGCATAGTGCTGACTGCTCCCTGCAATAACAGGTAAGATAACGGAAATAGATAAACCAAAGAACATCATCATCAGACTGCTGAGTATTAATCCGATCAACTGAGGGCGCTGTAAGAGATAGGGCTTGAGCTGATGTTGTTTGCTATCACCACATTCGACGTCTGGCAATGAGCGGTTCAGAAGCATGACACATAGCCCACCTCCTGCCGGCAGGATTAATAGCTGGATAGAATCTACATATGCCAGGCACAGTCCTGCAATAAACGGTCCCACCAGTCTCGCACAGTTCAATATCAGCGCATTCAGCTGAATAGCCTGCTCAAGTTGTTCTTTTTTAGCGAAAGTAGACAATAGTTTATTGCGCTGCACATTATCAATACTGACGAATATCGATTTGACTGTTACGAGAACAATCAGCAGAAAGATAGACTGCACATTGACCATATAGATCAGCATCGTCAAAGCGATGACAGCAAGCTGGACGACGTACATCAGCTCAGTCATTCTCCTGCAATCAACGAGCCTGCCGATAATGGATACAAGTACAAGAGACGGCAGCAGTCTGGCTGCATTGATATAGGATAAATACATGACTTCACCCGAATAATGGAAGACGAGCCAGTTCAGCACGATAATATCAATCCAGTCATGGTTCTTGCTGTTAAGAGAGAAGCCAGAAAACGATGATATGGATTAACGGTACGCATAGACATTAAGCGGATTATCCTTCTCGAGATAAATATCACCCCTGTCCGGCATAAGGCGCATCGACAGCAGGGCTTTCTCATAAATCACCGCTGCTGTCAGCTGTTCATAATCTTTAACAGCAGGATGCATACGGTAGAAGTCATCTATTCGCTTTCTGACAATCTGCCAGAGCCGCTCTTCTGAATAGCCTAATGTCACAAAGAACTTCACAAGTTCAGACAGATGATTACTGATCAGTGTGTTCTGCACTTTTTCGTACATCTCTTCGCGCGTAGCAGAAGTGAGTCCTTTTTCCAGTGCGAGCTGTCTTGCTCTGACCTCATCAATACGTAGTCCACCCCAGTCCCGGTAGTAGATGCTGACCGGAAACCCGTTGTTAAAGGCCACTGAGATATTCTGCAGATGTGCTTCAAGACCAATGCCATAGAGCGACATCATCTTCAAGGTGACCGTCGCGAGCAGTTCCACGTATTTTTCAAACCAGTCAATAGGAGAGCTGCCGGTTGATTGAATCAGCTGTTTTGCGATAGGCACCCGGCCCCCTACTTGTTCAAAGAGACAGTTGGCACAGTAAAGTTCATCCGCGTCGATACTGTCACTGATGTTCTCACGTAGTAGAAATGACAGATTCCGCTGTTTAGGCACCGCTGCTTTCCGCATCGTCACACCACCCAGTTCATATACGGGTCGGCTGATATGATTCAGTTCTGCATCACGCAGATAAATAGTGCGGATATAATCGGTCACTTTCTTTGCATTTAAAGCGGTCGTCCGGCTGATTGAGCGTTTCGTCGATGTAATCTGAATATCGACAGGCAGCTTGATCACCGGATAGCGGCTGTCAAGCGGACAGACAGTTCTAAATGAAGAGGTACTTTTAACCCATCCGCCTATATGCGGCAGCAGTTTGATCTGTCCATTCTTTATCTCCTCGCTATAAATATCCGGCAGTACATATTTAAACTGGTAAGGATGAACAGGCACGAGAATCCAGCCTTCTGGAATAGTTTCTTCAATCCCGCTGAACGCAATCAGTTTCCTGTAATCTTTATCATCTAAATCAACAAACAGCAGGTTCCTATCTACCATGAGCCAGTTCAACTGAAAGGCATCATTATATTCAGGCGCATATTTTCGAACCTCATCGAACGGCATCTCGATTCTGATTTTGGCACAAGGATGCAGATTATGACCGGTGAGACAGAGCTGTTCACCCTTCAAGTAAGCATGCTCAGCAGCAGGTGAATGACGACAGAATATCAAACTCAGTGCCTGATTGATGAGCTGGTTTTCAATCTCCGGCATGAGTGTTCTCCAGTTCAATTCGTCTGTCTGGTGACATTCAAGCATATGCACCAGTTGCAGTGCATCTATCGCATGACCTGACTCAATGCTACGAGTACCAGGATCGTAGAAGAAAACATGCCGTCCGGTAAGATGAAACTTCCACTTCTCAGCTGACAATGTATAAGACAGCAGTCCTTCCCGTACAATGGCCATCATCAGCTTCTCATTGGTGATCGCTATCGCTTCAGTGATACCTTCATTGATTTCCTCCGCACTGAACCGTGCCGCTTCCTGACGGACTTTATGCTGCCACATTCAGCGCACCTCCTCATAGACAGGATTGTAGACTTTGATGAACTGATAGTCATGCGCTTCTGTCTTTAGACGCATGCTGAGAAGCGCCTTGACCTTCAGCTCAGGCTGCTTGAGCAGATTCAGTTCGTCTGGCGGCTGAGTCTGGTCATTAATCTGTGCAGCTACATCTTTCAATATATCGAGACATGTCTCATAGTTGATGAGACCAGCTTCATCCGCATGACGGTAAATCTGGAGCAGGTGATTGTAGATGACGGCATGACTCATCACATTGAAGAGGTCTTTCTGGTGCTTCGTCTCAATGCCTGTGTCATTATTCAAAGGCAATGTTTCTGCAAGTATCCGGATGCCGCCGAAGTCACGGATATAGACGGCATTTGGCAGACCTTTCTCTATAACAATTACCGTGTTCTGCATATGTGCCTCGAGACTAATACCTGTTTCAACCATGAGCTGATAAGTAGCTGTCATCAGCAGTTCAGTATAACGTCTGATAAAACGTTCACTGCACCCGAGCTCGTCTATAAAGTCCTTCATCAGTAGTTCACCCGTAATAAAGCTCTGATTGATGAAGCTTGCTGCGACGATAGGTATCCCTTGATCTTCCGGAATACGTTCCCGCATGAGACACGCAAACTGCGGATCGTTATTGTGAAACCAGCTGCCATAGATATCTTTCTGAATATAACAGCCTGTATAGTGATGTTGTCTGTAGTACTCGTCAACATACCGACTGAGCGTTATACCATTCTCAATAGAAGCGCGTGAAACATTCCGTACAGCACTCGTTGCCTGCACGCTGACAGCTGTTTTGATAACCGCTTCTGGTGCTAGAAGCGAACGAAATGACAGTAACGGCGCTGCAGTCACTTTAGCACCCAGCTT
Organism: Macrococcus brunensis; assembly: GCF_004359615.1. Taxonomy (GTDB): domain Bacteria; phylum Bacillota; class Bacilli; order Staphylococcales; family Staphylococcaceae; genus Macrococcus; species Macrococcus brunensis. Next base: position 7,899 of record NZ_SCWA01000016.1, read on the forward strand.
AATGAGCCCTTCATCTATCAAATCGTGATACTTCGCCATGATGACATGTGCCCACTGCCATTCGTGTACATAGATAACTCTGTAATCAGATTGCTCACCATGCGTAGCCTCACCTTTTTCTCCGACTAGACTGCTATGCACATGGATTTCCATAACATCCACCGGCTGCTTGAATTCCGGTGCAAACTTCATCACTTTATCAGGCGTGAATCCCATCTTGGTCTTAGACATAGGATGAAAGGGATGACCTTCGTAGCAGCACTGTTCAAACAGACTCGCATCCTTGCCCTCAGCAGCGTAATATTCTCCGATGGACTTGTATGTCTTGCCGAACCTCGCATAATCTCTTTTGTACTGGAGATAACTGAGCGTCAGATTGGCAGTGGAATCAGCCATCTCTTCTTCAAGGCGCTTTAAAGCTTCCGGTTCAACTTGTGTCAGGTCAATCGCTTCATTTGTACATGCGTGATTAAGCATTTTTTTCGTCCTGAAGTCAGCACGCTCCAATGATTCTTCGATATCTTCAAGTGACAGGTCAGGAAAATGAATGGTCGCAAAATGGATTAACTGTTTATGATTCATTTCATGTAGGGTATCCTTTCCTAAACTAATTGAGAATCATTATCATTACAGAAATACAGTCACCATACGTCAATAATTTCCACTATTACTAAATATCATAAAATAAGTCATTTGCTCTTTTAGGTAAATAATCACTTTAAATGAGTATAAAAGACAAAAAACCGCTCCTCTCATTTTGAGAGAAGCGGTTGTGCAGTTTAATTAACCTACAACACCTTTACTAGTATCAGCAATTTTCAGACCATGTTCAATTACGCCTGAGACGCGAGTTAAGTCTACGTTACCGCCTGAAACAAGCGCAACGATGTTTTTACCTTCAAGATATTTTGGATCAATCTTACCGCTGAGCAGTGCTGCTGTCGGCAGAGCACCTGCACCTTCTGTGATGATTTTAGCTCTTTGCATCAGATCTTTCATCGCATGCTCAATTTCATCTTCAGATACCAGTATAAATTCATCAACTAAGTGTTTGACGACTTCATATGTTTTATCACCGGCAATTTTAACGTCACAGCCATCTGCGAGTGTCGGACCATCGCGATGTTCAGTCAGTTTTCTGTTTTTAAATGATTCTGCCATACCATGGACGTTTTCTGACTGGACACCGATGATATGAATAGACGGGTTGAATGATTTCAGTGCAGTGGCAATACCGGCAATCAGGCCGCCGCCCCCTACTGGTAAGATCACCGTATTCACATTCCAGATATAATCAAGAATTTCAAGTCCGATTGTACCTTGTCCAGCCATGACTTCACGGTCATCATAAGGATGGACAATCGTCATACCTGTTTCTTTCGCCATCTCTTCCATCGCAAGACGCGTTTCATTGAAGTTATCGCCTTTTAATACAACTGTTGCGCCGTAACCTTCTGTCGCTTTCTGTTTCGCAATGGGTGCTGTTTCAGGCATCACGATTGTTGCTTTAATGCCCATCAGTTTAGCAGTCAGCGCAACACCTTGAGCATGGTTACCTGCTGATGCTGCGATGATTCCTTTTGCCTTCTGTTCTTCTGTCAGTGAGTTGATCTTGTTATTTGCGCCACGGAATTTAAACGAACCTGTATACTGCATATTTTCAAGTTTGAGGTAGACATTCCCTTTAACGACGTTCTGGCTTAAGTACATCGACTGAATCATAGGCGTTTCGCGGATAAATGGTTTGATGCGTGCTTTGGCAGCTTCGATGTCTCCGATATTGACGATATGTGCGGTCTGTAAAACAATAGGATTGGTTGTCATGATAGATTCACACCTTATTTTTATTTTTTAGAGTAAGCTTTCAAGTTCTTCGTAAGTCATGTCATGAGAGTCGGCAAGACCTTTATTTGTAATGTGTCCCTGGTACATATTGACGCCTGTCCGGAGGTCAGCATCTTCTGTCAGCGCTTTTTCCAGCCCTTTTTCACTGATTTCAAGCAGGTATTTAATATTCCCTTGTGCCAGTGCCATTGTTGATGTTCTTGGAACAGCACCTGGCTGGTTCGGAACTGCATAGTGAACGACTCCATCTTCAACGTAAACAGGATCAGAAATCGTTGTCGGTCTGATGCCTTCTACTGTTCCACCCTGGTCAATTGCGATATCGACAAGTACTGAGCCTTTTTTCATTGATTTAACCATGTCACGTGTCACCAGTTTAGGTGGTTTCGCACCTGGAATCAGGATAGTAGAAATAAAGATATCGGCCTTCTTAATTTCTTCTGCCAGATTTTCTGGTGTCGATTTCACGACTTCTACATTTTTACCTGCATAATGCTCTTTCAGCCAGCTGATTCTGTCATCGTTCAGTTCGATGATGATGACTTTACTGTTCAAGCCGAGTGAAACATTCGCTGCATTGACCGCTGCTGCACCGCCACCGAAAATCACGACTGTTCCCCCTGGAATATCAACACCTTCCTGAACGCCTGATAACAGGATACCTTGGCCTTCATGCTGTCCTTCAAGGTAATATGCGCCCATAATTGCTGAACGCTGTCCTGCAATCGCACTCATCGGCGCCAGCAGTTCTGCTTTACCATCTTTAATGATAGTCTCACCGCTGATGGCTGTAACGCCTGCCTCTTTCATCGCTTCAACTGTCTCTTTAGAAGAAGCTAAGTGCAGGAAGCCCCAGATAATCTGGTCTTTTTTGAAGTACTGGAACTCGCTTGCTGCCGGCTCTTTTACTTTAATAATCAAGTTAGCTGTCCATGCTTCTTCATGCGAAACAATCTGGCCACCTGCTTCTACGTACATATCATCTGTAAATCCTGATCCAACACCTGCGTCCTGCTGAACAACGACCTCGCTACCTGACTCCACTAACTTCTTAACATTCTCAGGGGTGCAGGCTACACGTCCTTCACCTTGTTTCAGTTCTTTCACAACGCCAATTTTCATGATCAAAACTCCTTTGTGATTTATTTCACAATAAGCATATAACCAAATGCACAGATTGTAAAGTGATATATAGTAGCAAATATTGACAAATTTCTGACTGTAAACGGTTACACAAGGAGTAAACACGTGTACACCTGAAACGAACAAAACGTTCGCTATTTATCTGTTCAGAGTGTGATTAAATGCAAATAATACATAAAATAAGGCTATTTTTGTGTCTGATTTTTTACAATGTACTTTTCGGATGGACTTTTCTTTTATTTTCCTTTCGAGAAGTGTTATGATGGTCATGACAAAAAAACTTAGGAGGTCATGATTCATGTCTAAAGTTTTACAACAGTTTTTAAATGAAAATCTGGATTACTTAAAAGACAACGGACTCTACAATGAAATCAACGTTGTTGAAGGTGCAAACGGACCGAAAATTAAAATTGATGGTAAAGAATTAATCAACTTATCATCTAATAACTACTTAGGTCTTGCGACACACGATCGTCTTAAAAAAGCAGCAAAAGAAACAATCGATTCTCACGGTGTAGGCGCTGGTGCTGTTCGTACAATCAATGGTACGCTTGATGTTCACGTTGAACTCGAAAAGAAAATTGCTGAATTCAAAGGAACTGAAGCAGCGATCGCATTCCAATCTGGTTTCAACTGTAATATGGGTGCTATCAGTGCTGTCATGAATAAAGAAGATGCGATTTTATCAGATGAACTGAACCATGCTTCAATCATCGACGGTTGCCGTCTTTCTAAAGCAAAAATCATCCGCGTTAAACACTCAGAAATGGAAGATTTACGCGCTAAAGCGAAAGAAGCGACTGAATCAGGTCTTTACAAAAAAGTGATGTACATCACTGACGGCGTCTTTTCAATGGACGGCGATGTAGCATTACTGCCAGAAATCGCTAAAATTGCTGAAGAGTTCAACCTCATCACTTATGTCGATGACGCGCACGGATCAGGCGTTATGGGTAAAGGTGCAGGTACTGTTAAACACTTCGGTCTTCAAGACAAAATCGACTTCCAGATGGGTACATTATCAAAAGCAATCGGTGTAGTCGGTGGTTACGTAGCAGGTACACAGGAATTAATCGACTGGCTTAAAGTAGCGGGACGTCCATTCTTATTCTCTACTTCATTAACACCAGGAGATTCAGCTGCTATCATCCAGGCGATCGATATCTTAATGGAATCTACTGAACTTCACGATAAATTATGGGAAAATGGTGACTACCTGAAAAAAGGTCTGAAAGAACTTGGTTTCGATATCGGCCATTCAGAAACACCAATCACACCATGTATCATCGGTGACGAAAAAACAACTCAACAATTCTCTAAACGTTTAATGGAAGAAGGCGTTTACGCTAAATCTATCGTCTTCCCTACTGTTCCAAAAGGTACAGGTCGTGTTAGAAATATGCCGACAGCTGCTCACACTAAAGAAATGTTAGATGATGCACTTAAAATCTACGAAAAAGTCGGTAAAGAATTAAATATCATCAAATAATTTAACTTTTAAATAGAGAAAGGAAGTATATTCATGAAACGTATTATGATCACAGGCGCACTTGGCCAAATCGGCACAGAATTAACACTGAAACTTCGCGAAATCTACGGGGTAGACAACGTATTAGCAACTGACTTACGTCGTCCGGAAGAAGGCGCAAAAGTACTTGAAGGACCTTTCGAAGAGCTCGATGTAACAGATGCTGAAAGAATGGATAAAATTGCTGAAGACTTTAAAGCAGATACAATCATGCATATGGCTGCATTATTATCAGCGACAGCAGAAAAAGATCCTGTATTCGCCTGGAACTTAAACATGGGTGGTTTACTCAACGCATTAGAAGTTGCTCGTAAACACAACATGCAGTTCTTCACACCATCATCAATCGGTGCATTCGGACCTAACACACCTAAAGACAACACACCTCAGACAACTATCCAACGTCCAACAACAATGTACGGTGTCAACAAAGTATCTGGTGAATTATTATGTGACTACTACTTCCACCGTTTCGGCGTAGATACTCGCGGTGTGCGTTTCCCTGGTCTGATTTCACACGTTAAAGAACCAGGTGGCGGTACAACTGACTATGCAGTAGAAATCTACTTCAAAGCAGTTCGTGAAGGTAAATACACTTCATACATCGACAAAGGTACATTCATGGATATGATGTTCATGGACGATGCAATCGATGCGATTATCAAATTAATGGAAGCACCCGCTGAAAACTTAAAAGACCGTAATGCTTTCAACGTCACAGCAATGAGTATCGATCCAGAAATGGTTGCAGCAAGCATCCGTAAAGAGATCCCGGATTTCGAACTTGACTACGATGTAGACCCAGTTCGTCAAGGTATCGCAGAAAGCTGGCCAAACTCAATCGATGCTTCAGAAGCTAAAAAACAATGGGGCTTCGATCCTAAGTTTGATTTAGATACCATGACTAAAGAAATGATTGCAGCCATCAAAAAGAAATAAGATGATTTAACCTTTCCTTGATTGGAAAGGTTTTTTTGTCGCTAAAAAGGCTCATGTGCTTTTTAAGAAAACTTTAAGAATTTTTAACGGTTTTATGTTCTATACTGATAAGTAGCTTTAGATTTTACCATTATAGAATAGGAATGATTATTTATGAAAGAACGCATTATCAGTATCGATATTATACGCGGCATCAGTCTGATCGGCATTCTTTTTATGAATGCGCTCGGCTTTCATTATGCCAATGTTTACAATGCACCTAAAGAGATTTATCGGGATCCGTTAAGCCAGTGGATTTATGATATCAATGTTGTGTTCATTCACAACTCATTTTATCCTATATTCGCGTTCTTATTCGGTATGGGGATGGCTATCATGTTCAGGAATATCAAACAGCGCGGACAGAACCCTTCACCTATCTTATTAAGACGATTTATAGCCATGCTGGTCTTTGGACTCGTGCACGGATTTCTTCTATTTTATGGTGATATTTTACAGACTTATGCTACGCTTGCTCTACTCTGTATCCCTTTCCTCTTCGCTAAACCCATCGTTTCATTGATTGTAGCCGTCGTTCAGTTTTCATTCATGGCTTTTATTACACTGTTAACATCAATTTTCATGTCAGATATTCCTTTAGCTGATACCTCTGACAAAATGCTTACTAAAGCAATTAATCAGAGTGATATCATGGGAATTATTAAATGGAATGCTTTACAATTTACAGAACTCGCCACTCCTTTATCAGTCTTTAATATCATAGACGCTGTTCTGATGATTATGCCGTTCATTTTATTCGGTATGTGGTGCTTCAGAACAAATGTATTTTATAAGCTGAAAATCTTCAGAAAAGCGACTGTCATTTCAATCATGGTCACTGTGAGCAGTGGTGTAATGATTAAGATATTCGCTTTAAAAGGTCATTATGAAGTGGTCTATGTCGGCGGGACAATACTTGCGGCCGCTTATGTCATGACCCTTGTACTATTATGCAGCCATAGTGTGTGGCTTAAGTTTCTTATGCCATTTCAGGCGTTAGGTAAACTTGCCTTTTCTGCCTATATCGTTCAAAGCCTGATTCTCTTTCTGATATTTTATGTATTTAGACTCTATAATAGTCTGCATATCATTACGCTTCACTTATTACTTGCAGCGATCGCACTCCTTCTCTTATGGTTAAGCAATCTGTATCTTAAACACTATAAGATGGGTCCCCTGGAATGGCTATGGCGAAAAGTCACATACCTAAAATAGATAAAAAACGACTGATGATAGCTTATCATCAGTCGTTTAGTATTATTTATTTTTAAATTCATCCACTTTGTTATTCACTGCATCTTTAGCGTTTTCTGTCACTTCTTTTACTTTGCCGGAGATTTTATTCTCTGCACCTTTGTCTTTTAAGTCCTGGTTATCTGTTGCTTCTCCAAACTTTTCTTGTACATTTCCTTTAAGCTGATCAAATTTGCCATCTAAAGCCATTCTAATCATCCTTTCTATCAGTAATGTAATAATATTTTACCCTAAAGAACAGAATATTAAACTTTCCACATAAAAAAAGCCTAGGGTAATCCTAGGCTTAAAAATCAATATTCTATTATGCAGTAACCCAGTGCTGTGCACCGTATTCATTGTATAATTTAACTGCTGCAGCATCTTGTACTGATTCTGGCGCTGATGCAGGTGATTTACCTACCCATCCAGCTGGTGCTACCATATCCCAAGTGCTTTGTAAGAACTGATATTTACCCGCTGCACCTGAATCCGGGTTGATAGCGCGGATATTACCACCTGATTCACGTTGTGCAATGACTTGTAAGTGAGCGTTTACAGAAACACCTGAAGTAGATGTTTGAGTTGTCGCTGCTTTAGGTGCTGTGTAAGTTTGTACTGGGGCCTGATAGCTTACTGGTGCTTTATAAGTAGTTGTTTGAGCAACTGGCGCTGTTTGAGTAACTGGTGCTTGTACTGGTGCGATTGCTGCCGGAGCAGTTACAGCTGGTGCTGCAGCTGGCGCATAACCTTCAGTGAAGTATTTCCAAGTCCAAGTTGAACCGTTTGATTCGAAGTCAAAATGATATCCATTATAATCGAATTCGTAATCGTATGCACCTTCTTGAATAGGTGCTGCATTTAATTTATCCTGGTGGTTCATTGCCAGATCAGCAAGATGAGCTTTGTCGATTTGTACATCATCGTTAGTGAATGCTGAAGCATCTGCTTGTCCTGCTAAAGTAACACCTAATCCTAAGGCTAAAGTAGTTGATAAGATAGTTTTATTCATTGTATGAAAACCCTCCAAAATTTGTTGGTTATATTTTATATCGATATGCTTTAAGCTACAAGATATACTGTACCACATAAAAAGATGTCATGAGTTACGCCGAAATAACAAATTATATCAGCCATATAACAACCATTACGGTTTGAAATGTGTTTGTAATATTATGTTCGGGTTTATGAGCTATCTTTTCACTGTTATTCTTCATACTCTTAATAATACTTTGAATCCTACTATCTATCTTTCACTTTTAACAACCGCATACTGTTCAGCGTGACAATCAACGTAGCACCGATATCTGAGAATATAGCTATCCATAATGTCAGCCAGCCCGGAATAATAAGCAGGAGTGCAATCACTTTGATCAATAGTGAGAATGCAATGTTCTGTTTGATGACAGTCAATGTCTTTTTACTTAAGCGTATCATATATGGTAGTTTCTTCAAGTCATCGGACATCAAAGCGATATCCGCTGTTTCCAGAGCTGTCTCTGTCCCTGATCCACTCATCGCTATACCGATGTCTGCCGCTGCAAGTGCAGGCGCATCATTGACCCCATCTCCAATCATCGCCACCGTATGCTGCCGCTTTATTTCCTGAATGATATTCAATTTATCTTCAGGCATGAGGTTCGCTTGAACTGCAGACAATCCGGCCTGTTTACCGATAGCTTCACCTGTCCTTTCGTTGTCGCCGGTCAGCATCATCGTCCTAACCTTCATCTTATGCAGTTCATTCAGCACATCAGGTACTTCCGGTCGTAGTTGGTCCGCAACTGCCAGCATCAATTCGATGCAGTCGCTGCCGAACAATATAACTGTCTTCCCTTCAGACTGCCATTCTGTGATTCTGGCATCCGTCCCAAGTCTCAGTGATTCAAAAAGTGCCGGACTCCCCATATAATAAGTTCTGCCATTTACTTCCCCCTTCACGCCTCTACCTGTCAGAGACTGAAAGTGATCGATATGTACTGTAGAATAGTCCAGATGCTCAGCTTCTGCTTTTCGGACAACAGCAGTGGCAAGTGGATGCTGAGACCCTTTTTCAAGCGCGGCTGCGATTGTTAGTGCTTCATTGTGCTGCGGATAAATATCTGTAACCGCAGGAATTCCTCTTGTCAGCGTACCCGTCTTATCAAATGCGATAGTATCAATATGCCCTGCTTCTTCAAGATGGATACCCCCTTTAATGAGCACCCCCTGTCTTGCAGCGTTACCGATAGCTGTAACAATCGCAACAGGTGTAGAGACGACGAGTGCACATGGACAGCCGATAATCAGTACAGCGAGACCTTGATACAGCCATTCATGCCAGCTGCCGCCTAAGAATAGTGGCGGTATCAGCATAACGAGAAAGGCAATCAGCATAATGACAGGTGTATAGTATTTCGCAAAACGATCGATAAAAGCTTGCGACGGTGCACGTTCACCCTGAGCTTCTTCGACTAAATGAATGATTTTTAAAATCGTCGTATCTTCTACAAGCTTAGTGACTTCTACTTCCAGCAAGCCTTCTTCGTTCAACGTCCCTGCAAAGACTTCATCATTTAAGTTTTTAGTTACCGGCACGCTTTCCCCGGTGATAGCTGCCTGGTTAATCGTTGATTGTCCTCGGATTACCTTACCATCCATCGCGACTTTCTGGCCTGGTTTCACAATCATCACATCGCCAACTTGTATATCAGCGACATTGACCATTTGTTCTATACCGCTTCTAAGGATCAATGCTTCTGAAGGTGCTGCGTCCATCAACAAGTGAATAGACTGTCTCGCTTTATCCATAGAATAACGTTCCAGTGCTTCACTGACTGCAAACAGAATGACAACAGTCGCCCCCTCCTGCCATTCTCCGATTAAAGCAGCTCCAATCACTGCAATGGTCATCAATGTATTCATATCAAACTTCAGTCGGATGAGATTCTTGACCCCTGTTATAAATAATAAATAACCGCCGATACCCATAGCAGTAAGATAGCCCGCTGCAGGTAACCATGAATGTTCACCGAGTGTATCAGACAGAGCAAAGCTGATAATGATAAGTATAGCGGCCGCATATACAGGATAGTTCTCTTTCTTCTTCCAGAAACTTTCTTTCTCACCTTGGCGCTCACTGACATCTCTCACTCTTACATTATCGAAAGCGCCCGCCTTTTCCAGCTCAGCAATCGTCGTATCTCCAGTAATATAGATCTTCGCCGCCACATGGTTCACTTCAGCATCCTGGACATGAAGAAGGGCTTTTAAATTTTCTTCATAAGTCTTCGCACAGCTGGAACACGACAGGTTCTGTATGCGATAGGTTTTACGTTCAGTTACTTCATTCATCCTGTCACCTCCAGATGCTTGATAGATAATGTCATCATCTACTTAGCAAGCGTATGATTCCATTCTATATAAAACTATAATGTCCTTCTCTAAGTACATGAGCGAGGGTGTTAAGTTCTACATTATTGAACTAACAGTAAAGTGAGATAGAGGCCGATCAGTGTCATCAGTAATACAGGTAATGTAATGATAATACCTGTCTTGAAGTATGTGCCCCACGAAATCTTGACACCTTTCTGACTCAGGACATGCAGCCAGAGTAATGTTGCAAGTGAGCCAATCGGTGTAATCTTCGGTCCAAGGTCTGAACCGATGACATTCGCATAGATAAGACCTTCCTTAATAGCATCTGTTGCACCTGACTGTTGAATAGCGATAGCATCGATAAGCACTGTCGGCATGTTGTTCATTACAGAAGAGAGCAAGGCAGCGATAAAACCCATCCCTACTACATTAGCGAACAGACCATGCTGTGTCAGTGCAGCAATATTATCTGCGAGCACATTTATAATGCCGGCATTCTTAAGACCGTAGACAACGATATACATACCGATTGAAAAGAAGACGATATTCCACGGCGCCCCTTGCATCACCTTTCTGACGTTGACAGCAGATGAACGACGCGCCAGCACTAAAAAAATAATGGCAATTATCCCTGCTATCAGTGAGACTGGAAGCTGGACGAATTCACTCACTAAGTAGCCGGCCAGCAACAGGCCGAGTACGTACCAGGCATATTTGAAAAGCTGTCTATCTTTAATAGCTTTGCTAGGTGCTTCAAGCATACTGTCATCGAATACGCGTGGAATCGACTTTCTGAAATAAAGATAAAGTACAGCGATACTTGCCAGCAGCGAAAATAAGTTCGGGATAATCATGACGAGGAAATATTCCAGGAAACCGATATCGAAATAATCTGCTGATACGATATTGACTAAATTACTGACAACGAGTGGCAGGGAAGTCGTATCTGCGATAAAACCACTGGCGATAATAAACGGGAAGACAAGTTTCTCCTCAAATCTCAGATTTCTGACCATGGCAAGAACGATAGGGGTCAGAATGAGTGCGGCACCGTCGTTAGCAAAAAAAGCAGCGACGACAGCACCGAGCAGCGTAATATAGATGAACATCTTAATACCATTTCCACCTGATGCTTTAACCATATGTCTTGCTGCCCACTCAAAGAAACCAATCTCATCCAGAATAAGAGAGATTATTATGACGGCGATGAATGTCAGTGTCGCGTTCCAGACAATACCTGTGACATCCTTGACATCATTAAAATCAACAACACCTGTCAGAAGCGCTGCAAGAGCACCTATAACAGCCGTTATACCAATATCAAGGCCTTTCGGCTGCCAGATAACAAAGGTCAATGTAACGAGAAATATAATAATGGCAAGCAGCGTCATGCGGTTGCTCCTGCTTCAGTGCGGCATACGCATGTATCAGTAGGGGAAGTAATGAGCATAAACTGGCTTTGCAGTGCTTCCAGCACAGTATAATTCAGCTGATACATTGTTTTTGTGCCTTCTTTTCTTTTGGAGACGACTGACTGCTGCTCGAGTACTTTCATGTGATGACTTAACGTAGGCTGTGAAAAAGTGAAATGTGTCAGAATATCACAGGCACACAGTTCGCCACATGATAGCATATCGATAATTTCCAGTCTGCTCGGGTCTGAGATGGTCTTCATAAGTTTTGCTGTTTCTTCGTAGTTCATCTTATTCTTTCCTTTCTTTCACTCATCTTCATATAACGCTGGTAGTTCGTATTACCGCCTGACAGATTGTAGACTTCGTTAAAGCCGAGGTTGATCAGAATGTTCTGCGCTGCATTCCCTGTCGTCCCTTTGTTACAGTAAGTAACAACCGGCTTTGATTTATCCATCTGTTCTGCATAGTGTCTTAACTGCTGCAGGGGCACATTGATAGCTGTTCTGACATGGGCCTGTTCATATTGCTTCGGAGAGCGTACGTCCAGAACTGTAATGGTGTGGTCAGCAATACGTTTCAGCAGTTGTTCGGGTGTCATAATCTTTCGACCGCGTGTGATATTGTGGCTGATCATCCCAGTGTAGATGACTGGGTCCTTCGTAGTGGAAAAAGCCGGCGTATAGGCAAGGTCCAGGTGAAAGAGGTCTTCTGCTTTCGCACCGAACGTAATAGCGGTCGCAAGCACATCAATCCGTTTATCGACACCTTCGTAACCAATGATCTGGGCACCGATGATTTTCTCGCTATCTCTGTCAATCACTGCTTTGATGGTCATCTCTCTACCTTTCATATATTCAGGTCGATTCGGCTTGATATTATGAATAACATCAACTGTTACACCTGCAGCCAGTGCTTCTTTCTCTGTATAACCTGTCTGTGCAATCGTCATGTCAAATACTCTGACAATACCAGTGCCGAGAATACCGCGGAAGGTCAGGTCACCGCCTGTCAGACGGTCACCGACAATACGGCCCATTTTATTTGCAGTAGAACCGAGCGGCCGGTACATCGGCGCTTTCGTATGGACATGGAACGCTTCAGCTACATCACCGACTGCATAGATATGCGGGACATTCGTCTCAAGACGCTCATTAATTTTAACAGCACCTGTCATACCTGTCATCACACCGATGTTACTAGCAAGTTCTGTATTCGGTACCACACCGACTGCCAGAATGACGAGGTCTGTAGCAAACACACTGCCATCTGTCAGTTCTATACCCGTTACCTTCTCGCAGTCAGACTGTACAGCAGCAATCTCACTATAAGTATGAAGCTCCGCCTTATCTGCCAGATAATCTTCAATCATAAAGCTCATATCTTCATCAAGCTGACTCATGAGTGCACTTCTCTGTATCAACCGGACACGATAAGCTGCAAGCTGTTCAAGCATCTCAAGACCGATAAAGCCGCCTCCGACTATCGTGATTTCCTTCACATTATTTACTTCAATATAATGGTGTATCAATTTGGCGTCATTTATTGTCTTAACCTGAAAAACATTGTGGTAGGCTTGGTCATCAATCTGCGGGATAGAGCGTGGCCGTGAGCCTGTTGCAAGCACGAGTTCATCATAGGACTGATTGAAGGTGTCACCTGTCAGCAGGTTCTTGACTTCAATCATCTTCTTATCTTTATCAATAGCAAGGACTTCGTGCGACGTATGAATATCGATATTAAAACGGTCCTTGAACCACTTTGCATCACGCGGCGTCAGTTCATCAATCTCAGCAATCTCCCCGCCGATGTAATAAGGAATCCCACAGACTGAATACGAAATATCCGTGTCTTTATCAAAGACAATAATATGCGATGTTTCATCGTTTCGACGCGCCTTTGCAGCAACACTTGTTCCAGCAGCAACAGAACCGATAATGACAATGTTCTTAGTTTTCATCATGTCCTCCAAAAGGAATAGTATAGTAATGACCGTGGCTATGTTCTCTTATTTTTTTAATCCAGTTAGATTCATCAAATTTCTTGGCAGCAAACAAATCATCTGATTCTCGTGAAGACACAAGTTCCTGATTAATGACCCAGTTGGAATGTGCAATGCCAGCTCGCTCCAGGTCATCTGCAAGTCTTGCTGCTTCCAGATACGGTGTTCTTTCCGGCAACGTGATGATCATCATCTCAGTCAGCTGATTATTTTTGATCTTCGGCAGTAACTGTTCCACTGCTTCAGGCAGTTTCTTTTCATTCTTTATGACTTCCTGATGATAGCTCTCAGAGGCATCAAGCAGCAGTAAAGTGTGACCGGTCGGGGCTGTATCGACAATGACGTAATCCGATGTCTCGTCAGCAACGATTTCACTGAACGCTCTGAAGAAAGCAATCTCCTGCGTACACGGTGACCGCAGATCTTCTTCAATATAGTTCTTTTCGTCGTCAGTGAGATCGCCCGCCTGCGCAAAAACTTCCGCTTTATATTGAGCAAGTGCTTCATCTTCGTCTATGTAAGAGATTCTCAGCCAGTCATTAGCGGCAGCTGTTATTTCTTTCGTAGGATCTGTGGTTGCCAGATGGACATGATGCCCTTTAGCTGCCAGCGCTTCAGCAATAAGCCGGGCTACAGTCGTTTTACCTACTCCGCCTTTTCCCATCATAAAGAGATAACGCAGGTCTGAACTTTCCACTTTAGCAACCAGCTCATCAATAGCCGGATGACTTTGTGCCTTAAAAGTATCCGGTTGTACAGGACTATTGTACTTGAGAAGCTTGACTAAACCGCTTATGCCTTCTTCGTGAGCTGACTGATAAAGTGCATAGTAGATATCCTGCTCTTTTAACCAGTCCTCATACTTAGTTAAGGCCGCTTGCTGAGATGTCATTTTGGCTTTTGATATTGCTCCGTATGGTTGTGTAATCAAGCCATTAATTATGACATGAAAGCGCGAGACACCAATTGCTTCAAGTTCCTCCTGCGCGCGCTTTACTTCTTTAAGTGCACTGATCTCTGCACGGGCGACAAGCATCAAAGTCGTCATCTCTTTGTCCCGCAGTTTTTTCAATGCCGTCTTGTATTTGTCTCTATCTTCATCAAGTCCGGACAACTGTCCAAGACATGACGCATCATGGCTCGTCGTCTCTAGGTAGTTATCCCATGCGGATGGCAGTTCAAGCATGCGTAAGGTGTGGCCTGTCGGTGCAGTGTCAAAGATGACATAATCATACGCAGCCTCCACTTCTTCATTAGCAATAAAGCGGGTAAACTCATTGAATGCAGCTACTTCCACCGTACATGAACCGCTTAGCTGTTCTTTCATATTCTCTAGCATATCGTCAGAAAGAATGCCGATATAAGGTTCAATGACGCTATTTTTATAATCTTCAGCTGCCTGCAGCGGCTCAAAGTTAGCGATGAACAAATTCGGCACTTCAGCCATCTGTGTCAGTCTGTTCGTCAGCTTCATCGTAAAGACATCCTGCAGATTACTGGCAGGATCCGTACTGATCAGCGCAACGCGATATCCTCTCTGTGCCAGATTAACAGCGTAACTGCTGGATAGAGTTGTCTTGCCTACACCGCCTTTACCAGTGAAAAATAAGTATTTCGTCAATGCGGCACAACTTAAATCAATTTTTTTATAACAATCAGCAGCAGTTACTTCCATTACAGCAGCTCCCTTCCTGAAGGTTATTGACTGTAATAATTTCATCTGCTTCTTCTTCAGTGATGTAGTCATGTGTCTTCACTATATCACCATTAATAACGGTAATCGGCAGCACATCATTACCTATTTCCTTAACTATATTCATAATTTCTTTATTCTCAAGAAATGCTTTTGGATGACTGCTTAGATTAAATCGTTCTACAGTAATATGCTCATTCTTCAGCTTCTCAGTTAACCGAGTCACTTCTATTAATTTCTGATCAGGACTTGGCCCGCATACTCCCGTTGAACAGCACATCGCTTCTTCATACATTTTTACCTCTAACATCTACTCATCACCTCATCAATAATTTAAATATAGAGTAACATCTATATTTATGCTTGTCTATGTTAAAGTATACTAGATATTAAACTTCATCATTTACTTTTATCATCCAATCACTAAATTTATCATTCATTCAATTATCATGTATACTGAAGAGAAGAATGATGCAGAAAACATATGAAAATACATCATTCTGAATTTAAAACTATGAATCATAAAGGAGCTTATTATGAAATTACAACTTGCACTTGATTTAGTAGATATTAGCGGTGCTATCGACACCGTCAAACAAGTAGAGCAGCATATCGATATCGTCGAAATCGGTACTCCTGTCGTTATTAATGAAGGTTTGAGAGCAGTCAAAGAAGTGAAAGCAGCTTTCCCTCATTTAACCGTACTGGCAGATCTTAAAATCATGGACGCTGCAGGTTATGAAGTCGGTCAGGCAGCTGCTGCCGGTGCAGATATTATCACGATTCTAGGTGTAGCTGAAGATGAATCAATCAAAGGCGCTGTAGAAGAAGCTAAAAAACAAGGTAAAGAAATCCTGGTTGATATGATTGCAGTCAAAGACATTGAAACACGCGCGAAAGAACTGGACGCTCTTGGAGTAGATTATATCTGTGTGCATACAGGTTATGACCTGCAGGCAGTCGGCAAAAACTCATTCGAAGACCTTGCGACTATCAAACGTGTTGTGAAAAATACTAAGACTGCTGTTGCAGGCGGTATCAAACTTGAGACATTGCCAGAAGTCATTGAACAGCATCCTGACCTCGTCATCGTCGGTGGCGGCATCACAGGCGCAGATGACATGGCAGCTACTGCACGTGAAATGCATGACCTCGTGCAAAAAGGATAATCACGATGCAGACAACGGAGTATCTGACAACAGTTATCCAGGAACTGCAAGGGATGATTCCGCAGATCGCAGAAACTGATGCAGAACAACTTGTTCACTCAATCTCAGACACCAGCAAAGTATTCGTAGCAGGCGCAGGCAGATCCGGCCTGATGGGTAAAGCCTTGGTCATGCGCATGATGCATATGGGTATTGATGCTTATATCATCGGTGAAACTGTGACTGCCAATCTCGAGAAAGATGATTTGCTTATTATCGGCTCTGGTTCTGGTGAGACTGAGACATTAGTCGCTATCGCAAACAAAGCCAGACGTCTCGGCGGCAAAGTAGCGGTTATCACAACTAAGCCTGACTCTACACTCGGTCAGCTGGCAGATTTGACAATTCAGTTGCCAGGCGTCGCTAAGGACCAGACCGCAGACGCTCAGCAGACGATTCAGCCGATGGGTTCCCTCTTTGAACAGACATTACTACTTTTCTTCGATGCAGTCATCCTTCGTTACATGGAACTGAACCATCTCGATTCAGCTAAAATGTACGGTAAACACGCTAATCTTGAATAACGAAAAAGACCGATTCATTCAATCATGAATCGGTCTTTTTATCTTCAGTTTACAGTTATTCTTTCTCAGCATAAATGAAGTCTGGTCGACTTAATGCATCTGTCTTAACGTTTTTAATATTTTCTTTGATCAATGTATTGGAATAGCCAAAGTTCACTGGCAGGATAGGGAGTTCATCCATGAGAATATCTTCTGCCTGGTGCAGTAATGCAAGACGTTTTTGATCATCTGCTGTTTT
The DNA here is from genome assembly GCF_004359615.1 of Macrococcus brunensis. Classification (GTDB taxonomy): domain Bacteria; phylum Bacillota; class Bacilli; order Staphylococcales; family Staphylococcaceae; genus Macrococcus; species Macrococcus brunensis. The sequence goes on from NZ_SCWA01000016.1 coordinate 25,060, forward strand.
CAGTGACTGATCAAGCAATGCATCAAATTCTTTGTTTTTCCAGTTAGTGAAGTTACTTGAACTGTTTGATGCATATAATGCAAGGACCGGGTATGGATCAAGGAAGTCGCCGCCCCAGCCCATACGAGCCAGCTGGAAGTTCTTCTGCTTAAATGTATCGATATACGTTTTCCATTCTTGCCCCTCAATGCTGACATCAATACCAAGATTCTGTTTCAGCATTTCCTGGATCACTTCTGCTGATTTTTTGTTGATGCCTTCACTGTTTGTTTTCAGCGTCAGTTTAGGTAAAGCTGTTAATCCTTCTTCTTTCAGTCCTTCTTTTAACAATTGTTTTGCTTTTGCAGGATTATATTCATAATACTTCTTGCCTTCTTCTCTGAAGTCTTTGCCGTCTGCATCTTTAACTCCGTATGAGACATAACCGTAGGCCGGTTTCTGTCCGCCTTTCAAGACATTTTCAACAAACGACTGACGGTCAATCGCATAGCTTAAAGCCTGACGGATTTTTTTATTATCTACAGGTTTTTTATTGACATTGAATGAATAAGTACCGACTGAGAAGTTCTCATAGCTGACGAGTTCCTTGCTGTCTTTGACACTTTTCAGAATATCAGCTGGAACAGATGCCAGAAGGTCCAGCTGTCCGCTTTTATACAGTTGATATTCTGTATTCGGATCCGCGACCATACGGAAGTTGACACCGCTTAGTTTCACTTTATCTTTATTGTAATACTGGTCATTCTTTTCAATATCCAGTGAATCATTGTGTTTCCAGCTTTTCAGTTTGAAAGGTCCATTAGACACAAGTGTCTCTGCTTTTGATGCCCAGTCTTTTCCTTTAGATACTGCTTCTTTTTCGACTGGATACGCTGCTGCCCCTGTCAGGACTTTAGGGAAGAAACTGATTGGATCCTTCAGTTCAACTTGCAGTTTGTGGTCATCGATCGTCTTGATACCGACGTCTTCCAGTTTCCCTTTACCTGTGTTATATGCTTCTGCCCCTTTAATGAAGTAGAAAGTTGAAGGGCTGTACGCTGCCGTTTTCGGGTTCAGCACACGTTCCCATGCATATTCAAAATCTTGCGCCGTCAGTTCTTTACCATCTGACCATTTCAGATTGTCTTTAATTGTGAACGTATAAGTCCTACCATCTTTAGAGACATCTGCTTTTTCGGCTAAATCAAGCTGCGGTTCGCCGTTTTTCCCTTTACGGTATAAACCACTGTAGATGCTGTCGATGACCCACCAGGATGTTGTATCGGATGCGAAGGCCGGATCCAGCGTATAAGGTTCTCCGCCCAGGTTAAGTTTAAGTGTCTGTGCTGCTTTCTGTCCGTTTGAGCCTGATTTTTTAGCCGACTTTGAATCTGCATTGCCACAACCTGAAAGTAAAATAACTGCTGCTGCTAAACCGATACCTATTTTTTTCATCTATCTATTCTCCTTTAATGTACAGCCACTAGATGGCTGTCTGATATTTGCTGATATGACTTGACCGCTCCGTAATCCGGTCGGTCTACTGACACTTCATTTACACGTCGGTCTTTGGGATGCTGTACTGGACTTGAATCCATTAACCGCTTCGTATAGGGATGCTTTGGATTGCTGAAGAGTTCTTCACTTTCTGCGATTTCCAGGATAGAACCGTTATACATGACAATAATACGGTCACTGATATAGCGGACGACATTGAGATCATGGCCGATAAACAGATAAGTCAGCGCCTTCTCTCGTTGCAATTTGCGAATCAGATTGAGGACCTGCGCCTGTACCGAAACATCGAGTGCAGAAATCGGTTCATCTGCCACCAGAAACTCAGGCTCAACCGCCAGTGCTCTCGCTATTCCGACACGCTGCTTCTGACCGCCTGACAGTTCAGAAGGATAACGGTCCTTAAACTGACTGGATAATCCAACTTCGTTCAGTCGTTCCTGAACAAAGGCATCCTCATCGCCAACTTGAATACCAAATCCTCTGACCCCTTCTAAAATAATGTCATGTACTTTCATCCGAGGATTAAGAGATGAATCTGGATCCTGGAAAATCATCTGAACCTGACGTCTGAAGTTCTTCAGTTCTTTCTTGGACAGCGTATCAATCGGCTGTCCTTTAAAATGAATACTGCCATGCTGATAAGATTCTATTTTAGTCAGAAGTTTACCAAGTGTAGACTTCCCGCTGCCACTCTCTCCAACGACACCTAATACTTCTCCTTCATTAATCGTGAAAGAGACGCTATGCAGAATCTGCACAGGTGATCCTACTTTCTGCGGATAAAACTTATCCACCTGCTCAATTGTCATCAGGCTCATTAAGCTCTCACCTCCTCAAGCCAGCAATCAACTTGATGGTCCTGCTTCTGTGTCGTTGCCGGATAATGTGAGACACAGATATTCATGGCATGCGGACAACGATCGACAAACGGACAACCTCGCGGAACTTCGTGTGCCATAGAAGGTCTGCCTTTGATTGAATATAACGGCTGACTTCTATCTGCATCGTCTTTAATCAATGAGGCCAGTAACCCTGCTGTATAAGGATGTCTCGGATGATTGAAGATATCTTCCACAGATCCTTGTTCCACTATTCTGCCGCTATACATCACAGCCAATCGGTCTGCAATCTCAGCGACAACGCCTAGGTCATGGGTGATCAGGAGTATCGCACTACCTTTCTCTTCTTTCAGTTTCTGCAATAGTGACAGAATCTGTTTCTGTGTCGTGACGTCTAAAGCAGTAGTCGGCTCATCAGCAATGACCAGGTCAGGTGATAAAGCCAGCGCCATGGCAATGACAATACGCTGACGCATACCGCCGGACAGTTCATGCGGATACTGTTTCAGTCTTGCTTCCGGCAAAGTGATTTCCACACTTTTCAGCAGGCGGATGGCTTCTTCTCTTGCTGCTTTTTTGGAGTATTTCTTTTTGATGATGAATATTTCCATCAGCTGCTTACCTATCGTAAGTGTCGGATTCAGTGACGTCATCGGATCCTGAAAAATCATACCCAGCTGATGCCCTCTGATATTTAGCCAATCTTTATTCTTTGCCTTCTGCAGGTCGTGGTCGTTGAACTGAATCTGCTCTGCATTCAGATTAAGATTCCCTGCCTGCATGCCTGCGATAGACTGTGTCGTGATACTTTTACCGCTGCCACTCTCACCGACAATGGCGAATACTTCTCCACGTTCAACATTGAAAGAGACCCCTTTAACAATAGAAGCTTTCTTCTTCGTGCTGACCTGAAGATTTTTTACTGTTAGTAATTCTGTCATATGAACCTCCTAGTCTACTTCAACTTGAAGTGTGTCCTGCAAACCGTCACCTATTGCATTGAAAGAAAACATGGTCAGGGCAATCAGTAAAGATGGAAATAATAAGCGCCACCATTCACCGCTTAAGATAACACCGAGTGCATCATTCGCCATCGTACCCCAGCTGGCAGCAGGTGCCTGTACACCAAGCCCCAGGAAGCTGAGGAAAGATTCAGCGAAGATAGCAGATGGAATCGTGAATGTGAGGTTGACGATGATGACCGCCATAATATTCGGAATGATGTGCTTCAGCAGAATACCGGCATGACTGGTGCCAAGAAGTTCAGCTGCAGTGACGAACTGCTGTTGTTTAACCTGCAGCACCTGTCCCCTTACAATTCGAGCCATGCTGACCCAGCCTGTCAGACTAAGTGCAATAATCATAGTAACTAGACCTGGTTTCATCAAGACAAGTAACAGAATTACCACAAGCAGATAAGGTACACCGTATAGAATCTCTACAATCCTCATCAGAAAACCATCGATTCTATCTCCCCATTTACCTCGACCTGCTGCATAACCTGAAATCGCTCCGACGACGATGCCGACGACGATATCAATGAGTGCTGCAATAATCCCGATGGATAAAGAGATACGAGCACCCAGCCAGATGCGAGTAAAGACATCTCGTCCTAAATCATCTGTACCGAACCAGTACTTACTGTCGGGAGCAAGGTTAGCTTCAAGCAGAGACTGCTTACTCCCTTCGTAACCCGAAATCATCGGCCCTATAATAGCCATCACAATAATACAAAATAGTACAATTATTCCTAAAATAGCCATCTTATGATTAAAAAAAGAAAGAAGCAGCTGTTTCCGTGTAGAAGCGCGCTTTAAAATATCTTCCTGCCTGTCATCTCTTTGTGTTAATTTCTCGAACGAAGTATCTGCGTAACTATTCAAATTTCTCACCACTCCTTAACGAAATTCTTGGATCAATCACCCGGTAACAGACATCCACTAAGAGCAATGTCAGGAGCAAAATAAAACTATAAAAAATCGTTGTTCCCATGATGACTGGATAGTCCCGGTTGAAGATACTTTCCACAAAATATTTACCAATACCTGGAATCGAGAAGACTTTTTCGATGACAAACGTTCCAGTCACGACTGAAGCAAATAATGGACCGAGGAACGTAATCACAGGGAGTAACGTATTCCGCAGTACATGCTGCGTGAGTATGTATGACATCGGTAATCCCTTAGCTTTCGCCGTGCGAATATAGTTGGAGTTCAGCACCTCAATCATATTGCTCCGAACGTAGCGGGTAATAATGGCGAGCGGTCCTACAGCAAGTGCAAGACTCGGTAAAACTGAATGCCACCATGAGTCAAAGTTGGCAATCGGCAGAAGCTGCCATTCCACGCCGAAATACTTGATCAACAGAGGTGCAAGAATAAAACTTGGAACCGAGATACCAATAATCGCAATGAATAAGGCAAGAAAATCCATGAAACGATGCTTATAAATCGCTGCGATAGTCCCTAGAATGATACCGCCAATCAGAGCAATGACAATAGACTGAATACCGAGAAGCGCAGAGGCACCAATCCCTTCACCAATGATGGTATTCACATCCCGGCTTTCTGACTGAATAGAAGGTCCGAGATCAAACATGGCGATATTCTTAAGATAAATAAAATACTGATTCAGAACCGGTTGATCCAGATGAAACTTCGCCTTCATATGGTTCAGCTGTTCTTCTGATAATGCTTTAGAGTCATTTGAAAATGGATCACCAGGAATGGAATGCATGATGATAAATGTAACTGTAACAATCAGCCACATCGTGATCATGATACTGGCAATCTTACGAACAATGACCAATGATAAACCCTCCTTCTGTATTTAACTCCACAAAAAAATCCCGTGGACAAGAACAAGTCCACAGGAATCTATACCATATAGTCTCGTCTCATCTTTACAACTTTCGTTGCAGGAATTGGCACAGTGTTCATCAAGAATCTGCTGCCGAGGTTTCGTAGGGCCTGTCCCTCCACCTCTCTGGATAAGAGTTAAAAATTTATTTAATTTATTGATTATTATCTTACTCCTAAAAAATTTTAAGTCAACAGAAAATTTTATTTTTTTGGATTTCTTTCAATACACAGAATAATTAGAAATTTTAGTTTAATTATCTATATTCACTTTGATGTAACTATATAAAACAGTTCATTATCTACTTAACTGCTATTTTAATTACGTGGAATAATTATGCATTTTTTCTCACGTAATATTTCTTACTTAATATCAATATTATTGAACAGACAAAGAAAGGTCAGCAGGCTATGCTGACCTTCAATACGGATTTCTCAACGGGTGATATTGAAGCGTTAAATTATGCACGTTCACTCACTTGCTGATTTTTCCTGAACAGTTCTACAGTCTGAACTAATACAGCCAGCGCTTCACGCACTTCTTCTTCGTTTCTTGTCTTCAGCCCACAATCAGGGTTCACCCAGAATAATGAGCGATCAATCTGCTGAAGTGCACGTTCTATCGCTGTCGCTATTTCTTTCTGTGTCGGAATTCTTGGACTGTGAATATCATAAACCCCCAGTCCTATTCCTAAACCATAAGTAATATCTTCGAAATCTTTAATCAAGTCACCATGACTTCTGGAAGTTTCAATGGAAATGACATCTGCATCGAGTGCTTTGATGGAATGGATGATCTGACCAAACTGCGAATAGCACATATGTGTATGAATCTGCGTTCTGTCATCAACTGATGATGTCGCCAGCTTGAAAGCATGGACCGCTTTTTCCAGATAGTCTTCATGGTATTCTTTTCTGAGTGGCAGACCTTCTCGCAGTGCAGGTTCATCGACCTGAATGACTTTAATACCTGCTTGTTCCAGCGCTAATACTTCTTCATTAATAGCAAGCGCAATTTGATTCTGTACGACGTGTCGCGGCAAGTCCGTCCGCTCAAATGACCAGTTCAAGATAGTGACGGGTCCTGTCAGCATTCCTTTGACCGGCTTATCTGTCAGACTCTGTGCATAGATTGTTTCTTTCAGCGTAAGAGGCTCTGTCCATTTGATATCGCCATAGATAATCGGCGGCTTAACGGCTCTTGAACCATAAGACTGTACCCAGCCATAACGTGTTACAAGGAAGCCTTCCAGCTTCTCACCGAAGAATTCAACCATATCATTACGTTCAAATTCTCCATGCACCAGTACATCCAGCCCTAATTCTTCCTGGATTTCTATCCAGCGCTTAATTTCATGTTCAAGGAATGACTGATATTCCTCATCTGATATTCTTTTATTCTTCCAGTCTGCACGATACTTTCTTACTTCTTTTGACTGTGGAAATGAACCTATGGTCGTAGTAGGTAGTTCCGGTAGCTGCAGAGCGTCATTCTGCAGGACTCTTCTAGTTTCGAAAGATGACTCGCGGCTGGCTCTTACCGCATCATACTGGTAATCCAGCTTTTTGAAACCCTGATTCTGAAAGCGTGTATAGCGCTCTTTCAGTTGTTCATAAAGTGCTGCATCCTGCTCATTAAATAATTGTTTCAGTGCATAGAGTTCATCAAGTTTCTCGACTGCAAAGCTTAACCCGTCTAGAACTGCTTGGTCAATCTCTTCTTTTTCGAGCGTTACTGGTACATGAAGCAGAGAGGAAGAAGGCTGAATGACGATGTCAGAAACATATTCCTGCAGGGTCTCGATTAAATTCTTCTTTGATTCGATGTCAGACGCCCAGACATTTCTGCCATCAATAATACCTGCATAGAGTACTTTGTCAGACGGGAACAAGCCCTCTTTTATTTGTTTCAGATTATAGCCGTTATCATGGACAAAATCCAGACCTAAACCGTAGACCGGCAGTTCTGCGACGAAAGAGAGATCAACACGTTCGAAGTAGGTCTGAAGCACCACTTTGCCATCTGATTCCTGGGCAAGGAATTCATAAGCTTCTTTTGTGATTGCTTTTAAATCTGATGCCTGATCGGTTACAAGAATCGGCTCATCTAATTGAATGTAATCTGCACCCTTTGCTGAGACGTGATTGATGACTTCTTTATATAACGGCAGAAGCGTTCTGACTTTGTCCTCAAATGACTGCTCTCCACCTTTTGACAGAGCAACAAAAGTGATAGGTCCAGGGATAACTGAATGGAAGTGCCCTGTTTCGTTATAATACTGTTTTAAACGTTCCGTGTTCAGACAAGGTGTAACGTCATCCCATTCAGGTACAATATAATGATAATTAGTATTGAACCATTTAATCAACGCACTTGCTACGTGTTCTCTGTTCCCTCTCGCAATGTCAAAAAGTAGGTCATCATTCACTTCTCTGCCCTGGAAACGTTTTGGAATAATATTAAATAACAGTGACGCATCCAGTATGTGATCATATCGTGAGAAATCACCGACTGGTACTGAATCAAGATGATGAAGGCGCTGGATTTCGATGTTTTCATGTTCAAGTTCATCTAATAGCTGGTTCAGTTCTTCTTCAGCAATATTTCCTGCCCAGTAATTTTCAATTGCTTTTTTCCATTCACGATTTTTACCTAGTCTTGGAAATCCTAAATTTGAAGTTTTAATTGTCATAATACTACCCCCTGTTTTTTTGTTAACCGCTGCGCATACTCTGCTAGCTCAACCGTCAGTTCATATTTAAGGAACGGCGTCACTAGATAAATACCATTAAAATACTTAAGTGTTTCATCAATTAGTTCCTGACAGATTTCAAGTGATAATTTCTGTGTTTTGTCTCTATCATCTTTAACTATTCTAAAGGCCTCAATCAGTTCTTCAGGCAATTTAATGCCCGGCACTTCATTGTGAAGAAAAAGTGCATTTTTATAGCTGGTAATCGGCATAATACCGATAAATATAGATGTATCAAGCTGTCTTGCAGAATTGTATATTTCCCTGATTTTATTCTTGTCATAAATAGGCTGGGTAATAAAATAATCCACACCTGCCTCCTGCTTTTTCCGGAGTCTCTGCACGCTTGCATGGAGTTTACTGACATTCGCATTAAATGCACCTGCTACCGTAAACGTTGTGTGTTTCCTGAGAGAAGAGCCATCCGCACCGATTCCTCTGTTGAACTGTCGGATTATTTCAGCAAGTCCAAGTGAGTTGACATCAAATACAGAGGTAGCCCCCGGAAAATTCCCTACTTTAGAAGGGTCACCTGTCACAGCAAGTACATCACTAATCCCTAAAGCTGCAAGCCCCATCAAGCTGGACTGAAGACCGATGATATTTTTGTCCCTACAGGCAATATGCACAAGCGGTCTGATATTATAGTGATGCTTAATCATACTGGCAGCAGCGATATTACACATCCTGACACAAGCAAGGGAATTGTCCGCCAAAGTGACTGCATCGACCTGTGCTTTCTCTAACGCCTCTATCCCTCTGAAAAACTGTCCTTTATCCAGATGTTTAGGTGTATCCAGTTCTACAATAATTGTCGGACGCTGTTCCACCAGTTCCTTCAGACTCGGTTCTTTTTTCTGTATGACACTCTGCGCACCCCTCTGAAACGGAATAACATTCTTTGAGGTAGCAGGTTTTAAGTCTGCTACCGCATCTTTTATCCGCCTAATATGTGAAGGGGTGGTGCCACAGCATCCTCCAATCAGCCTGACTCCTTCCCGGACGAGTTCGCGTGTCACTTGAGAGAAATACACTGCATTATCTGAGTACTTCAGCATATTATCTTCAATATCGAGAAGACTCGCATTAGGATAACAGGACAGAAATGCATGTTCCGGCAGAGCAAGATGTTTATAAGTCTGATTCATATGATGAGGACCGTGATGACAGTTAAGTCCGATAATATCTGCACCCGTTGCTTCAAGGCGAATCAGCGCATCTTGTATGACAGTGCCATCTTTCAAGAAGCAAGTGTCCTGCGCTGTTAACTGCGCAATAATCGGAATCTTGAATGAGCGCGCATATTCAACGACTGCAAGTAATTCTTCAACATCATAATAAGTCTCAAAAAGAATAGCATCTACTCCTTCCTGGACCAGCGTATCTATCTGGAAGGAAGTATGATAAAGAATAGCGGATAGAGATAGTTCCAGTTTCTTAATGCCACGGAAGCCCCCCACAGTCCCTACAACAAAAGTATCAGGCCCTGCCGCTCTTTTCGCAATCGCTACAGCAGATTGATGAATCTCCTTTACGCGATGTTCAAGTCCATAAGCTTTCAGCTTCTCAAAATTTGCACCATACGTATTGGTCTGAATAACATCTGCACCCGCTTCCACATAAAGCCTGTGAATGGCCTCTACTTTATCAGGATGCGTAAGATTATAATGTTCCGGACAAGTATCCAGTCCTTCCGCATAAAGTAACGTCCCCATCGCGCCATCCCCTACTAATATCCTTTTTTTCAACGTGTCTAGAATGGTCATAGCATTCCTCCTTTACAAGTGATATAAAAATAAAATTAAATAACAGCAAACGAAAAAAGCCCCGTCCTTTAAATCCATGCTTAACAGGATTTAAAGGACGGGAGCTGCCGTGGTACCACCTTTATTCATCTATTCATCACTAAATAGACCTCTTCCAGTACGCTGTATCGAACATTAATACTGTATCGCTATAACGGGCGAACCCGTTGACATCTAAATATCGATGTCACCACTCAGAGGCCATTTTCAATCAGTATCCGTTATCTCCTTTCACCATATGGAGACTCTCTTTGAAACGAATTTAAGGATTTACTCTCCTCATTACTGTGCTTTTAAAATGATGAATTTGATTAATGTAAGTTTATATACATTCCGTATAAGTGTCAACAAGTTTTTTGAAAATTTATAATATTCTGTTTGAAAGTGATAATATATTCCCTAAAATTATTCATTTATGATAATCATTTGGAAAAAACATCATTTTTTATCTGTCTAAAATAAGAATAGCATCTCAACGAATAAGAGTTATTTCCAGACAAATACGAATAAACAGCCGCCCCGTCGTCATCTTATGTCACAATAAGTGAAAAAGCATCGTGAGGGGTCTTTATGTCCAAAGAAGTACTGAAACTTGAGAACGTCAATAAATATATAGGTCAGTCACATATCATCAAAGACCTGAGCTTTTCTGTCAACGCCGGTGAGGTTTTCGGATTTTTAGGGCCGAACGGTGCAGGTAAGACATCTACTATCCGCATGATTGTCGGTCTGAACACCATGTCGAGCGGTGATATTTATATCAACGGCTTTCATATCAGTAAAGATTTCAAGAAGGCGATACGAGGGGTCGGTGCGATTGTCGAGAATCCTGAACTCTATCCTTTTATGACGGGCTATGATAATCTGAAGCATTTCGCTAAGATGAATGACGGTGTAACGAAGGAGAGAATTCTGGAGGTCGCTGATCTCGTCGGTCTGACAGATGCTATTCATATGAAAGTGAAGCAGTACTCACTCGGTATGCGTCAGCGGCTTGGCATTGCGGTCTCTATTTTACATCATCCTTCTGTCTTAATTCTTGATGAGCCGACTAATGGACTTGATCCTGCAGGTATCAAGGAAATCCGCCATTATATCAGGATGCTGGCTGAGAAAGAGAATGTTGCGATTATCATCTCCTCCCACCTTCTCAGTGAGATTGAGCTTATGTGTGATCGCATCGGTGTCATCAAAAATGGTGAACTCATCACCACGCAGAACCTAAGAGAAAGAAACCAGAATGTCATCCATACATATGTCATGAAAGTAGCGACGCCTGAAGCAGCCTTGAAAATCCTGAAGACGCTTCCTACAGTAAATGCTGTCAGTATCAAGGATGCACAGCTTTATCTGCAGACAGAAGAGGCTGCTCTGCCTGAAATCATCAGCGCACTCGTCTCGCATTACATCGCGCTCTATACAGTCATTCCTCACGTATCAACACTGGAAGAACGATTCTTCGAAATGATAGGAGACGATACCTATGAATAAGATGTGGGATTTAATCACAAATGAACTTAAAAAAATATTCGCCAGTAGAACAATCTGGCTGATTTTCCTCGTTATGCTGGCCGCTGTTATCGGTGTCGCTATGCTGACAGCCTCAAGCGACGTGATTGATACCGAAACGACTTATAAGAGCGACTGGCAGCAGCAACTGCAGCAGCAGAATAAAGAACTGGCAAGCAATAAGAAACTGAATCCAGCGCATGTCAAACAGACAATAGAGAAGAACAATTACTATCTTGAGCATAATATTAAGCCTCATCACTATCAGGCCGGTGACTTCGTTATCGATAATGTCTTTCTGACCGCCTTAGTCAGTCTCTTCACTATTGTTATCGCAGGCGGCATCGTTGCCAACGAATTCACTTACGGGACCATCAAGCAGCTGCTGATACGTCCAGTGACTAGAACAACGATTCTCGCTTCTAAATATATCGCGGTCATTCTTTTCTCAGTACTGACGATGACCGTGCTCTTCATTCTGACTTATGTAGTGGGTGCCCTGTTCTTCGGCGTCTCAGGCTTAAATCCGGAGCTGGTGTTTGAAAGACCGGATCATTTTGTCCACCGGCATTTCCTGCAGGAAGGACTGCTGGTCTATGGTCTGAAACTGGTTCATATCCTGACGCTTGGTACATTCGGCTTTATGATTTCAAGTCTGCTCAGAAGCAGTTCACTCGCCATCGGACTGAGTATGTTTATCATGTTTCTTGGTTCAACTGCCTCTGTCTTTATCGCTCAGTACGACTGGTCGAAGTACTTACTGTTCACGAACTCTGACCTGTCACGTTACTACCATTTTATCGGTCCTTATCGCGATGATATGACAATTCAGTTCTCAGCTGGAGTCACACTGATTTATCTGCTTGTTTTTCTTATAGTCGCCTGGTACTCATTCGTCAAACGTGATATCAACTGATAGAAGCCCTGCTTTTCATTATGAAAAGCAGGGCTTCTATCAGTTCGGAAACTTATTGATTTTACGTGCCGAGATATAACAGGTCTCGCCATTGGAAAAGTGAACAATGCGATTCTTCTTATCAACCGAAGTTACATGATCGACATTGATAATATAAGACTGATGACAACGGAAGAAACGCGTATCGAGATCATCATAATCCTTCATATTACCGTAGAACTCAAGCCTGCGGTTCATCAGATGCAGAATAATACGGTGCGGATTCGGCGATGACTCAAAGTAGACGATATCTTCATAACTGATAAATAGCTTCTGACTGCCTGACTTTATTTCAAGCTTATCTATTTTATTACGTTCGACTATGTCGCTCAGCCGCTGCTGGCAGATCAAGAGACATTCGCGGATACTGCGGTCAATATTCTCACGGTCATCTTTCAGGATGAAATCAAGTGCTGATACTTTATACTTAAAAGTCAGATACGTCATTTCACTGTGACTGGTGACAAAGATGATATGGCCGAGCGCATCTATTTCGCGTATCTTCTGCGCCAGCTGAATACCGTTGATATCAGCAGATAAATCAATATCAAGAAAATAAATACCGATATCACTGTGCTGTTCAACCGCGGCAAGCAGTTCATACGGGTCTGTCGTTGCACAGGTCAGCGTCATATCCAGCTGCTCAATCATAATATAGTTGGAGATGACTTGTGTCATATGATTCAGCTGTTCGACTGAATCCTCACAGACATAAATATTCATCTTTCTCACCTCTCTTCAACAAACAGCACCTCTATCTTCTGGATAAACAGATTCGACTGTATCGAAGTATCCAGGAATAAGTTCGTATATTTCGCTGAAATAGCAGCTAAATTCGCTAAACCGATGCCACCCTGTCCGTTCTTAGTGGTGAAGTTCTCTTCGTAAAGCGTCGCAATCGGAGGCATATCGGGTTTACAGTGATTCGAAATAACGAAAAGCAGACTCTCTTCCGTCTTCATCAGCGCAGCCTGTATCTCACTCTTTTCAATCTCCAGAGACGCTTCAATCGCATTGTCCCAGACAATACCAATCATGCGGGTATAATCGATAATATCCATCTGTATATCTTCACTGTTGATCTCATCAGAAACATCGACCTTAAGTGAAATATTCTGCTCTTGTGTCTCAATCATCTTGGACGTCAGTATGCCTTTCAGCGGCGCAGCATTGATACGGTTCATTCCATAGAGCTGATACTGCTGGTTATCAATATTCTCTTTCAGGGGGACAATATAGTCACTGAAATAAACTTTCAGTCCCTCCATATCATCATTATAGATGTAACCGGACATCGTTGACAGTATATTGACATAATCATGCTTGAACTTGCGCATGACATTATTATTCTTCTCAAGTTCTTTTGTATATTTATAGTAATCTTCATTCTCCTTACTCTTGATACTGAGGAGCAGTTTCTGATAGTAAGCTCTCGCTACAAGAACAATCAGACCGAAACTGATAATGAAATAAATGATGTAGAAAGAGGCATAGATGACATATTCACGTTCCGTCAGTGTCCGGTCCGGAATAATGAGATAGATAAGCAAGATAGAAATAGCCAGATAACCGACAAGCAGCAGGACAAGAAGTCTGTTATGGCTATAGAGCACCTGAAAATCCTTGACCTTATTGAAAATTGTTCTGATCAGCCAAGGCAGGACAACCATCAGCGAGAGAAACATGACAAAATAAAGCACATAACGGTCATTATAAAAGAAGTTCTCACCGAAAATAGAAATCGTAATCAATGCGGCTAGATGATCACTGATAACAGAGATAAAAATTGTTATGAGCACAATAAGACCATTAACCAGAAAAGAACGTCGCCGATAGAAAAAAGTATAAAAGACAATAAAATAAAGAATGGCAAGTGTTCTGAAGACAAAAAATAAAATGACAGCAGGAACAATAAACAGCAGAACGGTATACAAAATACCCTTTCTGCTGTATTTAAAGTTCCCGAGTAAAGTCACTGCGATGCTGAAACAGATGCACTGAAAGATAATAAAGATGACTGACTCAGAAGTATTAAAATCGTACATTAGTGGTTCAGACGTTTTTCTTCATACAGTCTAGCATCCAGTTCGTCTTCGTTGAAATAGAAATAGCAGCTTCTCATCACGCTTTTGTCACCAATGAACACGATAAAATCAATGATATGCTGAATAAAGTTTAACATGTCAGTTCCTCCTCATATAAGTAATAACTAATGTTAATGCCTGGACAATGATACCGTAATACATCATCAGTCTGTATCCGTCAGGAATAATCAGACTGACCAGCAGGAGAATCCCTACTGTCACGCGGACTTTCAGTTTCAACGGTTCAAGCATATAAGCATGAATCGGTTGCGCTCGTGTCGGCTGCGGTCCGAGCCAGCAGATGGCTGCTGCTGCCAGCAGACCGGGAATTAACAGTCGCAGATCAAGCTTATAGACCAGCAGGAACGGCACTCCGACAAACGTCAGCCAGCTCTGCACGAAACACAGCCAGAAGTTCTTCAGATGTGCGCCGAAACTGAAATAACGAATCATGAAATAACAACCATGTGCAACCAGGACATGAAAGAAGATGCCAAGCAGATAGCTGCTTAAGTAAATCGTCGCTGAAATCAGTAAGTTCTTCATGATGACACGAAGCCCACGCCTGAACTTCAGTTGTTCAAGTTCAGTCAAATGTTGTTCAAGCATCCTCTCTCATCTCCTTAGTTCTATTCTAAAAGGTTCTGACATAAAAGAGAACGCCTTTTCAGATTTGTATCTTTTTTCTTCTTAAACGTAACATAAAAACAGTTAAAATAAACAGTTACGAAGTGAAACGCATGAAATAAAGCAAAATCCTCTTTTTCGCTCTGAGCCCTTATATAATAAAGTCATAAGTTACAGAACGAAGGAGGGAAAAGGATATGGTAACTGATATCATCAACGGCATTGTTACATTCATCACTTTCATCATCGACACTGTAAGCAAATTCCAATAATCACTCTCATCAAATAACAGAAAGGAGGATATTAACATGGCTGGAAATATCGTAGATACTATCGTACAATTCATCACATTAATCGTGGACACAATCACTAAATTCACTGCATAATCATTATAACATTTAGCCCCTTATAATACCCTTCGGCAGATTCTGTCGGAGGGTATTTGCTGTTGATAAAGACAATGCCGAACGAAAAATAGCAGCGAAAATTTGACTCTAATCTTCCACATAATTGACATCAAAAATATAGACACCATCTTCAATCGTAATATCAATATTAAATCTGGGCTTGATATTGATATTTTTCACATTACCATCTTCTACGTTGAAATCTATAACGCAGTGTATCTCATCCAAGTTTTTAGAAAGAATAACCGCTCTGTTTTTATCATGGACGAGATGAGTGGATTCATGGTATTTAATCTGAATGCCATGTATATATGTTTCTTTCATTTTTCATCGCTCCTTTATTGAGATAATATATTCTTAACAACTTAATCCAAGTATATTTCAAGAAAAAATCCCGTCAGTAGTATCATTATTACAAGGATAAATATTTTCCAGTCTCTTGAATCAGGTTCTTTATACAATACAGACCCCTCAACTTTTTCAGAATTTGCCTATATACGCCGTGACTTTCTATTCAAATGTGATACCAAACCATTGTGCAAGCATGTCATGCCATTTATGATAATATTCAAAAACTTTCCAATACTTTCTAGCTTCATCGTCAGCTGATCAACCCATAGAAAACTTCGGCAGTAATCGTATAAGATAGATGCGTAGTTACCTTAAGAAAAATTATGAAAATAAAGGAGCTATTATGATGCAGACTCTTATTTTTATCATCTGTTTGATATGCTTAATCGGAATTTCTGCCGATAAAATAAAAAGTAAGCTATTCAGCTGTCTTTAGATAACAGCAGCAATAATACTCGCCAGCAACAGTAATCCTACCAGACCTATAGCAGTCAGTACCAGGCAGCCCAGTCTGTCCTCATTATGCTCTGCATCAGACAACTTATCACCAATCAGATGACTCATCTCAGACCCTCCCATCCAATAAGTTCAGTATCAATTAACTATTCAGTTTTAATTTAACACCCTGTTTCAAGAAGAACAATAGCGGGCTATAAGTAACAAAGCTTATGTAGGATACCTCTTCACATGAGCTTGCGTCTAGCCTGTTTTAATTTGTTCTCCTACCATCGCATTTCCTCCAGCACTCAATAAATCCGTATATTCGATTCTCTCAATATAACATCCTTTCTTTATAACAAAATAGATATTACAAAACGTATTTATTATTATTTAAGAAATATCAATGAAATAATTGAAATATTTATGTAATGTTGTATACTACAAATTGTAAGATATACCATTTATCGAGGAGGATTTATATGTCTAAATATCTCAAACTGTTAAGCGCCTCTGGATTAGCGACCGCACTTTTATTTACTTCAGTTGGGACCTCTGACGTTGCACAGGCACAGACCACAACTAAAGTCCCAACGAATACAACAGCTCGTCAACTTGATAAAACCAAGCCTTATTATTACTACAACGGTTATTTCTTCTACAGCGGTAAGACTGTTTTGAACCAGCAGTTCAAAGATGCGGTGAATCATGATAATGTGATGATTGATGGTTATATGGTTAATAAAAAACGTCTGACTCAAGCACATAGTGCAGCTGGCTTCTATAGCCACGATAATCTGATTGATAAGTTCGATAAAAACACAATCGTCGCAATTACATTAACGCCAAAAACGAAATCCATCAGCAAACAGACATTTGAGAAGGCATATCAATCTTTCAAACTCGTCAGACAGACAACATCAAATAACAAAACATCTGTGACGAATCTCTATAAAACAAAAGCTGGCACCTACTTCACAGCCTATTTTGAAAAGGGTTATTTAGTTTCTATCACAATTCAATAGACAGCAAAAAAGGCGATGAGCATGCTCATCGCTTTTATTCTGATTTCTTAGATAACATATCATTTGAGTTTATGAAATCTACATGACCAGTATCAGACATTGATGAACTACTTGAATCGCTGGTTCAATCTTAAGTCTGCAGATCAGATTGACGGTTATTTTCACACGAAACAATGTATAAAGATGGGCTAATATGAAAAATGAAAAACAATCATATAATAGATCACATAATGCAGCATAATGCCTACAGCTATCATATCCATTTTATTATCTCAACTCACTAGTGTTGCATAAAAATAATGTAACCTTCGGTTATGAATTGAATTTTCCAAAAATTAATTTTCTATATAAAAAAATTCCTTTATAATGGTTGGAGGTAGTAATACTCATCCAAATCCAAAAATAAAGGAACAACCTATGGATAAGTTTACTAGAAAATCATCATTTGAACAATGGATTTCACCCATTGATTTTAAAAAAATTTCAAAGCAAGTCACAATTCTTAATTTAGGTCACTACACAAAAAAGTTAAACACATTATCTTTTATTAAGCTGTTATTATTTTCACAGTTAGTTGAAAGTGAAAGTTTAAGAGCTATAAGTGATAGTGTCTTTTCAGAAGATCTACAGAAAACCATAGGTTTTACTTCAATAAGCTATTCTCAATTAAGCAGGAAGTTAGCAGAAGTACCGACTGAAATCTTTCAAAATATATTTTTACAGTTACTCTCTCAAATTCACTGTAAAAATAATTTCAATCAAAAGAGAAAATTAACAACACCTTTGAAGATAATTGATTCCAGTACATTACCGCTAAACCTACGGAATCATCAATGGGCAAAATTTCGTAAAACAAAATCCGGCGTCAAGTTACATATGAGACTTGTTCATATGCCTGATTTTGATAGTTATCCGGATAACTTCTATATAACTAATGCTTGCGAAAATGACCAAAATCATTTAGAACTTTTTGTTGATGACAAAGAGTGTCTTTACGTCTTTGATAGAGGTTATGTAAATTATCAAAGGTTTGATGAAATGACTGATGATGGTTACTTTTTTGTATCACGTCTTCGTAAAAATGCAGTACATAGAGTGATTGAAACATTTGAAGTCAATAACAACAGTCATATAATTTCAGATCAGATGATTGTTGTTGGCACCACATTAAATAGAAGTGAAAACTACTTTAGAAGAATACTTCTAAAAGATTCATCAGGTAATGAATTAGTCTTAATCACAAATAGATTTGATTTATCTCCAGAGGAGATTGGTGAAGTTTATAAATCTCGCTGGTCTATTGAACTATTCTTCAAATGGATTAAGCAACATTTAAATGTTAAAACATTCTATGGTCATTCTGAAACAGCTGTAGCTAATCAGGTCTATATTGCGATGATTGTATACTGCTTAAACATAATTACTAAATTAAGTACAAATAGTAAAATGAGCATACTCCGAATCATACGGTTACTTAAAGTTTCAATATGGAAAAGTAGCCATCTGTGGATTCGAAGAATCAGTGATAACTTACCTTAAAACATAGGTATTCTGTCGCTATGCCAATGGAAATTTTATAGTCAAAAAATGGATGATTACTACCTTTGTTAAGGTGTTTTCAAATTTTAAATTTTCGGAGAAAAATTAGTATCAGAAAATCCAGACTTCATTTATGCAACACTAGTGTCTTCACAATTTAAAATAATATTACATGGTTATTATGTATGAATCCCAGAGAAAAAACAGATCATTTCATATGCTCTCATACAGTTTCACATAATTGAATTTTTAACAGTTTACAAGCACATAGTTTCCCTAGGGGTAACTAAAAGGTAACTGAATCTATCAATAAAAATGCAAAAAAGCACTCTTTGGAATAATCCAAAGAGTGCTGTAAACGTTTCAATCGAACACAAACTGTCTACGCCAGTTTGCGTACTGGACTTGTAAGCAAACAAGTTTGCAACAATTCCAGCATTAACGTTTTGAGAACTGTGGTGAACGACGAGCGCCTTTAAGACCTGGTTTTTTACGTTCAAAAAATTATAGAGTTTCAGCTATAATCATGAAGTGTCGTAAGCGTTGATATTAAAGGATTTGTCAAAAACTAAGTATCAATAAAAATCACTTAATTTCAACAAAGGTACTTAAAGGGTAACATTTTCAAACTAAAATCTGCTGGTCGGCAGTTCTAATAATTTCTCATATTGCTTATTTATTTAAGCAAAATCTTAATATTTTTTTGTAAATACTTGAAGCGTTCCGTTTGAAAAAATAAAGCTCTTATAAAATCAGTATAATTTTTAGTTTTTCTGTAGTATTCAATTTTCTTACTCGCACCAGTTTCCAAATAATCCTTTAGTTTTGCTAACCATATTCCAACTTCTTTTTCAGTAATATACCTTTCTTCAAGCAAACTCACAAGAATCATAGACATTCTTATATCTTCGTCATCAATATAACAAACACTATTTAGTTGCAATTTGAATATATTAGAATTGATACCTTCTAATATTTCGTTAACAAGGTTCTTTTTAAAATATCTAGATTTAATGCATTCCACAATTAAATCAGATGTGTGTGCAGGAGCATGGGCCCACCCTTTATCTTCCACCCATCCTCGAACATCAATTTCTACTTTAAAATAATGCAGACTATTTTTTATTATTTTATTAAAATCCCTCTCTGAAAGTATTATTGATTGATTATCATAGCAGATAATAGCATGTAAAAACAATATGCTAAAACTTCTAGTAAAAACACTATCTGTATTTGTTTCCCCAATATTAAATGAAAGATTCTTAATACATTGATTAATAATCTTACTAATTTGTTCTCTATTCAAACTATTATTCAATAGTATTTGGCAAAACTCATTATAAATGATTTGATCGCGTATATGACTATCAGTATGCCCTATATTTTCAAGCATTTCAGTTAATAATCTATCCAGCATTTCAGATGTTCCACTAGTACTGTTTTTATATTTTTTCAGTAAGTCCTCAATCATATAAGCTTCTCTTTTCATTTAATTTGTTTTATCAACTGTATTAATTAGTATTTTATCGACTACTCGATAGTTTTAGTTTTTACTCGAAACCCTGCTAAACATTGTTGTAAAAGCATTTATAGAATATTTTAAGATACTGACTATCTAGTTACTCGAAAGTTTTTATTTTTACTCGAAACCCCAAAAAATGCATGACAGCATTGACTTTTTATCATTTTTACTTCAATTCTTTCTTACTTACTCGAAAGTTTTCAAAACTGCTCGTTAGTCTAGTAGATAATAAGTTCTTTTTGGATCATTTTTACTTGATCCATGTGTAGATATAATATTCATTTCCTCTAGTTCCTTCAATCTTTTTCTCGCTGTAGGAATAGATCTTCGGATTACATTTGCAATTTGTGAAGCTGTTAATTCTCCTTGATTATATAAATGTCTCACAATCATTTCTTGCTGCTCATTTAAGCTTTCAAATAATTCAGGCGTTATTATCTTACTTACTCGCCCTGTCTCTCTCTCTTTTCTGGCAACAATATTATTCTTTAAAGTCAGCTGAACTGCACTATTGTTGGGCTCTGAATAGACTGGATCATCCAAGAAGTAGTCCTTCATTTCATCAAATATACGCCCAACGCCTTCATTTGATTCTCTTACCCACTTATATTGAGTAAGGGCTGCAGCCAGTTTAGGATTTCTTGAATATCGCTCTTCTTTAATATTCTCTAAAGTAACTGAAGCCGGAAGTGCACCTGGACTATTTATTTCTAGCCTGTCATCAAACATTTTTATTCTGATATGATCCCCTTGATTATCATATCTGCGATGAACGATGGCATTAATCATGCCCTCGAACCAAGCAAACTCAGGATACTCAGGAAGCGTGACAAATCTCCCTTCTTTCCCTAAGAACGTATATTCTCGTAACTGCGTATTGATAAATGCTCTCGCTTCTCTAATAGCTTTAGGTAACGCATTCTCAAAAGTTATATCTTTAACCACATTCAGTCTTGATCCTGATTCTTCTTTAGTCCCTTCATACCTCATAAAACGAATACGAGCACTCGGAAAATAGACATTGATATTATCACTAAATAGAAGTAAACCTGCTACTGTCAGTTGTTCATTTCTCATAAAACCTCTGGCTTTCAGCAACTTCTCAGTACTTACATGCGTACCTAACAGTTCCTTAAATTCATCTACCAGTTCTTCATTTACATCATCTATAGAAGAATATTCAACAAGTTCTTCTTCAAAACGTCTTGCCCCACGATCATATTCTAGATTTGTGATCTGTGGATGGGTCAGTTTCTTACTTTTATCATTCACTCGCAGATAAACAGAATCATCTTTTAGAGTGATAATGGCATCATAGCTAGGTTCTATATTAAACAGCAGAATTTTATCTTCATTACCTTCACTATTTTCAACTTCTATTATTTCATGAGAATAGCGAGGTGCTCTCGAAAGATACTCGAATGGTGCTTCAATATACTCCTCCATACTCTTTGCTTTCGGATGATTAAATCCGCTGATTTCTCCATTATCTTCGATCCCAATAACTAAGACACCACCTTCAGCATTCGCAAAAGCACTGATATGCTGGGCTATATCTTTAGGATGAATGGATGCTCTTTTTCTATCCAGCAATTGACCTTCCGATTCATACTGATAGAAATTTATTCTGTCTATCATATTTTTCACCTCAATAACCGTTCATAAAAGGAATTTGTCATATCAAATTATAACATAACGAACCGAAATATCTGGATAGTAATACGATCACTATACGTATGTCAGCAGATAAAAAATTATTAGCATTTCACTTAGTATCAATCAGTATCATAAACTGTCATATATCTTTATTTCATTCTATAATGTTACCTTGGTAAAACCCTATTAAGATACTTTAAGGGTAACATCCATGTCGAGAACATATAAAAAAGCACCTCCCGAATATTTTCGAGAAGTACCTTGAACCCTTGGTATAAAAGGAATTAACGTTTTGAGAACTGTGGTGAACGACGTGCGCCTTTAAGACCTGGTTTTTTACGTTCAAAAAACTTTAGGATTTCGTACAGTTGTATAGACTGTCGTAAGCCTTGATATTAAAGGATTTCTGATTTTTTCGATTGTATAGAATTGCCTCAAATATCACTCAGGGGTAACTAAAGGGTAACCAAATAAACTGCTGGCCGGTAGTATCACTAATTTATTTTTCTTAATTCTAGTAGCTTCAAATGATTGCAACTTGTTTCTATTTATTTTGCTTAATTTTATTGCTTTATTTCAACACTAAAATCAAATAAAATTTCTATATTCATTTAATTTTTATGGATACATATAATTATCTTTCAACAATAAGTCTTCTGGAATACCTAGTTCTCTTAATATTAGATATCTTAAAAACTTTTGTAGCATTGTTGCTTCTTCAAAAAGATTATCTTCTAAATTATATATTTTAGATTCTTGAATAATATTATTATGAATAAAATTATTTCTATCATCTACAAGTTTATTGGATAGAGTTCTTATATTTCTATTAATCGCTCTATTATAACCGAATTTTTTGTTTACATAGTCACTTAACTCTTGCTGATATTTCAAAGGTAATTTATTAAAACTCTGTTTAAGTCTTGTTCTAAAACTTACACTTTCTTCAACAAATTTAACTCTATCAATGAAATATGATTGATTATCGATATTTTTATCAATAAAATCAATAATGGTCTGTCAACATAATATTGGACAGTTTTTATAGAATATTTCTTTATATTCCCTTGGTGTTAGATAATTTAATGCGCCGTGCGGCCTGACATTGTTATACCAGTTCACATAATCAAAAAGTTCAAT
>NZ_SCWA01000017.1 GCF_004359615.1 Macrococcus brunensis
ACACATTTCCATTTAACTTCACTTGAATAAGCAATTCTCTGCATAATAAAACACTCCTATCAAATTCATTTTATATGAATTCAACAAGAGTGTTTTTTATTCTGTCCCATTAATTGGGGTCAGTCCGTAATGCCTAAGATTTTTTTTATGACTGCTCCCACTCTCTATTACGATACTTTTTGAAATAATTCATGTCTCGCAGCTTCAGATAAATCTTTCTTTTCAGAGAACGGTCTTTTTTATATTTTAAAGGATTAAATGTCCTTCCTTGTTTAATAAGCCCTCTCACTTCCTCTTTGAGCTCGGAACTACTGATTCCTTGTAGAATGAGAGCCGGCGGAATGACTGTAAAAATCATTTTTTTGTCTAAATAAACAAGCGGATGACTTTTATGTTCAATTAAATCCTCCACATAACAGCGCGCAATGGAATAACCACTTTCTCTGACATATGAACTTGAACGACCGGCACGTAAATTAACTTCCAGAAATTTAAATTTCCCGTTCCGTGCATCATACTTCAAGTCAAAGTTCGCAAAGCCTTTGTAACCCGTATCTTCCATCATGCGGACAGCTTTGTCCATCAGCTCTTTTTGATAGCGTGTAATAAGTGCCGTATAATTGCCGACAGCTGTCAGTTGAGGCTCTTGTGATAAAACTTGTGCGAGTGTCACCACTTGGCCTTTGCCGTTCCGATCACTGTAATAAACCATATCCCAGAGTTCCTGGTCATTTCCTTCAATATATTCCTGCAGAATCAGGTCTTTTCGGTAACCATTATCATACAGCAGTTTAATAGTCTGGTTAACTTCATCGTATGAAGTAAGACGGTAGATTTTCTGTTTACCCGGGAAATGAAGATCAAAATAAGCTGTGCCATCATTCACCTTGATAATGACCGGGAACATCACTTCTTCATGAAAAGTCGTCAGTTCATGACAATCTATTGTAAAGGTCTTAGGGATATCTAATCCGTATTGTTCACATAACTGATAAAAATGCTTCTTGTAATAGAACTGATCAAATAGTTCCTGACTTGGAAAGTTTAAGATGAATCGCTCACTAATTGAATCACTATGTTTAATAAGTAGTTTCACATACTCATCTGTTGTCGCAACGAGCAGTAGTTTCTGTTGACCGTACTTCTCCGCTATCTCATTTAAAGTTCTTATGAACACTTCATCCTGATATAATTCAGGTTCTATTATATAGGCTTCTGTTAAAGAAGATAATTCTGTAAATGCCAGCTTCCCCGCTGCTACTACAATTGATTCTTTTTGATAATCTTCATGGAACGATGCAGCTGCTGCATATGCATGTATATTAGCACCAATAATCACTGGTGTGAACGCCGTATTTGCCATATTTCAATAACCTCGTTTCCCCTCATTACTCCTTATATTATCATAATTTTTGTCAGCTTTTTTCATTTTTTTCTAATATCTGACTTAACTAATATGATTTAAAAAATAACTTAAAATTGCTATGGGAAAAAGGGATGCAATTTTCACTAAAAAAAGACCTTTCACTATTGAAGTGAAAGGTCTGCAATATTATTGCTCCTCTTTAACATATGGTAATAATGCCATATGACGTGCACGTTTGATCGCTACAGTTAACATACGTTGGTATTTAGCTGAAGTACCTGTTACACGACGTGGTAAGATTTTACCGCGTTCAGAGATGAATTTTTTAAGTAATTCTGCATCTTTGTAGTCGATTTGTGTGATACCGTTTGCTGTGAAGTAACACACTTTTTTACGACGACGTCCGCCTCTTCTTGGTCCACCTGCCATGATTGTTGCCTCCCTTACTTATTGATTAGAACGGTAAATCATCGTCACTGATATCAATCGGCCCTGTTGCATTCGCAAATGGGTTGTTTGATGCAGGAGATGATGTCTGGTTATTTGTTTGATTATTTGCCTGATAATTCTGACCTTGTGATTGTCCACCGAATCCCGGGTCATAACTTGAATAGTCATTAGACGAGTTGTCCTGACGGTTCTGGTTAGCACCTTTAGGTTCTAAGAACTGTACTGAGTCACAGACGACTTCAGTCACATACACTTTACGGCCTTCTTGATTATCATAGCTGCGAGATTGCAATCTACCATCCACACCAGCTAAACTACCTTTACTTAAGTAGTTATTGACGTTTTCAGCTTGTTTACGGAATACGACACAGTTTAAGAAGTCCGCCTGGCGTTCTCCTTGAGCGTTCGTAAATGTGCGGTTAACCGCTAATGTAAACGTAGCAACTGATACGCCTGAGGGTGTGACTCTGTATTCGGGATCCTTCGTTAAACGACCTACTAATACAACACGATTAATCATGCAATTCGCCCCCGTTGATTATTATTTTTCTTCTTCGCGTACAATGATATGACGGATAATATCGTCATTGATCTTCGCTAAACGATCGAATTCGTTTGTTGCTTGATCAGTAGAGTTAACGCGTACGATTTGGTAGAAACCTTCTTTGAAGTCTTCGATTTCGTAAGCTAAACGACGTTTACCCCAATCTTTTGCTTCGATGATTTCCGCACCGTTTGAAGTTAAGATTTCGCTGAAACGTTCAACTAACGCTTTCTTCGCATCTTCTTCAATGTTCGGGCGTACAACGTACATAATTTCGTATGTTCTCATCAATTACACCTCCTTATGGTCTATGCGGCTTTACTGTTTCGTAAAGCAAGGAATAATTTTCATTACTCACAATTGAATATTATAGCATAGTAAGATACAGATTACAACATTAGTAGAGTACTTCGTCTAATTTATAGACGACCATTTCTTTGACATGAAAGAGCTTGATATCTTCTGAGGAATAGAGATATTCGTAGAGATAGTAATCACTGTCCTCAGGATCGATTTCATCACAGCTGACGATGTCCAGATAACGAATCGCGTCTTCAGGATAGCTGACTTTTTTATAAATATCTTCATTCAGTGCAACGTATTCATCTTTTCGGACAGCCTGTACAAAATAGTAATAGATGACATTATACATCTCCTGTCCTTTAGGACCTGACTTTGTGATGACTTTAATGCCGTAGATAATCCGCTTTAAAGGTTTCATGTCTGCCTCCTGAATTAAACATTAAATCTGAAATGTACAACGTCTCCATCTTTCATCAAGTAATCCTTACCTTCCAGACGTACTTTACCTGCTTCTTTCGCGCCGTTCATCCCGTTATTGCCGACTAAATCATCGAAGCTGACTGTCTCTGCACGGATGAAACCACGTTCAAAGTCTGTATGGATGATACCTGCACATTGGGGTGCTGTCATGCCTTGCTTAAACGTCCAGGCACGTACTTCCTGCTCACCTGCCGTGAAATAAGTCGCAAGTCCGAGAAGGTGATAAGATGCTTTGATCAATTTATCAAGACCTGATTCTTCAATACCGAGGTCAGTCAGATATTCCTGTTTATCTTCATCGTCAAGCGCTGCGAGTTCTTCTTCAATACGAGCGCTGATGACAATGACTTCAGACCCTTCTTTATCCGCATAGTCACGAATCGCTTTGACGTAATCATTGCTATCCGCATCTAATAAATCATCTTCTGCCACATTCGCGACATATAGCATCGGTTTAGCAGTCAAAAGGTGCATGCCTCTGACAAGACGCTGCTGTTCCGGTGTAAATTCTACACTGCGGACAGGCTGCTCATTTTCAAGTGCTTCTTTAACAATTGCGAGTACCGCTTCTTCTGCCATCGCATCTTTATCTTTTTGTTTCGCCATCTTTTGTACACGTGCATAGCGTTTCTCTACAGATTCCATATCTGCAAGTACCAGTTCCATATTGATGACTTCGATATCATCAATTGGATTTACTTTACCTGATACGTGTGTGATGTTCTCATCTTCAAATGCACGGACAACCTGACAGATCGCGTCTACTTCACGGATATGAGAAAGGAATTTGTTACCGAGTCCTTCTCCTTTAGATGCACCTTTAACGATACCGGCGATATCTGTAAACTCAAATGCTGTCGGTACTGTTTTCTTTGGTGTCACCAGTTCAGTCAGTTTGTCTAAACGATAGTCAGGGACTTCTACGATACCGACGTTCGGGTCGATTGTTGCAAATGGGTAGTTCGCAGCAAGTGCCCCCGCTTTAGTAATTGCGTTGAATAAAGTGGATTTACCGACGTTTGGTAAACCGACGATTCCAGCTGTTAATGCCATAATTGTTCTCCTTTATGATTCGTCAGCTGACGAAATGATTTTTTTGATTTTTTTATTGAATTCAGGACGTGGCATCATAATGCTTCGTCCGCAGTTCTCGCATTTAATACGAATATCGGCGCCCAGACGGATGATCTGAAACGCATTCGTTCCGCATGCATGCTGTTTCTTCATCTCAACAATATCATTCATCTGATAGTTATTCATGTTCCGGGCCCCCTTTAGGTTGATTATACATGACCATTCTTGGAACAGGTGCTTTGACACCGTGACTATCCAGAAAGTCCTTCAAGTCGCCACGCAGGAGTCTTGAAACTTTAACGTGATTGTTCGGTAATGTTTCTGCTGCAATCTTAATCACAGCCTCGCCTGCTTTCACCATATCGACACCTAATATTTCAGGGGTCTTCACGACATCCTCGTATTTATCCTTCAGCGTCAGAAGATAAGGTGTCAGCATCTCTTCTACAGCTCGAATATTCTCCTCGCTGGAGATAGATACTTCAAAGACTGCGACAGAATTATTGACTGAGAAATTGACAATCTCATTCATTGTACCATTCGGCAGGATAGTCAGTTCTCCTGTGAACGACCGGATTCTAGTTGAACGAAGACCGATAGACTGCACTGTACCTTCTGCGACTTTCGTGCCACCCGTATTGATTCTGACGTAGTCTCCAACATCAAACTGACTCTCGAAGATAATGAAGAATCCTGTAATCACATCTTTCACGAGTGTCTGAGCACCAAAACCAAGCGCGATACCGGCAATTCCGGCACCAGCAATCAGACTTTCCACTTTGATACCCATATTGCTGAGAACTGTCGTCAGCACAACAAACCAGACGACATAAGTGGTAATATTCTGCAGCAGTTTGATAAGGGTTGTATCCCGTTTTTCAGACATCGATAGGTTAGACAATCTTCTGACTTTGAAAAACTGCGCAATAGCAAAGTGCAGCACTTTAATGACACCAAAAGCAACCAGGATAATGATGATTGACCAGAACGTATTAACACCGATATCTTTCCACATCTCTGAGTCAAGCAGCGGGTTGATTAAATGTTTCTCCATTGTGTTTAAACACGCTCCAGCAGGCTAATCAGACGATTAAATTCCTCTTCTGAAGTGAACTCAATCGCAATCTTGCCTTTTTTACGTGATTTAGAGATTTCAACATTCGTACCTAAATGCTGTTTGAGCGACTGTTCATGTTTCACAAGAAACTTTGGTTTTGCCGGTACCTTTTTAGGTTGCTCAGGAGACGATGTCAGCGACTTAACATACTGCTCCAGTTGTCTGACACTCCATGATTCTTTTATGACCTGCTTGGCAATAGTCATCATATCCGCTTCATTTTTAAGACCTAAGAGCGTTCGACCATGCGCGCCTGACAATTTCTTATCATTGATCAGCTGCTTGATTTCTTCCGGCAGGTTCAACAGACGAAGCATATTCGCGATATAAGGACGTGATTTCCCGAGCCTGTCAGCTGCTTCTACCTGCGTTAATGATAAATGATCCATCAGGAGCTGATAGCTTTTTGCTTCTTCTAAAGCATTCAAGTTTTCACGCTGCAGGTTTTCTATGATCGCGAACTCCATCATCTGTTTATCCGTCATCGATTTGACGATAGCGGGGATGTCTGTCTTGCCGGCCAGTTTACTTGCACGGTAACGACGCTCACCCGCTACAATGTCATAACCTTTGACTGATTTTTTGACGATAATCGGCTGCAGGATGCCGTGCAGTTTAATCGATTCTGCTAGTTCTGCGAGTGCCATTTCATCAAATTCATGACGTGGCTGATAGGGATTTGGACGAATATCATCCAGCTTCAGCTGTTCAACCACTTCATCTCCTTTATTATCCTGAAAGAGTGCATCAAGGCCGCGGCCGAGCCCTTTACCCAGTCCTCTAGCCATGATTGATGACCTCCTCTGCTAAATCCGCATAAGTCTTCGCACCCGTAGAGCGTGCATCGTAGACATTGATCGGCTGTCCGTGTGAAGGTGCCTCTGACAGACGGACATTACGCGGAATAATGGTGTCATATACTTTGTCACCGAAATGCGAGCGCACTTCAGCCATCACATCATTACCCAGGTTTGTACGCGCATCAAGCATCGTGAGCAGCACACCTTCAATTTCAAGCGACTGATTTAAGTGGCGTTGAACCAGCTTGATTGTATTCAGGAGCTGACTTAAACCTTCAAGTGCGTAATATTCACATTGTACAGGAATAATGATACCTGTAGCTGCTGTAAATGAGTTGATAGTCAGAAGACCCAGTGACGGCGGACAGTCGATAATGATGTAATCAAATGACTCTTCCAGTTCTTTAAATGCATATTTCAGACGGACTTCACGGCTCATTGCAGAGACCAGTTCAATTTCAGCACCCGCTAATGCGATATTTGCCGGGATGATGGACAAGTTCTCCTGCTCTGTCTTCAGAACAACTCGATTGATTGAAACATCTTCAACCAGCATGTCATAAACTGAGAATTTCACGTTGTTTTTATCTATACCGACACCACTTGTCGCGTTACCTTGAGGATCTGTATCAACTAACAGGACTTTCTTCCCTCGTTCAGCAAGCGCAGCACTTAAGTTGACAGAAGTCGTCGTTTTACCGACGCCGCCCTTCTGATTGGCGATAGCTAATATCTTCATTTTTTTCTCTCCTTGCTGTTTCTTCATTATTACGATTATAACAATATTAGAACTAAACTGCACAAACTAAAAAACCATCCGGAAAGGATGGTTACTGGTTATTCTGGTTTTTGAAGACTTTGATCGAGATTTCGTAGAAGTTAGCATATTCAGTGTCTTTACGCTTCACTTTAATCCCGCTCTTCTCAACGGCTTTAACACTCTCGCCGATTGTATTGAAGGCAAGCTTCATATCACGTGTAAAGGCAATACGTGTCGGTTTAACGTCTTCGCCGCCGAGCATTCGTTTGACGCGTTCTTCTGTCTGCTTGACGTTCAGACCCTGACTTTCAATGATGCCGAGCATTTCCTTCTGCTGGTTTTCATTTAATGCAAGCAGGCTTCTCGCATGTCGCTCTGTAATCTGTAACTGACTGAGCGCTTCAAGAATAGGTGAAGAAAGTCTTAATAAACGCAGCTTATTGGCAATAAAGGACTGGCTTTTACCGAGACTTGTCGCAAGATCCTGTTGTGTAATACCATCTAAATCCAGCAGTTTCTTATAAGCTTCCGCTTCTTCAACGACAGAAAGATTTTCACGCTGAATATTCTCAATCAGGGCAATAGCCGCTGTTTCTTTATCATTCAGTGGTTTCACCAGGACTTCAGTTTCAGCGGTACCATTTAATTTAAGCGCTCTGAAGCGGCGTTCGCCCGCAATAATTTCATACATCTCTTCTTCAATTGGACGAACCACGATCGGCTGAAGCAGACCATATGCTTTAATGGAATCCGCCAGCTCCTGAATCTTTTCTTCGTCAAACACCTGTCTCGGCTGGTAACGGTTCGGCACGATACGTTCTATCGCAATCTTGATGACATTGCCTTCTGCACGTTCCCCTGCCATATCTTCTTTATCACGTAATCCAAATAGCTTTGAAAAAGGTTTCTTCATCTCATTCGACTCACTTTCATCACATCTTATTTCATCAGCGGTTCTTTCGCAGGCGTGCCTGCTTTTCGCGGATATTTTTTAGCAGTCTGTCTGCGTTTTTCAATATCCACGATATAACGTGTACTCTCTTCCATCGGCAGTGTAAACTGATGATTTCCAACAATTTCGCCGCCTAGAATGTTCACGGCAAACAGACCTTCTTCTATTTCAATCTCGCCCTGTGCACCTTTTAGTGCCAGGAAGTGTCCGCCTTTTCTGACAAGCGGCAGACACAGTTCGCTGAGCACCGACAGACGGGCAACCGCACGGGCTGTCACGACGTCGTATGATTCACGTTTTTCTGAGCGGCCGAAAGTCTCTGCACGTTCATGTGTGAACTGCACCTGTTCCAGATTCAGCTCCGCAGCGAGATGGTTCAGGAAGTTAATGCGTTTGTTAAGAGAATCTACTATCGTCAGTTTGATGTGTGGAAACAGGATTTTAAGCGGAATACTTGGGAAACCTGCGCCTGCACCTACATCACATAGTGTCTCAATTTCCTTGAAATCAAAGTAAAAGCTAGGTGTCAATGAGTCAAAGAAATGCTTTAAGTAGACTTCTTCCTTTTCAGTAACAGCAGTTAAATTAATTTTCTCATTCCACTCTACTAGATTTTCATAATAAATTGCAAACTGTTTCAGTTGTTTTTCTGTTAATTCAAATCCTTTTGCACGGAGTGCTGCTATAAACTGCTCTTCATTCATCTAATTCACCTTCGCAATCTTTCCCTGTTCAATATAGACAAGCAGAATCGATACATCAGCCGGGTTAACCCCGGAAATACGTGAAGCCTGACCGACACTCAGCGGCTTTACTTCCTTCAGTTTCTGACGCGCTTCTGTCGCGAGACTATGGATTGCATCGTAATCGATGTTCTCAGGAATCTTCTTGTCTTCCATACGTTTCATTTTTTCAACTTGCTGCAGAGATTTATCAATATAACCTGCATATTTTGTCTGAATCTCAACCTGCTCAGCGACTTCTTCAGAGACTTCGATGTCATCTGCAAGAATCTCACGAATCGCTGCATAATCCATTTCTGGACGTTTCAACAGATCAATCGCTAAAATACCATCTTTTAAAGCAGCACCACCATGTTCTGCGATCAAGTTCTGCGTATGCTCATTCGGTTTAATACGTACGTTAGAAAGACGATTGATTTCTTCTTCAATCGCTGCTTTCTTTTCTTCAAAGCGACTATAGCGTTCATCTGAGATCAGACCGATGTCATGACCGATTTCAGTCAGACGCAGATCCGCATTATCGTGACGTAACAGTAAACGATACTCTGCGCGGCTTGTTAACAGACGATAAGGTTCATTCGTTCCTTTTGTGACTAGGTCGTCAATCAGTACACCGATGTAGGCATCCGCACGACCTAAAATAAGTGGTTCACGCCCCAGTACTTTAGCAGCGGCGTTGATACCGGCCATCAGTCCTTGTCCTGCTGCTTCTTCGTAGCCGGATGTCCCGTTAATCTGTCCCGCTGTGAACAGTCCGTCAATCTTCTTCGTCTCAAGTGACGGCCAGAGCTGTGTCGGTACAATCGCATCATATTCGATGGCATAGCCTGCACGCATCATATCTGCGCGCTCAAGACCAGGAATTGATTGCAGCATCTGTCTTTGAACATGTTCTGGCAGGCTGGTAGATAACCCCTGGACATAGACTTCTTTCGTGTTACGTCCTTCCGGCTCCAGGAAAATCTGGTGGCGCGGCTTATCGTTGAAACGAACGAATTTATCTTCAATAGACGGGCAGTAGCGGGGTCCCGTCCCTTTAATCATGCCTGAATACATCGCTGACAGATGAAGATTGTCATCGATAATCTGATGTGTTTTATCATTCGTATAAGTCAGCCAGCATGGCAGCTGATCTAAAATATATTCTGTCGTATCATAGCTGAATGCACGACCGACGTCGTCACCCGGCTGAATCTCTGTTTTGTCATAGTCGATTGTATTGCCGTTGACACGTGGCGGTGTACCTGTTTTAAAACGGACAATATCAAATCCAAGGTCACGGAGATGATTAGCGAGTTTAATAGACGGCATCTGGTGATTCGGACCTGATGAGTATTTGATTTTACCCAGAATAATTTCCCCACGCAGGAATGTACCTGTCGTCAGAACGACCGCATCTGCATGATAAGTCGTCCCAATAACTGTTTCAACGCCGGTCACTTTACCGTCTTCTATAATCAGATGCTCGACCATTCCCTGCATAATATCAAGGTTTGGTGTGTTTTCAATCACATCTTTCATTTCCTGCTGATAAAGGACTTTATCCGCCTGCGCACGAAGTGCACGGACAGCCGGCCCTTTACCTGTGTTCAGCATGCGCATCTGTATATGTGTTTTATCGATAGTTTTTGCCATCTGTCCACCCAGTGCATCGATTTCACGCACCACAATCCCCTTTGCAGGGCCACCTACTGACGGGTTACATGGCATGAAAGCGACTGAATCAAGGTTGATGGTCAGCATGAGGGTTTTGGCGCCCATTCGTGCTGACGCAAGTCCCGCTTCAACCCCGGCATGTCCTGCACCGACGACAATTACGTCATATTTTTCCAAGTTTGTTTCCTCCTTATTTACCGAGACAGAACTGACTGAATAACTGATCAATCAGACTGTCTGATACTTCTTCACCGATCACTTCGCCGAGTAATTCCCATGTTCTGATTAAGTCAATCTGCACCATATCAATCGGGACACCCATACTAGCGGCATTCATCGCTTCATTAATAGAAGTCTTCGCTGATTTTAATAGGCTGATGTGACGGGCGTTGGATACATAAGTCATATCCTGCTGCTGCACCGCTCCTTCAAAGAACAGTTTCGCAATCTGTTCCTCGAGCTGGTCAATACCTGCCTGAGAAAGCATCGATGTCTCGACAATCGGCGCGTCCCCCATCATTTTCTTCACTTCAGCGATGTCCAGTTTCTGTTCTAAATCGGTTTTATTGATGATGACAATCACATCTTCATTTTTAATGACTTCAGCAAGCTGATAGTCGCTCTCTGTTAAAGCTTCATTATAATTCAATACGTAAAGAATCAGGTCTGCTTTACTCAGCGCCTCGCGACTGCGCTCAACGCCTATTTTCTCAACGATATCTTCAGTTTCACGGATACCCGCTGTATCTACCAGGCGCAGCGGTACACCTCTGACATTGACGTACTCTTCTAATACATCACGCGTAGTCCCTGCGACTTCTGTAACAATAGCTTTATTATCCTGAATGAGTGTATTCAGCATTGAACTTTTACCGACGTTCGGTTTGCCGACGATGACCGTTGACAAGCCTTCACGCAGAATCTTACCTTGTGCACCTGTCGTCAGCAGCTCGTCGATCGCCTGCTCGATTTTACGTGCTTCGGCCAGCAGAAACTGCGTCGTTGCTTCTTCGACGTCATCGTACTCAGGATAATCAATATTCACTTCCACCTGCGCCAGAATTTCAAGGATGGACTGTCTGAGCCCTTTAATCATCGTACTTAGGCGTCCTTCTATCTGATTCATAGCCACTTTGCTGGCACGATCCGTTTTCGAACGAATGAAATCCATGATTCCTTCTGCCTGTGACAAATCGATACGCCCATTCAGGAAAGCACGTTTCGTAAATTCACCCGGTTCAGCAAGACGCGCACCATGTGACAGTGTCAGCTCTAAAATACGGTTTACTGTCATGATACCACCGTGACAGTTGATTTCTACAATATTTTCACGCGTATAAGTACGTGGTGCACGCATGACAGCCACCATAACTTCTTCTACGACTTCTGCTGTTTCCGGGTCGATGATATGTCCGTAGTTGATGGTATGACTCTCTACTTCTAATAATGACTTCTTTCCTTTATAGAGACGGTCAGCAATTTCGATTGCATCATGCCCGGATAATCTGACAATGGCAATCGCGCCCTCACCCATTGGGGTGGATATACTTGAAATAGTTTCAAGTTCCATATTATCTCCTCCATTGATTCATTCGTTGATTGTAAAATGAAACACCTAAAAAACAAATCTATATGCTCTGAATAAACAGATTAACTCTAAAAACAAAAGTTTTTAGAGTTAATCCTTTCTATTTTGATTTAATCACTAAATAGCGGTGAGGTTCGCGACCTTCTGAATAGGTTTCGATATTTTTCATTTTCATCAGAACTTGATGAATAATTTTTCTCTCATAATTAGGCATAGGTTCAAATTGAACAGGTTCCTGGCTTGTAAGTGCCTTCTGAGCCATATTAAGCGCCAGATTCTCGAGTGTCCCTTTGCGTTTCTCGCGATAGTTCTCAATATCAAGCATCACAGTCACATAGCCTTTATGAGTCTGCTGAAGATGCGTCTCTGCAACTGTCTGCAGGGCATTTAAAGTATGACCTCTTTTACCGATGATACGCGCTGCATCGACTGAATCAAGATTGATGCTGGCCTCATTGCTTTTTGTCGCAACGACACCGGTCGCCTCAATGCCCATATGCTTTAAAATCTGAATAAGATATTGAAGTGTCCCGTCAGCAGATGCAGACAGATCTTTTTTCGCTTTTTGTCTCTCTTCAGCTTGCTGAACAGGTTCTTCAATTACCTTTTCTTCTACTAATTCATCTGTAACAACTGCCGGTTCTTCTTCGTTACCAGCATTTTTCTGGATATTATCTTTCAGTTCTGTCAGCGTGTACCGCTTGAGTTCTGGATCGATAATAATCAGATTAACCACAGCGTCACGTCTGCCGATACCGAATAATCCTTTTTTCCCCGGGTCATCTACTTCAATCTTGACCTGCTGTTCACTGACATTTAAGCTGCTTAGTCCATTCTGTACCGCTTCTTCTACGGTTGTCCCTGTGAAAGTCTCCTGCATTCCAGCGCCTCCTATTTAATACGTTTATTAAATCCTTTGGCAATCTTCATGACATGTTCAAGGCTGTTATTGACTTCTTCTACTGACATATCAGCGGCAGGTTTTCTGGCTACAACGATAAAATCAGCAGCGATGATATCTTCTTTATGGCGAGTGAAGCTTTCTCTTATCGTTCTTTTAATCCGGTTACGAACGACCGCATTGCCGAGTTTCTTTGACACAGAGATACCTAGTCTGAAGTGCTCCGCTTCCTGCCTATCATATCGATAAATGACAAACTGCCGGTTCGCGACAGATTTTCCTTTTTTATAGACGCTCTGAAAATCTTCATTCTTTTTTATACGATAACTTTTTTCCAAGGTTTTCACTCAATTCTGCCGCATGTTTTATCCAATTATACTAAATGGCTATGCGTATTTAAACAAAAAAAAGACCACTGCAAGAGTGATCTTAAGCTGATAATACTTTTCTGCCTTTACGACGGCGACGAGCAAGAACTCTACGGCCGTTTTTAGTGCTCATACGTGCACGGAAACCGTGAACTTTACTATGTTTACGTTTATTTGGTTGATAAGTACGTTTTACCACTTAGGACACCTCCTATTTGCTTATTCATCTATTTTTCACGTGTATGTGATTGACAGTAACTACTGAAGTATAGCAAATTACACAAAACTCTGCAAGTTTAACTTAAGATCAACGACTATTAAAGTTATCCACTTATTCACAGCCTGCCATTCCATTATTGTGGATAAAATTTTCGCTCTCTTTTTTATTCACAGGTCAAAAATATAATCATCCTCAAATCCACATATCTGGATAACTCTCTTTGTGCACAATCGCTACTTTGTGGATAACTTCAGTTAGCTATTGATATTACTCACTTTATTTGCTATCATTTTGTTTATATTTCTTGTGGAAAACTAATAGCACTGCTCATGTTATCCACAAAGTGTGGATAGTTTGTGGATAGTTATCCATAAGCTGTTTTTAACATTATACACAGCTTTTGATACTGTGTATAACTAAAATAAAAATTTTTTAAAGAAAGAGGTCCGCTATGAGTGGTATTGATTCAATATGGTCGTCAGTCCTGCAAAATCTCGAAAAAAAGCTGTCTGCTCCTAGTTATCAGACATGGTTCGTCAATACAAAACTAAAGACGCTCAATAATCATCACATCATTATTGAAGCGCCCACTGCCTTTAATGCAGACTGGCTCATCAAAAACTATGTGCCAGTCATACAGGAGACTATTCAGGAGACTATCGGTGAAACAATAGCTGTCAAAATCATCTCTAATGGTGACACAGAGGAACTGACAGATCCTGAACCTGAACCCGTTAAACAAACAGAAAGTGAAGTACTTCCTAATCAGCTGAACGTCGATAATACATTCGATACTTTTGTTATCGGCAGTGGTAACCGTTTCAGTCATGCTGCCTCACTCGCTGTAGCTGAAGCACCTGCAAAAGCCTATAATCCGTTATTCATCTATGGTGGCGTCGGATTAGGAAAGACCCATCTTATGCATGCTATCGGTCATTATGTCATGGAACATAAGGATAATGCGCAGGTCGTTTATACTTCGAGTGAAAAGTTCACCAATGAATTCATCAACTCAATCAAGGACAATAAAACAGAAGAATTCCGTTCTAAATATCGTAATGTCGATGTTCTCCTTATTGACGATATTCAGTTCCTCGCTGGTAAAGAATCAACACAGGAAGAGTTCTTCCATACTTTCAACGAGCTGCATCAGAATCATAAACAGATCGTTATATCAAGCGACCGGGCACCTAAAGAGATACCGACATTAGAAGATCGTCTGCGCTCCCGATTTGAATGGGGCTTAATCACAGACGTGACACCACCTGACCTCGAGACGCGTATCGCGATTTTACGCAAAAAATCAGAAGAAGAAAACATCGAAATCCCTAATGAAGCAATGCTTTATATCGCGAGCCAGATTCATTCCAATATCAGAGAACTTGAAGGGGCGCTTACACGTGTCAGTGCTTATTCCAAGCTGGTTAAACGCGAACTGACACCTGATCTTGTAGCGGAAGCACTTAAAGACATCATCGCGACCAGCAAACCTAAGAAAATAAGTATTCAGGACATCCAGACGATTGTCGGTGCTTATTACAATGTCAGACTCGAAGATTTCACTGCTAAAAAACGAACAAAGTCCATCGCCTTTCCCCGTCAGATAGCCATGTATCTTGCCCGTGAATTGACGGATTATTCTCTCCCTAAAATCGGTGAGGAGTTCGGGGGACGTGACCATACAACGGTCATTCATGCTCATGAAAAAATCAAAACGCAGATTGAAAATGATGAAAAATTAGCGAAAGAAATCAAAAACCTGGAACAGGAGATTCTCGGCTAACATGTGGATAACAGTGAATAAAGTGAGCAGCCTTATGCACACTTTATTCACATGTGGATATCTATAGGCTGTAGGAAAAATCGCACTTATCCACCTATTCACACCCCCTATTACTATTATTACGATTTTAAAAGATATAAAATATATATATAACGACGATAAGGAGTAACGATATGAAATTCACAATCCAAAGAGATTATTTCATCAATCAATTAAATGACACATTAAAAGCCATTTCACCTCGAACAACGTTACCCATCCTGACAGGTATCAAAATTGATGCGACTGATAACGGACTTGTACTGACAGGTTCAGATTCAGAAGTTTCTATTGAAATCACGATTCCAGCTGAACTGAATCATGAACAGATTGTAATGATTCAGGATAAAGGATCTATCGTATTGCCAGGCCGCTTCTTTGTAGATATCATCAAGAAGTTGCCTGCTGCTGATGTGACGATTGATACGAATGCACAATTCCAGGCAAAAATTACTTCTGGTCAGTCAGAATTCAATGTTTCAGGGTTAAATCCAGATCAATATCCATTATTACCGCAAGTTTCTGAAGACAGCGTCATTACTTTACCGGTTAAAGTTCTTAAAAACATGATTCGACAAACCAATTTCGCAGTGTCCACCTCAGAAACACGACCTGTACTGACAGGTGTTAACTGGGTGATTCAGGATAATGTTCTCAGCTGTACTGCAACAGATTCACATCGACTGGCGCTCCGTCGTCTGCCGCTCGAAAATAATACGATTGAAAATATCAACGTTATCATTCCAGGTAAGGCATTAAACGAGCTCAACAAGATCATCAGTGACGAAGATGAATCAGTAGATGTCTTCTTTGCTTCTAACCAGGTGCTCTTCAAAGTCGGACACGTACATTTCATTTCCCGTCTATTAGAAGGCAATTACCCGGATACGAGCCGCCTGTTCCCTGAAAGCTATGAGACTTCACTTACTATTGATAATCATGAGTTCTTCCATGCCATAGACCGTGCGTCACTGTTAGCACGCGAGGGCGGTAACAATGTCATCAAATTATCAACAGCAAGCGAACATGTTGAACTGTCTTCTACTTCTCCTGAAATCGGAACGGTAAAAGAAGAAGTGAAGACTTCAAAATTTGAAGGACAGGAACTTAAAATTTCTTTTAACTCGAAATATATGATGGATGCGCTGAAAGCGATCGATAACAGCGACGTAAACGTTGAATTTTTTGGTACGATGCGTCCTTTTATCCTGAAACCACAAGATGATGACAATGTTATCCAGCTTATTCTGCCGATCAGAACTTATTAATATTGAACCTATGCTATCCGGCATAGGTCTTTTTTTGTTAATATAAAATGGAAGGGGTGGGTTTTTATGTTAAATGTCCAAAACGTGACGAAACAATTTGGAAAATTTACAGCTGTCGATCAGTTATCTTTTGAAGTGCCATCTGGCGAGATGCTTGGCTTTTTAGGCGGCAACGGTGCAGGAAAGACTACGACATTCAGAATGATTCTCGGCTTACTTGAGCGTGATGCCGGCGAGATTACTTACAAAGGTCAGCCGATTACATATGCGGTAACCGACCATATCGGTTATCTGCCTGAAGAACGAGGGCTGAATCCTAAGCTTAAAGTATCTGAGCAGCTGACTTATCTTGCGAGTTTAAAGGGCATGAAAAAGGCGGATATAAAACGCGAGATTGATTACTGGCTCGAACGTTTTGAAGTAACAGAAAATAAGGAGAAAAAAATTGAAGCGTTATCTAAAGGAAACCAGCAGAAGATTCAGCTCATCGGAGCGATTATCCATCAGCCTGATCTGCTGATTTTAGATGAACCATTCAGTGGACTTGATCCAGTCAATGTGGAGCTGCTGAAATCAGCCGTCAAAGAAATCAATGATAAAGGTGCCACCATCATATTCAGTTCTCATCGCATGGAGCACGTCGAGGAAATGTGTGACAGAGTCTGTATTCTGGATAGAGGAAAAACGGTGGTGGAAGGTAATATCCAGCAGGTGAAGCAGGATTTCGGTCGTAAAGAAATCATCATCAGAGGGGCACACGACTTTACTTCTCTTGAAGCGATTCCGGGTGTCATCGGCTATAAAGCGAGCCGTCACGGTGTCAATTTGACCATCAATGATATTCAGGTCGCACCTGTGGTATTTGAAGCGGTCAGTCGTCTGGGTTACGTCTCTCGCTTTGAAGTAGCAGAACCGTCTCTTAACGATATATTCCTCGCAAAGGTGGGACACCAGCATGACTAAATTTATGACAACTTTTTCAATGACCTATCTGAAAAAAGTAACCAGTAAATCATTTATCATTACGACGCTTATCCTGATGCTCATTGTCATCGCACTGAGCAATATAGACAAAGTGATTGATTTCTTTGATCACAGCGAGGATGAAGTGACAGCTGTGGCAGCAGATAAAGATCTGCAGAATGCCTTTATCGCCGCCTATAAGCAGGCCGATAAAGACCGAAAAATTGAGAAAGTAACACTGACAGAAGGTAAAAAAGGTGTAGAAGATGATCGTTTCAAACAGCTGATTGACATTAAAGAGTCTGACGGCAAACTGAAAGCTACCCTCTACTCAAAGGACGGCGGCGATAGAGCAGCCGTAGAACCGGTGCTTACGAGTCTGCAGTCGAGCAGAGTTGCTCAGACTCTGGATTTGACACCTGCTGAAGTGACTGCCCTGACAGCACCGGCAGACATCAATGAGACGTTGCTCGGCCAGCAGAAGAATGAAGTGGATGATAGTGAGAAATTCATCAATACAGCGGTAGTCTATATCGGTCTGTTCCTGATTTTCATGATTTCACTTAATTATGCCAATCAGATTGCCACTGAGATTGCGATGGAAAAATCATCGCGTGTCATCGAAATGATTGTGACGAGCGTGTCACCGGTCAATCACATGATGGCTAAAATAGTCGCGATCATCGCGGTTGCATTGACGCAGATTCTTGCCGTGGCGTTAACGATTTTAGTCTGTCTCTATGCTTTTGATCTGAAAGACGTACTTCAATCATTTGACCTGAGCTTCGGCCCGGGGACAGTCCGCGTTATTATCTATGCGGTTATCTTCCTGCTGCTCGGCCTTCTGATGAATGTCAGTGTCTCTGCGATCATCGGCGCATTGACCAATCGCGTCGAAGATATTGCGCAGGCGGTGATGCCGGTGACATTTATCAATCTGGCGGCATTCTATATCGCAATCTTCAATCTGACGACACCTGACAATATGCTCGTCAAAGTGACAAGCTATATCCCGTTCTTTACCCCTATCGTCATGCTGCTGAGGACGTTATCCAGCCAGACAGGCGACTTTGAGATTATTGCAGGGATTATCATCTCTATCATTACTATCGTCCTGTCCCTATTGCTGGCCGCCCGTATTTATAAAGGCAGTGTATTCAGCTATGGAAAAGGGCTGGTTAACAACTTCAGACAGGCGCTGACCATGAAATAACTTTGTCACAAAATCTTAACGATTACGCACTTTCTAAAGCATGCTCTTTAGTATAAAATTTATACTGTAACTTACATCAATTTTGAGGAGTATGTCATGAAGAATAAAGGAAATATGATATTTGCAATGATTTTAGCAGTTATTGCCATCGGCGCGATTGCAGCGATGATTATTTTCAATCAGGGTAACGATTCAGATACAACTGATTCATCTGCGAAAGCGGTTGATATAGATGTCAAAGGTCAACCGATGATGGGTGACGAGAAAGCCCCTGTAACAATTGTTGAGTTCGGTGATTACTTATGCCCGGCCTGCCGATTCTTTGATACAGAAATTCAGCCAGAAATCATTAAAGATTATATTGATAAAGGCGATGCGAAGATGTATTTCGTCAATACACCTTTCCACGGCGCTGATTCTCTGAAAGGCGCACGTGCTGCTGAATATGTCTGGAAGAACCATCCGGATCAATTCTGGGATTTCCATAATGGTTTATTTGAGGCACAGCCGACTTCTCATACAGAAGGTGAAAGCTGGTTAACAGATGCTGTTATTAAAGAACAGGCGGACAAAGCGGGGATTAAAGATACTGCTAAAGTTGCGCAGTCTAAAGAAGATGCAGCGGTGAAGCATGATATCGACCTCTATAAAAAGCATGGTGTTGTACAGACCCCTACGGTTTTCGTCAACGGTAAAATGGTCAGCAACCCACTTGAACTGGAAACGATGAAAAAAGCGATTGATGAGGCGAAAAAATAATGCAGAGGAACAACCTGTTCTTCTTTGCAGCATGGATTGTGTCCATTGTCGCGATGCTCGGCAGTCTGTTCTTCTCTGAAATCAGACATTTTGTGCCGTGTGAGATGTGCTGGTATCAGCGGATACTGATGTATCCACTCGTGCTGGTGCTGGGCTTTGCAGCATTACGTGAAGATTACCACATGAAGTATTTAATCATGATGTTTTCAATCATAGGTCTTTGCTTCTCGGTCTATCACTACATGGAACAGAAAGTGCCAGGCTTTGCATCCGTTAAACCTTGTGTCGGCGGAGTGCCATGCAGTACGCAGTACATCAACTGGGGTGGTTTCATCACGATTCCATTCCTGGCTGGAACAGCATTTCTTCTCATTACGATCTGTATGCTGCTCGTTAAACGACCTGTACAAAAATAACTCGAAGCGATGGAATATCCATCGCTTCTTTTTTGTCTTTAAGACATGCAATTTTAGCAAAAAAAAGGTATAATTATATGATGACTTAAATGGATAGGAGGAACCGTGACATGGTGAAACAAGTCGAATTTGACAGTATAGTAACGCTCGGTCAGCTGCTGAAATCAGAGGGCATAATCGGGACAGGCGGACAGGCAAAATGGTTTTTACAGGAAAACACGGTCTACCTGAACGGCACGCTTGAAACAAGACGAGGAAAGAAACTTGCACAGAACGACATCGTGGATATTGAAGGTGAGGGCAAGTTTAAGATTTCTTATTCTGCTGAAGGATGAAATTAAAACACCTCGACCTGACCCATTTTCGTAATTATGACAAGGTGTCGCTCGATTTCCATGACGAAGTGAATGTCCTGATTGGCTCAAATGCGCAAGGTAAGACTAATCTGCTGGAAGCTATCTATTGTCTCGCTCTGGCTAAAAGTCATCGTGCGACGCAGGATAAAGAGCTGATTCAGTGGCAGGCGGACTTTGCTCTCATTGAAGGCGAGCTTGAATATCGTTACGGAACCATGCCGCTTTCTCTTCAGATTTCTGCGAAAGGAAAGAAAGCGAAAGCCAATCATCTTGAACAAAGCAAGCTGACTCAGTACGTCGGTCATATGAATGTCGTCTTATTCGCGCCGGAGGACCTCAGTCTTGTAAAAGGCAGTCCACAGGTCAGACGACGCTTCATCGATATCGAAATTGGCCAGATCTCTGCTGTCTATTTAAACGATCTCTCCAATTATCAGCGGATTCTTAAACAGAAGAACCATTATCTTAAGCAGCTGAAGTCAGCAGGCGGCGACCGGACAATGCTGGAAGTGCTTAATCAGCAGTTTGCGGAGTATGCGGCTAAGCTGACGCTAAGAAGACAGCAGTTCATTGCTCAGCTGGAAGAAAAAGCGAATGAAATTCATCGCGGTATTACGAAAGATAAAGAAAATCTCAAGATTCATTATGATGCGAGTCTGAAGATAACAGAGGATATGGTAGAGGAAACGTATAACCAACTTTCAGCTGTGATGGACCGGGAAATCGACCGCATGACGAGTCTGTACGGCCCCCATCGTGATGACCTGTCCTTCACCATCAATGATATTGATGTTCAGACATACGGCTCTCAGGGCCAGCAACGGACAACGGCTCTATCCATGAAGCTTGCAGAAATTGAATTAATTAACGAAGAAGTCGGAGAATATCCGATTTTATTATTGGATGACGTACTCAGTGAACTGGATGACAGCAGACAAACACACCTGCTGTCGACGATACAGCATAAAGTACAGACATTTGTGACGACGACTTCAGTGGACGGTATTGAACATGAAACAATACAGGAGGCAAAGCTATTCTTTGTCGACCAAGGCAGTATAACTAATAAAGAGTAGGTGACGTGTGTGGAACAGAATTTAGATCAGTACGGCGCAGATCAGATACAGGTCCTTGAAGGACTGGAAGCGGTACGTAAAAGACCGGGGATGTATATTGGTTCGACTTCAGCAAGAGGATTA
Organism: Macrococcus brunensis; assembly: GCF_004359615.1. GTDB lineage: Bacteria > Bacillota > Bacilli > Staphylococcales > Staphylococcaceae > Macrococcus > Macrococcus brunensis. Next base: position 21,319 of record NZ_SCWA01000017.1, read on the forward strand.
CACCATCTTGTCTGGGAGATTGTCGATAACAGTATCGATGAAGCGCTCGCCGGCTACGCAGATCACATCGTAGTGACGATAGAAAAAGACAACTGGGTTCGTGTCCAGGATAATGGACGTGGTATTCCAGTCGATATGCATAAAAAAATGGGCCGCCCTGCAGTGGAAGTCATCTTAACAGTCCTTCATGCCGGCGGTAAGTTTGGCGGCGGCGGTTACAAAGTTTCAGGCGGGCTGCACGGTGTAGGTTCATCAGTCGTTAACGCATTATCAAGCACGCTTGAAGTATACGTTCATCAGGACGGTAAAGTATATCACCAGGCCTATCATAAAGGGGTACCTGCATTTGACCTGAAAGTCGTCGATGAGACAGATAAAACAGGGACAGTCATCCGTTTTAAGGCAGATCCTGAAATCTTTACGGAAACAACAGAGTATGATTACGAAACATTGCAGCAGCGTATTCGTGAACTCGCCTTTTTGAATAAAGGCATTAAAATAGAAATCAATGATGAACGCAACGAAGAAGGCAGAAGCGATGAATACTTCTATGAAGGCGGTATTCGCTCATATGTTGAAATGCTGAATGAAAATAAAGAAGTTTTATATCCTGAACCGATTTATATTCATGCATCACGTGACGTGGTAGAAGTCGAAATCGCCCTACAGTACAACACAGGTTACGCGACGAACCTTCTGTCTTACGCCAACAATATTCATACTTATGAAGGTGGTACACATGAAGAAGGCTTCAGACGTGCTTTAACACGTATCATCAACAACTACGGCTCAAAAAACAAACTGATTAAAGACAGCGATGAAAAACTGACAGGTGAAGATGTGCGTGAAGGCTTAGTGGCCGTTGTCTCTATCAAGCATGAGGATCCGCAGTTCGAAGGTCAGACCAAGACGAAACTCGGTAACTCTGAAGTGCGTCAGCTTACGGATTCACTGTTTGCGGAACATTTTGAACGTTTCTTATACGAAAACCCTCAAGTAGCCCGCATTATTGTAGACAAAGGTATCATGGCTTCCCGTGCGCGTCTTGCAGCTAAGAAAGCCCGTGAAGTGACGCGTCGTAAAACGGCGCTTGATGTCGCAAGTCTGCCAGGTAAACTTGCTGACTGCTCAAGTAAATCACCGGAAGAAAGCGAACTCTTCATCGTAGAGGGAGACTCTGCCGGCGGTTCAGCGAAATCAGGTCGTAATTCTAAGACGCAGGCCATTCTGCCGCTTCGAGGTAAAATTCTGAACGTAGAAAAAGCACGTCTCGATAAAATACTGGGCAATAATGAGGTCCGTTCTATGATCACAGCAATGGGGACAGGCATCGGCGGAGAGTTTGATATCGCGAAAGCCCGTTATCACAAAATCGTCATCATGACTGATGCCGATGTGGATGGCGCACATATCAGAACGCTGCTGTTGACTTTCTTCTACCGGTTCATGCGTCCGTTGATTGATGCAGGCTATATTTATATCGCACAGCCACCGCTCTACAAAGTAGAACAAGGGAAAAAGACATATTATGTCTACAATGACCGTGAACTCGACAGACTCCGCAGTGAGCTGCCGGCGACACCTAAATTACAGCTTGCCCGCTACAAAGGTTTAGGTGAGATGAATGCCGACCAGTTATGGGAGACAACAATGAATCCAGAGAACAGAAGCATGTTACAGGTGACTTTAACAGATGCTATTGAAGCGGATCAGACATTTGAAATGCTGATGGGTGATGTAGTGGAGTATCGCCGCCAGTTTATTGAGGAAAATGCTCAATACGCGACATTAGACGTATAGGAGGCGCCGAAATGGCTGAAAACAACGAAAGAGTACAGGAAAGAAATATCAGTAGGGAAATGCGCGAATCATTCCTTGATTACGCGATGAGCGTTATCGTGGCACGTGCATTACCTGATGTTCGTGATGGCATGAAACCCGTGCATCGTCGTATTCTGTACGGCATGAATGACCAGGGCATGACATCAGACAAACCTTACAAGAAGTCAGCACGTATCGTCGGGGACGTCATGGGTAAATATCACCCGCACGGTGACTCTTCTATTTACGAAGCGATGGTCCGTATGGCGCAGGACTTCAGCTATCGTTATCCATTAGTCGACGGACAAGGGAACTTCGGTTCTATGGACGGCGACGGTGCTGCTGCCATGCGTTATACAGAAGCACGTATGACGAAGCTTGCGATGGAAATGATGCGTGATATCAACAAAGATACGATTGATTTTACAGATAACTATGACGGTAATGAACGTGAACCCGTTGTCTTACCTGCCCGATTCCCTAACCTGCTGGTCAATGGTACGTCAGGGATTGCGGTCGGTATGGCGACAAATATTCCGCCGCATAATATGACGGAAGTCATCGATGGCGTTCTTGCCCTCAGTCATAATCCGGATATTACCATTCCGGAACTGATGGATTACATCCACGGCCCGGATTTTCCGACTGCCGGTCTTATTTTAGGACGTAGTGGTATTCGTCGTGCATATGAAACAGGACGTGGCTCAGTTATTATGCGTGCGAAGACATTGATTGAAACACGTAGTAACGGCAAAGAGACAATCGTCGTGACAGAGATTCCGTATCAGGTCAATAAGGCGAAGCTCGTCGAGAAGATTGCGGAGCTTGCACGTGATAAGAAAATCGACGGCATTACTGACTTACGTGACGAGACGAGTTTGAAAGAAGGCGTCAGAATCGTGATCGATGTCCGTCGTGATGCGAATGCAAATGTCATTTTGAACAATCTGTACAAACTGACGCCTCTGCAGACGACGTTTGGTATGAATATGCTTGCTATCGTCAACCAGAAGCCTGAAGTCTTGAATCTGAAACAGATGCTTTATCATTATCTGGAACATCAGAAAGTCGTTATTCGTCGTCGTACAGTCTATAACCTGAAAAAAGCAGAAGACCGTGCGCATCTTCTTGAAGGTCTTCGTATTGCGCTCGATAATATCGACCGTATTATTGAACTGATCCGTGCTTCAGAGAATGATCACGTCGCTATCAGTGAGCTGCAGTCACAGTTCAGCCTGTCGGAACGTCAGGCACAGGCTATTCTTGATATGCGTCTTCGCAGATTGACAGGACTTGAACGCGACAAGATTGAAGCAGAATACCAGGAACTGATGAAATACATTGCAGAACTGAAAGAAATTCTTGCAGATGAAGAACGTATTTTAGAGATTATCCGCGAGGAACTGACTGAAATCAAAGAGAAATTCGGCGATGGCCGTCGTACTGAGATTACAGTCGGTGGTTACGATGTGCTGGAAGATGAAGACTTGATTCCGGAAGACCATGTCGTGATCACACTTAGCCATAATAACTATATCAAGCGTCTGTCTGCATCTACTTATCGTGCGCAGAACCGCGGCGGCCGCGGCGTACAAGGAATGAATACGATTGAGGATGACTTTGTCAGCCAGATCGTCACAACTTCTACGCATGACAACGTCCTCTTCTTCACGAATAAAGGACGCGTCTATAAGCTGAAAGGTTACGAGATTCCAGAGCTATCAAGACAGTCTAAAGGGATTCCAATCGTCAATGCACTGGAACTTGAAAAAGACGAAAGTATCAGCCAGATGATTGCTGTAAAGAATCTGAACCGTGAAGATGCCTTTATCATCTTTGCGACAAAAAAAGGTCTCGTCAAACGATCAAGTCTGTCGAACTTTGCACGTATCAATAAAAACGGTAAGATCGCCATCAATTTCCGTGAAGACGATGAATTAGTCGGTGTCCGTTTATCTGAAGGCGGCAACCAGCTGATCATCGGTACGAAAAATGCCTCACTCGTTCGCTTTGAAGAAGAATCACTGCGCCCGCTTGGCCGAACAGCTGCCGGGGTTAAAGGGATTACGCTTCGCGCAGGCGATGAAGTGATAGGCCTCGATGTCGTCAGACCGGATAGTGAAGAAGAGATTCTCGTTGTAACTGATAAAGGTTATGGTAAACGGACAACGGTAACGGATTATCGTGTCTCTAACCGTAGCGGTATGGGTATTAAAACGGCGACACTCACAGAACGAAATGGTTCTCTTGTCTATTTCGCGACAGTAACAGGCGATGAAGATTTAATGATTGTTACAGATAAAGGGGTCATCATCCGCTTAGATGTGAATTCTATTTCCCGTACAGGACGTAGCACACAAGGCGTGAAACTGATCCGTCTGTCAGATGATCAGTTTGTTGCGACTGTTGCAAAAGTAGAAAAAGAGGAAGAAGAAGTCGTGGCACCACAGGAAGAAAACCTGACAGAATTATCCCAGGAAAAAATGGATGCAGAAATTGAACGAGAAAATGGACATCTAGTCGAAGAAACAGAAGAGCAGACTGAAGAAGAAGAAACAGATATCTTTGAAGACAGTGAAGATGTGGATACACTAGACTCAATCCGCAATCAGGAAAACAACTAGTATTTCCTGAGAAATAAATAAGGATGATGCCGAGGCATCATCCTTATTTTGATTCCAGTTTTTTCATCATGAACGGAATTTCATTGATAATCATGGACGGAGGTGTGACGTACATGGTCTGTGATAACTGATCCCCAATCTTGCTGTGGATGTAGACCGCGTATTTAATCGCTTCTTCTGTATCGAACTGACCGATAAAACCTGCTATCATACCGGCGAGTGTGTCACCCATGCCGCCTGTCGCCATTGCAGGATTACCTTTATCAATTTTATAGTCCCCTGTCTTCAGATAAAGTTCGGTATGATGTTTTTTTAGGATGACGTGCGCGCCCAGTTCATCGGCCACCTGACGGTTTTTCTCAGGCGTCTGGTCATCGATCTGAATGCCGCTCAGTCTTTCCCACTCCATCTGGTGCGGTGTAAATATCACTTCGCAGTCCGGCAGTGATAGACGCAATTTACTGAAGATAGTGATCGCATCCCCGTCGATAATGATCGTCTGATGCGGCTGAATATGCTGCAGGATAAAAGTCAGTGTGTTATTACCTTTAATATCAAGGCCAAGTCCCGGACCGACGAGAATACAATCTGCCTCGGTCACGAGTTTAGTCAGTCGCTTAATGTCACTTAAATCGCTGACCATTGCTTCCGGACAGCGGGAATGAAGTGCCGTATGATTGGACTGGTGCGTACAGACAGTTGTCAGACCGCCTCCGCTATAGACGCATGCGCGTGACGACAGCATGATAGAACCGCCCATGTTCTGATTGCCGCCGATCAACAGGATACGGCCGTAATCGCCTTTATGAGACTGATCTTCGCGTTTTGGAATAGTAATGCTGTCAATTGTTTGCATATAAGGCTCCCTTAAATTTAATATCATCATTTTAACAGAATAGTTTGCATTCTTAAAGTTTGTCTGATAATATATAGACAACTTAATAATAAATTGTCTCGGAATAAGTACTTTCTTCTTCTTTCAAAGAGAGTCAGTGGTGGGTGTGAACTGACAAAGAACAGAAACGAAATCTATCCGATTAAGCAGACAATCGGTCTAACCGTTATGTTAATGGAGTGAACAGCTTCGGCTGTTAATTAGGGTGGCAACGCGTAATACCACGTCCCTTTCAAGGGATGTGGTATTTTTTTGTCCCCAAAAATAAAAAGGAGGCAATACAATGTTAGATATCAAAATGTTTAGAACTGAACCTGATTTCGTGAAAAAGAAACTTGAAATGCGTGGTATTGATACTTCCCTTGTTGAGAAAATCGTTGAACTTGATAAGAAAGCCCGTGAACTGACACAACAGACTGAAGAACTGAAAGCAAAACGTAACAAAGCAAGTGAAGAAATTGCCCTTAAAAAACGTAACAAAGAAAATGCAGACGATGCTATTGAAGCAATGCGCGTCGTAGGTGACGATATCAAGAAAATTGATGTGGAACTCAATCAGCTGAATGCAGACATCAAGCTTGAGCTGTCAAGCATCCCGAACTTAGTAAGTAACGAAACACCGTTTGGTAAAGATGAAGACGAGAACGTTGAAGTCCGCAAATGGGGAACACCACGTGAGTTTGACTTTGAAGCGAAAGCACACTGGGATATCGTGGAAGATTTAAAAATGGCAGATTTCGACCGTGCTGCAAAAGTTTCTGGCGCACGTTTTGCCTTCCTGACACGTGACGGAGCGCGTTTAGAGCGTGCGCTTTATAACTTCATGCTTGACCTGCACACAAAAGAACACGGTTACCAGGAGATGGTAACTCCACAACTTGTCAATGCAGATTCTATGTATGGTACAGGACAGCTGCCGAAGTTTGAAGAAGACTTATTCAAGATTGAAAAAGAAGGTCTTTATGCGATTCCGACATCTGAAGTCCCTCTGACAAACTACTATCGCAATGAAATCATGGACGTTAATCAGTTTCCGGTGAAATTTACTGCTCTGACAGCATGTTTCCGTTCTGAAGCAGGTTCTGCTGGCCGTGATACACGTGGATTAATCCGTATGCACCAGTTCAACAAAGTAGAGATGGTCCGTTTTGAGTTACCTGAGAACTCTTATGCAGCGCTGGAAGAAATGACAGCGAACGGTGAAAAAGTCCTTCAGTTACTGAATATTCCTTATCGTACCATCGCTTTATGTTCTGGAGATATCGGTTTTGGCGCTGCGAAGACTTATGATATTGAAGTCTGGTTGCCAAGTTATGATGCCTATAAAGAGATCAGCTCATGCTCTAACATGACTGACTTCCAGGCACGTCGTTCTAACATCCGCTTCAAACGTGAAAAAGATGGTAAAACAGAATACGTTCATACACTGAATGGTTCAGGACTGGCAGTCGGCCGTACATTTGCTGCTGTTGTCGAAAACTATCAGAATGAAGATGGTACGATTACAGTGCCGGAAGCCCTTGTTCCTTACATGGGTGGTCAGACAGTCATCAAATAACATCAATCCCTCTACAACTAGTAGAGGGATTTTTGGTGTATTAATACATTTTTAAATGGGTATATAAAAAAGTAAAAGAAAATCCGCCTTTTTACTTGAATATAAAAAATATATCTGATATATTAAATATATCAAATAAATAAAAAACGAAAGAGGTTATTCAAATGACAAACTTCAAATTAGATCCAGTACACAGCTCAGTTGCTTTTTCAATCAAACATTTAATGGTTTCTAAAGTTAAAGGTGAGTTCAAAGAATTCGACGGAGAATTATCAGGAGATGTGAGCGATGTTTCTTCATTACAGTTCAAAGGTTCTGTAAAAGTAGACTCTATCGATACTCGCAATGCTGATCGTGATGGTCACTTAAAATCAGCTGATTTCTTCGACGCTGAACAATACCCGGAAATCACTTTCGTTTCTAAATCAATCACTGACTCTAAAGTAACAGGTGATTTAACAATCAAAGGTGAAACGCGCGAAGAAACATTCGATATTGAACATAATGGTGTTTCTAAAAACCCGATGTCTGGTGGACAAGTTACAGGTATCATCGTAACAGGTAAAATCAACCGTGAAGATTATGGCATTACTTGGAACCAGGCGCTTGAAACAGGCGGCGTAATGGTAAGTAAAGATGTAGCGTTCGAAGTTGGTTTAGAATTCGCAATCGAAGAATAGAAATAGGTTTAAGCCATGCAGATGCATGGCTTTTTTGTCGTTGTGTGGATACATTGAGCAATCGCGCCAATAGTTGTAAAATAGTAAGGAATGAAATTTATGTGAGAAAGAGAGTTTTTAAATTTGAAAATTGATTTTCTGAAGACAGGCATCATCACGCTGATTCTTCTGCTGATGACTTTACTGATACATACAGCGCCTGGCGTTATTATCTTACTAGCACCTTTTTCACTGATTCCGGGTGTCTATCTCTATATGAAGAGCAAACCTTCATTTTATGTCATGGCGGGCATCGTCACACTCATTTCGATGATCTTCACATCCATCGTTGCTTTTCAGATCGTCCTTGCCATCCTTGTCATGAGCTATGTTCTGGGTTACTTACTGACACAGCGGGCTTCCAGAGAAGCGATGCTCTTCATCATGACAACGCTGCTCAGTATGTATACACTCATTTCAGTTATTTTCCTGCAGCTTGCTGACCTGGCACCGACAACTAAAACGTGGTTCAGCGACTTAAAAAACACGTACTTCACATTAGTGAAAAGTGAGATTGAAGCAGGCAACGTAACGAAAGAGAATGTAGCACTTTTCAATACTGCGCTGGACGCAATGCAAATACAGGTGCCGGGACTGATTGTTTTTAATCTGTTCTTATTGATTCTGCTGACACTCGTCATTACATTACCGATTTTACGCAGTTTCAAAATTGCGACCCCTAACTTTAGACCGCTCTATTTCTGGAATATGCCTAAGATGGCACTATACCTTTACTTCATCGTCAGCATCATCAGCTGGTTCGTGGCGCCGGAAGACGTCGTTCTGCTCGGTATAGTCCTCAACTTAAAGTATGTGTTAGAATGGATTATGTTCATCCAAGGTTTATCATTACTGAGTTTCTTCCTGAAAGTAAAACGTATTCCAACCGTTTTCGGTGTACTGCTTTTCATCATGGCATTTCTGATGGCACCCGTCACTCAGCTCTTTGGTGTGCTGGACTTGATCTTCAGAATGAAAACTAAAATCAAACCTTAATAGGAGGCAGTTAAATGGACCGTAAATATATGAGGCAGACCCTCATTACACCTTTTGTTGTAATGGCTATTCTCGTCTTCATTTTAATCGCACTGCTGTTTACTGTGCATCCTGTTATGGCACTTCTTGCGGGCTGTATCGCTGTGATCATCATAGTCATTACAGGTGTCATCTTGAAAAAGAATCTGGCACGAAGTGAATCATACTTTGAAAACATAGCCGTAAAAGTCAGTAAAGGGAATGTCGTTGCGATTAATCAGATTCCGGTCGGCATGATTCTCCTGAATCAGTCAGATAAAGTGGAATGGTACAATCAGTTCATCCGTGAGAAGATTGACCGCCCTATTCTGGCAGATGCCATCAATGAGATTTTTCCTAACCTGCTTAATCAATTAAAGATTCAAGGGGTCAATGAAGTACATACACAGTATAAAGACACGAAATTTAAAGTTCGCTATGCAGAAGATATGCATATGCTTTACTTTCTGGATGAGACAGAACGCGTTGAGACATTTGAAGTCTACGAGGAATCTCAGCCGGTCATCGGGATGGTTTTTCTCGATAACTATGATGAAATCACTCAGAATATGAACGACGCGAATCGGACAGAAATGAATAGTATGATGACCAATGCCGTCAATGAATGGGCCGCGGAAAATCATATTTACGTTAAACGTTTCTCTTCTGACCAGTTTGTTATTTTCCTGAACAACCGTATTCTAGCTGACCTTGAGACAACGAAATTCAATCTGCTGGACCGTATTCGTGAGAAGAGTCGTGACAAAAAGACACATCTTACGCTGAGTATCGGGATAGGTGAAGGTACAGATAACCTGATCACACTCGGTGAACTCGCTCAGTCAAGTCTTGATCTCGCGCTCGGTCGCGGAGGTGACCAGGTCGCCATCAAAAATACATCCGGTGGTGTTCGTTTCTTCGGTGGGAAGACCAACCCGATGGAAAAACGAACGCGTGTCCGTGCACGGGTTATCTCACACGCACTGCGAGACATCCTGATTGAAGGGGATAACGTCATCATCATGGGGCATAAGCGTCCGGATATGGATGCCATCGGGGCAGCTATAGGGGTGGCACGCTTCGCCCGTATGAATGACTTGAATGCCTATATCGTATTGAATGCTTATGATATCGACGAGACACTCAGTCGTGTCATGCTTGAGATTGAAGAGAAGCCGGAACTTAAGGAAGTATTCATCACGTCTGATGAAGCTTGGTCACTGATGACGAATCGCACGACTTTAGTCGTCGTGGATACGCATAAACCGGATATGGTCATCGATGAGAATATCTTGAATAAGGCATCTCGTAAGGTTGTCATTGACCATCATCGCCGCGGTGAAGATTTCATTTCAAGCCCTCTTCTCGTCTATATGGAGCCTTATGCAAGTTCAACTGCAGAACTGGTGACAGAACTGCTTGAATATCAGCCGGAAGAGCATAAGCTGACACGTCTGGAATCAACAGTCATGCTAGCCGGCATTATTGTTGATACACGGAACTTTACATTACGGACAGGTTCACGGACTTTCGATGCAGCAAGCTATTTAAGAAGTCATGGTGCAGATACCATCCTCTGTCAGCATTTCCTGAAGGATAATATGGAGACGTACTTGCAACGTAGTGAACTGATTAAGACGGTACAGCTGGGCCGTGACGGTATTGCGATTGCTAATGGTGACGAGACGACCATCTTTGATCCGGTGACGATTGCTCAGGCAGCAGATGAACTGCTCAGCATCAACGGCGTAGAAGCCTCGTTTGTTGTGGCAAGACGTGCTGACGATATCGTCGGTATTTCAGCCCGCTCACTCGGTGAAATCAACGTTCAGCTGGTGATGGAGGCGTTAGGTGGCGGTGGTCATCTCTCAAACGCAGCGACACAGCTTAGCGGCGTAACAGTAGAAACAGCTATCCTTGATTTAGAGGATGCGATAGAAGAACAATTCAAAAGGAGTGAAGAATAATGAAAGTTATTTTCATACAGGACGTTAAAGGTAAAGGTAAAAAAGGTGAAGTGAAAGAAGTACCAGTCGGTTATGCGAACAACTTCTTACTGAAAAATAAATACGCAGTTGAGGCGACACCAGGTAATCTTAAACAGCTGGATGCTCAGAATCAGCGTATTGAAAAAGATAAAGAACAGCATTTAATCGATGCACAGAACTTAAAAGAGAAATTAGAAGCACTGGAAGTTGAAGTGAAAGCGAAATCTGGTGACGGTGGACGTCTTTTCGGTTCTGTCAGCACAAAACAGATCGTCGAAGCACTGAAAGAACAGCACGGCATCAAGATTGATAAACGTAAAATGGAGCTGCCGGACGGCATCAGAAGCTTAGGTTATACAAATGTGCCCGTTAAACTTCATAACCAGGTGTCAGGCACGTTGAAAGTTCACGTTACTGAGATGTAAGAAGGAGGCGCACAGATGGAAGATTTTAATTCCATGCAGATGCCCCATCATTTAGAAGCAGAGCAATCTGTTTTAGGTGCGATTCTGCTGGATCCTGAGCTTTTGATTCCCACGCTCGAAAAACTTTTACCTCAGCATTTTTATCGCAGAAGTCATCAGCATATCTTCCAGGCTATGCTTTCTCTGTCTGAAAAGAACGCACAACTTGATATCATCACACTCACGGATCAGATGACAAAGGAAGGGACACTGGAAGAAGCCGGTGGACCGATCTACCTTTCTGAACTGTCTGAGATTGTACCGACGACGCGCAATATTGATTTCTATACAGACATCGTCTTTAATGATGCAGTCAAACGCCAGTTGATTAATGTCGCGGATTCCATCGCAAAAGATGGCTACAACCATGAACTTGAACTGGAATCACTTCTCAGTGACGCAGAGAAGCGGATTATGAATATTTCCAGTGACCGCGGCACAGATGGCTTCCAGAATATCCGGGATATACTGCAGGTCGTCTTCGAGAATGCAGAGGATCTGGACCGTAACCAGGGACAGACGCCGGGTATTCCGACGGGTTATCGCGATCTGGATAAAATGACTGCAGGCTTTAACCGTAATGACCTGATCATTATCGCTGCACGTCCATCTGTCGGTAAGACTGCTTTTGCGCTGAACATCGCGCAGCAGGTCGCGACACATGACAATAACTATTCTGTTGCCATCTTCTCACTGGAGATGGGTGCGGACCAGCTGGCAACACGTATGATCTGCAGTACAGGCAATGTCGATTCCAACCGACTGCGGACGGGAACGATGGAAAATGAAGACTGGAATCGTTTCACGGTTGCGATCGGTAAACTGTCCCGTACTAAAATATTCATTGATGACACGCCAGGTATTCGTATTACAGATATTCGTGCTAAAAGCCGACGTCTGAAGCAGGAGCATGGTCTGGATATGATACTGATTGACTATCTTCAGCTCATTCAAGGCTCGGGCTCCAGAAGTTCTGACAATCGTCAGCAGGAAGTCTCAGAGATTTCCCGAATGCTGAAGTCACTTGCCCGTGAACTGGAATGTCCGGTTATCGCCCTCAGTCAGCTGTCTCGTGGAGTCGAACAGCGTCAGGACAAGCGCCCGATGATGAGTGATATTCGTGAATCTGGTTCGATTGAGCAGGATGCTGATATCGTTGCCTTCCTCTACCGGGATGATTACTATAACCGGGGAAATGGCGAAGAAGGTGAAGAGAACGTTGATGCCGGCGCTCAGGATGAGAATGGTGAGATTGAAATCATCATTGCTAAACAACGTAACGGTCCGACAGGCACGGTCAAGCTGAATTTCATGAAGCAGTACAACAAATTTGCGGATATCAGCTATGAATATGAAGGTTTTGAAAATTAATTAATACGTACATTTTTGAATTTTGATTCAAAAATGTACGTTTTTTAATACCTTTCTAACTTGTATATGAAGTAGATGTCTGTATCGTAAATAACTCAAAAAATAGGCTGATATACTGATATTATCGTCTTTTAGAGCTGTTTGAATAGGTTTATAAAAACAGAACATGCACTCAAAATTTACATTTTAAACGTTCGGGTTTCGTTTGATTTTTCATACGGTTATTGGTAAAATGGCTAAGGTTATTAAATTTGGAGGTGCAAGAATGTCATCTATCGTAGTTGTTGGTACACAATGGGGAGACGAAGGTAAAGGTAAAATCACAGACTTCTTAGCAGAACAGGCAACAGTTATCGCACGTTTTTCAGGTGGTAACAATGCAGGACATACAATTAAATTTGGCGGCGAGACTTATAAATTACATTTAGTGCCGTCTGGTATTTTTTATTCAGATAAATTAGCAGTCATCGGCAACGGTGTAGTCGTTGATCCAGTTGCTTTACTGAAAGAACTGGATGCATTAAATGAACGCGGTATTTCAACTGATAATCTGCGTATTTCTAACCGTGCACAAGTCATCCTGCCTTATCATTTAAAACAGGATGAACTGGAAGAAGAAAAACGTGGTGACAACAAAATCGGGACGACTAAAAAAGGTATCGGTCCTGCTTATGTCGATAAAGTACAGCGTATCGGTATCCGTATGGCAGATTTACTGGATGAAGAAACGTTCAGAACACTGTTAACACAGAACTTAGCAGCAAAAAACGAACTATTTGAAAAAATGTTCAATGCTGAAGGATTCACTTTCGATGAAATCTTTGATGAGTACTTTGCAGCAGGCCAGCGTCTTGCACAGTACGTGACGGATACTGCGAAAGTACTTGATGATGCGTTCCATGCAGATGAGAAAGTCTTATTTGAAGGCGCACAAGGTGTCATGCTCGATATCGACCACGGTACTTATCCGTTTGTGACATCAAGTAACCCGATTGCAGGTAACGTTACGGTCGGTACAGGTGTCGGCCCGACATTTGTAGACCGTGTTATCGGTGTATGTAAAGCTTACACTTCTCGTGTAGGTGACGGTCCATTCCCTACTGAATTATTCGATGAAGATGGTCATCATATCCGTGAAGTCGGCCGTGAATATGGGACAACAACAGGTCGTCCGCGTCGTGTCGGCTGGTTCGACTCAGTTGTTCTGCGTCATTCTCGTCGTGTAAGTGGTATCACTGATTTATCTATCAACTCTATCGATGTGCTGACTGGCCTTGAGACAGTGAAGATCTGTACAGCTTACGAGCTTGATGGAGAAGAAATCACTGAATACCCAGCAAACTTAAACAACTTAAAACGCTGCAAACCTATCTTCGAAGAACTGTCAGGCTGGACAGAAGACGTAACAGGCTGCAAAACGATGGAAGAGTTACCGGATAACGCACGCCGTTATTTAGAACGTATTTCTGAGTTATGTGATGTGAAGATTTCTATCTTCTCAGTCGGTCCTGACCGTACGCAGACAAACTTACTTGAAGATTTATGGCAGAACTAAAAAAGAGCCCTCGGGCTCTTTTTTTTAATGGATATCGCGCTTTTTAAAACGACCGCCTTTTACTTCTGAGACGTTGCCGATCGCAACAAAGGCAGATTCATCATAATGATTGATAATATCCTTCAGTTTATATTCTTCCAGACGCGTAATAACCACAAAGATAACTTTCTTGTCGTCACCGGTATAGGCACCTTCTCCGCTGAGATACGTGACTCCACGACCAAGACGCGCATTAATGGCATCACCAATTTCTTCATACTGATCACTGATGATCCAGACGGATTTCGATTCATCGAGTCCGAGCTGAACAATATCGATAGCTTTAAAGGCAATGAAATAAGCGATAACGGAATACATAGCAGATTCCCATGTGAAGACAAAGCCTGCAACGATAAATATAAAGAAATTGATGACCATTACAATTTCACCTACTGAAAAAGGTGTCTTTCCACTGATCAGAATCGCTAAAATTTCTGAACCGTCCAGTGAGCCTCCGTAACGAATAACGAGACCGACACCAAGACCTAGAATAGCACCGCCAAAAATAGTGACGAGAAACTTCTCTTCGATAAAGGGTGGAATCGGATGCAGAAAAGCTGTGGCGATTGACAGAACAGCGATTCCGTAAAGTGTGGATATTGCGAATGACTTACCGATTTGCTTGTAACCGAGGAAAAAGAACGGCAGATTCAGGATGAAGATAAAAAGACCTAAAGGAAGACCAATTAAGTGGCTTGTAATAATGGAAATACCGACAATACCACCGTCTAGTATGGCATTGGGTACTAAAAATAATTCAAGTGCTACTGCCATAAGAAGTGCACCGATAGTGATCATGAGAAAACGTTTGATTTTCTCTTTCAGCGGCAAGGTTTGATGGACTTTTTCAGCTGCTGAATGTGACATAGCATCCCTCTTTTCTAATTGTTTCTATCCATTATTATACTATAAATGAATTGTTAGAAATTTCAGAATGCTCACAGCTGGAGAAATGTTTTAGAATCTAAAAATTTTTTCGAATTATAGTTGTCAGATTATAATTAAGCATGCTATAATCAATCTTGTGCTAAAAAAATATGGCCCCTTGGTCAAGCGGTTAAGACACCGCCCTTTCACGGCGGTAACACGGGTTCGAATCCCGTAGGGGTCACCATTTAAATAGCTTTAGGTCCCGTGGTGTAGCGGTTAACATGCCTGCCTGTCACGCAGGAGATCGCGGGTTCGATTCCCGTCGGGACCGCTTTAAGACATGCATTTGATGCATGTCTTTTTTGTTGTGTATCAGTAGATAGAAAAAACCACATAAAAATGGTAAATTATAAGTTAGTAAATGAAACTTTAAAGAGAAGAGGTTACCTATGGCTCGTAAAATAGTCGTTGTAGATGACGAAAAACCGATTGCGGATATTCTTGAATTTAATTTGAAAAAAGAAGGCTATGATGTCCATGTCGCTTATGATGGTGATGATGCTGTCGAACTGATCTATGAAGTACAGCCGGACATTGTGCTGCTGGATATCATGCTGCCAGGGCGTGACGGTATGGAAGTCTGCCGTGAAGTCCGTAAGAAGTATGATATGCCGATTATTATGCTGACAGCGAAAGACTCAGAAATTGATAAAGTACTTGGACTGGAACTTGGAGCAGATGACTATGTTACCAAACCATTCAGTACACGTGAACTGATTGCTCGTGTGAAGGCAAATTTACGTCGTCACTATACACAAGCACAGTCTGAAGAAAAAGAAGAAACAAATGATATCGTCATCAAAGACATCACGGTTTATCCGGATGCTTATTCTATCAAAAAGCGTGGCGTCAGTATCGAACTGACACATCGTGAATTTGAACTCTTCCATTATCTGGCACGACATATCGGCCAGGTCATGACCCGCGAACATCTCTTGCAGACAGTATGGGGCTATGATTATTTTGGAGATGTAAGAACAGTTGATGTGACCATCCGAAGACTCAGAGAAAAGATTGAAGATGATGCTTCACATCCTGAATACATCGTGACAAGACGCGGTGTCGGTTATTTCTTACAAGTACAGGATAAATAATGAAATACATCCAGTCTTTCATTAAGAAACTGCAATCTCTGCATATCAAGCTCGTTGTCGTCTATGTTCTGCTGATTATTATCGGCATGCAGATTATCGGGCTCTATTTCACGAATAATCTGGAAAAAGAGCTGACTGAAAACTTCAAGGACAATGTAGAACGACAAGTGAAGCAAGTTGCTTATGATATTAACGAAACATATAAAGAAAATAATGACGACAATACAGAGCGAAAGATTCAGTCGATTATCGATGATTATACTTCGCGCTCCGGTGTGGGTGAGGCACGCTCAGATATAGATGAAATCCGTTTTATCAATACGAATGAGCTGATCATCGCGACGAGCAAAGTCTCTGATAATGTCTCCATTGACCAGAAAAATAAAGATACACAAATACAAAAAGCGTTGTCGCTTGGCCAGAGCAATGACCAGATTCAGTTAAAAGAAGAAGGCACGAGTAAGAAGCGTGTCTGGGTTAAAAATGAAACGATTAAAGTGAATAATGAAGTGGTAGGTGTTATTCACGTTGAATCGAGTATCGAGACTGTTTATCAGCAGCTCGATAAAATCAACCAGATCTTCATTATCGGGACAGGTTTGTCCCTTCTTATTACCGCACTTCTCGGCTTCTTTATTGCCAGAACCATTACTAAACCGATCTCAGATATGCGGAATCAGGCGCTCGAGATGTCAAAAGGGAATTATACGAACCGTGTTAAAGTATACGGCAGTGATGAAATTGGTGAACTGGCTCTGACTTTCAACAACCTCGCGAAAAGAGTACAGGAAGCTCAGGCGAATACAGAAAGTGAAAAACGGCGTCTGGCTTCTGTTATCACCCATATGTCAGATGGGGTTATTGCCACTGATAGAAGGGGACGTGTGCGTATTGTCAATGATATGGCGCTGCGCATGCTGGCCGTCAATCAGGATGATATAGAGGGCCGTCATGTACTGGATGTACTTAAGATGGAGGAACATTATTCTTTGGAAGAATTGCAGGAGAATAGTGGAGGCGTCATCATTGATATCGCAGGTGAGTATCCATTGATTGTCCGTGCCAGTTTCTCGACGATTATTCAGGAGACAGGCTTTATCACAGGTTATATCGCTGTACTCCATGACGTGACCGAACAGCATCATGTCGAAAATGAACGTCGTGAGTTCGTCGCAAACGTTTCGCACGAACTACGGACGCCGCTGACATCTATGCGCAGCTATATCGAGGCGCTCGAAGAAGGTGCCTGGCAGAATCCTGAACTGGCGCCCCAGTTCCTGAGCGTGACACGAGAAGAGACGGACCGCATGATTCGTCTCGTCAATGACCTGCTGCAACTCTCTAAAATGGACAACTCTAATGAAAACATTAACCGCGAACTAATTGATTTTAATATGTTCATCCATAAAATCATCAATCGTTTTGAGATGAGTGAAGGCAAATCAGCGACATTTATCCGTGATATCCCGAAAGCAGGTATCTTTGTAGAAATCGACCCCGACAAGATGACGCAAGTATTTGATAACGTTATCTCTAATGCGCTCAAGTACTCAAAAGGGAAAAAACGTGTTGAATTTCATGTGAAACAAAACATGTTATTTAACCGGATGACCATTCAGATTAAAGATAATGGTATCGGTATTCCAAGAAACAAAGTCGACAAGATTTTTGACCGCTTCTTCCGGGTCGATAAAGCAAGAACACGTACGATGGGCGGAACAGGTCTAGGTCTTGCCATCAGTAAAGAAATTGTAGAAGCGCATAACGGACGTATCTGGGCGAACAGCCAGGAAAATCAGGGTACATCTGTGTATATCACATTGCCTTGTGAAGTCTTAGATGATGGTGATTGGGATGTATAAGAACATCATTAAAAGTCTCATACTGATTATTCTGGTCTGCACGAGTATGGTGCTGACCTATCTGATATGGAACTTTAAGCCTCAGCTGACCAATGTAGACACAGCGGTCGTTGAAAAGAAAACAATCGGTCCTAGATTTATTGATAATATCAAGAATATCTATATGCCCTATCAGGTGGTCTCATACAATGAAGGTAATATCAAAGGAACGACAGAAAGTCATCTGATTATAGAAATGACTAATTTTTTAAGCGAAAGTCATATTCAGTCCGCTTATCTGATTGATAATAACGGTAAATTTCAGGCGGAAAATATCGGTAACCGTTTTACGTTATTTGATTTTACTGTTGATATCCCTCAGACCATGTACGTGACAAATATATTAGATATGAACTATAAATCGGAAGATAAGTATACTTTTAAGCGCTTGATGATTGATAGCGAAAGCCGCACGAACGTCAATATTTATCTGATCGGCAAAACAAAAGTACTGAAGATAGAGACGGATGCGAAGAGTCAGACATTCAATAAGATGTTGCAACAAGAACGCAAGTCTATGGTAAACTATACAAGTCTTGTTACAAATGAATTGACATCCAGCGATAAGATGCAGCTCTATATCCCGGAAGAAGCGGACAGCGTTAAAGCTTATCGATATATAGCGGATCGTATCAATGTCAAGGATATTAACGATGCTGTACTGGATGATCAGGATAATATCATTGAGCGTGACAGAAAAGAGAGTACGACGTATTTCAGTAATACAGGTATCGTCTCTGTCAATGACAGTGACATCTATAAATATAACAATTTATCAGAAGCGGATTCAGTTAAGGCCGCCCCGCGTGATATACTGGTTAAATCATTCAAGTTCATCAGTAGTCACGGCGGCTTCACAGATGATTATCGACTGTTTGATATCAATGATGATAATAGAATGATTGATTATCAGATGTATCTAGGAGGCAGACCTGTCTTTAATGACACGGGACTTTCCAATATCTCAGTCATCTGGGGTAAAGATGATCAATATGAATATCGACGGGGACTGTTATCGACAAGTGTCGCAGTGCCGTCGACCCAGGAAGTAGAGAAACTGCCGAGTGCAGAAAGCGTTCGTTACAGACTTGCTTCTTCAAAGGAATATCGTTTCGATAAAATCACGAACATGCTGATTGGCTATGAGATGAAAAAATCAGCAGACAGTGAAATACAGGCTAATCTGCTGTTTGAACCTTACTGGTATATTGAATATGACAATCAATGGCTGAAATATGAGAATGGGAGGCTGAAGTAGTGGATTGGAAACAAGCAAGTTCACTGTTTATCTTCGTCTTCCTGATTATCAATATCTGTCTTGGTGTGCTGTACTATCAGAAAGTCGAACGCTCCAACCAGATAGATATCGCCAATGAAAAAGTGCTGTCTTTTGAGAAAGAGAATATCAAGTTACCGAAAGAACTGCCACCGTCAGAAGGCGTCAAACTGAACTACTTATCGGGTCGCAGCAAGAAGTTCGAAGCAACAAATACCACACGCAGTAATACTGTCGTTAAAGATAAAGTCATCAAAGACCGTATCGCGACCAATCTGCCTCTCAGCGCGATAGAGCCGGATGCCATCATGGAAGACCTGAATATCTTTATGGCAACAGTCCCTTATAGAGGAACTGAATATATTCTGAGCGGCATTGACCGCATCAATAAACGTATACTCTACGAGCAGACTTTTAACAAGTATCCCATACTGAGCAATGATACGGCAAAAGTCGTGGTGAATTATAATGATAACCAGGAAGCCTATAGCTATGAGCAGTCCTATATCGAGAACCTGCAGGAAGGCATCGGTAACAATAACAAGAAGAAACAAGTCGTTGAACCAAGACGTGCACTTGAGGTTCTGTATTATCAGAATGAATTGAAAGCAGGAGACGAGATTACGGCGGTCCGCCTGGGCTATTATTCCGTCGTACCGAATATAGAAGGACAAGTACTCAAACCGACATGGCAAGTTGCAGTTCTTCATAAGAACGGCAAGCGTGAGACGTTCTATGTGGATGCACTGAATCCGCAGGAACCTATACTGAAGTAATAAAGAGAGTGATATCAATGATTAAAATGTCAGTACTGGCAAGTGGCTCAACAGGTAATGCAACTTACGTCGAAAGTGACAAAGGTTCATTATTAGTAGACGTCGGCTTATCAGGTAAGAAGATGGTCGACCTTTTCAGCCAGATTGACCGCAAAATAGAAGACCTGGATGGCATCCTCGTCACCCATGAACATATCGACCACATCAAAGGACTCGGTGTGTTAGCAAGAAAGTACAAAATACCAGTCTATGCAAACGAAAACACATGGAAAGCAATAGAACGGGCAGATAAAAATATCCCGCAGGACCAGAAGATGATTTTCAATCCATACGAAACGAAAAGTATCGCAGGCTTTGATATCGAATCCTTTAATGTGTCACATGACGCGATAGACCCGCAGTTCTATATCTTTCACAATGACTACAAGAAGCTGACGATGATCACAGATACCGGCTACGTTTCTGACCGCATGAAAGGCATGATACACGGCAGTGACTGTTTCGTCTTTGAGAGCAATCATGATGTCGATATGCTGAGAATGGGCCGTTATCCGTGGAAAACCAAACAGCGTATATTAAGTGATATGGGACACGTCTCAAATGAGGATGCAGCATATGCGATGCGTGAAGTCATTACAGGCTCGACGAAACGTATCTATCTCTCTCACTTATCACGCGACAATAATCTGAAGGATTTAGCCCGCATGAGTGTGGAACAGGTATTAAATGAGCATGATATCGATACAAAAAATGATGTCACGCTGCATGATACGGATAAAGAAGTGGCAACAAAGCTTTATGAACTCTAATTTACACACTTTTCATTAACTCCACTAGAAATGTGGATAACAGTGAATAACTTTGTGGATAGAAAAGAAGTTATCCACAATTGTATAAGATGTCTTAGAAATAAGGCATCTTTTTTTATGTTTATGCATAAAAAAATGGAAGAAAGAGAGCGGAAAAAGAGAAGATACGATAAAATAAGGGTTGTGAAATGTGTATAAGTTAATAACATGTGGATAACTCGAATAAATCATACAATGAGGATGAATATAGATGAAGATTACAATTATAAGTGTGGGTAAGTTGAAAGAGAAGTACTGGAAGCAGGCGGTGGATGAATACGTCAAACGACTCGGTGCTTATACGAAGATGGAACTCATAGAAGTGCAGGATGAGAAAGATACGGACAATATGAGTGACAAGGATATCGAAATCGCGCGGAAGAAAGAAGCGGAGCGTATTCTATCAAAAATCAAAGATGACAGCTACGTCTATACACTAGAAATCCTGGGCAAACAACTCGATTCAGTTGAACTGTCCGAACATATCGAGAACAACATGAACATGGGCAAAAGTCACCTAACCTTCATCATCGGCGGCTCAAACGGTCTGCACGACAGCGTCAGCGCAAGATCCAACTACAAACTCTCCTTCAGTAAAATGACCTTCCCTCACCAGATGATGAAAGTCATACTGCTCGAGCAGGTGTATAGAGCTTATAGGATAATGAAAGGGCAAGCGTATCATAAATGATGAGGTTAATCACCATTATGTAAGACACTAAAAATAAATTATATTAAAAAATCTCATGCAATAAGGGTAAAGATCTGAATCGTCTACACTTAGTTGGACAATTTCTATGTGAATAGATATTGTTAATCTAAGAAAGTAGGCGATTTATTTATGTCACGTGAAAGAAGAAGTTTCAGTCCAGAATTCAAATTACAGATGGTCA
>NZ_SCWA01000018.1 GCF_004359615.1 Macrococcus brunensis
TTATTACGTAATTACATCAGTAAAAAAATGGATGATCGCTACCTCTGTTTAGGTGTTTTCAATTTTTAAATTTTCGTAGAAAATAAAAGTTCAGAAAATTCTGTATTTATTTATGCAACACTAGTGACTTATACCCTCTTTACATTTATACATACAAAAAAAAACAGCCAATCGGCTGTTTTTAAAAATCTCGGCTAAATCCTGGTTTATCATGGTTCAGCTTAATGGTACCTGCTGTCAGATAACTTGCATATGCGAGCCATGCGACATAAGGTGTCATTAAGAGACCTGCTATCTCATTATGGTCATAAAAGATGAGGGCTGCTAAAAGTCCAGCCGCAAGCAGACAGAAGCTTTCAATGAGGGCTGTACCTCGTAATTTTAGATTAAAATACAAAATCGACCATAAATAGTTTAAACCGAGCTGTGCATAATGACTGACCTTAACACTTTTGTCTGTCGTGTAGCGATCAGCTAAATAATAAGCCACGCCCATTCCTGTATAAAGTACCGGCCAGACAATCGGGAAGGCAGCAGGTGGTGGTGCGAGCGGCGGCTGTTCATACTGCTTATAATCGTCTTGAGCTTTACTCGTTAATGCGCCGACTATGAGACCACCTGCTAGTGGTAACGTCATTTTTATGATTTGTTTCTTAACGGTCATGACTATCCCTCCAGAGTATAATTACTTATTCTATACCCGAATGGAAAATAATTACTCACTGACATTGAATAGATCATTGAATGACTCCACAATCGTTGGATGTGTATAGATCGTATCACGAATGACCTCATAAGGAACTTGCTGATTCATAGCAAGTGCAATCAAGTTAATCAGCTCATCAGACTTCACACCGTAAAGTGTCGCACCTAATATTTGATGTGTCTTCTTATCAACAACAGATTTAAAGAGTCCTCTGCCTTCGTCATCTATTGTGTGACGCGTGATGCTTGAGACTTTGACTCTACCTTCCATAATGTCATAGCCTTTAGCACGAGCTTCATCAGCTGTCATACCGACGACAGAAATAGGCGGTGTGATGAAAACGGTATACGGAATAATACCTCTATTTTCTGTCGTGCGTTTACGCTCGCCAACAAGTCCGTCTTTAATAACACGGAAATCATCAAGCGAAATATATGTGAACTGGGGTCCGCCCGTCACATCACCTGCAGCATAGACATTTGGCACAGTTGTTTCAAGATATTCATTTACTTTGATCTCACCGCGTGCACCGAGTTCTATATCTGTGTTTTCGAGTCCTAAATCTGTATTCGGCTTACGTCCTGTCGCATAGAGGACTGCATCTGCTGTAAAATCGCCTTGAGATGTCTTCACTATGACCTCATCACCTTGATCTTCAAATGCTTCAGTACTCGCATTTAATACGAAAGTCACATTATGCGCTTCCATATCTTTGATGGCCATAGCAGCAATCTCCTGGTCCTCGTGCCCAAGAATTTGGTTGCCACGCTCAAGGACCGTGACTTCGGTACCGAAATCACCGAATGATGCAGCGAACTCAAGTGCGATATAGCCGCCCCCGACAATGACCAGACGTTTAGGCTGCTTCGTCAGCTGCATAATGCCTTCTGAATCATAGACGTGTTTCGATTCTATAACCCCTTTAATAGGTGGCACGTTGGAGACAGCCCCTGTATTGATGACGATATGCTCTGCTGTCATTTCTTCTGCTGTCCCATCTGCAAAGTGCAGTTCAAGTACTTTATTCGATTTGAAGTGTGCTTTTGCGTCAATTACTTCTACATTTTCTTCCCCAGATAATTTATGATAATTCTTTTTGTTCAGAAGTGACGTCACTTCTTCCTTACGAGCAATCGACTGTTCGAATGGTCGTTGCTTCGCACTATCGTGAATGAGTAACTTTGAAGGAATACAACCGATATTAATACAAGTTCCCCCGTACATTCTGCTGGATTTTTCAATCACTGCGACCTGTTTACCTTGCCGACCCATAAATTTAGCCAGCGTCTTTCCTGCCTTACCAAAACCGATGACAATTAAATCATACTCTTTCATTACCATGTCCTCCTTATGTTTGGAACAATTGATGAAAACGCTTCAATTAATTATCTCACTGTTATGAACTGATTGCCATTAATATTCCAGTTTCAGCTGCTTCATTCGCGTATGAAGAGTTTCAAAATCAATGATCCGTGCTTGCCGGTGATATTCTCTATCCTGATTAAAGAGCATGACTACCGGAGAAGTAAACAAAGAGAGCTGACCCGCTGCCTCAGGAATCTCATCAGCCATCAGATAATAGCCCGAAATTTGTTCTTCCTCTACCAAAGCTTTTACACGAGGATAATCAGCATGACAGACTGAGCAGCCTGTTGTCATCGTATAGAGCAGTTTCTTTTCATTATTATTCAAGATCTTAAGCCATTCCTCGTAAATATTCAGTTTTACCATTTTATAACCTCCAATAAAAAAGAGACAACGATAACGTTGTCTCTTGAATTCTATCCTATTTTACACGTTTATCATCATTAGGAATTAAGAACATGATAGCCAGGAATGATACTAACGCCATAGCTACGTTCACCCATAATGCAATCATTGCACCGTGAGAAAGTCCCAGTCCAACAATAGCAGTCGCATAGACAGCACCACTGATTGCCATACCAAAACCGTTACCTAAAGATGAAGCCATTTTGTAGATACCCGCTGCAACCCCTGCTTTATTTTCAGGTGCAGTAGATACCGCTGTATCTGTAGAAGGCGTTGCATAGATACCTAAACCTAAACCAAATAATAAGTAACCGATAATTGAGCTGACGATATAGAGCATTTGAGGCAGGAATGTTAATGAAATTAACAGGATACCGATTGCCGCAATAATTGATCCTAACATCATCGGTTTTTTAGCGCCCATTTTCTGTAACATCTTTTCACCGACACGAATCATCAGTAAGACCATCACTAAGTAAGTCAGTGATAAAGAACCTGCTTGGAAAGATGAGAATCCAAGGCCTTGCTGTACAAATGTATTCGCTACAACTAAAGTACCACCGACTGCGTTTAACAGGAAATTAGAAACAACAGCACCTGTATAAGGTTTGTTAGAGAAGAGGTGGAAGTCGATTAATGGATTTCTTGATACGCGTTCACGTAAGAAGAAGATGATGAATGATACGACGATTAAAGCGATTAAACCTAATGAGATCATTGAAGTATAACCAAATTCTCCACCTTTAGTGATGAAGAGTTCAAGACCTAATACAAATACGACTAAAATGGCTAAACCAGGCACGTCAAAGCGTGTACGTGTTTCTTCATCTGCTTTTGTTTCAGGTGTACCTTTAATCAGGAAGATTGCAATAATAGATAAGACGATTGAAATAACGAAAATCCATTGCCATCCGAATGTTGTTGCAACGGCTCCACCGAAGAATGAACAGATACCTGAACCACCCCAAGAACCGATTGACCAGAAACTTAATGCTCTCTGACGATCTGCACCGTGGTAATAAGCTTTAACAATAGCGAGTGTTGCAGGCATGATTGCTGCTGCTGAGAAACCTTGGATAACACGTCCAACCATCATAACAGCTGGAATAGTTGTCGCTATAACGAGGACTGAACCGATAATGCTTAAAATAAGACCGGCTTGTGTGACTTTTACACGACCGTATTTATCTGCTATACCACCTGCACCTACCACGAACATCCCACAGAAAAGAGCTGTTAAGCTGAGCGCTGTATTGATGTTACCCATACTTGTATTAAAAGTATCTTTTAATGTCGGGACGATGTTAACGAGTGATTGAGCAAAAAGCCAGAAAGTTAATACTGCAAGAACAATACCGATAATTAACTTGTTATCGCCTTTAAAGTTTTCACTTGTGTGATTTTGATTCATGATTATCCACCTTTTATCGAGTTTTTTTCAACACATTACTTTTAGTTCCACTAATTAAAAATTTACAAACATTCTTTAGAAAAACGACTTAAATTTTCAAATATTCTGAAATTTTGTAAGAACAGTTATTCTATTATGAACAATCCTGCAGTAATTCCTCATAATCTTTCAGTTGTATAATCAACTGAGTTTTAACTGTACTACATCAATCTTAGTCTTCAGGACTCCTCTCCTGTTTTTTAATACCACTACTATACACCAAAGCGTTAAAGTATGAGACATACAAATGTGAACAATTAAAGAAAACGCTTATTTTTTAAGTGTATTTACCTTTTATAAGTATATTTTTACTCGTTGAATTAACTAAAAAGGTTCCTGTTAACTCTTGTTATATAGCATGTTTCTACTATATAAATAACTTTTGTATACATAACCTGTCTTCCTTGAGCTTTCTATGAAATCAGTTAGAAAAGTTAACAAAGTAATACCTTGAATGTTAACTTAAAACTCACATTCAAGGTATATGGTTTAATAAATATCTGATTCATTGTTAAATTGCAGCAGATTGCTTTTAACATCTGCCAGAAAACGTCCTGCAGCAAGTCCGTCTAAAATACGGTGATCAATCGACAGACAAAGGTTGATCATATCAGCAAATTTAAGTCCACCTTCTTCAGTTGGTATTACTCGCTTATTAATACTTTCAATCTGCAGGATAGCGGCTTGCGGATAATTAATGATGCCCTGAGACATCACTGAGCCAAATGAGCCCGTGTTATTGACTGTGATCGTCCCCCCCTGCATCTGCTCAGAGGTCAGACTGTTATTACGTACTGCTTTTGCAAGACGATCTACTTCTTTAGCGATTCCTTTAACCGACAATTCATCTGCATTTCTGATGACCGGTACAAATAGGTGATCATCCGTCGCAACAGCAATAGAGATATTGATGTCTTTAAAGAAAGTGATTTCATTATCAACCCATGATGCATTCATCTTTGGATGTTTCTTCAGCGCCTGTGCCACTGCTTTGATGAAGAATGGATAGAATGAAAGTGAGATGCCCTCCTGCTCTTTAAAAGTGGTTTTATGAGCGTTACGCAACTTTACAAGTTCTGTAACGTCCGCTTCCACCATCATCCAGGCATGTGGAATTTCATTAACACTTTGTACCATGCGCTTGGCAATCGCTTTTCTGACACCATCTGTCTGCATCACTTCTGTCGCAGCTGCCGGAGTCACGGTTTCAGACTTTTCTGCTGCTTTTTGAGGCTGGAAGTTCAGAATATCTTTTCGTGTGATGCGACCATGCCGACCTGTCCCAGTCACTTGCGAAAGATCGATATGGCGTTCCTGCGAGAGTTTCAGCACTGCTGGAGAATAGCGCATTTGATGCTTTTCTTCAGGAACATCTTTAGCTGACGCGTCATCATTCAGTGACTTGTCGTGATCCTCAGCTACTTCTTCCTCTTCCTGCTCGCCTGCTACTTCAATCGTCATAATGGGGTCGTGAATCGGAATATCTTTATCCAGTTCAACCAACAGTTCTTTGACAGTGCCTGCAAAATCAGAGGGAATTTCAGTAGTCACTTTATCAGAAGTCGCTTCAGCTATTGGCTGATAACGTTCAACTTGATCGCCCGGCTGGACAAGCCAGTTTGTGATAGAGGCTTCTGTGACACTTTCACCTAAACCTGGTAATACAATAGTCTTTATCGCCATGATGACGCTCCTTTACTCTTAAAATTCAGCCAGTTCACGCATTGCATGCTTTACTTTCTCTTCATTAATCAGAAATTCACGTTCTAAAGATAGCGCATAAGGCATGCTCGGTGAATCCGGACCTGCCAGACGACGGATAGGCGCATCTAAATCGAAGAGTGCTTCTTCAGCTATAATAGCCGCTATTTCACTCATTACACTTTGTTCTTTGTTATCTTCTGTCACAAGTAGGACTTTACCTGTTTTCTTCGCTGCCTGAATCAATGTCTCTTTATCAAGTGGATATAAAGAACGAACATCTACAATTTCTGCTTCGATATTCTCTTCTGCAAGTGTCTCAGCTGCTTTAAGTGCAAATTGAAGAGCCATCCCATAAGCAATGACGGTTATATCTTCACCTTGTCTGACAATATTCGCTTTATCAAGCGGCACGACGTAGTCTGTATCAGGTACGTTTTCTTTCAATAATCTGTAAAGACGTTTATGCTCAAAGAACAGCACTGGATCATCACTGCGAATCGCTGCTTTTATCAGTCCTTTCGCATCATAGGCAGATGATGGTGTGACGACGCGAAGCCCGGGCTGTCCTACAAAAATCTTATCCGTCGTCTGTGAGTGGTAGAATCCGCCTCTGACACCGCCACCATAAGGCGTGCGGTAAACAATCGGTGCAGTGAAATCCCCTCTTGTCCGGTAGCGTATGCGGGCGGCTTCAGACATGATTTCATTGACCGCCGGCAAAATATAATCTGCGAACTGAAATTCACCAATGGCACGATAACCACGTACACCAAGCCCAACTGCCAGTCCACCGATCAGCCCTTCTGTAAGGGGTGTATTGAATACCCGTTTATCACCAAAACGTGCTGCCAGATCTTTAGTCACACCAAAGACACCGCCTTTTACACCGCCGACATCTTCACCAAAAATAACGACCTTGTCGTCCTTTTCCATTTCTTCTGCGATTCCACGATTGATTGCTTCTAAATAAGTCATCATTGTCATAAATGGACCTCCTCTCTAATTCTCTGCCCAGACATGTGCCAGAATATCGGCTGCATCCGGATCCGGCATGTGTTCTGCTTCATCTGTTGCCTTATTGATTTCTTCTTTCAGTTCCAGCTCCATTGCATCTATATCCTGCTGCGTCAGATAACCTTCATCCAGCATCTGTTTCTGAAAAGCTGCAAGCGGATCTTTTGTCTTCATTTCTTCCAGTTCTTCTTTAGAACGATAAACCGTCTGATCATCATCCGATGAGTGAGAAGTCATCCGTGATACCATCAGTTCAACAAGTGCCGGCCCTTTCCCTGCACGTGCTGCTTCAACATAGTGTTTGAATGCAAGATAACATTCAGTAAAGTTCATGCCGTCTACTCGAATCCCTTCAAAACCATAGGCTGCTGCACGCTCTGCCATCTCTTTATTGGCATACTGTTCTTTGATGCCTACAGAGATAGCCCATAAGTTATTTTCGACTACAAAGATAATGGGAAGTTTCTTGATGGCGGCAAAATTCATCGCTTCTGCAACTTCACCCTGGTTAAATGATCCTTCTCCGGTTGTCGTTACAGTCACAGAGTCAGATTCCTCCAGTAACGCAGCGTAACCGATTCCTGTTGCAACGTTCAGCTGCGTAGAGACAGGGGAAGAATGTGAAATGATGTTGTGTTCTTTTGAGCCATAGTGATTTGGCATCTGGCGGCCATGAGATGAGGGATCCGCTTCTTTACCGAAGGATCCGAGGATAATATCTTTCGAGGACATCCCCCAGGTCAGACAAGCTGTCATATCACGATAATAAGGCAGGAAATAATCTTTTTCCGGCTGGAAAGCCATGACCATTGCCACTTGCCCTACTTCTGCACCTTGCCCGGAAATATTAAATGATGTTTTACCGATACGTGTCAGCTGCCAGAGTCGTTCATCTAATCTCCGGCCTCTAAGAACATGTTTAAACGCATGGATAAGTTCTTCTTTCGTGAGTCCTGTTTCTTTTAGTTGTCTCATTTTTTACCTCCTATTTATGAATCGCCAGTCCATAACTATCCAGTGCTGCCTCCATCAATGTTTCGGACATGGTCGGGTGCGCATGAATCACGTCACTTAATTCAAGTGCGGATGCATTTAAGTAGATACCTGCTGCTGCTTCGCCGATCAGCTCTGTAGCATGTGGACCGATAATCGTCACACCGATAAGGTCATCAGTCTGGGTGTCTCGCAGTACTTCAACAAAACCGTCCGGTTCTCCGTAAATGAGTGATTTCCCATTGCCTCTGAAATGAAACTTGCCGACTTTGACGTTCATATTTTCCGGGAAATTCGATGCATGATAGCCAACACTCGCAATCTCAGGTTGTGTATAAGTACATTTGGGAATATCATGATAATTAAGCGGCATCACTGCTTCTCCCAGTAAATGACGTACAGCTATTTCACCTTCTTTGGCAGCAACATGTGCGAGTTGAAGCGTATCAATGCAATCACCGATCGCGTAAATATGACTTTCTGCTGTCTGATAGTAATCATTGACCTGGATGCCTTTATCATCGAACTGAACGGATGTGTTCTGCAGTCCTATACCGTTAACATTCGGCGTCCGGCCTACAGCAACCATGACTTTATCAAATGTCATAATATCGTGCCCTACTACTTCAATCTGCACCTTCTCTGACTCTACTGAGGCACTTCTGACAGCTCTTTGCGTCATCACTTGAATGCCACGTTCTTCAAACTGCCTCTGCAGTTCTTTCGCGACTGATGCGCTTTCGTTGATGACGAGCCGTTCTGCGTATTCTATGATTGTGACATCTACTCCAAAACTGTTCAGAAGAGATGCCCATTCCACGCCAATGACACCGCCGCCGATCACTGCCATTTTCTTCGGCAGTTCCTGCAGACTAAGCACCCCGTCTGATGTCAGAATAAAGGTTTCATCTATCTCGACATCTGGCAGGGTACGCGGAGAAGAACCTGTCGCAATAATGAGCTTTTTCGGTACGATAATCTGTTCTTCCTCATCTGAATTCGGGAAAGTAACTGCTACGGCACCTGAGACAGGCGAGAAAATAGAAGGACCTAATATCGCGCCTTCTCCGTGATAGATTTTGATTTTATTTTTTTCGCATAAGGCTTTCACCCCTTGATGCAGCTGCTCAACAATCTTTTCCTTCCGGGCCTGTATTTTCAGGAAATCAAAGCCTGCTTCACTGCTCGAGATACCAAATTCACCAGCCCGTTTAATGGTGTCATAAACTTCCGCACTGCGTAGCAACGCTTTAGTCGGAATACAACCGCGATGCAGACAAGTGCCCCCGAGCTGTTCTTTCTCGACGATGACGACTTTCTGTCCTTGTTTAGCCGCATGAATAGCAGCCACATAGCCACCTGTCCCTCCGCCTAAAATGAGTAAATCTGTTTCTAATACCATTCAGCCACTACCTTCCATTTCAGTTATCAAATGCATCTATCTATACTGAAAATCTCTACGGTAATTATTCTAACACTTATTACCTGCTACTAGTAACTAATAATAATTTGATTTGCAATATTGATACAAATCATGTAAATAGTTGTATTCCTATATTTATTGGGCTATGCTATATTCACTTATTAAGTTGTCTAAGAGGTAATGTTTTTAAGAAAAGGAATGATGCTTATGACTATTAAAGGTGTATGTTTCTATGGCGACGAAGGTGGAATATGAAAAAAATTTTCTTGTTTGCTGTCATATTGCTCGGAGCTGGGGGATATCATTACCGGGAGACCTTTACGGCATCAAACAATCAATTAGTAAAGCAGATGAGACCTGACCCTATGACCATAAATACTTATGATGAAGGTCAATGTACTTATTATGTTTTTGATAAAGTCAGACAGGATGGCAAAATGATAGCGAAATCCTGGAATGATGCAAAATACTGGGCAACACGAGCAAAAGAAGAAGGCTATATTGTGAACCAGCGACCTCTTGAAGGTTCGTTACTGCAATCAGCCCGAGGCAGACAAGGACATGTCGCTTATGTGGAACACGTCTATCAAAACGGGAGTATTAAAGTAACAGAAATGAACTATATTAAGCCTTACTATATCTCGGAACGTGTGCTGACCAAGCAGGATATTCAGCGTTATCAGTTTATTCATCCGAAAGGTAATCCTAGAACAGATGCTTAATAACAGTCATTAAAAAACTGACGCATCTGGACGTGTTAAATTGACGTGACAGGGAATAATATATTTAAAGGAAAGGGTGTGGACGATGTCTCGCGCAAAAGTTTGGCCACTTATTTATCTGGTTGTATTTATCGGTACACTTGTCATGAACTATTTAACTTCAATGAATGTCGGCAGAGTAGCTAATCAGGATCAAGCACTGATTCAGCCTGCGGGTTATGCTTTTTCTATCTGGAGTCTCATTTATCTGTTCATTATCATCTGGATAATTCGTCTGTTGTTAGATAAACAACAATCTTACGACTTAACGCAAGGTGAGAATCTGACATTCTGGCCGATTCTGAACTTTATTCTGAACGGCTTATGGATTTATGTCTTCACGCAGAACTGGAAGCTCACTTCAGTTATCGTTATCATCGCTTTACTGCTTACTTTAGTCATTATCTACCGCAAAATATCGCAGCATCATAATCATCCATTTGACCGCTCAGTTTTTAGTATTTATTTTGCCTGGGTTACCGTAGCGACAATAGTCAATATTTTCACCTATGTGAAATCACTCGATGTTTCGCACGTCATAGGACTGTCTGAACTGACATGGACATGGGTGATGCTGGTAGTGGCAACTGCGCTTTGTGTTTATATCGCATTTAAGTATCACGATTTTCTTTATCCGCTTGTTTTCGTCTGGGCCTTCACTGCTATCTATTTTGAAAATCAGCATTCACTGCTATTAATGATCCTTATCGGCTGTATTGTAGTTCAACTAATCACAGCCCTCACTATATTGATACGAAAGTTTAAAAAATGATCACAGTGCCCAGAAACAAATAAAACAGCTTTCCCCATTATGTGGGAAAGCTGTTTTTTAATAAGAGATGCTCCATCACTTTCGGCATATCTCCTGGCGTCATAATACCTATGATGTCTTCTCTCTGCTTAATGGCGCCTGTTTTAGAAATCAGCAGCACCAGCTTGGACTGACCTTTCTGATTGATGCGTTCTATCATTTTTTTCTCAATTTCATAAAGCGGCATGTCCTGCCTTATCACTTCATAAGAAGCACCTTTATCGTCTTTAGTTAAAATTTCGCTGACCTTATATTTGTTTAAATCAAGTGGTGTTTCCTTCCTCACAGATGACAGCCAGTTCGTAATACCGTTGTCTGTCAGAATACCGAGAAAGCATTGTCCCTGAAAGACTGGATACTGAGAAACATGATACTGTTCTACGAGCTCAAGGACTTTCAGCAGGCTATCACTGTCTCTTAAACTGATGACTTCTTTACTGAAAATACTGACGGTCGCCGGATTCTCGAATTGTTGACGGATTGTCGTCAGCATATCGATGAATTCTGTTGTAGGCTCTGCTATATTGAATGTCTCTTTCTTTTCATGTACAAGTAAATTGCGTAGTTCACGGGCCATATCGATATCATCCTGATACTGCTTGATGACAGGATGCTTCTCTTTTAGCTGATAGAGCAGTGAACCGAAATTATCATCGCGTTTTGTGTATTTCTTCATCGCTTCATGCAGTAAATTGAATGCTGTCAGAAACTGATCCAGATTACCCAAATATCTTCACTCCTTTAAGCTTTTATACCCGTTTCACGTGTAACTACTGCCATCATCTAGCCCAGAAAATAAAAAATACGAACCTTTGGCAGGGTTCGTATTTGAAATCACTATTTGGCTTTAACAATATCGTCACGATGACCGTTCAGATAAGCATAGACTAACCCTACGAAGATACCGCCACCGATAAAGTTACCGATGAAAGCAAAGACCACATTTTTAAGAATATCAATCCATGAAATAGCAGCCGGATTGTAATACATCATACCGGCGAATAACCCTGTATTATATACCACGTGCTCATAAGCCATGAAGACGAATATCACGACACCGATAGCGATGAAGAATGCTTTTGCGAGTGCCTCTTTACACTGCATGGCAATAAAGATACCGATATTGATAAAGAAGTTAGCAAAAATCGCTTTAATCATAATCGCCAGCCAGGTTGATTCAATTGTTTTAGCAGAAACTGTCTTTGTAAGAGCGGTGACCATTTCAGGCGTCATCACTTTCGTGCCCGTCATCATACCGAATAAGATAAAGCCGCCGATAATATTACCGATAAAACAATAGATGAAGATTTTTGCGACCTTACTCATTGAAATCGTCCGATAATAAAGTCCTACCGTCAGGTACATAAAGTTACTTGTTAATAGTTCCGCTCTTGTCATGACAATCATAACGAGCGCGATACTGAAGGCGATAGCGCCTAAAATATTGACAAGTCCGTGACTTGCCCCTTCAAACTGTGTTTTGACAGCCAAAGAGAAGACAGCCATAATCGCCAGCAGAAAGCCTGCAATAATAGCTTTTAAAATATAGCGAGCCGGCTCACGGTCGACGTTCACTTCTTTTAATGCGACTTGTGTCAAAGCTTCTCCGATATTATCTGTACTGGTAAATGTATCAGATACGGACTTAACCGGTTTTTCAATTTGCATAAGTAAACTCTCCTTGTTTGTGATTTTATTAACATAATTTGATTTTACCACTTTCCGAGTAAGAGAGCGCAATTATTTTCATAAATTCATAAAATATCAGGTTCTATGCTCAATCGCAATTAAACGTGCGGCTATCAGCAAGTATACAAGATGTCCTGCCAGCCAGATGATAAAACCCGATGCTGAAAGAACAAGAGAATCTGTCACTGCTAAAGCTGTCAGCTGAAAATACAAAAAAATGAACTGAATGAGCGAAACAAGGAGCGCTGCTTTGAACAGCGTTCTATAACGGTAAAGAATGCTCAGCATATAATAGAGGACTACGCCGGCCATGACATGCAGTCCTAATTCTATGATAAAAGGCGCACTCTTAATCATAAAATCAATATTCAGCAATAATAGCGCTGTCTGTGTATGAAAGAGCTGATCAAGTAGCAACAGCACAATGTATAAACTAAGACTGGAGACAATTGCATAACAGAACCGTTTCATGAGTATGACCTGACCTCTCTTCTCTTATTTCTCTTCTACCCTACTTCCTTTTCCGCAAGCTTAGTTTTTCTTTTCCTGCTCCAAATATTGATGCATCAGTTTCAGCGGACCGTTGTAAGCAAGCGTAAACGCATATTTTGCTATCTCTTCCTTTGATTCTTTCATGCCACTCTTTACCCATTGTTTAATAATGCCGGTCTGGGCATTGACAATAAATGCAAAATAATAGTCAATCGGTACAATATCAACTCTCTCAGGCAGCAACAGCTGGTTTTTCAGTCTATTGCGAATAATGCGAGAAAACTCCTGCGGCAATCCTAAATCCTGATGAATCAAAGTAACCTTGAAATAATCCTGATTCTTTTCAATGACAGCGAGTATCAATCCAATCAATTCTGCCGCATATTGCTCAGGACTCTCTATCATATTACTCAAGGATTGCTTTGCTATATTCTCTTCCAGTTCATTCAATATCTCTTTTTCAAGTTTATCTCTTAAATCAAACTTATCTAGATAATGCAGATAAAAAGTTCCTCTGTTAACATCTGCTTTTTCAGTAATCTGATTGACTGTAATATCTTTGAAAGGCTTCTCTGACATAAGGTTAAAAAACGCTTCTTTAATACTTTCTTTTGTTTTACGCACTCGACGATCTTGCATTTTAACATCCTTCTTTCTATTAATAGACATTTTGTGAAAATATGTCTATTAATAAACATAAGTCATATTATTGATTATTGTGTTCTTTATTAATCAGATTATAATATACAGAGTAATTATTAATCAACATAATGTTCAATAAGGAGGACAATATGAAAATTTTAAAAAATAAACTGTATTATATTCCATTAATCGTAGGTACCTTGCTCATCTGTATTATGTCTACAGCGTTCTATCCCGCATTCAATCCGAAACCAAAAGAGTTACCCATCGCTATTGTCAATATGGACGAAGGGCTTGAAACTCAAGGTAAGGATATGAATATCGGTGATACATTCACAGATAAAATCAGAAATAATAAAGACTTGAATGAAACAGTGGATTTTATCAATGTTAAAGATAAAGACGCTCTGCAGAAAGGGTTCGATAACAACGAATATTACAGTGCAATTGTAATTCCGCCCCACTTTACAGAGAACGCGACGAGTGCGATGCGCAGTGAAATTCAGACTGCTAAAAAAGCCGAAGCGAAAGCAAAAGCCGAAAACGCGCAGGCAGACTTACAAGCAAAAGTCGCTAGTGGTGCAATCCCACCGCAGCAGGCACAGAAAATCGTTCAGGACATGCAGAAGAAAATGAAAGACATGCAGAAAGAAAATGCTAACTTATTAAAACCAATCGCTGTTAAAAAAGGTCAGCTTGAAGTCATTATTAATCAAGGGGCATCTAGCCAGGCTGCTGCAATTAGCGACAAAATGCTGTCAGGTATGGATGACAGCATCAATAAAATAATCAGTCAACAAGCCGTGGCACAACTCGATAAAAACAATATTAAAGTAGTAGCGTCTGACATGGATGCCATCATGAATCCAGTCACTGTTAAACATACAACCTTAAATCAAATTAAAGACCACCAAGGTAATGGTATGGCCGGCATGCTGCTATTCACACCTATCTGGATGGGCTCACTAGTAACAGGCGTTCTGCTCTTCTTCGCCTTCCGTACATCTGGTTTAGTCACGCAGGGTGAACGTCTGAAAGCGACATTTATGCAGGCGATTATGGCCGCTATCGCAGCCATTGTTTCAAGTATTCTCGGTGTCTGGTTCATCACACAAGTTCTTGGTTTCTATATGCCCGACATTACTCAGACAACGATGTTCATCGCTATTTCTATGTTCGGCTTTATCATGCTGATTCTTGGAGTCATGGCATGGCTCGGTATGAAAGCTATTCCTATCTTTGTGCTACTGTTATTCTTCAGCATGCAGATGCTCACCCTGCCTAAACAGATGCTGAACGAGTTTTATCAGAAATATGTATTGACGTGGAATCCATTCGGCTTCTACGCAGATGGTTTACGTGAACTGATTTACTTGCATAAAGACTTAACACTGAATATACCTGTTTTAGTGATGGTTGGCATCGCATGTTTTGGGTTTGCTTCATCATTACTCGCAGCAGCTCTCCGTAAACACAGCACAAAACGCGCTGAAGTTCCGACATAATCAGAAAAACCGATTTCTCTAATAATGAGAAATCGGTTTTTTATTTAATCATGTATGCTGAACTCTATTAAACTAAATAAATACTGCCTATTCAATAAGTATTACTGTGATGCCAATAAATTGGACGAGGGAAAGCGATGTAATAAGAAGTCCGGCTATCT
This sequence comes from Macrococcus brunensis, assembly GCF_004359615.1. Lineage (GTDB taxonomy): Bacteria > Bacillota > Bacilli > Staphylococcales > Staphylococcaceae > Macrococcus > Macrococcus brunensis. The sequence goes on from NZ_SCWA01000018.1 coordinate 15,122, forward strand.
GTAAGATTGAGTGCAGAGCCCATTGGTCTTTCTTTAATTTACTTTGCTATAATGAACCTAATCTATTTCACAAAGGAGATTCAATATGCGTATCCAGGATCACTTTATTTTTAAGTTGTTAGTGACCATTATCGGTTCATTCATTATCGCTATCAGTTTTAATTTATTCTTACTGCCCCACAATGTGCTGAGTAGTGGTCTAAGTGGTGTCGCCTTACTTGTCCATATCCTGACATCACTGGATACCGGTCTCGTTAATCTACTGATCAACTTACCTCTCGTGATTCTAGGCTTTTTAAAACTACCTAGACAAGTGATGATTCAGACCATATTAAGCGTCGGCTTTATTTCTTTTTTCTTATCTATCATCCCAGTGACACAAATATCTTCAGAACCGTTGATTGATGTTATTTTTGGTGGTATGCTCTGCGGTCTGGGGGTCGGTGTTATCCTAAAGTACTCGGGCACAACAGGTGGTATGGATATTATTGCAATGATTATCTCACAGCATAGCAATATCTCTATCGGTGTCGTTATGACAGCTTTGAACGGAATCATCGTCCTTTGTTCCGGTTTCTTCCTCGGCTGGAGCAATGCACTGACGACTTTACTTTCTATTTATATTACCGGTAAAACTGTTGATACCATCTTTACTTCACATATCAAATTGACCATCAATATCGTAACAACAAAAGGTGAAGCGGTCAGACAAGCGCTGATTGCTTCTATCAGACGTGGTATGACTATTACCGATACATACGGCGGCTATACTCAGAAGCCTGCACAGATGATTATGATGGTACTGACGCGCTATGAACTTCAGGATGCCATTCGTGTGGCTAAAGAAGCAGATCCAAACTGTTTTATCAATGTCCATGAGACTACAGAAGTTCATGGACATTTCGCAAAACCTGGCACGCGAGGATAATCAACGGTGTGAATAGACTTCATAACCATTCTGTCTTAATTCCTGTGTGAGTGCTTTCGAGATAATTCTTGTTTCTCGTTCGTGTGTGATAGTATAAAGAATTTCTTCTTTACCATTCATAAACGCAAGGTCCGCCTCTATACCATCAAGCGATTCCATCAAGGTGTAAGTATCATTAGAAACTGCTCTATAGAAACAGTTATAGCGCTTGAGGTATTCTGCAACCTTCATATTGTAAGGAAAATAATAAGAAGAGGCTCGGTCACCTGACCGGATAGTACCGGGCCATTCTCTAACCTTTTTAACAGTGATGATGTCTTCCTGAAATTCCTGGTAAAAAGGTTGTCCCTCAAAATCTTCATCACTTGTAACGGTAATGATTAATCTATCTGCATATTTGGCTAAATATTTTTTCAGCAGTGTTCTATACATGACTCTATCACCTATCTCCAGATAAAACATCCCATCCTCCTATACCATTTATTGTAATATTATTCATTTTAGTGTAACATAAAGTTTGACAGTAAGGTGTGTAGCAAACGTTATAAAATTATTTAATCATGTCTCGTATGAATTTCGAATACTTTTATACGGGGGAATTGTCGTGAACAATTCAAAAGAACTGATATTCAGAGACTGGAAATTTCATTTAGATGTACCGGCTGGCCATAGCATCCTGACGAACGAAGAGATGATTTCAATCCTGGATAAGGATTATGATACAATCGCACTTATCAATTTTCAAAATGATAGAGTTGAGATTGGTTCATCTAGCTATTGTGCTAAGATTGCTTTTAATGCAAGTACTAAAGAATTTTTCATCAGTCAAAAGGAAGAAGAACTATAAAAAGAAGTCTGGAGATTCTCCAGGCTTCTTTTTATAGAGTGCTTTTCAGTTCAGGTTTACGCGTTTTGTAGATAATAAAGCCGATGACAAAACCGATAATAGCAGGAAGCACCCAGCCCATACCAATCGAGAAGAAAGGTAGATAATGGTTGCCGAAGTTAATTATACTTTCTGCAAATGCTGTCTGACTCAGGAAAGCAGGGCTTGCTTTGATACCATCAATCAGAGCGGCAATCAGCGTGAGGTAGATAGTCGCCTGGTAGACGATTTTTGAATCATGAAATAGACTACTAAAGAGCGTCAGCAGAATCAGCACGATAGAAAGCGGATACAGGAACATCAGTACCGGCAACGAGTAAGCGATGATCTGCGTCAAGCCGACATTCGCAATAGTAAATGACACGATACTTACCACCGTTGCGAACATGATATATTTCTGACTCGGAAATAGTTCTACAAAAGTTTCAGAAAATGCCGTGATTAAGCCGATCGCTGTTTTCAGACAGGCGATGATAATAATCAGAGATAGAAGGATGATACCGTAATCCCCTAAGTAGTACTGCGTAATCTGTGCGAGTGCGATACCCCCATTGTCACTGACTTCGAACTTTCCTAGACTCATCGTTCCCATAACAGCGAGTAATGTATAAATCAGACCCATCAGCATCACTGTGACAAGTCCTGACTTGACCGTTTCTTTGGCGATTATTTTTGGATCAGTGATACCGAGTTTCTTGATGGTTGTCACGATAATGATACCGAACGCAAGAGATGCCAGGGCATCCAGTGTATTATAGCCGTCAATAAATCCTTTTAACAGCACAGAATCCTGATAGTTAGCCGATACAGCTGCATCTTGAATGCCTCCCATCGGACGAACCAGCGCCAGGAGAATCAGTAAACCGAGTAATACTAAAAAGACCGGATTCAGAAATTTACCGATATAATCCAGAATCTTCGACGGACGACGTGCAAAGAACCAGGCCACAATGAAGAATAAGCCGCTGAATAATGCTAAATATAAGCCCGTTGATTCTTCAGGCAGCGAAGAGCCGAATGCAATCTCAAAAGAAGTCGTTGCCAGTCTTGGTAAGGCGAAGAACGGACCAATAACCAGATAAAGCAGAATAGTAAAGATATAGGCATACGTTTTATTGACCCGACTTGAAATGTCGAAGAGACCATTTGTCTTTGAGATACCGATTGCGATAATCCCTAGAAAAGGTAAACCAATCGCTGTAATCAGGAAACCAAGATTGGCGATAAAGACATTCGATCCTGCTGTCTGTCCGAGATGAATCGGAAAAATCAGGTTCCCTGCCCCAAAGAACAATCCGAATAACATCGAACCGATAAACATATTTTCTTTAAAGGTGAGTTTTGATTTCATAATAATATCCTCCATATTAAATATTCATTAAACCCGTTAATAGACTAGAAGAATTTGCCCCTGAAATCTCTTTCCCTTTAACGTATTAATGTAAGTATTTCTCATTATATTATAAGATTCAGAAAATTTAAATAAAATTTTAAATTTAATGCTCATTTTTTATCCTTACATATAATTCGATAGGAATGGCAGAATGAGTCTATTTAACTCATTTGCATGTGTTTCAGGTAACCAGTGGCCGCCTTCTATTTCATGATAATGAAAAGAAGCATAGATATACTTCGCAGATGCTTTCATCTGATCAGTGGTTAGTGCAGGGTCCTGATTCCCTATTATCCCCATAACTGGCACGTTAACAGCATCTATTCCAGCTATGATTGTCTTTATATTATGGCGATACCAGTTTAGTCCTGAAGAAAGACGACCAGGCCGTATTAAATCCATATACCAATGCTGATGCATTCTATCGTTTTCTGCTATCAGCGTCAGTGCTTGATAATCACCCGCTGCAAGCACTTGTTCAGCTACGCCTGGTAAGATAAAAAGACCGATATAACTCCCTTTCATCATCTGCTTAAGCCCTCCGCTGCGGAAGTAACCACTCGGATGCCCGACACTCAGCGCTGTAAAACTGATCACCTGTGGTTCATAGTTTGCAGCCATATACCATCCCAGGCATGCACCCCAGTCATGACCAATGACATGAGCCCGAGCAATATCTAATTGTGCAAGTAACGTAAACATATCTGCTGCCGAGTCCTCAATCCGATAGCTGTCAGAGAGTGCAGTATTGCCATACCCTCTTAAGTCGGGTGCTATGACACGATAACCATTTTGGATCAACTGCGGCATCATCTGATACCATAGCTTCTTAGAATCAGGGAAACCATGCAGCAATAAGACAGGCTTGCCTCTTCCTTCATCGACAAATTCATATTGAATACCGTTAATCATCAATTGTTTTACGTGAAACATAAGGGTCCTCCTTTAATTTGTTTTACTATGAATACCCTATAACAGCTATTTATACATATTCTCGCTCTTCATTATTCTCTAATATGTTTCACCCATATAAAAGTCAAACAAACACTTGATGAAATTCATTTATTATAATACAACCCTATGCTATGCTTGAATGAATAGATAAAGAAGGAAGTTATGATGAAAAATACAAAAGAAAACAATGAACAGTGGACCGTGAATGAAAAGAATGAACTCTTAAAATTTTTATTTGAGAGGATGCCTGATAGAAGTAAGAAGTCTGTCAGAGCTGTGCTCGCAAGAGGACAGGTCTTTGTCAATGATGTATCAGTAAGCCAGTTCAATGCGTTTCTCGAACCGGGCGACATCGTTGCAATTCGTCTCAGTGCGCCCAACAAACAAGCCTCGCTCCGAGGCTTGAAGATCCTCCACGAAGATGCAGACCTTATTGTCATCGATAAAGAAGCAGGCTTATTATCGATTGCGACAAACAATGAAAAAGATAAAACAGCTTATCATATACTGTCAGAATACGTAAAACGGGCACATCCTAGAAATCGTATATTTGTGGTACACCGTTTAGACCGTGAGACTTCAGGTGTTATGGTATATGCCAAGACGCCTGAAGCGCAACAGATTCTGCAGAACAACTGGAAACAACTTGTGACAGAACGCACTTATATGGCACTGGTTGAAGGTCGTGTCTCTGAAAATGGTACCATCACAAGCTTTCTTTCAGAAGATAAGACACTCACGATGCGTTCAAGTCAGAATGAACAGCACGGCAAAAAAGCAATCACTCATTATACTGTCTTTAAAACAAGTCGTAAACAGACACTGCTTAAAGTCAATCTGGATACTGGCCGTAAAAATCAGATTCGAATCCATATGCAGGAATTAGGTCACCCTATCGTCGGCGATAAGAAATACGGTGCGACGACTAACCCCTTCAGAAGACTCGGTCTGCATGCACATATTCTCGCTTTTACCCATCCCGTGACTCATCAGAAGATGCGCTTTCAGTCTCCTGTACCACCGATATTCCTGACACAGTTCAAATAAGGAAAAGCAGCAGAATATGATCTTCTGCTGCTTTTCTATTTAGAAGTTCGACACTTTGCCGCTGATAATAAAATAGACACCGGTTAAGGCTAAGAGTGTGATGACCCCAAATAATATTTTATCCATTTTTGAAATCGGTCTATCGTGCAGTTTCTGGACATGCTGATAGACAAATATACCCGGGAAATAGAGAATCATCGTCAAAAGGAGATATTCAAGCCCTGCTGCATAGACGATCCAGATTGAATAGATGGAAGCCACTGCTCCTATTAAAGTCTGCTTACGGGAATGCTGTCTGCTGGACTTCAGCTGATAGAATGCACTAAATGCATAGGGTAACAGTACCGCTGACGATGCCAGGCTGAAAGCAAAGTTATAGGCTTTATCTGTAAAGAGTAAGGTGATGAAAAACAACTGAACAATTAGACTTGTTATCAGCATAGAGTGGATAGGTGCATGATTATGGTTATCTTTACCGAACCACGCCGGAAAGATATTATCTTTGGCAGCTAAATTGGGCACTTCTGCTGCGAGCAATGACCAGCCAAGCCACGCCCCTATAACAGAAATGATCAAGCCGATATTGATAACGACTGCTCCCCATTTACCGACAACTTGTTCCATGACGCCTGCCATCGACGGGTTGCTGAGTTCTCCTATCTGATTCTGGATAATAATCCCTTGCGCAAGAACCGTAATCATAATATAGATGATAAGAACGCCGAGAAGTCCGATAATCGTCGCTTTTCCGACATCACGCCGTTGTTTCGCACGGCTTGAAAAAACAACGGCACCTTCCACACCAAGAAATGCCCACACCGTCACCAGCATTGTACTTTTGACCTGAGCCATAATATCCTGAAAATCAAAACTTTTCGGACCTTGGTCAGTCATACCATAAAAACCTGTCATAAATGTATCGAAATTAAAGCCAATAACCAGTACGACTAAAAATAAGAAAAGTGGAATCATTTTAGCGATGGTCACAATCATATTGATTAACGTTGCATTCTTGACTCCTCTGGAAATGAGCAGAAAGACACACCATAATAATAACGAAGCTACTATTATACTGGGCAAATTACTGCCACCTTTAAACATCGGCAGAAAATGACCGAGTGCTGTCATCAGCAATGTGCCGTATGCAACATTGCCGAGTAACGCACTAAACCAGTAACCCCAGGCAGAATTGAATCCCATATAATCACCGAAACCTGCTTGCGCGTAACTATAGATGCCGCCGTCAAGTTTCGGTCTGACACTCGTTAAATTCTGAAAGCTGAGCCCTAGTGCTATCATGCCGACTCCTGTGATCAGCCAGCCGATGAGGATAGCTAGTCCGCCTGCTTCAGTACCCATATCACTGATCAGGTTAAAAGCACCACCGCCGATCATCGTTCCCACCACCATCGCAACGAGCGCCAATAAACTTAATTTCCTATCATTCGCTTTACCCAAATCTCTCCACCTCGATTAATCAAATACAGTCCTATTACTCTTCTTATGAGTAAAAATTTTTATCGACTTCTACCTTTACCCATTTAAACGGCCAAATAGCATTAAAATTCAAATAGATACCCCCAATCAGTAGATTGGAGGTATCTATCAATCATTTTTTTGATGCTGAATGACTTTCACATCTTTGTTATCAGCAATTTCTTTAGCACGCTTTGCCGCTTCCTGTTTTGTATCATGCGTTGAATCTGCGCGTTGAGCACCCTGTGTCTTCACGTGCCACTTATTATCTTCAAAGTAGACTTCAACGTCCTTGTCCATCAGCTCTGGATGTGCTGAATCATCTTTTTTGTGCTGCGTGATTTTCTTGTTCTTCAGTTCATGCAATTCTTCTGTTGAGGCCGCTTTATACCAGTCTTTCGCCTGTTTTGTCGCAATAGGAATCAAATCTTCTTCCTTATAGCCATCTGTCAGCATCGCATTTCCGATATCGATGGCCTTCTTCCGTTCAAGTTCATCAAAGTTCTTCCAGCTGTTCGGGTAGTCATTCATTGTCCACATCATCATCACTCCCATTTCAATTGTTACTCTTTCCATAACCCTTTTGAGGAGATATTAATCTTCTGTTAATGAAAAACTTAACCTTTATGACCGGCGACGAGCCCTTTTCGCAGTTTAATGGTGCCACTATTCGTTAAGGACGACGCTCGTATGACGATTTCTTTACCGTACTTACGACGGAGCTGGTCAAGGTAGTTTTCTACAATCTCCCGTTTCATATCTTCCGGTGCTTCAAAGAGACTCATCTGTCTGATTCGACTGTCACGCAGATTGCTGAAAGAAACACTTACTGTCCTGAAAAGGCGGTTTATCTCTGCATATTCTTCTAAGTGCCGCCAGATTAAACTAACAACCTGCATAGTCGCTGTGAAATAATCCTTCTTAGTGAACTGTTTATGGATTCCCCCGCCATCTGCATAGCCTACAGTAAAGGCAATCGTCGTCGGATACAGATTCTTCTCTCTGACGCGGTAAAACACCTCATCTATCTGTTCACTGATGACCGTCTTCAGTTCATGAAACTGGTAATCTCGCATTAGAATCTGTGACTTACCGTATGATTTGCCTTTGATGACATGCGGTTTGCGAATCACACTTTCATCTATTCCATTGGCATGCAAGTGCAGATCGACGCCGATAATACCGAAGTCACGCTTTAAATATTCAACTGGATAATGGGCTAGATCACCGATACTGAAGATGCCTTTCTTGTTCAGCTTCTTCTCCGTCCGATTATTAATGCCCCACATCTCAGTCAGTGGTTCGATATCCCACAGTTTACGGGGGACATCGTGATAACGCCATTCAGCGACACCTTCTGTCGTCCGTTTTGCTTCTAAGTCCATGGACAGCTTGGCAAGCAGAGGGTTTGAGCCGATACCTATCGTGCTGACAATCTGCGTCTGATTGTAGATTTCCTGCTGCAGTATACGTGCCATCTGATAAGGTGACCGGGCAAACAGATGATAGGAATCCGTGATATCCATAAAGAATTCGTCGATACTATACTGATGGAAATCTTCGGGCGCTACATATTGCAGCGCAATCGCTGAAATCTCGCTCGATACTTGAATATATTTAAGCATAGAGGGGTTAATGATATAAATATCTGAACGATGCGGAATTTCAAATAATCTTGATCCAGTTTTTATACCTAATGTTTTTAAAGGCGGTGTTGCAGCCAGTACAACAGAACCTTGACGTTTCGTATCTCCGACAACAGCGAGTTTAGTCGTCAGCGGATTCAGTCCTTTTTCGATACACGAGACCGATGCAAAGAAGCTTTTAAGGTCAACACAAAGTACATCACGAGAACTACATTGATAATAGTCATACATTCTCCCACCTCATTTATATATCAAGTGTATACGAGAACATACGTTCGTGTAAAGTAGTGAGAAGGACTCTTACTTTAATAAAATAATTCACTTAAAACGGCTTTAGTGATAGAGCGCTTTTGTTTCGGCAAGTCTATTCAGCAGTTCCTCTATCTCCTCATCACTGATAGCAAGAGAAATCCGAATATACTGATCACCATTTGAACCAAATGGCAAGCCCGGTGTCGTCAATATAGACTGTTTCTTCAGCAGGTCATCTACATATGCTTCGCTGTTATAACCATCCGGGATTTTAAGCCATAGGAAAATACCGCCCTGCATCGGCTCAAACGGAATACCTGCCTCAGTCAGGAAGCTTGTCACTTTATCTCTACGCTTTCTGAAGATGGCGTTCTGCGTCTCTAGGAAAGGTTCTCCCAGTGCCAGTGCACTGACCGCTGCTTCCTGGACGACCCCCCACATCCCGACTTGTGTATGGTCCTGATAATAATTGAGTGCGCCGACGATATCCTTATTACCTACCGCAAAACCAATCCGCACCCCTGACATATTAAAGCCTTTAGAGAGTGAATAAATTTCCACTGCCACTTCTTTTGCACCTTCTGACTGCAGGATACTTGGATTTTTAGCGTCGAATCCGAACGCTGCATAGGCAAAGTCATGCACAATCTGTATCTTCGTCCCTCTGAAGCGCTCGATAATCTCATCGAACCCTGCACGTGTCGCGACCGCTCCTGTCGGATTGCTTGGATAATTGAGATAGATGAGTCGAGTCTTGTCTAATACCGCGGAATCAAGTGCATCAAAATCCGGCCAGTAACGATTGGCCGGCAGTAGTGGCAGCTCATAAACTGTACCACGTGCAAGCTTCACACCTGCAAGATAGTCCGTGTAACCTGGGTTCGGCAGTAATACACCTTCTCCCGGTTCAATGACACAAAGAGGCAGGTTGACCAGTCCATTCTTCGTCCCATAAAGAATACAGATTTCCTCGTCTTTATCCAGCTCAACACCATAAGTCTCCAGATAGAATTGCTGAATCGCTTCTTTTAGGACTTCCTTGCCCCGGAACACGCCATATTTATTATTAGCAGGCTCCTGCACTGCTGACTGAATTGCTTCCAGCACTTCTGCCGGTACTTTCTGGTCAGGTATACCGACTGCTGTATTAATGAGGGGTTTAGTCCCGATTTCGAGCTTTCTGCCCATCGTCTTGCCGAAATAACTTTCGGGTATCGAATCCAGTAATCTAGAACGCATGCTCTCTCTCCTTCTTGTCATTAAAAATTAAAAACGTCATTACTTCAGCAGTAATGACGTTAGAAAATCACTTATCTGCCAAGCTTCTGCTTGATGGATTTAGCACAGTGCTCATAGAGCCTGTTGCTGAGACTTCATAGGGCCAGTTCCCTCCATCTCTCTGGATAAGACATATTTAAATGATTGTTATCAATATAGTATTAAAACAGGAGGTTGTCAAACCGGTTTCCGCTCCAACACTGTCTCTTTATAAGTGAAGTTCAGTTTCCTTTTCCAGTCGAGGCGCCTGCAGCTTAATAATCTGCCAGAAAATGACGATCATTATCAGCTGTGCCATACTTTTCTTTTGACTACTAGCTTGATTAATCATCAATAATCATTTGCATAAAAAGAAGACAACCATAGTCTTTCCTTGCTCGATATTCATTATTTTTCATCGTTCAGATAAGTTAATACAGCTGTGCCTACTGCTTTAGCTGCAACCATCATCGATTTTTCACTGATGTTGAATTTAGGATGATGGTGCGGGAAGATTTCCCCGTCTTCTGGTGCTGCGCCTGAGTAAATAAAGGTACTTGGAAGTTCTTTAGCATAGTATGCAAAGTCTTCTGACGGGGGTTGTGGTTCTGTCTGCTCAATTTGTACATCAGAGTGATCTTTAATGGCATTGACCACATACTCTGTGAATGCTGGATCATTATATAGCGCTGGGTAGTCATCATTATATTCCAATTCACATGTGACACCGTACATGGCTTCAAGCCCTGATGAGAGACGTTTAATTTCTTTTTCGATAGTTGCTTTTGTCTCTTCAGTCAATCCACGGACGTCTCCTTCAAGTTCAACAGCATCTTTGATCACATTAAACGGGCCTTTCCCATCGAATGAACCAATAGTCACAACACCTGTTTCAAACGGGCTGAGTCTTCTTGATACGACTGTCTGCACAGCAGTGACGAAAGCGCTCCCTGCTACAATTGCATCATTCGCCATATGCGGAGATGAGCCGTGACCACCTTTACCTTTGATCTTCAGTTTGAAGAAGGCACGTCCCGTCTGCACAAACCCAGGATAATAGTACATTTTACCTGTTTCCATCGTACTCATGACGTGGACACCGATCACGTTATCAACGCCCTCAAGTACGCCGTCCTTAATCATTGTCTGTGCCCCACCTGGCGGAACTTCTTCAGCTGGCTGATGAATAACGACAATCTTACCGCTGAAGCTATCTTTCATTTCGATCAATGTATCTGCAAGTATCAGCATATAAGCTGTGTGCGCGTCGTGACCACACGCGTGCATGACACCTTTATTTTTAGATGTATAAGGCAGACCGGTTTCTTCTTCGATTGGCAATGCATCAAAATCTGCACGAATCGCAATTGTTTTACCTGGTTTACCAGAGTCAATAGTCACTTTAACCCCATTCGCGCCGACATTTGTCTCGACTTCAGCATCTTTTCCTTCGTAGAAATCCGCAATATATTTCGGCGTTTCTTTTTCTTCGAAAGATAATTCTGGATTTTCATGTAAATGACGTCTGATGGCAATCATTTGTTCTTCTTTACTTTCAAGTGTTTTGATTAACTGATTGTACACGCCTATTCACTCCTTACGAAATCATTTTATTTCAATAATGTCCCCTTCTTTATTTTTTGTAAACATACGCTCTTTAACTGCCTTTCATATCACTGATTCTGCGACCATTCAGAACCAGTTTTGGAGCGTCAGGGTCATGTCCTTGCAGAGTTGCGACAATTACACTGTCTCCTTACAGGGCCAGTTCGAGATGTTCTCAGCCATGTCCCAGAACAGATATTCATAATAGCTGGTCTTTACGACAATCTCTTCCAACACTTTTAATTCTGCCTCACTCTTACCTTCAGCAGCTTCATTCATCAGCCGGATACAGTCATCCTTCAGTTCAGTGAATTCAGGTGAATGATACATATCCACCCATTCCTGATACACACCAGGATTGTTGTTTGATGCTGCAAGGTGCTCACCAATATAGTGATAGCTCCACGTACAGGCAAGCACTGCTGCTATCGTATATTCAACGCCACCCTGATGAGCCATCTTCAGCATATAGCTGGTATAAGATTCCGTCACTTCAGCCGCTTGCACCGCCTCAAGCTCTTCTTGTGTTATACCGAACTGCGCTGCATAAGAACGGTGTAAGGCCATCTCCGTCGCCAATGTGCCGTGCAGCAGTTCGCCGAAAGTCGTCATCATAGCAAGATCAGTGGCCTTCGAGGCACCGACTGCAAACAATCTCGCATATTCAATTAAATAAATATAATCCTGCTTCAGCCAGTGTTTGAATTTCTCAAGGTCTAATGTCCCATCACCCAGACCTTTAACAAAAGGATGCTCTAAATAAGAATTCCAGATCGGTTCCACTCTCTCAAATAAACGTTCTGTAAACACTTTATCTTCACTCCTCCCCATCCTTTACATACACTTCAACGATAGATAAGTTATCAGTAAAAGTCAAAAGGTTAGAAAATACAACTAATTGTCATGATTATATTTATTACGTTGCTTTTTGAGGGCAGTGTTTCTTGTGAAACAACACAAAAGATTTCAGTACATTTCTTTAAAACTTGTATGCTTATGCAAACTATAGACTATTACTATTAGATTCTTTTATTATCATTTATCGTACGTAAGTCTAATTGTATTGCTTGAAATGAAAATTAATTTATAGTAAAAATTTTCTGTTTGCGTTGCCACAGCAGTTTCGTTATTAATAAATTAAATTTTCTTTATCTGGCAAGTTATACAATCAAGTTAGCCACCTAAGGTAGAGGATACATTAATTGTTTATAAAAAAATACGCCATGACGAGTTCATGTTAATATTGTAGTTCTCACACCGACAATAAAGGAATGAATTCGTATGACGCATATCAATGGTAACACGAAAACCGTTAAGGGCAAACACCTTTCTAGAGATGAACGGATCATCATACAGACGTTGATCAGTGAAGGATATTCAAACAGACAAATAGCTGGAAAGCTCGGTAGAGCGCCACAGACCATTAATAATGAGATAAAGCGTGGCACGTACACACAAAAGAGCCGGCAGGTGCATAACAATAAGACTTACACTTACTACAAGTGCGTCTATTCACCTGATTTTGCCCAGGATAGATACTTTGAAAATCGTATCAAGTCAGGACGTCGTCCTCTTCCCGTTACAGATAATCCCTTTGTTGAATGGGCGGATAATCTGATGATACATGAGGGGATGTCTCCGGCTTCCGTTATTATGATGGCTAAGAAAGCTGAGCTCTTTCCAGAAAGATTCATCCCCTGTATAAAGACACTCTATAACTCGATTGACAGAAAGCTGATAAAGACGCGTAATATCAATCTTCTGATGAAATTGAAGCTTAAGAATAAGAAGCCGGCAGGCTTTACTCGCATCGATAAAAAATTACTGGGACAGTCCATCGAACTACGTCCTCGTGCAGTAGATACACGTACGACCTTCGGACACTGGGAGATAGATACTGTAGTCGGTCAGAAGTCTGCCGAAGATCAGGTTCTCCTCACCATGGTTGAGAGAAAAAGCCGGTATGACCTTATCTTAAAGATTGATGGTAAACAAAGTTGCCATGTAGTCAATGCACTACGTCATCTGATAAAAGAAACAGGAGATGCTTTCCCTAAAATATTCAAGTCCATTACATCAGATAACGGACCTGAATTCAGCGATCTTTCTGAATGCCTGAGGGGATTATCAGAGGTCTACTTCAATCACCCCTATGCCTCCTGGGAAAGAGGGACGAAAGAAAATCAGCACAGATTTATTCGCCAGCATATTCCTAAAGGTATCCCCATTTCAACTGTAACAGCTTCTAACGTCCATAAAATCCAGGAATGGATGAACAGATATCCACGCAAGATACTAAATGGACAGTCAGCGATGGAAGTGTTTTTGAAAGAACTAATTAAAGAGAACATACTGAGTGAATCCCTAGGATTCTATATGAACTAGATTTGTCAGAGTGGCTAACTTGTAATTGCAATTTAGAATGTGTTTTTTAATATTAAGTAGAAGGTATTTATAAAATTATTGAATTTTTAACAATATCATTGATAGGGGGAACCTTATCAAAAACTTCATCATTTATGGTAAGCTTCAGCGTATCATTTAGAAGTGCGATTAATTTATAGTATTCAAAAAAGACATGCCAAAATGACATGTCTTTCGCCTCTATCCGCGTGGTTAGACGCAGCAAGGTAGGGCTTCCCTTATTCCTTATTCACTATAATAATAGATATTCAATCTATTCGCAAGTGTTTAATTTAATATAGTGATTAACAACCATACTTATACTATCAACATATTTTATTATATAATCGTAATTATTATAATAATCTCTATTTAACAATAACCTTTCTAATAATCTTTGAAGATTACTAGAAGCTCTATTTTTTATTGATTGATTACAATACTTATTATGAATCATTAATAACGTTGCAATATCAATAAAAGGTTTAGATTGTTTATAGTGTATGTCAATTTTATGCAAACTAAAATAACTATTTAATTCTGGAGTAACATTAGTATCATCAAATAATGGAACATTAATTACAGAATTATGTGCGCAACTATTTCTGATATTCCTTACTAATACCAACTGATTACTAGCCAACTTTAATCTCCTATTTTTAGAGACTTCATAATAAAAAGTTACGAATCTTTCAAAATGATAAAAACTCATAATTTCAAAAGCTACCCAATAAGGAGTGGCTTGATAAAACTTTTTCCATTCTGGATAAACTTCGTTTTTATTCATTTTATATTTAAAAATATCTCTCTTAGTAATATTTGTTTTATCTATAAATTGATCAATTATATTATATCCATCTTCATTTGGGGTCATACTTAAATATTTGTTTAATATAACCTTTAAAGAATGCTCTATATCTAATGTTAGTTGTAGTAATGTATATCTCATTTCCATATCAATAGATGCTAAGTCCGATAAACAAGCAAATTCTACATTATAGCTGCCATCTATATTTTTCATAAAACTTTTCCGAAAATAGAATAGTTTAAAAAGATAAGTTTTATCTAGCAGAATGTTTTGTGCATCTTCTTCGTTAATAATATTGAAATATATTCCTTTGTCCTTTAACTTCTGGATTTGTGCTACGATAGTTAGCTTGTTTTTCATTAATCATCACCTAATGAATTTTGTATTAAATTCATTATAACATAAACAAACGAACGTATGTTCTATTTATGATAACTTTCAGCGTATCGGTTAAGAGTGAGGTTAATTATTATAAATGCCAATTCTTTTTATAAGAGAATTGGCATTATATATTATTCTATTTCTTCCTGTTTAACATTATTTCTTTGATAGCCACTATTAATTATGAATACACTTCCATCTTCATAATATGGTATGATAGCTAATTCATTTCTAATTATAATTTTTTGATTTTTAATACAGGGAGTATATTATTTATTTTTGAGCCTAATCAAGCGCATACTATTTAGCGTGACAATCAAAGTAGCCCCAATATCTGAGAAGATGGCAATCCATAATGTTAACCAACCAGGTATGACAAGTAGTAAAGCAATTAGTTTAATAATCAGAGAAAAAGCAATATTCTGTTTAATAATTTTTAATGTCTTTTTACTTAACCTAATAGTATAGGGAAGTTTCTTCAAGTCATCTGACATCAATGCAATATCAGCAGTTTCTAACGCAGTATCTGTGCCTGATCCTCCCATCGCAATTCCAATATCAGCTGCTGCAAGCGCCGGAGCATCATTAACTCCATCACCAATCATCGCAATTTTATGCTGTTTCCTTGTTTCACGTATGATATTTAGTTTATCTTCAGGTAGCAAGTTAGCATGGACTAATGTCAATCCTGTACGTCTTCCGATAGCTTGACCTGTTCTTTCATTATCACCTGTCAACATCATCGTGTTAAGTTTCATCTGCTTCAACTCTTTGAGAACGGCTGTCACCTCAGGTCTTAGCCCATCGGCTACTGCAATGATTAGTTCAATTTTATCACTACCGAATAACATCACTGTCTTACCATCTGTCTGTAACGTTTCGATTCTCTCATCGCCACCGAATCCAAGCGACTCAAATAAGGACGGGCTACCTATATAATATGTCTTACCCTCGATGTCGCCCTTCACACCTTTACCTGTAATCGACTGGAAGTTTTCAACTGTTACAGCTTGATAGGATAACTGCTCTTCCTCTGCTTTACGAACGATAGCTGACGCCAGAGGATGCTGCGAACCATTTTCAAGTGCAGCTGCTTTGATAAGTGAATCATTATCATCAGGGAAGATATCTGTGACTACAGGAATCCCCTCCGTCAATGTACCAGTCTTATCAAAAGCAATCGTATCAATATGACCAGCTTCTTCGAGGTGTATTCCACCTTTGATTAGGACGCCTTGACGTGCTGCATTACCAATAGCAGTAACTATTGCAACGGGTGTAGAAACGACAAGGGCACATGGACATCCAATAATTAATACGGCAAGACCTTGGTACAACCAATCATGCCATGAACCATTCAGCAATAACGGGGGAATCAGCATGACTAATACAGCGATTATCATAATGGCAGGCGTATAGTATTTAGCAAATTTATCGACGAATGCCTGAGAAGGAGCACGTTCTGCCTGTGCTTCCTCAACCAGATGTATGATCTTAGAAATCGTCGTATCTTCTACTAGTTTTGTGACCTTGACTTCAATAAGCCCTTCTTCGTTTAAAGTTCCTGCAAAAACTTCATCATTTATACCTTTGGCTACCGGTACACTTTCCCCAGTTATAGCAGCCTGATTGATTGTAGAATGACCTTTAATAACAATACCGTCCATTGCCACTTTCTTACCAGGTTTGACGATCATGATATCACCGATTCGAATATCTGTGACATTCATTGTCTGTTCAGCACCATCTATTCGAATCAATGCCTCTGATGGTGAAACATCCATCAGAATATTGATAGATTGTCTCGCTTTATCCATTGAATAGCGCTCCAATGCTTCACTTATCGCAAACAGGATGACAACAGTCGCTCCTTCCTGCCATTCTCCGATTAAGGCTGCACCGATAACCGCAATCGTCATCAATGTATTCATATCAAATTTCAATCGAATCAAGTTTTTAAATCCGGTGATGAAAAGAGAATATCCTCCTATGATGATTGCCACCAGATAACCGATTGTCGGCAGAATATGCTTCTCTCCTAAATTAAAGGAAAGAATCAGGCTGATAAGAACGATGACAGCAGCCACGTAGACAGGATAATTCTCTTTCTTCTTCCAGAAACTTTCTTTTTCGATTTTGCGTTCACTGATATCTCTCACTTTAACATTATCGAATGCGCCGGCTTTTTCCATCTCCGCAATCGTCGCATCTCCAGTGATGTAAATCTTCGCAGCCGTATGATTAACTTCTGCATCGACCACATTTGGTAAAGCTTTTAAATTAGCTTCATATGTCTTTGCACAACTTGAACAAGAAAGATTTTGTATACGATAGGATTTTCTCTCATTATTCGTATTCATGCGATTTCCTCCATATGTTCAATGGTCATTTCCATGATTTGTCTGACGTGTTGATCATCAAGACTATAGTGAACAAGTTTTCCTTCTTTTCTAGTTTTCACAACTCCTTTTTTATGAAGCTTTCTTAAATGACTTGAGGCATTAGCAATGGAAATTTCTAGAATACAAGCTATATCACACACACATAACTCTTCTTCTGTACATAAAGCACTTACAATTTTTGAACGATTGTCGTCAGCAATCACTTTTAGAAAGGAAGTTACTTTCTCCAAAGGCAATTGATTTAAGTGTTTCTTCACTCTGTCGACCTGTTCTTTATTATGACAAATGACATCACATTTATATGAATTCATATTAACAACTCCTTATTCAATTTATTAGTTGAATGTAGTATATTATAATAAGGGATAATAATCAATTATATATTTGAATAAGGAGAAATAATTAATATGAAAAAATTTATTTTATTACTACTTTTAAGTGTGCTAGCTGGGTGTGGAAATTTAAAAATACAAGAAGGCTATGGCAATACATTATCAGAATTTAAAGCAACTGATGAGAATGGAAAAATATTTAATACTAAAGATATGCAGGGAAAAGTATGGCTTGTAGATTTTATATTTACCAATTGTGAGACAGTATGTCCACCTATGACTAAAAATATGAGTGATGTTACAGAAGAGCTTGAGAAAAAAGGAATAAAAAATTATGGAGTTCTTAGTATGAGTGTCGATCCAAAAGTAGATTCTCCGAATAAGTTGAAAGCTTATGTGAAAGATTTAGATCAAACAGGAGGGAAATGGAAGCTTGTAACAGGTTATAAACCAAAAGATATAGCTGATTTTGCAGTTGAAAATTTTAAAACAATAGTTGCTGCTCCAACAATAGGAACCAACCAAGCAACTCATGGTACTTCATTTTACTTAATCGATCAAAATAGAAAAATAATAAAAGATTATATCGGTAAAGATACTGGAGAAGAAAAGTTTCCTAAAAATGAAATAGTGGAAGATGTACAAACATTAGTTGACAAAGGGCCAATAAAGTAATTTTTGTTCATAAATCCATTAATTACCTTACTAATACTATCAATATATTTTATTACATAATTGTAACTATAATAATAATCTCTGTTTAATGATAACCTTTGTATTACTTATACTGATTACTTATGTTGTCGCAATTGATATGGTTTACTTTTTACTATAATGTTTGGAAAATAAAATAACAAACACTAATAGAAAGGATGAGAAACATGGTAGTATCTTACAGATTGCTTACTTGGTCTGTCAACATAATATTGGACAGTTTTTATAGAATATTTCTTTATATTCCCTTGGTGTTAGATAATTTAATGCGCCGTGCGGCCTGACATTGTTATACCAGTTCACATAATCAAAAAGTTCAATATTCAAATGATCAGTAGATTGAAAGTTATATTGATTGATAAATTCAGTCTTCATCGCTTTAAACGTAGTTTCAGCTACTGCATTATCGTATGGGCATCCTTTCATACTTAGCGATCTCTGGATACCAAAGGTATCAAGCACTTCATCAATAAGATGATTATCAAACTCTGAATCGTCTACACTTCATTGGACATATTATAAGAGAATCAACTAGAATATAACCGCATCACTTATGATACGACTCTCTCAAAGGAATCCTAAACTAATTTATTTAAATACATTCATTTTGCATATACTTAGTTTTATTTATGGTAGGCCTGAGCGTATCGTTTCAAACAGCGGTTTATAGTTTCTGTATAGCTTAAATAATATTATAATCAATATAATGTTTCCTAAGGAACAATGTTAATGAAATGGGGTTATTGAATGTGTATAGTTTATTTCGTTAGACATGCAAAGAGGGATACAAGCATTCAAACCGATGAAACAGCTCCACTAACTGATAAGGGCCTCAGAGATGCTGATCAGCTAAAGTACTTCTTTAGTGATAAAAATATTCAGACTATTTACAGCAGCCCGTACAAACGCACTATTGATACTATTGAACCTACTGCTTTATCTTTAGATTTATCCATCAATATTATAGATGAATTTCACGAAAGAAAAATCGGTGCTTGGATAGATGATTTTCCTATATTTGCTGAACAGCAGTGGAAAGATTTTAATTATAAACGTCAGAATGGAGAATCTTTAGATGAGGTGGGAGAACGTCTATTAGATTCTTATCAAAAACTTGAACAAGAACTAAATAGTGATGTCATTATCTGTGGACATGGAACAGCATTTGCGGTACTATTCCATCACCTGACAGATGGAGAATTTGGTTTTGAAGAGTGGAAACAAATGAAAATGCCGGATTTGTATAGCTATGAGGTTGGAAGCAAGGAACTGAAGAACTTAAATTTTTCTGAGGGAGTACCGAAATGATAAATAAAACAAGAATCATTTGGTTAAATGGTGCTTTTGAGGTAGGTAAAACAACAGCAGCAGAGACACTAGTAAAAATTATACCCCACTCTTTCCTTTTCGATCCTGAAGTTGCAGAAGGTTATATCAATCATGTTATACCTGATGATATCAAGTATTCAGATTTTCAAGACCATTATGAATGGCGCATGATTAATCGTATGATGATAAATAAACTTCTCCAGCAATATACAGGTATCATTATTATTCCTATGACTATAACAAATGAAGATTATTTCTATGAAATAACTAAAGACATTGATTCTGCTGCTATTAAAAACTTCTTATTAGCAGCAGACAGAAAAACTCTTGAAAGTAGATTGATAAAACGTGGTGATAATATAGATTCATGGCCTCATCAACAAATAGAGAGATGTCTAAAAGCTTTTAATAATACACTCATATATCAAGTGATTGATACTAGCAATAAAGAAATTGATGAAATCGTTTCATCTATCCTCATAGAAATTAATTGAGAAGATTATCTTAGTCATATTTATTCAATTTCTATGACTCCAAATTCTCCTGTCTTTATTTTATATCTTTGTTTTTTATTGCTGTATTCAGTCCTATGTACGAGATTTTGGATAACTTCGAATACACCTGAATGTGCCACAATTACGATAGACTCTTCATTATCATTATCTTTAATAATTCTGGTCCAATATTGCTTGATTCTTTCATAAAATTCTTTAGGACTCTCACCTTCCGGATATTTTTCATCCCATTTCAAAGTATTCCAATAAAGATCTGGAAATCTTTCTTCTGCAACCTTATTATCCATTCCAGCTAATAATCCATTATTCACTTCTCGAAGTTCTCTACAATAAGTGACTTTATCTAAATTTAATATACTTCTTAATATAGCAGTAGTTTCAACTGCTCTTAGTAAATCACTACTTAATACAGCATTAAACTTTACATCTCCAAGTAGATGAGCCGCCTTTTTAATTTGTTCTACACCACTTGAAGTTAAAGGTTCATTAGACCATCCGCCTCTTTTGTTTAATGTATCTTGTCCATGTCGCAGAAGATATACTTTCATAAATCCTCCTCTTTTTAACTATTAATTAAATGCTTTTTTATCGTCTGTTTAACAATGCACCCAAACACTCAAAATATGTACTGCTATAAGGGAGAAAATCATCTCTGGTAAATAATATTTCTTCCTCATCAGATATTTGATAGCCTGAACAGCTTTTAGAATGATTTAAGCAAAAATTATAGAAATCCTTCTTATTTACTTTTATTAAGGCTTCAACCTCAGCGTCATGTTTAATCTTTTTAAGCTCCTCTGCTAAAATTTCGAGCGTATAGATATTAATAAATTCTTTATCAATCATTTCAGGAGTTGTGAGTTCTTCAGGAATTGTGCAAAGAAAGATTAGCCTTTCAAAAGATACATTAAGACCCATTTCTTCTTCAATCTCACGCACACCATCTTCCACTGTCTCTGTACTCAATAAATGTCCACCTACTGTCACGTCGACCATACCTTTATAATCTTTGACATGCATACTTCTCTTCTGCAGAAATATGTCATCACCTTGCGTAAATATGCATTGGAAAGTTTCATGCCACTCTCCCCATTGATGAACATGTGATCTTTCACTTGTCCCTTTAAATTTTCTATTCTTATAATAAATATTTAGTCGTTCACTCATAAAAACTACCTCAGCTATAATGATTTAATAAAAACTCGTGAACAATCTTAGGTGGCGCTATATTCTTTGGCAAATCAGTCATATCGAAGAATCTAAGTTCTTCCGTTTCAGATTGTTCTGGTATAAGAATCCCCTCAAAGCTCTTTGATTCATAAAGAGCTATTACAGAATAAGCTTCATCTCCATTTGGATAGGTGTAATGTAACTTATCTCCAGAAAATAATTCAAGTAGTTTCAAATCCTTAACCACCAATCCAGTCTCTTCAAGTACTTCACGTTTTGCGACATCTTCAAATGATTCTCCCAAATTCATGGCCCCTCCAGGAAGTCCAAAGATTATTATCTTTTCGTAACTGCAAAAGAACTTGATTCTCACTATTGATAATTAAAACTGAAGAGCCTGCTAGAATAATCGGTTTATGACCGACCATTTCACGTATGTATTTCACATAATCCATCATACTCACTCCTCTATCCGCAACTTTTTATATAAAATGTCAATATCCTCTTTTGTCCCTATAAAGTTCGGCCAAGCATCTATTCCATCATTATTTTTTCTCGGAATCAGATGGATATGAAAATGAGACACTGACTGATCTGCCGCTACACCATTTGCGTTCAATAAATCCACAGAAAATTACAATCAATTCTCTTCAAAATCGAGGTTAATTGGACTTTTAGGTAAATTATTTTCTTTTTTTAATGTATCTGTAGAAGCTATCGAATAATCAACTTCTTATATTGAGAACTGATCAACCCATACCTTTCCCTGTCCTATCAAAAGAACTCCAAAATGAATAGAATCAGCAGCTTCTCCTACATCAAGTACTACACCATAATGATTCCAGTTATTGGTGCCTGTAATTGCTCTATCAAACATGTTGTCAAATTGCAGCATATCTGAATTTTCATCATCAATCCAATTCTCTACTTCTTCTTTACTAAATGGATGATCATAGTATTGCATGGATTCAGGATCAGAGAATACCTTAGCTAAATCATCTTTATCTTCTATTCTCAATTCACGTAGAATTAACCGTTCCGTTTCCATTACTGACATATTTATCACACCTCTAATGTCATATTTTAAGACTTACACATTCATTCTGTATTGTTTTAACTTTTCGATAACCATTAAATTAGTCGCTAAATCTTGTTTTACAAATTTATATTCTTCATCAGTTAAACCCGTATTATAGCCGGCTAGACTCACTTCTTCTTTGTAACGGATAACATCTGACTTAGCTTGTTCAGGGTTTTGATTAATCAGAAATTTCATTAA
Source organism: Macrococcus brunensis (assembly GCF_004359615.1). GTDB lineage: Bacteria > Bacillota > Bacilli > Staphylococcales > Staphylococcaceae > Macrococcus > Macrococcus brunensis. The sequence continues at coordinate 37,899 of NZ_SCWA01000018.1, forward strand.
CTTCACTTCGTCTTCATCTGTAAAAACAGGTATATAGGAAAGATGTCTTTCCCACAACCATCCTTCGCTATCCAAATTCTGTAGCTTCATTAAAAATAAGCTAAGCTGTAATTTTATCGAATCCCTAATATAGTAATTAAAACGATTAGTAAATTGTCCACCAAATTTAAAAACATTTAATGCTGAATCGCTCGGATATATTACAATTCCTCTTGCTTCATCAATATATCTAGCATAATCCCAGTACAAAACCGTTGAGTGAAATTTGACATTTACCCTTAACATAGAACTCCTTCCGTTCATATGGACAAAAGAGAAATTAAGAGGCATTGAGTTTTCTGCTTCATATTCATCTATCATTTCAACTGTAAATTCCGGATGCAATAGGTAGTACCACGACATGCCATCTGCATTAGAATTCATTAACTTCCAGTTATTTACGTCATTTAAATATCGTCTAATTCTTTCTATCGGATCGGGCAATAAGCCTAAACGATATTTCATTAGATTCTCAACCTCTGTAATTGAGGCAGCACCTTTGTGAGAAGTATTGCTATCTTGATTTCTGGTATAAATAGTACGGCTCCGTAAATAAACGTTACCTTGTCCTTTTGGCTTAACATCTTCAGCAAGTGTAAAAGGAACATGAGTTGATTTTGGAATTATAATAATATCTATTTCAACATCGTCAATAGTTATCGTTTGAAGTTTAATATCAGGAGCCCCATATCCTTCCCACTTCTTAGTTCGTACATAATCATTTAGTTGCTGCTGATTTCTTCTGAAACTCTCATTGTTAAAACCAACTAATTCTCCATCATCTGAAACTCCAATGATAAGATATGCATCCCGATTTTCCATATTATTTGCTAGACAGATAATGTCGTGCAACAACTTATGATTATTTTCTTTCGAATGATGCTCCAGCTTATAATCCCAATAACTACCCTCGTACCTTAACTCAATTAATTCTTTAATTTCTTCAATAAATAAGTTCTCACTCATAGTAAAAATCACCCCTTATATTTTTTATAGGCATAATTTCAAGAACGAATAATTCATCACCATCTATAACTATTATCATTAAATTTGATATCTTTAGTAAAGGTTTCATCGAGCAAGTACTTAATTAAATCCTCATGTTGGTATTCGTTTAAACCATTCTCAATGTGATTTTCGTTTTCTAACCATTTTAATGTCTTCTTGTACCACAGTACTTCTTCCATAGTAGCTTTAGGTACTTTCTTACGTTTTATAAATTCAGTGAGCGCATGCAGTTCTTTATCCATCTTGTATTCATAAATGAGCTCCTTAATTGCTTGGAACTCACGCTCCCTGTTCTTTTTAAGCCTCTCTAATTCAGCTTCTTTTCTCTTTCTTTCTGCCACTTCTTTATCATGTTCAATCTTAGCTTCATGCAAGAGTTTAGCCAATTCAAAGATTCGGGAAAATATCAGTTTTATGAGCTCATCCACCTCATACTTCCCCTGAAATGTTTTCTCGATGCCATAATTTCTATCATCCCAAGGATAACGACCCGTGACTTCACACCTAAAATAACCCGTTGGCTCATCAATATGAGATGGGTACTTACCTTCAGCATTCTTGGTACGGATATTCTTATCCCTGAAATGCAGTGCAATAGTGAACTGGTCTGCATATACAGTATGACCGATATTACTCTTATCAAATATATCGGTCACCTCTTGATCAGTCTTTATATTAACTAAAATTCTTTCTTTATCTACTGCAATGGAGCATCCAGCTTCCTCTAAAGCTTTAAATAAGGTGTCACAGATTAAGTAGTACTTCGGAAGTGTAGTGTCAGAAATGTGCCACGTATTTAACACAACTGGCTTATCTCTATTCATATAGACACTATATCTATGCGGATTCCGATCTGCCTCTTTCTTTAATCTTTTCTCTTCTCTCTCGTAATCACGATGCTTCACAATCAGTTTATGATATCGTCCTACTTTTTCAGGAATCTTCAAATTCATATAAATCTTATAGATATCTTCTTTTTTCTCTTCATCAAAATACGACCATTTTTCAAATAACTTTGCTTTTGGTCTGTCAACATAATATTGGACAGTTTTTATAGAATATTTCTTTATATTCCCTTGGTGTTAGATAATTTAATGCGCCGTGCGGCCTGACATTGTTATACCAGTTCACATAATCAAAAAGTTCAATATTCAAATGATCAATAGATTGAAAGTTATATTGATTGATAAATTCAGTCTTCATCGCTTTAAACGTAGTTTCAGCTACTGCATTATCGTATGGGCATCCTTTCATACTTAGCGATCTCTGGATACCGAAGGTATCAAGCACTTCATCAATAAGATGATTATCAAACTCTTTGCCTCTGTCTGTATGGAACATCTGTACCTCTCTTAAATCATGTCTGATAGTACTAAGAGCTGCTGAAACAAGACGACTATCTTTACTGGGTCCTGCCACTGTAGCCAACAATTTGAATCGTCTACACTTAGTTGGACAATTTCTATGTGAATAGATATTGTTAATCTAAGAAAGTAGGCGATTTATTTATGTCACGTGAAAGAAGAAGTTTCAGTCCAGAATTCAAATTACAGATGGTCA
>NZ_SCWA01000019.1 GCF_004359615.1 Macrococcus brunensis
TTCTCACCCTGTCTGGTGATGATGGCAGAGAGGTCACACCTGTTCCCATACCGAACACAGAAGTTAAGCTCTCTAGCGCCGATGGTAGTTGGACTTACGTTCCGCAAGAGTAGGACGTTGCCGGGCAGTTTAAAAATGGATGCGATGAGCCGCACTCGAGACCTGTTAGGTCTCTTTTTTTATGTCTAAATTTAGATTATACTGAACAGATATAAGGAGTGGATAATTAAATGGAAATCACTCGCAGACTGTTCAGTTATTCAAATGCTATATCGCTGCACGTGCCTGGTCACCATGGATATTCAATCGGTTCTTTGCAGTTACCCATCCATCATGATATGACTGAGATTACAGGACTTGATGATTATCATCATGCAGAAGAGGTGATTGCTGATAGTCAACGAAATCTTTCACGTTCGGAGCAGTATGAAGCTCGATATTTGGTGAACGGAACAACGGTTGGAATCCTGTCAGTTATTTACGCACATAAGAAAAAGAGCCATAAAAAAGTAGCTATTATGCGGAACGCACATAAATCTGTCTTTAATGCACTTGATCTGACTGGAACAGAAGCCATTATTTTACCGATGACAGTATCAGATAAAATAAATCAATATGTAGGTATTGATGAATTGAATATTAAGGCGAAGCCGGAATTGGACGATGTTGATATAGCAGTGCTTACATATCCTAACTATTATGGTGAGACTTTTGATATAAAAGGCGCAATTGATTTCTTTCATGGACAGGGAATTGAAGTATTAGTCGATGAAGCTCATGGTGCTCATTTTGATATATCTCCTCAGTTTCCAACTTCTTCGTTGAACGACGGGGCTGATTATATCGTACAGTCCTATCATAAAACACTGCCTGCTTTAACGATGGGGTCAGTGATACATATGAATAAGAACAGTCTTCTTCTTAAAGAAGTCTATGATTATCTTGCAATTTTACAGACCTCCAGTCCATCTTATCTGATTTTATCCAGTCTGGAGCAAGCGCATGAGTTTTACAGTCACTATAACGATGAAGTCTTTCATGAAAAACGTCAGGCGCTTCTTCATGCGCTGAGACATTTTGAGGTTATAGAGGTACAGGATCCTTTGAAAGTCGTATTAAAAAAATCAGGCTATAGTGGTGAAGAGCTTAAAACGCTGCTTGAAGAGCAGGAAATTTATATAGAGCTTTCAAATTACGACAGTATACTTCTGGTACTGCCACTCTGGCACGAAGGGGATACATATCCTTTCAATGAATTATTACGAAGGCTGAAGCGTATTGGACTAGAGGACAGAGAACCGTTAGAGCTGCCTCATCCCTTAAATGTAAATGAAGGTGTTTATTCTCCTGTTAAAGGAGGATATCAGGAGGTCCTGTTGGAAGAAGGCGTAGGACAGAGGGTTTATCATGCGCTTATTCCTTATCCACCGGGTATTCCTTATGTACTGCCGGGGGAGAGACTGAGCGAAGCACATGTAAAGGTCCTCAGTGCCTATCAAAATGTTCATGGTATAATAGATGGAAAAATCACCATTATAGATGAGAGGTAATGAGTATGTTTATAACGTTTGAAGGTCCTGAAGGCTCAGGAAAATCTACAGTGATGCAGGCGATAGCTAAGCGTCTTGACCAGCCTTTGATCACAACGCGTGAGCCTGGAGGCATTCGAATCAGCGAGGCAATCAGAGAACTGCTGCTCTCTGATGACTACCATATGGATGCACGAACAGAAGCATTATTATTTGCTGCAAGCCGTCGCCAGCATCTCGTAGAGAAAGTGGTGCCTGCTTTAAATGCAGGTCAAATCGTCCTCTGTGACCGGTTTATAGACAGCTCTCTTGCTTATCAAGGTTATGCACGAGGGATAGGCGCCGCAGAGATTATGTCGATTAATCAGTTTGCGATTGAAAGCTATATGCCTGACCTGACGCTCTACTTAAAAGTGGACCCGGAGATTGGTCTTACCCGTATTATGTCTAATCAGCGGGAAACAAATCGTCTGGATAATGAATCGCTGGCCTTTCATCAACGCGTCTGTGAGGGCTATGATCAGCTGGCGAATACATACGACAGGATCGTGACCATTGATGCAGCGCAACCGATTGACAAAGTGATAGAAGACGCCTATCAAGTCATCATCAAAAAATTAGACTGATATGTTATAATGTCATGTAGATGATGGTAGCAGCTGCAGAAATGCAGCTGTTTCGATATATATGGGGGTTCTTATGATTAACCAGCTGGAACGTTTGGTAAGTAAAGAAAAGCTGTCGCACGCTTATCTGTTTGAAGGGACATTAAGAGATGACCTCAAACAGCAGGCGTTGGAATTTGCAGCGCGTATATTATGTCAAGACGAGCAATGTGAATCCAGGGTTCGTCAACATAACTATGCAGATTTTTACTGGCTGGAGACAGATGAGCAGACCATCAAAAAAGAGATGATAGAAGATGTTCTCCATCGCATGAATCAGAAACCTGTCGAAAGGACACACAAAGTCTATGTGATTGTTGACTTTGATAAAGTGACGGTTCAAGGAGAGAACTCGATTCTTAAGTTTCTGGAAGAACCACCTGCTAATACAATCGCTTTGCTCCTCACAACAAAGTCAGGCGATATTCTACCGACTATTCATTCCAGATGTCAGCATATCATCATTCATTCAGCGAGTACTTATGAGGAAATGCTTAAACTGGATATCCATGCAGATATAGCAGCGACTCTGTCTGCACTGTCATTCAGTACAGACGAAGCACAGGAATGGATTCAGGATAAGTTATTTGAAGAACTGAGACGTGCTCTTCTGAAGTGGGCGGATCAAATACAAAAAGATCCACAGATGGGACTTATACAGCTTGTCGATTTACTAAACGAAGCAAATGAACGGGAGAGTCAGTTACTGATACTCGATATGCTGCAGCTCTATTTCCAGGATATGATTTACCTGAAAATTGGGCGCGAGACGCATACCAGCTATCCGGACCACCAGATTAAATTAAAGCAGCTGAGTGAACATATATCGTTACAGACTTTAACACAGTGGATTGACACGACGCAGAAAGCTAAACAGAAGCTGCTGCAGTATGTCAGTCCGATGTTAGTCATGGAACAGATCGCCATTGAAATAGCAAAGGGGTGAAAGCATTGACAGAAATTATTGGCGTCAAATATCATATAGCTGATAAAACAGCCTATTTTCTACCCGACCATGAACAGTATGAGCTCGGAGATTATGTGGTTGTTGAATCAAAAAGAGGGAAAGAACTTGCCCGTGTCGTCATCGGTAACCGTGAAGTAGCTGACGATGCAGTTGTCCAGCCGGTGCCTCAGATTAAGCACCGGGCAACGCCGGAGGATTTTCATAAATATGAGCAGAATATGCTCGATGCTGATAAAGCATTTAAAAGATGTAAAGAGCTGATCAAGAAGCATCAGCTGGACATGGGGCTGGTCAACGCAGAATATACGTTAGATAAAGGGAAAATTATTTTTAATTTTACAGCGAGCGAACGTATAGATTTCAGAGAGCTGGTTAAAAGCCTTGCTTTCGAACTGAAGACGAGAATAGAATTACGTCAGATTGGTGTACGTGATGAAGCAAAGATTCTTGGTGGCATCGGTCCGTGTGGCCGCAGTCTGTGCTGTTCAACTTATTTAGGTGATTTTGAACCGGTGTCAATCAAGATGGCAAAAGATCAAAACTTGTCGCTGAATCCGACCAAGATATCAGGGGCGTGCGGCCGGCTGATGTGCTGTCTGAAATATGAAAATGATTATTACGAAGAAACAAGACGCAAACTGCCAGATGTCGGACAGAAGATAGACACACCTGAAGGCCCTGGTAAAGTGATTGCGCTTAATATTCTGGACGTCACTATGCAGGTCAAAGTTCAGGGCGTAGAACAGCCACTCGAATATCATCTGGACGAAATTATGCAAGGAGTTAATTAGATGAATAGAGATGAACTACTGAATGAAATAGTGGAAATGGAGCAGCAGATGCTGCGCCTGCAGCAGAGTTTCATTTCTCTGAAGCAGCAGACTGTTGAGCTTGTAGAGGAAAATGTCGCGCTGAAACTGGAACGTGATAATCTGCAGCGCATGATACAGACACCACGCAATCAACCTAAAAAAATGAAATCCCTGCAGAGTAAGGATAACCTGGCTATGCTCTATGCTGAAGGTTTCCATATTTGTCGTGGAGAACTATTTGGTAAGCATAGAGGAGGCGGGGACTGCATGTTCTGCCTAAGCTTACTGGATTCAGATTAAAAAAGGCAGTCATGCCTTTTTTTATTGGAGGAAATAATGAAGACGAATGAACGGATAGACCGGCTGATCAAAGAAGGGTTAAGTATCATTCAGAATGATGAAGTATTTTCATTTTCAACAGATGCACTGCTACTTGCTCATTTTGTCAGACCGATTAAAAAAGGGCGTGTCATGGATTTATGCAGTGGTAATGCGATTATTCCGCTCCTGCTCAGCGACAAGATGACCGTACCGATTGAAGGGATAGAGATACAGCCGGCTCTTGTCGATATAGCAAGGCGATCAGTGACCTTGAATGAACTGGATAACCAGATTCAGATTCATGAGGGAGATCTGCGTACAGTGAATCAGTCAGTGCTGCCGAGTCAATATGATATCGTGACTTGTAACCCGCCTTATTTCAGGGAAAACCAGTCTTTTCAGCATCTAAAAGAAGCGCATCGCATAGCGCGCCATGAAATATTCTGTACACTGGATGACTGCATCAGTGCGAGCCGACATCTGCTGAAGCAGGGAGGCAGGCTGTATATGGTGCACCGCGCAGATCGGCTGGTGGACTGTCTGGTCAGTATGCGGCAGGGGGGGATTGAGCCTAAAGCCATCTGGCAGATTTACTCGAGACCTGATAAACCGACAGCTGTCACCATCGTTATTGAAGCGGTAAAAGGAGGCAAGCCGGACTGTAAAGTGATGCCGCCTTTTTATATTTATCAGAATGACGGCGATTACAGTGAGGAGATGCATGAGGTCTATTATGGCTGACCACTTCATTTATATTCTGGAATGTGCAGATGGGACTTATTACACAGGCTATACAACGGATCTTGATAGAAGACTGAACGCCCATAACAAAGGGACCGGCGCTAAGTATACACGGGCAAGACGGCCCGTGAGACGTCTTTACGAAGAAGTGTTCTCGACAAAACAAGAAGCTATGCAGCGCGAGTATGCCATAAAGCAGTTAACTCGGTTACAGAAGGAACGACTGATTAAAGGAGTGAAGAAATGACTTTATATTTAGTGGGGACGCCGATCGGTAATCTGGAAGATATCACGTTTCGTGCCGTCCGTATATTGAAAGAAGCAGACATCATTGCCTGTGAAGACACACGTGTGACAGGGAAACTGACCCATCATTATGATATCGACACGCCGCTGAAAAGTTATCATGAACATAATAAGGACAGGATGACTGAGCAGCTGGTAGAAGTTCTGACATCAGGGAAAACGGTTGCTCTCGTGTCAGATGCAGGCCTTCCTCTCATCAGTGATCCAGGCTATGAACTGGTTATTGCTGTTAGAGAAGCAGGTATTCGTGTGGAAACTGTGCCAGGACCGAACGCCGCCCTTACGGCACTGATGACAAGCGGTCTGTCTTCTTACTCCTTTTTGTTTACAGGCTTTCTGCCACGTAAAGAAAGTGAGAAAAAAGCTAAGCTTGAGACGCTGATGAATGAACCTCATTCAGTCATTCTTTATGAATCTCCTTTTCGCGTCAAAGATACACTGATGGCGATTGAGAAAATCGACAAAAACAGGCGTGTTGCACTTGGCCGTGAACTGACAAAGAAATTTGAACAGGTGATTACATTGCCGGTCGATAGACTGCTCCAGGAGCTGGAGATCAGCATTCCTCTAAAAGGTGAATTTGTTATTGTCATAGATGGACAGTATGAAACGGACGAAGCGGATATGTGGTGGCATCAACTGTCGATAAACGAGCATGTTGAATATTACATGGAGAAGAATATGTCTTCTAAAGAAGCGATTAAACAAGTGGCAGTCGACCGCCAGATTCAAAAGAGAGAAGTCTATGATAGCTATCATATTAATAAATAAAAGGCCCCAGCGCATACTGCGCAAGGGCCTGTTTCATTATTTTGCTTCTTTTTCACGTTCCTGAATTTCTTTGATCAGCTGTTCAGCGCCCTCTTTACTGAGGACGATTTTACCACCTGCGAGCATGTAGTTGTCTTCTGAAACATCGCCAGTAACAGCACAAGTCATACTTGGTTTGTATTTTTTAAGAATGATTTTGTCAGCATCTGTGTAGATTTCGAGAGCATCTTTCTCAGCGATATCTAAAATACGACGTAATTCGATTGGAATAACCACACGACCTAATTCATCAACTTTTCTTACAATTCCTGTAGATTTCATTATATATATCCTCCTGTAGAATCATTTTCTAATTCGACATTATTTTTTTATTTTTCGACATTTGTCGTAATTAGAATATACTACCATAAATATACAAAGTCAATAACAATAAATCTAAAAAACAACTCTGTAACATAATGGTAATAAAAATCGACATCAAAATTTTTATACTGTGTCGAATTTACATTTAAAGGAATTGAATTACATGCTTATTTTCGGTATATTTAATACCATAAACACTCAAGGAGGACTACGATGTCTAATAATACTTTTTATGTGACGACACCTATCTACTACCCAAGCGGTAAATTACATATCGGTCACGCTTATTCGACAGTAGCAGGCGATGCTATTGCTCGTTATAAAAGATTGCAAGGTTATGACGTCAGATATCTGACGGGTACTGATGAACATGGTCAGAAAATTCAGGAGAAAGCACAAGCTGCAGGAAAACCGGAAATAGAGTATTTAAATGAAATTATCGCGGATATCCAGGCATTATGGCAGAAGCTTGAAATATCTAATGATGATTTTATCCGAACGACAGAAGAACGCCATAAAAAAGTCGTCGAGAAAATTTTTGAACGACTGCTGGCACAAGGCGATATTTACCTTGGAGAATATGAAGGCTGGTATTCAGTACCTGATGAGACCTACTATACTGAAACACAGCTTGTTGACCCTATCTGTGAAGGGGATAAGATTGTTGGCGGTAAGAGTCCGGACTCTGGCCATCCTGTAGAACTCGTAAAAGAAGAAAGCTATTTCTTTAAGCTGAGTAAATATGCAGACCGCCTTGTGAAGTATTATGAGGAACATCCTGAGTTCATTCAGCCCGTATCCCGCAAAAACGAGATGCTGAACAACTTTATTAAGCCAGGTCTTGAAGATCTTGCTGTTTCACGTACATCGTTTGACTGGGGGATTAAAGTACCTTCTAATCCGAAGCATGTAGTCTACGTCTGGATTGATGCATTAACCAACTATATTTCTGCTCTTGGTTATTTAACAGATGACGATACGTTATTCAAAAAGTACTGGCCGGCAGATATACATCTGATGGCAAAAGAAATCGTCCGTTTCCATACAATCATCTGGCCGGTGCTCTTGATGGCGCTTGATCTGCCATTACCGAAAAGAGTATTTGCACACGGCTGGATTCTGATGAAAGACGGTAAGATGAGTAAATCGAAAGGGAACGTTGTCGATCCGCATGTTCTGATTGACCGCTACGGTCTAGATGCAGTGCGCTATTACCTTTTACGCGAACTGCCATTCGGTTCAGACGGTGTATTTACGCCGGAAGCTTTTATCGACCGTACGAATTTCGATCTTGCCAATGACCTTGGCAACCTGGTGAACCGGACGATTGCGATGATCAACAAATATTTCGGCGGCGAACTGTCAGGTTATAAAGGACAGCTCCATGAAAAAGATGCTGAGCTTGAGGCGCTGGCGCTTGAAACAAAGCAGCGATATGACGAGGCAATGGAAAATCTGCAGTTCTCAGTAGCGTTGCAGGAGATCTGGAAACTGATTAGTCGTACGAATAAATATATTGATGAAACAACACCGTGGATTCTCGCAAAAGATGAAAGTGAGAAAGAATTACTTGAAAGTGTCATGTACCATCTCCTTGAAAACATTCGCTTTGCGGCGGTGTTATTACGTCCATTCCTGACACAGACGCCATACAAAATCTTTGACCAGATGAACCTGAATGATGATCAGCTGCAGAATTTTGAAAGTCTTAATACGTATGGGCAGCTCGGACAAATCAAAGTGACAGAGACACCTACACCTATCTTCCCGCGTCTGGATGCAGAGAAGGAAGTAGAATTCATTAAAGAAAGTATGCAGCCGGCTAAAGTAGAAGAAGCTGTGCCTTCTAAAGAAGAGATAACGATTGATACGTTTGATCAAATTGAACTGAAAGTCGCAACTATCATTGATGCAGATCATGTCAAAAAAGCAAAGAAATTGCTGAAGATTCAAGTGGATCTAGGTGACGAAAAGCGTCAGATTGTCTCTGGTATTGCTGAATATTATAAGCCTGAAGACATCATCGGCAAGAAAGTCATTGTCGTGACTAACTTGAAATCTGTAAATTTACGCGGTGAAAAGTCAGAAGGTATGATTCTGTCAGCAGAAAAAGACGGACAACTGACATTAGTCAGTGTACCAAGCTCTATCATTAACGGTTCTATCGTTAAATAGGAGGAATAAGATGTTAATCGATACACATGTTCACTTAAATGCGGATCAGTATGACGAAGACCTCCAGCAAGTCATTGACCGTGCCCTGGAAGCAAGGATTGATCGCATGATTGTCGTTGGTTTTGACGAGAAGACAATCAAACGGACAATGGAACTTATCGAGCAGTATGATTTTGTTTACGGCGTTATCGGCTGGCACCCAGTTGATGCCATTGATTTCACGGATGACTACTATGACTGGATCAAAGAACTGGCGACACACGACAAAATCGTAGCGATTGGTGAAATGGGTCTTGATTATCATTGGGACAAATCGCCGAAAGATGTTCAGAAAGAAGTCTTCAGACGCCAGATTGCACTGGCAAAAGAACTGAAGAAACCTATTGTGATTCATAACAGAGAAGCGACGCAGGATGTCGTTGATATTCTAAAAGAAGAGAATGCGGCTGAAGTCGGTGGTGTCATGCACAGCTTCAGTGGTTCAACAGAGATCTGTGATGAAATTCTGAAGTTGAACTTTATTATTTCTTTAGGAGGTCCAGTCACGTTTAAAAATGCAAGACAGCCTAAAGAAGTGGCGCAGCACGTTCCACTCGATAAACTGATCGTTGAAACAGATGCGCCGTATCTGACACCGCATCCTTATCGAGGTAAACGTAACGAACCCGCTTATGTAAAACTGGTAGCAGAACAGATTGCAGAGTTACGCGGCATCAGTTATGAAGCGTTAGCTGAGGCAACAACGCAGAATGCAGAAAGATTATTTAGACTATAGTTTGACAGGCAGAAATCCAGGTCAGGATTTCTGCCTTTTATGCTATAATGAGACAGGTGATTTTAATGAAAATAAATGAGATAGTAGTCGTTGAAGGTAAAGACGACACAGTCAGAGTTAAACAGGCTGTCGACTGTGATACGATAGAAACAAATGGCTCTGCCATCAATGAATTAACGCTGCAGGCGATAGAACATGCGGCAGAAAAACGCGGCGTCATTATTCTGACGGATCCGGATTACCCGGGCAATAAAATCAGAATGACGATTGAGAAGCGCGTCCCATCAGCGAAGCAGGCGTTTATTGACGCTTCTATTGCTAGAAATAAACGTGGAAAAATTGGGATAGAACATGCGCCGCTGACAGCGATACAAGATGCACTTGTAAATGTCAGCACGCCTTTTGATAGCGATGTAGAGACAGTCAGTAAGCAGCTCTTAATAGACTTAGGCCTTATTATCGGACCGGGTGCTAAAGAAAAAAGAACGAAAGTCTGCCGAGTGCTTAAAATCGGCTATTGTAACGGTAAACAACTTTTTCATCGGTTGAATGCGTTCGGTATCACAGAAGAAGACGTTAAAAATGCGATAAAGTGAGGTTGAAGGATGGATTACAAAGATATAGCAACACCTGTCAGAACAAGAATGCTGTTAGAAAAACACGGCTTTTCATTCAAAAAAAGTCTGGGTCAGAACTTCCTGATCGATACGAATGTCATTAATAACATCATTAGTGCGAGTGGAATTACTGAGCAGTCAGGTGTGATAGAGATTGGACCTGGCATGGGGTCACTGACAGAACAGCTGGCAAAACGTGCCAAAAAAGTAGTAGCCTTTGAAATCGATCAGCGTCTGATTCCGGTACTGGAAGACACGATGAGTCCTTATGATAATGTCACCGTGATTAATGAGGATATTTTGAAAGCTGATGTTCAGCAGGCGATTGAGACGCATCTACATGATTGTGAGGAAGTACTGGTAGTCGCTAATCTACCCTACTACATTACGACACCTATTTTAATGGGACTGCTCGAAAAACATCTGCCAATAAAAAGTTATGTTGTCATGATGCAAAAAGAAGTCGGTGAAAGATTGAGCGCAAAACCTTCGACAAAAAGTTATGGTTCGTTATCGATAGCAGTGCAGTATTATACGACTGTCGAGAAAGTGATGATCGTGCCTAAAGGTGTTTTTATGCCACCACCTAATGTGGATTCTTTAGTCGTTAAACTGACCTCACTTGATCAGCCGGCTGTTCAGGTTGAAGATGAAGCATTGTTCTTTAAACTGACGAGGGGTGCCTTTGTTCAGCGCCGTAAAACGATTCTCAACAATTATATGTCATTGATTAAGGACAGCAAAATGCATAAAGAAAGCATTATCAACTGGTTGCAATCAGCAGGTATCGAACCTACACGTCGGGGTGAAAGCTTGACACTGCAGGAGTTTGCAGAACTGTCAAATAAATTCAAAGAAAATGTCGAATTGTCGATATAAATCTATTGACAACCCCGTCTCTAGTTGATAAAATTTAAATTTTATTTGACTAATTACTATAAAAATGATATAATTTTCCCTATAGCGAGGTGGGGTCAATATGCCAAAAACATTAATAGACATCAAAAAAATTCTTGATTGTCAGTTAGGAAATCGTATTGTACTTAGAGCTAATGGAGGCCGTAAAAAGTTAATTGAACGCCGTGGCGTTTTAAAAGAAACTTATCCATCAGTTTTCATCGTTGAGCTTGATCAAAGCCAGCACAATTTTGAACGCGTGTCTTATACATATACTGACGTGCTGACAGAAAATGTTCAAGTGACATTCGTCAATGATAATCAAGAGGAATTCCTCGTTCAATAATTTAACGAGTTAAGCATATCCCTGGGATATGCTTTTTTTATTTGTCCATCGCTTCTGTTCTGAAATATGATAAAATTGTACTATTAATTTTAAGTGAGGACGAAGGATGATTTACGAAAATGCACCAGCTAAAATCAATTTAACGCTGGATACACTTTATAAACGTGATGATGGTTATCATGAAGTTGAAATGATTATGACGACTGTCGATTTAAATGATCGGCTGACGTTGGAGAAACGGCACGACAAAAAAATAATTCTGAAAGTAGAGCATCGCTATGTGCCGACTGATCATCGCAATCTGGCTTATAAAGCAGCTAAGCTGATGATGGATCGCTATCAACTTGAGCAGGGTGTGACGATTACGCTGGACAAAACGATTCCAATAGCAGCAGGACTTGCCGGCGGGTCGAGTGATGCGGCAGCAACGTTCAGAGGAATGAATCGGCTATTTGAACTCGATCTGTCTTTAGAGACGCTCAGTGAACTAGCGGCAGAGATTGGTTCAGATATTCCGTTCTGTGTTTATGGCAAGACTGCACTATGCACAGGACGTGGAGAGAAGCTGCAGGCGTTGCCTAAACCGCCTGCTGCATGGGTCGTTCTTGCAAAACCCGATATCAGTGTCTCAACAGGCGATGTCTACGGTGCGCTTCGTATTGAAGAGCATGCTGAACAGATTCCGACTGAAGACTGCATCCGTGCGCTCGAAGAAGGCGACTATCAGCTTCTCGTCAACAGTCTGGGTAACCGCCTGGAAGACGTAACTATTAAGATGCATCCGATTATTCAGACATTGAAAGAAACGATGCAGAAAGCCGGTATAGATGCGACAATAATGAGCGGCAGCGGTCCGACAGTTTATGGACTTGCAAGTAAGGAAAGACAAGCGAAAAGTGTAGTGAATGCCTTAAAAGGCTGCTGTAAAGAAGTCTATATGATCAGATTACTGGGTTAGACTTGAAAAGCCGAACGTTTATGATATATTATATTTAAAATATACGTAAATGAGGCAGAGAAATGAAGTTTAAACGTAGTGAAAGAATAGTATATATGACGAGTTACTTACTTCGTCATCCTAATGAACTGGTGCCGCTCACTTATTTTGTTCAGAAATTTGAGCAGGCTAAATCTTCCATCAGTGAAGACATCCAGATTATTAAAGAGACTTTTATCAAAGAAAAAATGGGAATTATCACAACAACAGCCGGTGCAAGTGGTGGCGTGACATTCAGACCAATGATGTACAAAGAAGAAGCGGAGCAGCTGGTAGACCGCCTATGCGATATGCTGCAGGAAGATGAACGATTACTGCCAGGCGGCTATTTATTCATGTCAGATATGGTCGGGAATCCAAGACTGCTTGGACAAGTAGGCGAGTTGATCGCAACGATGTATATGGATAAAGAAATTGATGCGATTGTGACAATCGCAACGAAAGGGATTTCTCTGGCCAATGCAGTCGCAAATATTATGAATCTGCCTGTAGTGGTCATTCGTAAGGATAACAAGGTGACAGAAGGTTCTACAGTCAGCATTAACTATGTTTCGGGTTCATCTCGTAAAATTGAAACGATGGTGCTTTCTAAGCGTACATTACCTGAAGGTTCAAATGTCCTGATAGTCGATGATTTTATGCGTGCAGGGGGCTCTATTACAGGTGTCATGAATTTAATGAATGAGTTTAAGGCCAAGGTTGCAGGGGTATCTGTACTTGTAGAATCTAAAGAAGTTAAAAATCGATTAATAGAGGACTATACTTCGCTGGTGAAACTCTCAGATGTAGATGAATACAACCAGTCTTTTACTGTTGAAAAAGGTAATTGCCTGAATTTTTTTAAATAGAGGAGAATGAATGATGGAATCAATTATTTCTAACAAAGTAGCGGCAGCAATCGGACCATACTGCCATGCTGTTAAAGTGAACAACATGGTATACACAAGTGGACAACTTCCTCTTACAGCGGATGGCGTATTAGTAAGTGAAGATGTACAGGCACAAACTGATCAAGTTTTAAAGAATCTTCAGTTAGTGTTAAATGACTGTGGCTCTGATTTAAATCAAGTCGTTAAAACAACGATTTTTATCAAAGATATGAATGATTTTCCTTTAATCAATGAAGTATATGGCAACTTTTTCAGTGAGCATCTCCCAGCGCGTAGCTGTGTAGAAGTGAGTCGTTTACCTAAAGACGTAAAAGTGGAGATTGAAGTCGTAGCACTCGTTCATTAATCGAAACTATTTGACAGGGGGCAACTCAAGTGAAAGTTACAGATGTTCGATTAAGAAAAATTGATACTGATGGTCGCATGAAAGCACTTGTTTCAATCACGCTTGATGATGTATTTGTAATCCATGACCTGCGAGTGATTGAAGGAAATTCCGGTATGTTCGTTGCAATGCCAAGTAAACGGACACCCGATGGGGAGTTTCGTGATATCGCTCATCCGATCAACAGCGATATGCGTCAGGAAATTCAGCAGGCGGTCATGAAAATCTATGATGAGACACCTGAATCATCGTCTGAAAATGCAGAACCACAACCTGAAGTTCAGACTTATGGTGAAGAAGAGGCGACAAGTGTCGAAGTAGAAGGCCTGATAGAAGACGATTCACAGACAACTATAGAAGAAGATCTTCAGCGATAAATGACAAGGAGAGCGCAACGCGCTCTCCTTTTATTATAGGATAAGTGCTTGAAAGTCACTTAGATGTTAAATTATAATAGAGGTAACGCGAATTTTGGAGGCTTTCAATATGACTAGACAAGCAATTATCCTGGCAGCAGGTAAAGGCACTCGTATGAAATCAAAACTCTACAAAGTGCTTCATCCTGTGACAGGTAAACCAATGGTAAAACATGTCATGGATAACATCAGACAGTCAGGCGTGACAGAAGTGGTTACCATTGTGGGACATGGTGCAGATCAAGTGAAAGAACTGCTTGGCAGTGAATCGAAATTCAGCATGCAGAACGAACAGCTGGGAACTGCCCATGCAGTTTCGATGGCAAAAGAACATCTAGAAAATCATACAGGTACGACAGTTGTCATCTGCGGTGATACACCGCTTATCTCTAAAGAAACAATTGAGAGTTTTATTGCACATCATGAACAGAGCGGGGCTAAAGCCACTATTTTATCGGCAAAGACCAACCAACCTTTCGGCTATGGCCGTATTGTCAGAGATGACAAAGGAGAAGTTGAAAAAATCGTCGAGGAAAAAGACGCTAATATCGAAGAAAAGCTCATCAATGAAGTCAGCTCAGGCACTTTCTGTTTTGATAATCAGGCCTTGTTTGAAAAACTGGCGCTTGTTAAGAATGACAATGCACAAGGTGAATATTACTTACCTGATGTCATTGAGCTGCTGAAAGAAGAAGGCGCTAGAGTAGAAGCGTATGTTACTGAAAACTTTGAGGAAACACTAGGCGTCAACGACCGTGTTAACCTGGCACTTGCTGAAAAACTGATGCGTCGACGTATTAACCAGCAGCACATGCTGAACGGTGTAACCTTGCTTGATCCGGATAACACTTATATCGATAGTGAAGTTGAAATCGGTCAGGATACTGTTATTCATCCAGGTGTATCACTGAAAGGCAAAACGGTAATCGGTGAAGAAGTCATCATTATGGCACATAGTGATATTAAAAACAGTACGATTGGAGACCGGGCAGAAATCAAGCATTCTGTCATCACTGATTCTATCGTGGGTACAGATTCTGCCGTTGGACCTTTTGCACAGCTTCGCCCAGGCAGCGACATCGGCAGAGAAGTAAAGATCGGGAATTTTGTCGAAGTGAAGAAAGCCAAACTGCATGACGAGGCGAAAGTATCGCATTTAAGTTATATCGGAGATGCAGAGATCGGTGAACGGACGAATGTAGGCTGTGGCTCTATTACAGTCAACTATGATGGTAAGAATAAATTCAAGACTGTCGTCGGTAAAGATGCTTTTATCGGTTGCAACTCAAACTTGGTAGCTCCTGTTACAATAGGAGATGGCTCTTTTGTTGCGGCAGGTTCAACGATTACAGACAACGTGCCTGAAGAAAGTCTTGCATTAGGACGCGCGCGCCAGACGACTAAAGAAGGTTATTACAAAAAATAAAAGCTGTGGAGGCTGAAAAATGTTATATAACGAAATTAAAGACACGAAGTTAAAGATTTTCTCACTGGAAAGTAATCATCTGTTAGCAGACGAAATTGCGAAGCATGTTGGTTTACCTTTAGGTAAATCAAGCGTCAAACGCTTCAGCGATGGTGAGATTCAGATCAATATTGAAGAAAGTATCCGTGGCTGTGATGTTTTCATCATTCAATCAACCTCTAATCCGGTCAATGACCATTTAATGGAACTCCTTATTATGATTGACGCTTTAAAACGTGCGTCAGCCGTTACTATTAACGTCGTGATGCCTTACTATGGTTATGCACGTCAGGACCGTAAAGCACGCAGCCGTGAACCGATTACGGCTAAACTCGTTGCTAATTTACTTGAAACAGCAGGTGCAGACCGTGTCATCGCACTTGACTTACACGCTCCACAGATCCAAGGTTTCTTCGACATTCCAATTGACCACTTAATGGGTGAGCCGATTCTGTCGGATTATTTCCTGGAAAAAGAAGATATCGATTTAGAAAGCTTAGTCATTGTTTCACCAGACCACGGTGGTGTAACACGTGCGCGTAAAATGGCGGACCGTCTGAAAGCACCGATTGCTATCATCGATAAACGTCGTCCAAAACCAAATGTAGCAGAAGTGATGAATATCGTCGGTGACATCAACGGTAAAACAGCGATTATTATCGATGACATCATTGATACAGCAGGTACCATTTCAATTGCAGCACAGGCTTTAATTGATAAAGGCGCTAAAGAAGTGTATGCATGCTGTACGCACCCTGTTTTATCAGGTCCTGCTTTTGAACGTATCGAAAATTCAGCAATCAAAGAACTGATTGTGACAAACTCTATTAACTTACCACAAGAAGGCAGACCAGCTAAGATCGTTCAGTTATCAGTAGCAGAACTTCTTGCTCAAGCTATTGTTCGTATTTACGAACAAGAATCAGTCAGTATTTTATTCGATTAATTTTCAGCAAAGATGTTTAAGTTTTCGTGGACCGGGTATTCAGTATTTATAAGAGAAAATAAACGCTATGCAAGCAGGTTTACACAACTGATGGGCAGGCGTAGGAGTTCCTTAGGATGAGGGACACGAAAGGTAGGAAATAAACATGACTCATTTAAAAGCAGTCGAAAGACCAGGGAAATCAAAACGTTCAGAACTTAATGAATTAAGAAATACAGGTAAAATTCCAGCCGTTATCTATGGTTACGGTGCAGCTAACACAGCGGTTCACGTTGACGCTGCAGAATTTACTAAAGTTATGCGTGAAGTGGGACGTAACGGTGTTATCGAACTTGGTTTAGATGCAGGCAGTACAAAAGTGATGGTATCTGATTATCAAGTAGATCCTATTAAACATCAAGTGACACATATTGACTTCTTAGCAATCAATATGAAAGCTGAATTAACAGTAGATGTAACAGTTACATTAACTGGTGAAGCAAAAGGTGCTGAAGAAGGTGGCGTTGTTCAGCAACCATTATTCACTTTATCAGTGACTGCGACTCCAGACGATATCCCTGAAACAATTGAAGTAGATGTAACAGAATTAAATATTGGTGACTCTATTACTGTTGGGGATTTACGTGGCAACAAAAATTACACAATCAACAACGAAGACGATGAAGCAATTGTTTCAGTTGTACCACCTACAGTGGTGGAAGAAACTGATGAAGACGAAGAAGCTGCTGAAGGTGAAGGCACTGAAGGCGAAGCAACTACTGAAAGTGAAGAAACAGACGCTTCAGAAGAAAAAGCTGAATAATCGTCATCATTTAAACAGACAGCCAAGGCTGTCTGTTTTTTTATGTTGTAAAAATCGTTATAATAGATTAATGAACTTTAAATGGAGGTTCCTATGAAATGTATAGTAGGGCTCGGTAATATCGGGCGTAAATTTGAACATACGAGACACAATATAGGATTTATGGTAATAGATGAACTCTGTCAGAAACATGGTTTAGAGCTGGATAAGCAGAAGTTCAATGGATTGTATACGATTGCGACGATTAAAGGAGAAAAAGTACTGCTAATTGAACCAATGACTTATATGAATTTATCGGGTGAAGCTGTACGACCTTTAATAGATTACTATAAAGTCACGACGGAAGACATCTTAGTCCTCTATGATGATTTAGATATGCCACCTGGCCGTCTGAGACTACGTCCTAAAGGTTCTGCTGGGGGTCATAATGGAATGCGCTCACTGATCCAGCATTTTGGGACGGATGAATTTAAGAGAGTTCGTATCGGCATCGGCAGGCCACCTGGCCGTATGAAAGTACCTGATTTCGTTCTGCAGAGGTTTTCTGATGACGAAATGATAACGATGAACCGTGTTATCGACCGTACGATTGAAGCATGTGAAACGTTTCTGACGGGGGAGCGTTTTGAGAATGTCATGAATCAGTATAATGGTGATGTGAATTGAAACCGCTCATTTCTACAATTGTGCAGCAGGATGAACGGTTCAGGGAATTAGTAGCCGTCTTCGGCAGGAAAAACTTACTCATCACAGGACTGAACCCGTCAGCTAAAGCTGTGATGATGGCTGAACAGTATTTAACTCAAGACCGACAGATGATAATTGTCACTAATAATCTTTATCAGGCAGAACGACTGGAAAATGATCTTGCACAGCTCATCCCTGTTGATGAGCTATATAAATATCCTGTGCAGGATATCATGATAGAAGAATTCTCAACGAAGAGCCCGGACCTCATGAGTGAACGAATTCGTACTTTGACTCAACTCTCTAATGATGAGAAGGGTCTATTTATCGTGCCGATAAATGGCCTGAAGAAATTACTGAGTCCGAAATCCTTATTTAAAGCACACGTCATTCAGTTTAAAGTAGGAGAAGATGTTGAACTGAATGTCCTGCAGCAGCAATTAGTTGATATGGGTTATATGAGACGTAATCAAGTGACGACAGTCGGCGAGTTCTCAGTGCGCGGAGGATTGATCGATGTCTTTCCGATGATCGGCCGCCCTGTCAGAATAGAGCTGTTTGACACGGAAGTGGACAGTATCCGCTATTTTGATGCGGATACCCAGCGTTCTGAAGAGAATATTGAAAGCGTGGAACTGACAGCAGCGAGCGAGTTTATTTTTAATGACGAACAGATTACGAGCATCAGAACAGGTCTTGAGACTGCGCTACAGGAGACAGAGAAAAAACTGTCTAAAGAAGCACAGCAGGATCTGCGGGATACGTATGACAATCTGATTTCTCACTCGGCAGAATTACTCGATCATAATGTCCTGCGTCGCGCGATTAAATTCGCTTATCCAGATGAAACGACGATAGTAGACTATCTGCAGCGTGACGCTCTCGTTGTAGTGGATGAGTTTAATCGGGTGAAAGAAGCGGAAGAAAGTATTTCCAGAGAAATAGAGGAATTTCAGCAGTCATTAATAGAAAGCGGCAGAGGATTTATCGGACAGCGGTTCATTAAAGAAGAAGCGTTCCATCAGCTGCTCAATCATTTTACGACTACATTCTTTACACTCTTTACTGCAACAATGCCTGTCAAAATAGAAGAAATCGTTAAGTTTTCCTGTAAACCAGTCCAGCAGTTCTATGGTCAATACGATCTTATGTTCTCAGAGTTTGATCGCTTCAGGAAACAGGATTATACCATGGTGGTCCTGGCATCAAACCCGACTCGTAAGAAGAAGATTCAGGATATGCTTCTGGATATGCAGCTGCCTGTTGCAGTGGAACGAGCAGCAAAGCCTGGCATTGTCATTATTACAAGCGGTGACCTGTCAGAAGGATTTGAGCTGCCTTACATGAAGCTTGCCGTCATCACTGAAAGAGAACTGTTTAAGCTGAGAAAAGAAAAGCCGAGACGTCATCAGAAGAAACTCTCCAACGCTGAAAAGATTAAATCTTATCAGGAACTGAATGTCGGAGACTATGTCGTTCATATCCATCACGGTGTAGGACGCTACCTGGGTGTTGAGACACTGGAAGTCAATCAAGTGCATAAAGACTACATCAAGATTCAGTACAAAGGCACTGACCAGCTCTTCGTACCGGTCGATCAGATGTCCTACGTTCAGAAATTTGTCGGTTCAGAAGACAAAGAACCGAAACTGAATAAGATGGGCGGCACCGAGTGGAAGAAAACAAAGGCGCGTGTGCAGAGCAACGTCAATGAGATTGCAGATGAATTACTCAAACTGTATCAGGAACGTGAACGTATTCAAGGTTATCAGTTTGGACCTGATACGGAAGAACAGGATACTTTTGAGATGGACTTTCCCTATACACCAACAGAAGATCAGATGCGTTCACTGGAAGAAATCAAGGAAGACATGGAGAAACCGAAGCCGATGGACCGGTTGTTATGCGGCGATGTCGGTTACGGTAAGACAGAAGTCGCTGTGCGAGCAGCGTTCAAAGCAGTGATGGACGGCAAGCAAGTCGCATTCTTAGTACCGACAACCATCCTTGCCCAGCAGCATTATGAAACATTTATCGAACGTATGCAAGATTATGCTGTTGAGATTCAGATGATGAGCCGCTTCCGAACAGCAAAAGAGATCAAGGAAACAAAAGAAGGACTGAAATCAGGATTTGTTGATATCGTGATTGGTACACATAAACTACTGAGTAAAGATGTCATCTATAAAGACCTCGGTCTATTGATTGTCGATGAGGAACAGCGTTTCGGTGTGACTCATAAAGAAAAGATCAAGGCACTGAAAACCAATGTTGATGTACTGACGTTAACCGCAACACCGATTCCGCGGACGCTGCATATGAGTCTTCTCGGCGTACGTGACTTATCAGTCATTGAGACACCGCCTGAGAACCGTTTCCCGGTCCAGAC
The DNA here is from genome assembly GCF_004359615.1 of Macrococcus brunensis. Taxonomy (GTDB): domain Bacteria; phylum Bacillota; class Bacilli; order Staphylococcales; family Staphylococcaceae; genus Macrococcus; species Macrococcus brunensis. Next base: position 20,263 of record NZ_SCWA01000019.1, read on the forward strand.
TTATGTGCTCGAGTATCAGCATAATTTTATTAAAGAGGCACTCGAGCGAGAACTCGCCAGAAATGGACAGGTCTTCTATCTCTACAACCGTGTAGCGACCATCTATCAGAAGGCAGAACAGCTGGAGATGATGATGCCGGATGCGCGTATTGCGGTTGCGCACGGCCAGATGTCGGAGCGCGAACTGGAAGAGACGATGCTCGGTTTTATCAATCACGAATATGATATTCTGGTAACCACAACAATCATTGAAACCGGTGTCGATGTGCCAAATGCGAATACACTGATTATTGAAGATGCCGACCGCTTTGGCCTCAGTCAGCTCTATCAGCTGCGGGGCCGCGTAGGACGAAGTAATCGTATCAGTTATGCTTACTTCCTGCATGCACCTAACAAAGTGCTGACTGAAGTGGCTGAACAGCGTCTGCAGGCTATCAAGGAATTTACGGAACTCGGCTCAGGGTTCAAGATTGCGATGCGTGACCTGAACATACGGGGCGCCGGTAATCTTCTCGGTCGTCAGCAGAGTGGTTTCATCGATTCTGTCGGTTATGATCTCTATTCAGAGATGCTGCAGCAGGCTGTGAACGAAAAACGTGGTATCGAGCCCGTTCAGGAACGACCTGATATAGAAGTCGATGTCCAGGTGGATGCTTATATTCCGGCTGAATATATTCGCGAAGAACAGGCAAAAATCGAGTTCTACAAGAAACTCCGTCATATTCAGTCAGAAAAAGAACTGATGGATGTCCAGGATGAAATGACTGACCGTTACGGGGATTATCCGGTTGAAGTCGAGCGTCTGCTCGATATCGTGAAGATTAAAATCAATGCACTTCAGTTCGGTATTACATTAGTGAAAGAAAAAGGAAAAGAGATTGAGCTGACTGTCTCCACGGCATCAACTGCCAAAGTAAACGGAGAGCAGCTGTTCAAAGACACTGAAGCATTCGGTCGCGACTTAAAAGTGGGTGTCGCAAACGGCCAGATGACATTATCGCTGAAAAAAAGAGGAAACTGGCTGCAGTCACTCGTGCAGCTGACCGATATTATGCAAGGAAGTATCACAATCGATGGCGAAGAATAATGTCTTTAATTCAGTCATCATTTTAACGGTGTCGATGCTTCTTGTGAAAATTCTGAGTGCCTTGTACAGGGTGCCTTATCAGAATGTACTCGGGGACACGGGTCTGTATGCTTATCAGCAGGTCTATCCAGTGGCGGCCATTGTGGCAGTACTCAGCTTGAATGCTGTGCCGAGCGTCATCAGCCAGTTCGATCATGAATATGCAGAGAAAGTCTACCGTCTTCTTAGAATCAGCAGTTTTATCCTGCTGATTCTATTCATGATTTTCAGTGGTCTGATAGCGAGACTGATGGGGGATCCTAACCTGACTTCAATGCTCCGCATATCGCTTCTTGTCCTGCTGCCTTTCAGCTTCGTCGCTGTCGCTCGTGGAGAATTGCAGCAACGCGATGCGATGCGGACTATTGCAGTCTCACAGCTGATTGATCAGGTGATACGCGTCTCTGTCATACTACTCGGCATCTATCTTTATACGACCGGCTTTTCGATTTATGAAAGCGGCGCTGTCAGCATACTTGGATCTTTCCTCGGTATCAGCGGCGCGTGGTTATATTTAAGACGTAAAGGACGTATTAAGCCGGCAGACAGTCTCAGCAAAACTCAACTCAAGCAGTTCCTGCTCTTGACGCTTTTTTATGCACTCAGTTACCTCATCATGATTCTCTGGCAGCTCGTCGATAGTTTTACAGTTCTTAATATGCTCAAACATATCGGTTACAGTCTGCAGGACAGCAGAGAACTGAAAGGAATCTACGACCGGGGGGCATCGCTCATTCAGATGGGACTGATTGTCACCACTTCTTTTGCCTTGGTGCTCATTCCCCTGCTCGCTCAGGCTAAGCGTCAGGGACACCATCAGGAGATGAACGATTATGCAAGCTCTGCGCTTAAAATCACGATTGTTTTCAGCAGTGCAGCGAGCATCGGACTGCTCAATCTGATTAAACCGTTCAACCTCTTTTTATTCAAAAGTGATACCGAAGCAGTGACGCTTGCTGTTTATATGCTTGCGGTCATCTTTGTGTCGCTGATTATTATGTTTACAGCCATGCTGCAGATTACAGAAGATTACCAGATCCAGGCCATTGGTGTTGTGTCAGGACTGCTCACTAAAATTGTTCTGAATATCGTCTTGATTGCAAATTTTGGTATACTGGGGGCAGCAATTGCAACAGTCAGCGGGTTAGTCGTCTATACAATTGTACTTTTCCGTCGGATTATCCAGCGTTATACGCTTCAGCTGAAATCCTTCACGGTGCGCTGGGCCATGACATTAGTGGTGATGTCCATCGTCCTTCAGTTCACTCTTCAGCTGCCTTTTACAGATAGACTGAGTGCGCTGATAGTCTCTCTTGTCGGTGTGGCAGCAGGCGTGCTGATTGTAGGATCTGCAATGATAAAATTTAAGATAATTTCTGCTGATGAATGGATCCATCTGCCTTTTGGAGAACATGTCATCAGATGGATGAAATGAGGGGAATAGATGAATAAAATTACAGTGATCGGTCTCGGTAACTATGGACTGGATGAACTGCCTTACGGTATATATCAAATGCTGACAGCAGGACAGAAAGTCTATGTCAGAACGCTGAAGCATCCAGTGATAGAAGAGCTGCCTGATGTAGAGTGGGAGAGTTTTGATGCTGTTTATGAAAAACATGAACAGTTCCCGGCCGTCTATCAGGAGATTGTGGATACACTCTTAAAAGAGGCGGAAGAAAATGAGGTTCTGTATGCTGTACCGGGTCACCCAATGGTTGCCGAATCAACGACGCAGCTGCTGCTTCAGTCAGACGCGCCTATTGAAGTCAAAGGCGGGAAAAGCTTCATCGATGACTTATTTACAGCAGCAGGCGCAGATCCAAATGATGGTTTTCAGTTGCTGGATGCGACTGCGTTTGATGCACGTCACTTAAACATCAGAAATGCACTTGTTGTCACGCAGGTCTATAATCAGATCGTAGCAAGCGACCTTAAGATTACATTACTTGATCATTATCCGGCAGAACATCCGGTCAAAGTGATTACCGCTGCACGGAATCATGACTCAGAAGTCAAAGAAGTGCCGCTCTTTGAAATGGACCATGATTTCAGTGAATCGAATCTGACAAGCCTTTATATTGACCCTGTCACAGGTACCGGCCTTTACGGGGAACTGACAGAGCTGAACAGTGTTATGGCGACATTGATTAGTCCGGACGGCTGTCCGTGGGATCAGAAACAGACGCATCAATCATTAAGACGCTACTTGATTGAAGAAAGCTTCGAATTGATCGAAGCGATTGACGCAGATGATATCGACCATATGATTGAAGAACTCGGGGATATTCTTTTACAGGTCGTCTTTCATGCCGCTCTTGCTAGAAGAGACGAGTTGTTCGATATAAGAGAAGTGATTGAAGCGGTAACGGATAAGATGATCCGACGCCATCCGCATGTCTTTGGGGATGCGGTCATCAACAATCTGGATGATCTGAATCAAGTATGGGAACAGGAAAAGAAAAACGAAGGAAAAGAAAAACGCGACATCAAGGTCGAGAAACAGTTTGCAGATCTTTTCATGGCGCTTTATGAAAAAGTTAAAGAAGGCGTTTCTCTGGAAGAAGCGCTGCAGGAGGTTAAATATGAGACTCGATAAATACTTAAAGGTATCACGCTTAATTAAAAGACGCACACTTGCCAAAGAAGTGAGCGATCAAGGTCGTATTACCATCAACGGCAATACGGCAAAAGCATCTTCAGTGGTCGCAGTGGGCGATGAACTCGTCATCAGACTGGGACAGCGTATCGTCACAGTTGAAGTAACAGGTTTATCTGAGCATGCCACTAAGGATAATGCCAAGCAGATGTTTGAAGTGAAAAAAGAAGAAAAAATAACGTCCTCACCAGAATAGGAGGCGGATGAATGGCTCGTAAAGTCAATCAACTTGATAATGCATATACACGTGAGAAACGCATCAAACTGAAAGCCAGCCGAGTGGTGCGCAAACGGCTGACGGTTTTCGGTGGCTTTCTACTGGCGATACTTCTTTTTCTTTCTGTGATGATGTTCATGCAGATGAATCAGAATAAAGAACTGAAAAATGCCTATCAGGAAAAATCAGTTGAACTGAAGAAACTAAAGGATCAGGAAATTGCACTTAAAGAACAGTTGAAGCAATTAAACAGCAAAGAATACATCACTAAAGTCGCACGCAGTGAATATTTCCTGAGCAATGACGGCGAGATTATTTTTAAATTGCCTGAAGAAGACGCTGAAAAGTAGCGAGTGAGTTGTTATTTCATGGAATCAGGCATATAATGAAAAGGAAAAAATATCGGGAGGATTTAGCAAATCTATGGCAATTGAAGTCGGAAGTAAGTTAAAAGGTAAAGTAACAGGGATTAAGAATTTCGGTGCATTCGTGGAACTGCCAGAAGGAAAAAGCGGACTTGTTCATATCAGTGAAGTAGCGGATAGTTACGTTGAAAATGTAGCAGACCACCTGGAAATGGGACAGGAAGTAGAAGTAAAAGTATTATCTGTCGGTGATGACGGGAAAATCAGTCTGTCAATCAAGAAGGCGAAAGATCGTCCGAAACCACCAGCAGCACCGAAGCAGGAAAAGAAACCTGAGGATTTTGAAAAGAAACTTTCAAACTTCCTTAAAGATAGTGAGGAACGACTTACTTCTGCAAAACGTCAGACAGAACGTCGCGGCGGTAAAGGCGCGAGACGTTAATAGCATAAATAAAAGATTGTCTCTAGCGGGACAGTCTTTTGTTATTTAAGGAGATGTGAAATGGAAATCAACTGGAAAGAGACAGACAGGGTCGCTGTAGCCGTTTCTGGCGGAGTTGATTCGATGGTATTGCTGGATAAAGTAAGGCGTTCCGGACATTATAAGACCTTATCCATTTTACATGTCCATCATGGTTTAAGAGCAGAGTCAGACGCAGAAGCGGCTATGATTGTAGAATACTGTGGACAATATGAACTGCCCTTTCATATGACACGTGTCCCGAGTGATTATTTTAATCCTGACCGGAGTATCCAGAACGAAGCACGCGATTTTCGCTATCGATTTTTTGATGACATGTCTCTGCACTTTGATTGTCTCCTGACGGCTCATCACCGTGACGACCAGATAGAGACTGTACTCTTCAGGTTGTTTACGGGACGCTCTCAACTGCAGCCGCTTGGAATCAGTCAGCTGGATAGAGGATATCCGGTGTACAGACCGTTACTGCGTGATTCGAAAGCCTCTTTATATCACTATGCTGCACGGCATCAAGTTCCTTTTATGGAGGACACATCAAATGAAAAATCAGACTACACAAGAAATGCGATTCGCCATCAGCTGATTCCTGTCATCAATCAGATAGAAGGGCTGTCAGCAACACATTTAAATGATCTCGCTGACTGGCAAAGTGAAGTACTTGCCATCATAAAGGAGCAGGCGGATCGAATCCTGGCAGTGTTTAACGAACAGCGAAGCTATAACAGACAACTGTTCAACACTTTAAATCCAGTCGTCAAACGGCAGGTACTTATGAGTCTCATCGAAAATCATGCAGCAAGTCATGCAGAAGTGTCACGTCACTATCTTGATGAAATTATCAGAGTGATAAGCACTGACAAAGCACAGGCCAGCTATCCTTTGACAGACGAGCTGCAGCTGGAAGCCGCTTACGATCAGCTGTACCTGGTAGACTCGTTGGATCAGTTAAATGAACTGATGATCACACGACCTGGACAATTTGAATTTAACGGATTTATGATTCAACTTACGGCCCCGATAACTGATATAATCAGAGTGAGGGTTTTTGAACCGGGTGACTACATCATCATCAACCAGCAACATCAGAAACTGAGCCGTATTTTTATCAATAAAAAAATTCCGCGTTTTTTGAGAGAACGGATGCCTGTGGTAACAGTCAATGAAGAGGTCATTGCGGTAGGAAATCTGAAGAAAAATCATCACCCATTCAATCAACATCTACATATTAAATTTAAAGGAGCAGAATAAGATGCATAAAGATATCGGAAGTATCGTACTAACAGAGGAACAAATTCAAGCAGCATGTGAAAGATTAGGAAAGCGACTGACAGAGGATTACAAACATACAGTTCCGCTTTGTGTAGGTATTTTAAAAGGGTCTGTGCTGTTTATGACAGATTTAATCAAAAAAATCGATACACACGTTGAGATTGATTTCATGGATGTATCAAGCTATCACGGCGGTACAGAGTCAACAGGAGAAGTAAAGATCCTGAAAGACTTAAGTACATCTGTTGAAGGCCGCGACGTCATCATCATTGAAGATATTCTGGAAACAGGAACGACTTTAAACGCAATCATTGATCTGTTAAGCTACCGTAAGGCGAATTCAATTGAAATCGTGACATTATTAGATAAGCCGTCCCGCCGTAAAGTAGCGATTGAAGCAAAATATGTCGGCGAAAAAATTCCGGATGACTTCGTCGTTGGATATGGTCTGGATTATCAGGAAAAATATCGTAACCTGCCGTATATCGGTTTATTAAAAGAAGAAGTTTACAGCTAGTTTTGATAGTTTGACTATTTTTGATATTTCAAGTGTAATTAGTAGAGAGTTACTATCAAAATATGTTAAAATTTCATCTAGCTTTACAAATGAGTAGGAGGATAATGTGAATGCAAAAAGCCTTGCGTAACGTCTTGATGGTTGCCTTATTCGGCATCGTCATTTTTGGGGTTTTCTCATGGATTAACGGTAATGGCGCCCTACCAAAACCTATCACATACACTAAGTTAATGACTGAGCTTGAAAAGGGGAACGTTAAAGAATTAACATTACAACCTGAGCAAGGTGTCTATTTAGTCAATGGTAAGTTGAAGGATGCCAAGGAAAATGAATCATTTACATCAGTGGTTCTTTATAACAATGAAGAGGACTTGAAGCACATTACAGATATAGCTGAGTCCAATAAAGGAAAAATGGAATTTAATATTAAACCAGCGGATAAAGATAATGCCTTCTTAGGTTTAATATCAACTTTACTGCCTCTTTTATTATTAGCTTTCTTCTTTATTTTCTTTTTATCACAGTCACAAGGTGGCGGCGGCGGTGGCCGTGTGATGAACTTCGGAAAATCTAAAGCAAAACTGTACGACGACAAAAAGAAAAAAGTTCGTTTTACAGATGTTGCAGGTGCAGACGAAGAGAAACAGGAACTTGTTGAGATTGTCGATTTCTTAAAAGACAACCGTAAGTTCAAAAAAATGGGTGCTCGTATCCCTAAAGGGGTTCTGTTAGTAGGTCCTCCGGGTACAGGTAAAACTTTACTTGCACGTGCTGTTGCAGGTGAAGCAGGTGTACCATTCTTCTCTATCAGTGGTTCTGACTTCGTAGAAATGTTCGTCGGTGTCGGTGCGAGCCGTGTCCGTGACTTATTCGAAAATGCGAAAAAGAATGCACCTTGTATTATTTTCATCGATGAAATTGACGCAGTCGGTCGTCAGCGTGGTGCCGGTGTCGGTGGTGGACATGATGAACGTGAACAGACACTGAACCAGTTACTTGTTGAAATGGATGGCTTCGGTGAAAACGAAGGTATCATCATGATTGCAGCAACAAACAGACCAGATATCCTGGATCCAGCTTTACTACGTCCAGGTCGTTTCGACAGACAGATTCAAGTAGGACGTCCAGACGTTAAAGGCCGTGAAGCGGTCCTTAAAGTACATGCGCGCAATAAACCACTTGATGAAACAGTCGATATTAAAGCGCTGAGTCAGCGTACACCAGGTTTCTCAGGTGCAGATCTTGAGAATTTACTGAATGAAGCAGCGCTTGTCGCAGCTCGTCAAGGCAAAGCTAAAATTGATATGCGTGATATTGATGAAGCAACAGACCGCGTTATTGCAGGTCCAGCTAAAAAATCTCGTGTTATCTCAGAAAAAGAACGTAATATTGTCGCATGGCATGAAGCGGGTCATACAGTCATCGGTAAAGTACTTGATGAAGCAGAGATGGTTCATAAAGTGACAATCGTTCCTCGTGGTCAGGCTGGCGGTTACGCGATGATGTTACCGAAACAAGATCGCTACTTTATGACGAAACCGGAACTTCTCGACAAGATTGTTGGTTTACTTGGCGGTCGTGTCGCTGAGGAGATTACTTTCGGTGAAGTATCAACAGGTGCGCATAATGACTTCCAGCGTGCGACAGGTATCGCTCGTAAGATGGTGACTGAATATGGTATGAGTGATAAGCTTGGACCTCTGCAGTTTGGTACGAGTGAAGGCGAAGTCTTCTTAGGTCGTGACATGGGTCATGAACCAAACTATTCAGATCAGATCGCTTACGAAATTGATCTCGAAGTGCAACGTATCATCAAGGAATCTTATGAGTGTTGTAAGCAGATTTTAACAGAGCATCGTGCTCAGCTTGATTTAATCGCTAAAACGTTACTTGTTGAAGAAACATTAGTTGCAAATCAAATCGACAGCTTATTCCATCAAGGTACACTGCCTGAAGTGAACTATGATGATTCACATCTCTATCATATCGATGAACGTCGTGTGAAAAACCATACGACTGATGAGCGCGTCATCGTGAAAGACGTTGATGAGCACCCATCTGAAGATGATAAAGTCGGCTCTTCATATGAAGAGGTTAAACGTGAACTTGAAAACGGCGGCGAAGTAGCAGATGAGAATGACAACGAACCAGAACCTAACGTGGATCGTTTAGATAAAGACAAATTTTAAATATGAATCCCTTTCCTCTTCATTGCAAGATGAAAGGGATTTTTTAAAGGAGAATGATTATGACACAGGATTATTTAGTGAGAGCACTCGCGTTCAATGATGAAGTTCGAGCATTCAGCGTACGTTCAACTCAGACTGTACAAGTAGCACAGGACAAACATTATACATGGCCGACAGCATCAGCAGCACTTGGACGTTCAATGACAGCTGGACTCATGATGGGTTCAATGTTGAAAAATGAAGAGAAACTGACTATTACGATTAACGGAGGCGGGCCAATCGGGCAGATTATCGTTGATGCGAACGGTAAAGGTGAAGTACGTGGCTACGTCACAAATCCGCAGACACACTTCGACTTGAATGAGCACGGTAAGCTTGATGTGGCGCGTGCTGTCGGAACTGAGGGTTCTTTAAACGTCGTGAAAGATATCGGTATGCGGGACTTTTTCACAGGGTCTACACCGATTGTCTCGGGTGAACTTGGTGAAGATTTCACTTACTACTTTGCGACAAGTGAACAGGTACCTTCTGCAGTGGGTCTAGGCGTTCTCGTTAACCCTGATAACACTATCAAAGCAGCAGGTGGTTTTATTATTCAACTGATGCCTGGTGCATCTGAAGAAACCATCAGTGCGATTGAGCAGCACCTCGGTGCAATGGAGCCGGTCTCAAAACTGATTGATAAAGGTCTGTCACCAGAACAAGTGCTTGAAGAAGTGCTTGGCGAGGACAATATCCGTATTATCGACCGCATGGATGTTGAGTTTAAATGTAATTGCGGTAAAGAAAAGTTCAGTACTGCCATTAAGGGGTTAGGTAACGCAGAAATTGACAGTATGATTAAAGAAGATGGTGGCGCAGAAGTGGAATGTCATTTCTGTCGCGAGAAGTATCATTTCAGTGTCGAAGAACTGGAAGCATTGAAAGAAGCGTAAAAACTACCCAGACCGAATGCAAAATGTTACACTTAATCCGATAACAATACTATGTTTTGAGGTGGAATAAATGAGCAAACGTGTCAATAATATTACTGAAGTCATCGGCAACACACCATTAGTGAAGTTAAACAGAGTAGTTCCTGAAGACGCAGCAGATATCTATGTGAAGCTTGAATATCAGAACCCAGGTTCATCTGTGAAAGATCGTATTGCACTTGCTATGATTGAAGCAGCGGAAGCAGCAGGCGAGTTAAAAGCGGGGGATACAATTATTGAACCGACTTCCGGTAACACGGGGATTGGTCTTGCGATGGTCGCAGCTGCTAAAGGCTATAAAGCTGTACTCGTTATGCCTGACACAATGAGTCAGGAAAGACGCACATTACTTCGTGCATACGGAGCTGAACTTGTGCTGACACCTGGTGCTGAAGGCATGAAAGGTGCTATCGCTAAAGCGAACGAACTGAAAGAGTCTAAAGGTTACTTCATGCCACAGCAATTCGAGAATATGGCAAATCCAGAAGTGCACAAACGCACGACGGGCCCGGAAATTGTGTCAGCGATGGAAGGACTGTCTATCGATGCCTTTATCAGCGGCGTTGGTACAGGTGGTACTCTGTCAGGTGCAGGTTCAGTGATCAAAGAAAGTCATCCATCTGTTGAAATCGTTGCAGTTGAGCCTGTTGATTCACCGGTTTTAAGCGGCGGTCAGCCTGGCCCTCACAAAATTCAAGGTATCGGTGCAGGATTTGTACCGAAAACACTTGATACAGAGATGTATCAGTCAGTCATTCAAGTGGGAAATGACGAAGCGATGGAGATGAGTAGACGTGTTGCCCGTGAAGAGGGTATTCTTGGCGGTATCTCGTCTGGCGCAGCGATTCATGCAGCGATTAAAAAAGCGCAGGAACTCGGCGCAGGTAAAAATGTTGTAGCGATTCTGCCAAGTAATGGGGAACGTTACCTATCTACACCCCTCTATGCTGAATATCATTAATTATTAAATTTCGGACTATCTTATATAAGATAGTCCGCTTTATTTGTTATAATTGATGCATTATGGAGGGTGAGACAATGACTTTAATAATGGGTATATTGAATGTGACACCTGATTCGTTCTCGGATGGCGGTCAATATAACAGTGTGGAAAAAGCAGTGATGCGTGTAGAGGAAATGATAGAAGAAGGCGTGGATATCGTTGACATAGGTGGGATCTCAACGCGCCCCGGCTTTGAAGAGATTTCAGTAGAAGAAGAACTGGACCGCGTTGTAGAAGTGGTTAAGGCCATTCGTCCTTATGATGTCCTGATTTCAGTCGATACTTACAGAAGTGAAGTCGCAGAAGCTGTGCTTAAAGAAGGCGCAGATTTCATCAATGATCAGTGGGCAGGCAAATATGATCCAGCCATCTTTGATGTAGTGGCTCAGTATGATGCAGGTATTTTCCTCATGCATAATGCAGAGCAGATTGTTGAGACAGATGACATTATGGAAGCAATTATTGATGATCTATTGCTGCAGGTCGATCTTGCACTTGATGCAGGTATCAAAGAAGATAATATCTGGCTTGATCCAGGAATTGGATTCGCCAAGACAAGACAGCAGGAAATAGAGACGATGCGCCGTCTTGATGAACTATGCAGCGTGGGTTATAAAGTACTCCTTGCTACGAGCCGCAAACGGATGGTGAAAGATCTTCTGGATGACGGGCTGCCTGCTGATCAGCGCGACGAAGGAACTGCGGCGACAACAGCATGGGGCATTATGCAAGGTGTTGAAGCTGTCCGAGTGCATAACGTGGCAATGAACGAAAAGATTGCGAGAGTGACAGACAGACTGCGAGGTATCTATAATGGATAAAATATTTCTGAGTGGTATGAAATTTTATAGTTATCATGGTGTTTTTGCAGAAGAAAATAAACTCGGTCAGATTTTTATTGTCGATGCTGTTCTTACCCTTGACCTGAAAGAAGCGGGAAAGACAGATGACCTTGAGACTACCATCAATTATGGTGAAGCCTATCAGCTGATCGAAAAAGAGATGGAGACACCCTCTAAACTCCTTGAACATGTTGCTGAAAGAATCGTACGCGCACTTTTCGAGCAGTATGAACGACTTGAAGAAGTAACGATTAAGATTACAAAACAAAATCCTCCGATTGCGGGTCATTATGACGGAGTCGGTATTGAAATCAACCGTGTGAGGTAGTATAATGTCTACTATTTACTTGAGTCTTGGCAGCAATATTGGAGACCGCAGGCAGCAGCTGACTGATGCTGTACGCTTGCTCGGTGAACAAGCGCAGGTCAAAAAAGTATCGTCTGTCTATGAAACTGCGCCGGTTGGTGGAGTCGAACAGGACGATTTTTATAATATTTGTGTTGAACTGGAAAGTGAACAGGCACCAGAAGAGATTCTTGCGATGTGTCAGGCTATCGAGTCACAGCTGAACCGCGTACGAATCGTTCACTGGGGTCCGCGGACAATCGATCTGGATATTCTGATGATTGACGACTATGTCATTGAGACAGAAGACCTGAAAGTACCGCATCCTTATATGTTAGAACGGAGCTTTGTGCTCATCCCTCTGGCCGAAATAGCGCCGGAAGCCATTCATCCTAAGGCTAAAAAAATGATTAAAGAACTTGTCCATGAAGATAAAGAAGTAAGGAAAACAGAAGTGAGGCTATAATATGTGGAAAATAGGCGATATAGAAATCAATAATAAAGTCGTACTCGCGCCAATGGCAGGTGTCTGTAATGCAGCATTCCGCCTGACAGTCAAAGAATTCGGTGCAGGTCTTGTCTGCGCTGAGATGGTCAGTGACAAAGCGATTTTATTCAATAACGAGAAGACGATGAAGATGCTCTACATCGATGAGAATGAGCGTCCGTTATCTCTGCAGATATTTGGCGGCGAGAAAGAAACATTAGTTGAAGCGGCGAAATATGTCGATCAGAATACGACGGCGGATATCATTGATATCAATATGGGCTGTCCTGTATCTAAAATCATCAAGTGTGAAGCAGGCGCCCGCTGGTTGCTGGACCCTCCTAAAATCTATGAGATGGTCTCTGCAGTAGTAGAAGCCGTCAATAAACCGGTGACCGTGAAGATGCGAATCGGCTGGGATGATGACCATATCTATGCAGTTGAAAATGCGAAGATGATAGAAAAAGCCGGTGCTGCAGCAATAGCGGTCCATGGCCGTACACGTGTTCAGATGTATGAAGGTCATGCAGACTGGAGTGTCATCAAACAAGTGAAAGAAGCGGTATCAATCCCTGTCATCGGTAATGGGGATGTCACATCACCTGAAAGAGCCAAGCAGATGCTGGAAGAAACAGGAGTAGATGCAGTCATGATCGGGCGAGAGGCACTAGGAAACCCGTGGATGATTTATCGTACTGTCCATTATCTCGAAACAGGTGAACTGAAGCCGGAACCTTCTATTTCAGAGAAGATGGATGTTGCAGTACTACATTTAGACCGCCTGATTCATCTGAAAGGTGAGAAAGTCGCTGTGATGGAGATGCGTAAGCACGCATCATGGTACTTAAAAGGGATTAAAGGCAACGGTAAAGCGCGTAAACTGATTAATGCAGCCGAGACACGCGATGAATTAGTTGATATACTAAGAACATTCGAACAACAAGTGCTAGAAGAAACTAAAGTAGCAGAAGGAGTGTAATAATGACTGAAGAATTAAACGACCAGATGCTGGTGCGTCGCCAGAAAATGCAGGATCTGATGGATTTAGGTATTGATCCATTTGGCCAGAAATTTGAACGAACTGGAAATGCCGTAAGTCTGACTGAAGCATGGGATGCTTTTTCGAAAGAAGAACTCCATGACAAAGAAGAAGAATCAAAAGTCGCGATTGCCGGCCGTATCATGACGAAACGTGGTAAAGGTAAAGCAGGATTTGCGCATATTAAAGACCTTTCAGGCCAGATTCAAATCTATGTCCGTAAAGATGCAGTAGGAGACGAACAGTTCGAGCTGTGGAACAACGCAGATTTAGGTGATATCGTCGGTATTGAAGGTGTGATGTTCAAAACGAATACAGGCGAACTGTCTGTTAAAGCTCAGAACTTCACGATGCTTTCTAAAGCGCTTCGCCCGCTGCCAGATAAATTCCATGGACTGCAGGATGTAGAACAACGCTATCGTCAACGTTATCTTGACTTGATTACAAGTGATGATTCTACTCAGACATTCATTACACGTAGCCGCATCATTCAAGAGATGCGTAACTATCTGAATCAGAAAGGCTTTCTCGAAGTTGAGACGCCAATGATGCATGCCATTGCCGGTGGAGCAGCAGCACGTCCTTTCGTGACGCATCACAATGCACTGGATATGACGCTTTATATGCGTATTGCGATTGAACTTCATCTGAAACGCCTGATTGTCGGCGGTCTGGAGAAAGTCTACGAAATCGGCCGTGTCTTCCGTAACGAAGGCGTGTCAACTCGTCATAATCCAGAGTTCACAATGATCGAACTGTACGAAGCGTATGCGGATTATAATGATATCATGGACCTGACAGAAGAACTGATCGCTTACCTTGCAGAAAAAGTGACGGGTTCAACAACTGTGTCTTACGGCGGGGAAGAGATTAATCTCGCACCGAAGTGGCGCAGATGGCATATGGTAGATGCTGTTAAAGAATATACAGGTGTTGACTTCTATGAGGTTAAATCCGATGAAGAAGCGCATCAGCTGGCAAAAGAACATGGTATCGAAGTGAAACCGAACATGAAATATGGTCATATACTCAATGAGTTCTTCGAGCAAAAAGTAGAGGAAGAACTGGTTCAGCCTACCTTTATTTATGGCCATCCGGTAGAAATCTCACCATTAGCAAAACAGAATAAAGAAGACAAACGATTTACAGACCGTTTTGAACTGTTCATTGTACGTCGTGAACATGCGAATGCCTTCACTGAGCTCAATGATCCTGTCGATCAGCGTCAGCGTTTTGAAGCGCAGATGGTCGAGAAAGAAGAAGGTAACGACGAAGCACATGAAATGGATCACGATTTCATTGAAGCGCTTGAATATGGTATGCCGCCTACAGGTGGACTGGGTATAGGTATTGACCGTCTAGTCATGCTTCTTACAGACTCAGCTTCTATTCGTGACGTCCTGCTCTTCCCTTATATGAGACAAAAGTAGTCTTTTTATACTGTCGCAGTAGCGGCAGTATTTTTTTATGAAAAAAATGAGTATAAAGTGTTGACTTTAGTTTTGAAATTATGTAATATAAAAAAGTCGCTTGAGACAGGAAATTAAAGCTTGTAAAGACAAAGTTAACTTTGTTAAGACGGTGTAAAATTTACTGTTGAATTATTAAGGACAAGCGAGTATAATTCATTAAGTACTGAATTTTGCCTGGTGATGATGGCAGAGAGGTCACACCTGTTCCCATACCGAACACAGAAGTTAAGCTCTCTAGCGCCGATGGTAGTTGGACTTACGTTCCGCGAGAGTAGGATGTTGCCGGACAGAATTCATTTGGAGGATTAGCTCAGCTGGGAGAGCATCTGCCTTACAAGCAGAGGGTCGGCGGTTCGATCCCGTCATCCTCCACCATTTTCTATTATGCCGGAATAGCTCAACTGGTAGAGCAACTGACTTGTAATCAGTAGGTTGAGGGTTCAAGTCCTTTTTCCGGCACCATTCATTCTAGAGCCATTAGCTCAGTTGGTAGAGCATTTGACTTTTAATCAAAGGGTCAGAGGTTCGAATCCTCTATGGCTCACCATTAATAATTTTGCGGAAGTAGTTCAGTGGTAGAATACAACCTTGCCAAGGTTGGGGTCGCGGGTTCGAATCCCGTCTTCCGCTCCATTATTCCTTACAATAAATAATTTATATAGATTGCCGGGGTGGCGGAACTGGCAGACGCACAGGACTTAAAATCCTGCGGTAAGTGATTACCGTACCGGTTCGATTCCGGTCCTCGGCACCATTTAATTTCATCTAGCGCCCGTAGCTCAATTGGATAGAGCGTTTGACTACGGATCAAAAGGTTAGGGGTTCGACTCCTCTCGGGCGCGCCATTTATAGCTACGGGAAGTAGCTCAGCTTGGTAGAGCACTTGGTTTGGGACCAAGGGGTCGCAGGTTCGAATCCTGTCTTCCCGACTTACTAAATATATGGGGGCTTAGCTCAGCTGGGAGAGCGCCTGCTTTGCACGCAGGAGGTCAGCGGTTCGATCCCGCTAGTCTCCACCATTTATTTAAATGAACATTGAAAACTGAATGACAATATGTCAACGTTAATTCCAATAATTTGAGTACTAACAGTACTTTCAAGAGTGATTGGCTCAACCAATCAAAGAGCTTTATCAAACACTTTTATGGAGAGTTTGATCCTGGCTCAGGATGAACGCTGGCGGCGTGCCTAATACATGCAAGTCGAGCGGATAGACGAGGTGCTTGCACCTCTGAAGTCAGCGGCGGACGGGTGAGTAACACGTGGGTAACCTACCTGTAAGACTGGGATAACTTCGGGAAACCGGAGCTAATACCGGATAATATTTTCCACCTCATGG
>NZ_SCWA01000001.1 GCF_004359615.1 Macrococcus brunensis
ACACATTTCCATTTAACTTCACTTGAATAAGCAATTCTCTGCATAATAAAACACTCCTATCAAATTCATTTTATATGAATTCAACAAGAGTGTTTTTTATTCTGTCCCATTAATTGGGGTCAGTCCGCTTTTCCTATCAAAAGAGCCGATGCTTTTATATTTTATTTCACGAAATGCTGCTCAACATACTTCGTCAGCTGTGGCAGTTGAATATAGCCATCCGCAACAATTTCATCATTCATTGTAATGAGTGGATAGAAAAGTTCATCGTCCTGAATTCGCTCAACGATAGACTGATCATAATCTGAGTGATTTTCAGTATCATTGATATCGATATAGTTGAAAGTAAAATCCAGATGATCGAACTTACGCTTTAAGTTCGGCTGTACCCAGTCGTAGATATCTTTAGATGTTGGTGCATTGACACAGCTTGCGCAGACAACATCTGCACCGTAAATATTTACTTTTACTTGTTCCATGTGCAACCCCCTTAAATAATTGTATAAACTATGCTATAGTGATTATACTATACAGTAAGTGAATAAAGAAAGGAGTCTACTATGACGACTGAACAACAAACTCAATTTGATCAAGTCAGTGAAGTGCTTGATAAATTACGTCCATTCCTTTTACGTGACGGCGGTGACTGCGAACTTGTTGACGTAGAAGATGGTATCGTTAAACTACGTTTACTAGGCGCATGTGGTACATGCCCTTCTTCTACTATTACGCTTAAAGCAGGTATCGAACGTGCGCTGTTAGAAGAAGTGCCTGGCATCGTAGAAGTTGAACAAGTATTTTAAGACTACTCTTCGGAGTGGTCTTTTTTTATTCTATTATTGTCAAACACTAAATGTTAACCTATTATTATTTTATGTTTACATTTAGGGGGATTATGATGCAATATGCTGAAAAAGTAATGAATGGCTACACTTTAACAAAGGAAGAAGCACTCAACGTACTACAGACACCTGATTCAAAAATACTTGCTTTAATTGATGATGCCTATCAGATTCGTCACCACTACTACGGGAATGCTGTCAAACTGAATATGATCTTAAACGCAAAAAGCGGGCTTTGTGCTGAAGACTGCGGGTATTGCGGTCAGTCTGTCAAAGCTGATACCGGCTGCAGTCAGTATGCACTTGTGGATGAGGAGAAGTTAATAGAAGGTGCTGAAGCGGCCGTCAACAACCAGGTCGGTACATACTGCATTGTTATGAGCGGCCGTAAACCGACGAACCGGGAAGTCGACCGGGTCACAGATGCAGTGAAATCGATCAAGTCACTCCATCCTTCACTGAAAATATGTGCCTGTCTCGGACTGTCGACAGAAGACCAAGCGCAGAAACTGAAAGATGCAGGTGTTGACCGCTACAATCATAATATCAATACGAGCGAACGCTACCACGATGAGGTTGTTTCGACGCATAGTTATCAGGACCGGGTCAAAACGATTGAAATCATGAAGGCACATCACATTTCTCCTTGTTCCGGCGTCATCTGCGGAATGGGTGAAACAGATGAAGACATCGTCAATATGGCTTTTGCACTTAAAGAAATAGACGCAGACAGTATTCCAGTGAACTTCCTCCATGCCATTAAAGGGACGAAGTTCCAGGATAAAGATGAACTGACACCTAATCGCTGTCTGAAGATCCTGGCACTTTTCCGCCTGATCAATCCGACGAAGGAAATCCGTGTTTCTGGCGGTCGTGAAGTGAACTTACGTTCGTTGCAGCCTCTCAGTCTTTATATCGCCAACTCTATCTTTGTAGGCGATTATCTTGTGACAAATGGTCAGCCTAATGAAGAGGATTACCAGATGATTCAGGACTTAGGTTTTGAAATAGAAACCAATGCTTTTCATACAGACCCCTCTATAGTTAAAACCCTTTAAAGAATGGAATGTTCCATTCTTTTTCTTTTGAATCCATATATTTGGTTAAATTTTAATTAATTTAAGGGTTTACATTGTATAAATCCTGTAAAAACTTATAATTAAGGTAGGCATAAAGTTTTTCATCAATTTTGAGAGGGGTTATTACATGAGTGAAGTTATGACTGGAACAATCCAAATCACTTTAAATGGCCAGCCAATGGCAGTGCCAGCGGAAGCCAATCTTCTAGACTATTTAAGATTCAAAGGTATTGAAGTACCTGCTCTGTGTTATCATCCGGATCTTGGAGCAATCGAAACATGTGACGCATGTATTATTGAGGTTAACGGGGAACTCGTGCGTTCATGTAGCACTCAGTTAAATGAAGGCGACGTCGTCAGAACGGGTACAAGCGAAGCATTCGAAGCACAGATGATCGCAATGGACCGCGTTTTACGCAACCACGAACTTTACTGTACAGTCTGTGATTTTAACAACGGTAACTGTACAGTCCATAATACGGTTAAAAAATTAAAAATCGATCACCAGGCGACACATCAGTCTCCTAAAGGTGCACCTGTCAATCGCGGTAAATTCTACCGCTATGATCCTGACCAATGTATCCTCTGCGGTCGATGTGTACAGGCTTGTCAAAATGTCCAGGTTAATGAAACATTAATGATTGACTGGGAACTTGAACGTCCACGCGTTATCTGGGACGGAAACGGTTCTACACTTATCGACGAATCATCTTGTGTCAACTGTGGGCACTGTTCAACTGTCTGTCCATGTAATGCCATGATGGAAGTCGGCATGGAAGGCGAAGCTGGTTTCTTAACGGGCATGCTGAAAGATGCATTCCGCCCGGCTGTAGAAGTCACTAAAGCCGTTGAAACGGGTTACACACCTCTTATGGCTATTTCTGATATCGAAGCAGAAATGCGTGAAGACCGCATCAAAAAAACAAAGACAGTCTGTACTTATTGTGGTGTCGGCTGTTCATTCGAAGTCTGGACTAAAGGCCGTGACATTCTAAAAGTAGAACCAACGCCTGAATCTCCTGCAAACCAGATTTCTACATGTGTCAAAGGTAAATTCGGCTGGGATTTCGTCAACTCAGGTGAGCGCTTAACAAAACCTTTAGTACGTGAAGGCAACGAATTCCGCGAAGCATCTTGGGAAGAAGCTTACGAGCTGATTGCTAAGAACTTCAAAGAAACAATTGAAAAACGCGGACCAGAACGTTTAGCGTTTATCACTTCTTCTAAATGTACAAACGAAGAATCTTACTTAATGCAGAAGCTCGCTCGTGCTGTTGTCGGTACAAATAACGTCGATAACTGTTCACGTTACTGTCAGTCTCCAGCTACAATGGGCTTATGGCGCACAGTCGGTTACGGCGGTGACTCTGGTTCTATCACAGATATCGGCAGTGCAGAACTGATCATCGGTATCGGTACAAATACTGCAGAAGCTCACCCAGTAATCGCAACGCGTGTGAAAAGTGCACAAAAAGTGCGCGGGTCTAAGATTCTTGTCTCTGATATCCGTAAACATGAACTGGCTGAACGTGCTGATATGTTCATCCGTCCTAACCCAGCTTCTGACTTAGTCTGGTTAAATGCGGTCACTAAATATATCATCGACAATGACTGGCATGATAAAGAGTTCATCGCAAAACACGTCAACAACTTTGATGAACTGGTTAAAGGTCTTGAGAAATATACGATTGATTATGCTGTTCAGCATACAGGTCTGACTAAAGAAGAAATTATTAAAGTCGCTAATATGATTCATGAAGCAAAATCAACAGTTGTCATGTGGGCAATGGGTATCACACAGCAACGTGGCGGTAGTGACGCTTCTACAGCGATCTCTAACCTCTTACTTGCAACAGGTAACTACATGAAGCCAGGTGCTGGTGCTTATCCGCTTCGCGGCCACAACAACGTACAAGGTGCGAGTGACATGGGTAGTATGCCAACTCACTTACCAGGCTACCAGAAGATTGACGACAAAGAAGCGCTTGCGAAGTTCAGCAAAGCATGGGGTCGTGAACTGAATCCTGAAAAAGGACAGAACAACCACCAGATGGTTGATGCGATGCATGACGGCGAACTTGATATCCTGTACTTAAAAGGTGAAGACATGGGTATCGTTGACTCTAACGTCAACTACGTTCGTGCTGGTTTCGAAAAACTGAAGTTCATGGTTGTACAGGATATCTTCTTCTCTAAAACAGCAGAATATGCAGATGTTGTCTTACCTGCTGCACCAAGCTTCGAAAAAACAGGTACATTTTCTAATACAGAACGTCGTATTCAGCGTCTGTATCAAGTCATGGAGCCGCTTGAAGGTTCTAAACCTGACTGGATTATCATCCAGGAGATCGCTAACTTACTCGGTGCAAACTGGAACTACACACATCCAAGTCAGATTATGGACGAAATCGCTGCACTGACACCTATTTATTCAGGTGTTAACTATGAACGCCTTGACGGCTTCAAGAGTTTACAATGGCCAGTACACGAAGATGGTACTGACTCACCTCTTCTTTTCACAGACGGCTTCCCGTTCGATGATAAGAAAGCTCGTTTCGCACCAGTTGACTGGACAGAACCAACAGAATATCCGGCAGAATATGATATTCACGTCAACAACGGACGTCTGCTTGAACACTTCCATGAAGGTAATATGACTTATAAAGTCGAAGGACTTGTACTTGAAACACCAGGTGCTTTCCTTGAGGTCTCTCATGAACTTGCAGCAGAACGCGGCTTAGAAGATGGTACACTAGTACGTCTGCAGTCTCCATACGGCCGTGTCGATGTGAAGACAGTTGTCACTGACCGCGTTTATGGTAAAGAGGTTTACTTACCAATGAACGATTCAGGCGACGCAGCCATCAACTTACTTTCAAGTTCTATCGCTGATAAAGATACATCAACACCAGCATACAAAGAAACAAAAGCGAAATTGATTATTTTAGATAAAGGTGGTAAATCACCACTCCCTAAAACAAACTTCCGTTATGGTCATCGCGTACCTCAGATGGGCGTCAATGTTCAGAAGAAATGGGAACGTCGTGATTATGTCTTCCCTGGTACAATCGTTAAAGAAAGAAGAGGTGGTAAGTAATGGCTCAAGCTACTACAGTAATCAGAAGAACAGAAGTCGATGTTGAAGCCGTTCGCGCAAAAGAACTACGTGAACTAGAAGATCAGCTGATCATGCATAAAGACACACTGCACAAACTGTTCCGCCTTCTTGACCAGCTGGATGACCACGAAGTCATCAACGCCTTAAATGCTGGACTTGCTAAAAGCGATCCGATTCTGACTCGTGTGTTAAAAGCAGTTAACGAGACAGAAACAGATAAAGCGATCCGTAATGGTCTCTTACTTGTCCAAGGACTCGGTAAATTCAACTTTGATGAGATTGAACCGATGATCTTAAAGTTCAATAAAGGTCTGAAATTATCGACTGAATATAACCAGAGTAAACCACTCGGCTGGTTAGGTCTTCTCAATGTACTGACAAATAAAGATTTCGTTGAAGGGTCTATCGTTCTAACGAAGTTTGTTAAAGGATTCGGTACAAGCTTTGAACAGCTCAAAAAAGAGCAAGGTATCATCGATCCAGTTCAGACAGATGTCGGTGACTTAGACAAAGCATCATCTATTGAACTTCCAAGCAAGGCTGCCCGCACACGTGAAGGCAACCGCACTGCTGCAAATCCTAAAGTGAAGATGCTCGGCATGGTTGCAGGTGCTGCACTTTCTGTCGGTGCATTACTTCTTAAAAAATAATAGTCATAAAAAATAACCTGGAACTTTAAGTTCCAGGTTATTTTTATTTTACAGGCGTTTTAGGTTCTTCGCCGTTTACAATGTGTTTTGCATTATCCACGCAAAGCTGAATCATGGCGTCGCGTGTTTCCACGGTCGCACTGCCGATATGCGGTAAGACAACGATATTCTTTTCTTTCAAGAAAGGATGTCCTTCTTTGATCGGCTCCTGACGCAGCACATCAAGGCCAGCCGCTAAAATCTCACCATTTTGGACAGCTTCGAGTAAATCTTCTTCGACGACATGGCCGCCGCGGCCAATATTGATGAAGATTGTGTCATCATTCATCTTCTGAAATGCTTCTTTATTGAAGATATTTTCTGTTTCTTTTGTGAGGGGTGCTGTACAGACGACATAATCTGTTTTTAAGAGCTCATCGAATGACACATATTTCGCGACCAGTTCCTTTTCAGCTTCTTCATGTCTTGAACGGGTATGATACATGATATCCATATCAAATCCTTTGCAGCGTCTGGCAAAGGCAGTACCGATAGAACCCATGCCGTATATACCGACTGATTTTCTGTAGACATCTTTTCCTGCCATCAAGTACGGCTCCCAGCCTTTCCACTCTCTTGACTCCACTAAATGTGCCGCTTCAATGATGCGTCTCGCTGTTACAAGCATCAGGGTAAAACCGAGCTCCGCAGTTGTTTCAGTGAGGACATCAGGCGTATTGCAGACGATGATGCCTTTATCCCTGGCATAATCTACATCGATGTTATCGTAACCGACTGCGAGATTAATGACAGCTTTCAGCTTAGGACAATGATCCAAGTACTCCTGGTCAATCTGATCACTCATCATCGTAATCACTACATCTGCGTCCTGACTTTCATTAAGCAGTTCTTCTCTTGGCATCGCCTTGAGTTTTTCATGATACATCTCAACATCTGCGACTGTTTTCAGGTCTTCAATAAAACGCTCTGGTATTTGTCTCGTAACTAAAACTTTCATTCTGTTCCCTCCTGATAGATCTTAATGACATCATTCAAGTTTTTGACAGAATATGACGGCGGCACTTCTTCTGCCATCACCGCATCATATGTAGAGACACCGGTCTGGACATGCAGCGTATCAATCCCACTATTGATACCCGACAGAATATCTGTCATATAAAGGTCCCCTATCATGACGAGATCTTCTTTTGGCAGTCCAATCATCTCTACCGCTTTATTCATGATATGCACTTCCGGCTTGCCGATGAAGATAGGATCTACATCTGTCGCTACTGTCAGCACGCTGGTTAGTGCACCATTCCCAGGCAGCAGTCCTCGCTCGCTCGGCAAAGTACGGTCCGGATTTGTTGAAATAAATGTCGCACCATTACGGATGGCAAGTGCTGCATTCGCAAGCTTGTCATAAGTGATATCTACATCGAGACCGATGACCACATAATCTGCTTCGATGTCGTCCACTATTTCAAGCCCCTCGTCAGTGAGCGCCTGTCTGATTCCTTTTCCGCCGACGCAGTGAACGCGAGCGCCTGGCTTTTCATCAGCAATATACATCGCTGTTGCCATGGCAGACGTCACCACGTTCTGAGCCGTGCACGGGAAACCCATGCCTGTCAGTTTCGCTGCTACTTCGTCTGGTGTTTTTGAAGCATTATTCGTCACAAATAAATAAGGCAGCTCATTTTGATAGAGATAGTCAATAAATTCCTTTGCCCCTTCTATCACGCGTGTTCCCGCATACATCGTCCCGTCAAGATCCAGCAGATACCCTTTATACTTTTTCATGGCTGCCTCCTTTTCCGAATGCCGACACAGGTCCAAGTTCGCGTTCAATAAATGATTCTACGGCATGCTGAAAGTTTTGATAAGCGTCAAGATTGTCACTGAAAGCTGACTTCAGTCTGCTATGGTCAATTTGTGTATAGTCACGAACCATCCACTGTCTCATCGGCAACGTCGCTGATATCTTCTTAGCATCCTCACTTGTGATCACTTTCTCCATCTCCATGATATCAATCACGTCCTGGTAACTGCCCGGATCACGCATAATAAAGCCATCTATCATCATATTGCCGACATCGACCGTGCTTTCAATCAGCATATGACAGATACGTTCAAGCGCGTAGCCTTCTGCAGCGGTGAAATCAGCTGTCAGCCGGGTAATATAATTGAGTTTTAATGCGAGTTCATCTCTGTCTACAAAATACATGTTATCGCCTCCATCCCTAGTTTAACAAATTTTCTTATCACCTTCATTACTGATATACTTGAGACGGAGGGATATTATGATAGATATGTTCTTATATGATGACTCAGAGAAGGCGAATGTCCGCTTCGTCAGTTTTCTCGGCGAATCTCGTCACGATTTAACACTTATCCAGACTGACCGGCATTATGGCAAAACCATTGTGTTGAATACACAGTCCAATAAATTCGGTATAATCGGTCGTGATGATCTGGAGGAAGAAGGTTATATTGCTTATGTGCTCGGTATCAGTGAAGCTGAAGCCGAAGAAGTAACAGAATTTTTAAATGACGTCATACATTAAAAAAAAGTAACTGCCTAGGCAGTTACTTTAAAAAATCTTTTAGTGTTTTACCAGTCGATAGATCCTCAGTCTCCTGAGCCGGTGTATGTTCCACCGGCTCTTCTACTTTGACTGCATCCATCTCCAGCTCTTCTACTGAAGTTTCCTTAACTTCAACTTCGACATCTTCAGCTTCATTACGAATCACTTCATGGGCCGTCAGTCGTCTTAAGACAAAATAGGCGCAGCCGAAGTTACAGTATTCGAGCAGATAATCCTGGATGCTTGAAAATCTACGGTTGATATCCGCTTTTTTATTTTTATCTTCATAGAAACCTTTCAGACGCAGCTGCTCATAACCGATATCTCCTACTATAATAGGATATTTATCAAGTACTTCTGAATAACGCGTCTCAAACTGTTCCTGATTGAAAGCATTCTTATGATCGACCATTATCTCAAAATAGTGATCGCCTGCTCTCACATTCATTAAGCTTCTCCGAGTGCCTGACGTTGTTTCGCTGCTTCATTTACCTGCTCGTCTGCATGGTAAGAACTACGTACCATAGGACCAGCCTGACAGTGTTTGAAACCTTTATCCATCGCGATTTTACGCAGTTTACCGAATTCAAGCGGTGAATAATATTTCTGAACTTTGATATGTTTACGAGAAGGCTGTAAGTACTGACCAATTGTCATGATGTCCACGTCATTTGCACGCAGGTCATCCATTACTTCAAGGATTTCGTCCCAAGTCTCTCCTAAGCCGACCATCAGACTTGATTTAGTCGGAATATCCGGCTGCAGTTCTTTAGAACGACGCAGTACTTCAAGAGAGCGGTCATAAGTTGCACGCGCACGAACTCTTGGCGTCAATCTACGGACTGTTTCGATATTATGATTCAGAATATCAGGACGCGCATTCATGAGGCGCTCCCAGTTATCAAAGCTGCCGCCCATATCTGATGGAAGCACTTCGATTGTTGTATAAGGATTGCGTTCACGTACTTTACGAATCGTCTCTGCATAGACTTCAGAACCACCGTCTTTTAAGTCATCACGGGCAACTGCTGTGATAACCACGTGTTTTAAGTTCATCAGTTCTACTGATTCTGCTACACGTTCCGGTTCATTTAAGTCAAGTTCGTTCGGCAGGCCCGTCTTAACTGCACAGAAACGGCACGCACGTGTACAGACTGCACCGAGAATCATGAAAGTCGCAGTACGACGTTCACCCCAGCACTCATGGATATTCGGACATTTTGCTTCCTCACATACCGTATGCAGGTTTTTCTCGCGCATCATTTTCTTAAGTCCTGTATAGTTCTGGTTCGTATTAAGCTTTATTTTTAACCATTCAGGTTTTCTCAAAATCTCTTCATTTCTTGTCGCCACAATACATCCCTCCGATATCCATTAATTATAACTCAAAGTCATTTAAAATAAAATGTCCGGCTCATGAAAATCTTCTATTAAGTGCCAGCTCCATGACATCCCGCAGAAACTCAGGCATAAAGTATTCTTTTTCGTTTTGAACGAACTGCGGAAAAAAACGTCCAAACGTATACATATCAAGGGTCGCCAGTGTATAAGACTTGTGGTCATCCACTGGCTGATCGCCTACAAAAAACTTACGTTCAGACTGAATATAACCGATATGATCCGTCACATACATACCGAAGACGTCGCCTCTGTAGCCAAATCCTTTGACGATTTCATCACGGAACTCATGCTTACTGCTCATGGCGATGACTTCTTTCAGTTCTCGTCCGGACAGCGTGATGTTAACAGGATTGATCGGATGCGGCAGCATCTTATGCAGGTCATATTTGGTTAAACTGTCGCCTTCGTAACCTTGCACGATCAGCCCTGAATTAATCAATGCGCAGTCTGCATCCAGTTCCACTCTCAGCTCATTTGCCAGGAGTGCTGTCGCGTATGATGCACTATACAGTCGTCTCGGCAGACTGACCGGACTTTGATGGATGACTTCGCTGAGAAGTGCACGGCCATCCTCATAATAATGATCTTCACTATTCGCCAGTTCATCTGTTTCAATCAGTCTCGCGTCTTTTTGAACAAGATGACCCTCGTCAAATTTCAGCTTGATTTCACCGATGTATTCACCATATCTACCTGCCGCACCAATCAGGACACCATTGACCCGTTCACCTTTTTCGAAATGATGATGGGTATGAGCACCAAGAATGAGATCAATACCCGGGATTTCATCAGCAATACGACGATCAGCGAACATACCCAGATGACTCAAGATGATGACAACATCACATTCACTACGAATTGCTTCTACCTGCTCTCGAATGGCTTCCAGCGGCTCTGTAACCTGCCAGCCGAGCGCCTTATAAAAAGGTGTGAACTCTGCTGTCGCCCCGATAAAACCGAGCTTAATTCCATTAAACTCATCGATGACATTAAGTTTGATATGACGGGGTAATCGTCCTTCCATATCGAACAAGTTGCAGCATGTCACTTCAAAGTCTGCTTGATCATAAAGCGCATTGAAGTCATCATGCGTCAACGTGATGCCCTCATTATTCCCGACAGTTGCTACTTTGACATGCGCTTCATTCAGCAGCTCAACATTTCCTTTACCAAGTGTCCCTTCAGTATAAGGATGACTTCTGTCTACATGATCACCAAGATCGACATAATAACTATCATCTGGCCGGTCCTTCAAGTAGCGGATGATTTTATTGAATGTCGATAGATGACTGTGAATATCATTTGTATGATAAAGTTTGATTTCCATTTTAATCTCCCCTTTAGATCATGCTTTTTATGATCAGATAGACACCGAGTGCCAGCATGATAAGTCTCAGTATCAGAACGACTGTCTCTGATTTTGCGCGTCTATTGATCTGTACACCAATTGTCGCACCGATAAAACTGGAAATGACCAGAATAATCGCATAATGCCAGATAACATTTCCCAGTACGATATGGCTGATAGCACCAGACAGACTGGAGAATAAGATCATCAGCATACTGGTGCCGACTGCGATATGCGGCGGGAATCTGAACGCGATAATCATCAGCGGTGTCATCAGTGCGCCGCCCCCAATACCAAACAAACCGGTCAGACAGCCGACAAAAAACGTTGCAATGACCGCAGGAACAGGTGCAATACTGTATTCATAGGTCTGCCCTTTCGCATCAGTGAACGTGCGCATGCGTTCTGGATTCTGAAAAAGCTTGATCGGTTTAATTTTATCCCGGAACATCAGCACGATACTCATGAAAATCATCAACAATCCGAAGTAGAGATTAAAGCTTTTTAATGTCAGAAAATGACTGAGGTATGCACCTACGATTGCGCCTGGAATAATACCAATTAAAAACAGAAATCCTGACTTGATATCGACTTGTTTTGCTTTAATATAACCGATTGAAGCAGATAATCCGGTCGCAATGAGGATGACGGTCGACGTCCCAATCGCTGTCTGCGGGGTGATGCCCGCTAAGAGCCCTGCCCCTCCTAAAAAGATCAGAGACGGTACGATAATAATGCCACCGCCAAGCCCAACTAAAGAGCCAAGAATAGCTGAGCCGACGCCAAGTAATATAAGTAGTACGATAGACATCTTGTCCTCCTTAGAACAGCGACAGCTGCTGTGCATTCAAATGATCATAATCAATTCCCAGAATCTCTTTCATCCGCAAGGCATTACCTGCTGCGTGTCCACCTGAGTTGTTATTGAAGATGACATACACTTCTTCTGCTTTCTGATCGAGTATTCTGAACTTCGCTGCCAGACCCTGCAATTCTTCCTCATTATATTCGTATAAATAGCGAACATCCCGCCATTCCTGATCCGACATATCTTTCTTTGTCCAGCCTGCAACATTTCTGCCATGCAGTCTGACAAGCGAAATCGGGTGCGTCACCCTATTCACCATCGGAATTGAACCGTGACCACTCTGCGGTTCGTCGCAGACAGAATGAATCAGTTTATTCTCATAAAGAAAATGCAGTGTATTTTCTGTCATCTCCCCCGTAAACCAGCTATCATGACGAAATTCGATAGCGATAGGCATTTCTCGCAAGTGCTGCTTCAAATATAGTATATAATTAATGTTCTGGGTATTACAGTCAAACCAGGGTGGGAACTGAACCAGTACCATAGCGAGCCGGTCTTCTTCAATCAACGGACCCACCATCAAGTTAAACTGTTCAATCAGCTGGATTCTTGTATCTGCATACTGCTCTACTTCTGCATGTCCAGACAATGCCTGGTGGATTTTAACGACGAACTTGAAACGGTCCGGCGTCTCACTGATCCATTTACGTATATTTCGTTCTGGCTGCACGGCATAATAACTCGCATCCAGTTCTACAGTCGGAAAATAACTGCCATATGTATACAATTTATCTTTTTTATTCGCCAGTTCAGGATATAATGTATCATGATCCGACCAGGCGGTTAATCCTATATTTATCATCATTATCACCTAGCCTAATCATATCATAAGTAGGCATGACACTCCCTAGAAAGGAACCTTAAAATGACGACCATCCAATTTGAGAAAATTAATGTTATTCGTAATGATCATCATATTCTGCATGACATTTCCTGCCTGTTTCCTTCCGCTACAATCACCGCACTCATCGGGCCATCAGGTGCAGGCAAAACGACTCTACTTAAACTACTGAACGGACTGCATAGCCCGACTTCAGGAGAAATTTATTTCAATGACAAACCTGTATCCACTATGAACCTGCTGGACCTTAGACGCCATGCCGGCATGGCTCTGCAGAGTGCGCCGATGCTGCCAGGTACTGTCTTTGATAATCTTAATCTCCCAAGAACCATTGCTGGAGATGCACTAAAAGAAGAAGAAGCGGTCCGTCTCCTCGCGCAGGTTGATTTAGAAGATGTGCCATTGACACAGGACATCAAATCATTATCAGGGGGCCAGCGTCAGCGTCTGTCTATCGCACGCACACTCGTCAATCAACCACGCGTTCTTCTGCTCGATGAAATCACTTCGAGCCTGGATCCAAGAAGTGTGAAAGAAGTGGAAAAACTTATCCATTCTATTCATAAGAGTCAGCAAGTCACCATTATCTGGATTACGCATGACGTTGATCAGGCAGTCCGTGCGACAGACCGCTATATTATGCTGAAAGACGGTCGTGTAGAACATACAGGTGACTCTAATACGCTGCTGCATAGTGACGTTCCAGCGGTCAGAGAATTTATTGAAGGAGAAGAACTATGACCATTCTACAGCTTAGTCTGACGATCATCTTCGTCATTATTCCTTTAGTCCTGAGCGCTTACTTGAAACTCGGTCTTGAAAAAGATATTGTCATTGCAACTATACGCAGTACTATTCAGCTCTTTATCGTCGGCTATATTCTGACATTTGTCTTTGAAGGTAATCATCCCATCTATATTCTGCTGATGATTTTGCTGATGATCACAGCAGCGACCCAGAATATCATTAAAAAAGGCAAGGGCATCAAAGGCATCACGTGGAAAATAGTTGTGACACTGGTCACGGTGGAAGTGATAACGATGGGCATCATGCTCGGCTTCCATATCATTCCGTTTGAAGCACGATATGTCATTCCTATCAGCGGTATGGTTATCGGTAACTCTATGGTTCTATCTCTTCTGTTCCTGAATCGCTTCTTAAGTGAAATTCGCAATAACGATGAACAGATTGAACTAATCTTATCACTCGGAGGTACGAATAAACAGGCGATTCATAGAAGTCTGATGTCCGCTATTAAAAGCTCGATGATACCGACGATTGAAAGCCAGAAAACGATGGGTCTTGTACAACTTCCGGGTATGATGAGCGGGCAGATTATAGGTGGGGCAGACCCTATTGTAGCCGTTCAGTTCCAGCTGCTCATTCTTTTCCTGCTGTTAACTGCAGCCACCTTATCAAGTGTGATGGTTGGCTTCTTAAGCTATCCGACACTGTTCAATGAAAAAGAACAATATCTAGGTGAATATCAAAAATAAAGGACTGAACTATTTTGTTCAGTCCTTCTGCTATTTAAAGATGTTCTTCTTGACGAGAAATACATAAGTCAACGCCATCAGAATGAGCGCAACTGATACTGTGCCTAACCACGTCAACTCCGGCAGATCAACGTTCATACCGAAGAAACTGAAGACAAGTGTCGGTAAAGTCAGGAACACTGTCACTAAAGTGAGAAGCCGCATGATATTATTCATTTCATTACCGATAAGTGAAGAATAAGAGCCAGCGATACTCTCAAGGATATTCGTATACAGCTCGGTTGTGCTTAAAGCCTGTGTATTCTCAATCATCAAGTCTTCAAGGAGTTCCTTATCATCATCATAAAGCTTGATTGAACGGGAACGGAATATCCGTTTAATCGTATCTCCGTTGGCCGTCAGTGAGGTCAGGAAGTATACTAAACTTTTCTCAAGCTCCATCAGTTCATAGAGCTGCTTATTCGTCAGTGACGTTCTTAAGTTACTCTCAATCCGGAGACGTTCACGGTTCAGACGCTTCAGTGTATTATTGTACATCGTCGCGACGGTGAACAGCACTTCCAGCAGGAATCTCGACTTCATGCGCAGATCAAAACGACGATTCATCAGTTTGTTGAACATCTCATGTTCACGAGAACAAATCGTGATGATATACCCTTTACTTAAGATAATCCCGATTGGTACAGTGATATATGATAAAGTCTGCTTGATGTTTTCATCTATAATCGGGAAGTCATTGATGATCAATGTACTATTTGTTTCTTCATCATATTCAATACGGGCACTTTCTTCAGGATCAAGCGGATCTTCCAGAAATTCTATCGGGATATTAAAATACTCCGCTACTTCTTCCATCTCATCTCGGGATGGTTGTGTCATGTTGATCCAGTTATTCGGCTGGAATCGTTCTGCCTTAATGATTGTTCCCTCTTCTGAATTAATAAATGTTTGAATCATAAGATGTCTCCTTTCTTTCTGTCGTCGTTAACATAAAAATCTTAACGCAATTTCGCTAATAAAGATACCATATTTTTCACAAACTAAAAAAAGACGAGTAGGATACTCGTCTTTTTTGTATGGATTAACCGATTGACCCTTCCATCTCGAACTTGATGAGACGGTTCATCTCTACTGCATATTCCATCGGTAATTCTTTTGTGAATGGTTCGATGAAGCCCATAACGATCATTTCAGTTGCTTCTTCTTCTGAGATACCACGGCTCATGAGATAGAATAACTGTTCTTCAGATACTTTAGAAACTTTAGCTTCATGTTCTAAAGAGATGTTGTCGTTCATGACTTCGTTGTAAGGAATGGTATCAGAAGTTGACGCGTTATCCATGATCAATGTGTCACATTCAATATTAGAACGTGCACCTTCAGCATCACGGCCGAAGTGAACGATACCGCGGTAAACGACTTTACCACCTTGTTTAGAAATTGATTTAGAGACGATTGTTGAAGATGTATTGGGTGCTTTATGAATCATCTTCGCACCCGCATCCTGAACTTGTCCTTTACCTGCTAAAGCGATTGATAACGTCATACCACGTGCGCCTTCGCCAAGTAAATAACATGCCGGGTATTTCATCGTCAGTTTAGAACCGATATTACCATCAATCCATTCCATCGTACCGTTTTCGTAAACGAATGTACGTTTTGTAACAAGATTGAAGACGTTATTTGCCCAGTTCTGAATGGTTGTATACCGGCAGTATGCGTCTTTCTTAACGATGATCTCAACGACAGCTGAGTGTAATGAATTCGTTGTATAAACAGGAGCTGTACAGCCTTCTACGTAATGTACACTTGCGCCTTCATCTACAATAATCAGCGTACGTTCAAACTGCCCCATATTTTCTGAGTTGATACGGAAGTAAGCTTGAAGCGGTGTATCAAGTTTAACATTCTTCGGTACATAGATGAATGATCCACCTGACCATACTGCTGAGTTCAGCGCTGCAAACTTATTATCTGCAGGCGGAATAACTGATGCAAAGTGTTCTTTAAAGATGTCTTCATTCTCACGTAATGCTGAGTCAGTATCTTTGAAGATAATGCCTTGCGCTTCTAAGTCTTCCTGCATATTATGGTAAACAACTTCAGATTCATACTGTGCAGAGACACCTGCAAGATATTTCTGTTCTGCTTCAGGAATCCCTAATTTATCAAACGTCTGTTTGATTTCTTCAGGTACTTCATCCCAAGAACGTTCTGTATGTTCTGATGGTTTAACATAGTAAGTGATTTCATCAAAGTTCAGCTCTGATAAATCGCCGCCCCACATCGGCATCGGCATTTTGTAGAACTGTTTTAAAGATTTTAAACGGAAGTTGAGCATCCATTCAGGTTCTTCTTTCATTTTAGAGATTTCACGCACGATTTCTTCTGTCAGACCACGTTCTGAACGGAAAATCGATACATCTTTATCATGGAAACCATATTTGTAATCGCCCACATCTGGTGCTTTTTTAGCCATTTGGTTCACTCCTTATTCTTCTTCTTTTGTTCCTTTTTCAAGTGCTTTCCAGGCAAGAGTGGCACATTTAATTCGCGCAGGGAACTTTGCGACACCTGATAATGCTTCGATGTCACCCATTTCCTCTGTAATTTCATAATCGTTGCCAAGCATCATCTGACTGAATTCATGTCCCATTGCTAATGCTTCACTGATGGTATGACCTTTAATCGCCTCGGTCATCATTGAAGCGCTGGACATTGAAATAGAACATCCTTCGCCGTCAAACTTTGCATCTTTGACAATATCGCCTTCCACGTCAAGCGTCAGACGAATGCGGTCTCCACAAGTCGGGTTGTTCATATCAATCGTCAGTGAACCATCTTCAATAACCCCTTTATTACGAGGATTTTTGTAATGATCCATGATCACTGAGCGATAAAGTTGATCTAAATTGTTAAAACTCATAGCTGAAAAACTCCTTTGTTTTTTTCAGGCTATCCACTAGCAGGTCAATTTCTTCTTTCGTGTTGTAAATATAAAAACTTGCACGTGCAGTAGAAGACTGATTCAGCCATTTCATAAGAGGCTGTGCACAGTGATGGCCTGCACGGATAGCGATGCCATCAGAATCAAGTGCTGTCGCAAGGTCATGAGGATGAACGCCTGCAAGGTTGAAAGTAATCAACCCTGCACGCTTATCTGGACCAGGCCCATAGATTTCAAGTCCTTCAATCTCAGACATTTTGTCATAGGCATAAGAAGTCAGTTCATGTTCATATTTCAGAACTTCATCCAGACCAATTGATTCCAAATAGTCGATTGCTGCATGTAAACCGATTGCTTCAGCAATCAAAGGTGTTCCTGCTTCAAATTTAGTCGGCAGTTCGGTCCACGTTGAGTCCTGCAGACCTACGAAGTCAATCATATCGCCGCCGTATTCAATCGGTTCCATTTTGTTCAGTAATGACTTACGTCCGTATAAGACGCCAATACCTGTAGGACCGACCATTTTGTGGCCACTGAATGCATAGAAGTCAACATCTAAATCCTGCACATCTACTGTCATGTGAGGGACAGCCTGAGCACCGTCTGATACCATAATAGCGCCTTTATCATGTGCAAGTTTAGCAATCGCTTTAATGTCATTGATAGTACCGAGCACATTAGACACATGCGCTACAGAGACAATTTTAGTTCGGTCTGTAATCGTCGCTTCAACGTCACGTAAATCAAGTGTACCGTCTTCCTGCATCGGAATATATTTTAAGACGGCTTTACGTCGTTTAGCAAGCTGCTGCCATGGTACAAGATTCGCATGGTGCTCCATCTGTGTAATAACGATTTCGTCGCCTTCTTCAACCACCATATCACCATAGCTATGTGCGACTGTGTTGATCGCTGTCGTCGTGCCACGAGTGAAGATGACTTCTTCAAAATACTGTGCATTGATGAAACGACGGGCCGCTTCACGTGCACCTTCGTATCCATCTGTTGCACGTGTGCCGAGTGTGTGAACACCACGGTGAACGTTCGCATTTTCATGATTGTAATACTGGTTGATTCTATCAATGACCTGCACCGGCTTCTGACTAGTCGCCGATGAGTCAAGATAGACGAGCGGTTGTCCATTCACTGTTTCATTCAAGATTGGAAAATCCGCTTTAACTTTATTAATATCGAATGGTGCCATTAGATCAGGACCTTTCTGTTATTTAATCGCTACTTTCTGCTCGATAACATCTGTCAGCTGACGACGTACCGCTTCAATCGGTAATTCATTAACAACCGGTGCTAAGAAACCATGAATCACTAAACGCTCTGCTTCTGCTTGAGAGATACCACGGCTCATCAGATAAAAGAGCTGCATAGGATCCACGCGTCCTGCTGATGCTGCGTGTCCTGCTGTTACATCATCTTCATCGATCAACAGGATTGGATTCGCATCACCGCGAGATTTCTCTGATAACATGAGTACACGAGATTCCTGCTGAGCATCTGCTTTAGTTGCACCATGTTTGATATAACCGATACCATTAAAGATTGATGATGCGGCATCTTTCATGACACCGTGCTTCAGAATATGACCGACAGAGTTTTTACCATATTGAATAATCTGAGTCGTAAAGTTCAGTTTCTGTTCACCGCGACCGACTACAACAGTTTTTAAGTTACTTGTTGAGTTATCACCCATTAAGTAAGTCGTATTATCGTTGATTGTGTCACCGTCGTTCATCAGACCAAGTGACCAGTCAATCGTTGCATCTTTATGTGCAATA
This sequence comes from Macrococcus brunensis, assembly GCF_004359615.1. Classification (GTDB taxonomy): domain Bacteria; phylum Bacillota; class Bacilli; order Staphylococcales; family Staphylococcaceae; genus Macrococcus; species Macrococcus brunensis. Next base: position 18,948 of record NZ_SCWA01000001.1, read on the forward strand.
CCGCGACGGATAACATGTCCAGTAAAGCCTTTCGCTAAGAAATCAACCGTGCCGTAAGTGATTTTAGCATTATCATTCGCGATAACTTCAGAAATCACGTTCAGTTGTCCAGCTGCTTCTTCTACTGTTGATAAATAGTTCTCGACATAAGTCACTTCAGAACCTGTATCCGCTACAATCAGTAAATGGTTGAAAAGGTTCGCTTCTTTATCATCATGTAAGACAACCATCTGAATGGGTGACTCAATGACCACATTTTTAGGTACGTAGATGAAGAGTCCACCGTTCAGCAGTGCTGCATGAAGAGCCGTTAAACGATGTTCATCGACTTTAACGCCTTCAGTCATGAAGTACTTCTGAACAAGTTCAGCGTGCTCTGCCATCGCAGAATGAATGTCTTTAATGATGACACCCTGCTCTGCTAATTTGTCGTTTACTTTTAGGAAAGCAGGCGTGTTGTTATGTTGAACGTACAGGTTTTCTACCGCTTCAACATCAATGATTGATTTCACTTCTTCAGGCAGAGCGTCTGTACCGTCAAAAGTATCGCTATCCGCTGCGTGGTAAGTCACGTCAAAATTCCAGCGGTCCAGTCTCGTTTTATCAGGTTTAGGCATATCGATAGAATCTAAACGGTTAAACGCATCTTCACGAATAGCCGTCATCCATGAAGGTTCATTTTTTGATTGTGATAAACCTTTGATTTGTTCTAAGTTGATGTCACTCATTTCAGTTCCTCCTTATTCAGCTGCTTCATCCTGAATGTTTAATTCTTGTTTGATCCAGTCATAACCTTCTGCTTCAAGACGCTGAGCAAGTTCTTCTCCGCCTGACTTAACGACGCGACCTTGCATCATCACGTGTACGAAGTCTGGTGAGATGTAGTTCAGAAGACGTTGATAGTGAGTGATGATCAGGCAACCGAAGTTTTCGCCGCGCATTTCATTGATTCCTTTTGATACGACTTTAAGCGCATCGATATCGAGTCCTGAGTCAATTTCATCTAAGATAGCAAATTTAGGTTCTAACATCATTAATTGAAGAATTTCGTTACGTTTTTTCTCCCCGCCAGAGAATCCTTCATTTAAGTAACGTGTTGCCATATCAGGGTCCATTTCAAGGAATTCCATCTGTTTATCCATTTTTTTAATGAACTGCATTAAGTTGATTTCCTGACCTTCTTCACGACGAGAGTTAATCGCTGAACGTAAGAAGTCTGCATTTGTCACACCTGAGATTTCAGATGGATATTGCATCGCAAGGAAAAGACCTGCCTGCGCACGTTCATCTACTTCCATTTCAAGAACATTTTCGCCATCAAGTAAGACTTCGCCTTGAGTGACTTCATATTTTGGATGACCCATGATCGCTGATGATAAAGTTGATTTACCTGTACCATTTGGTCCCATGATAGCGTGAACTTCACCTTGTTTGATTGTTAAGTTTACACCTTTTAAAATCTCTTTTCCTTCGATTGAAACGTGTAAATCTTTAATCTCTAATACTGATGCCATTTGTGTACCCTCCACGAATTATAATTATTTTAAACTCTTAATAGTTTATAATGATTTTAATTTACAGTCAAAGACTCTTAAATTCATTTACTCAATTATTATAACGTAAACAGAATGATTGTTAAACGGATTGAGACCATTTCATTGAGAATCGTGGTGGAGTGATTGAAAATAAAAAACACTCAGCACAAGGCTGAGTGTTAACTATTAGTTTGCAGCAATAACTGCACCTTTATATTTCTCATCAATAAATTTCTTAACGTCATCAGATTGAAGGGCTTTGACAAGTGCTTTGATTTTAGCATCGTCTTTATGACCTTTCTGTACAGCGATTAAGTTAGCATATGGTGAGTCTTTATCTTCAAGTGCGATAGAATCTTTAACCGGGTTCAGTTTGTTATCAAGAGCGAAGTTAGAGTTGATGATGACCGCATCTCCTTCACCATTGTTAAATGATTTCGGTAAGAATTCAGCTGCCTGCTTGTTGTTGAATTTCAGATTCTTTTTGTTTTCAGCGATATCTTTGAATGTCGCTTTAACCGGGTCTGTTCCTTCTTTTAATTTAATTAAGCCTGCTTTCGTGAAGAATGATAAGAAACGACCTTCTTCAGCTGGGTTGTTTGATACGAAAATTTCAGCGCCATCTGGTAATTCGTCTAATGATTTATACTTTTTAGAGTATACAGCCATCGGTTCGATGTGCACGTTACCAGCTGATTCTAATTTGTAGCCTTTTTCTTTTGTTTCAGTATCTAAGTATGGTGTGTGCTGGAAGAAGTTAGCATCTAATTCACCATCATTTAACAGGCGGTTAGGTGTTGTGTAGTCGTTGATGATCTTGATATCAAGCTTGTAGCCTTCTTTTTCAAGGATTGGTTTAACTTGTTCAAGCAGTTCTGCGTGAGGGGCTGGTGAAGCGCCTACTTTAATTGTTTTATCTTCTTTACCACTTTCCTTTGAGTCTGAGCCACATGCTGTCAGAACAACAGCGAATAACAGAGTGAGTGCAAATACTAAAAATTTCTTCATCGTTTTTCTCCTTTGTTTTTTATATTTAACGTTTATCCGTGCGCTTCGCAAGGAAGTCACCGATAAACTGTATTGCAAAGACAATCAGCAGAATAAAGACAGTTGAGACTAAAATCACATCATTCTGACTGCGGGTAAAACCAACTAAATAAGCAAGGTTACCGAGTCCGCCTGCACCGATGACGCCGGCGATAGCCGTTGCACCGACAAGCGAAATCGTCGTGACAGTGATACCTGAAATAAGTGCAGGCATCGATTCACGAAGCAGTACTTTCCAGATCAATGTCCAGCGGCTTGCGCCCATCGCTTCTGCTGCTTCAATGACACCCTTATCGATTTCTTTCATACCGATTTCAACAAGACGAGCATAGAACGGTGCAGCACCGATGATCAAGGCTGGAAGTGCACCTTTAACCCCGCTGATCGTGCCCATCAGGACATTTGTGAACGGGATGAGGAGCAGAATCAGGATAATAAACGGAATCGCCCGGAACAAGTTGACGAAAAATGCCATGATGTTATAGAAAATCTTAGCACCTTTTGATTTACTGCGTGACGCAAGGAATAACGCCGTTCCGATAATCAGACCAAATACAAACGTAAAGATGGCCGAGATAATCGTCATATAAAGAGTTTCATAGACTGCGACCCAGACATCCGGCCAGACCACATTTTCAAAGCTGAACATTTCTCTCAGCGTGTCCATCATTGTATTATCCACGTCTTTCCACCTCCGCTTCTACACCATGCACCTTTAACTCATCGAACATTCTCTCGACGTCTGCAGTCAGTGCAGGAACATGTACAATCAAATGGCCGAAAGAGCCGTTTTGCGTATGCTTGATGTTCCCTGCAAGTACATTCGCATCCAGATCGTATTTTCTGATCATGCGACTGACAATCGGCTGCCCCGTAGAAGAACCGACAAACTTCAGTCGAAGGATTGCACCTGTCGGATAATGCGCCATGATTTCATCGATAGAGGCTTCGACTTCAGCATCTTTCAGATCGTCTTTGACAAAACGCTGCGTGACGCTGGATTGTGGGTTTTCAAACACCTGCATAACAGGTCCCTGTTCCACGACACGACCATTTTCCATGACAGCGACTTGATGACAGATTTTACGGATGACCTGCATCTCGTGCGTGATCAGAATAATGGTCAGGTTGAGCTGGCGATTGATGTTGACTAACAGATCCAGAATCTCGTCTGTCGTCTGCGGATCGAGTGCACTCGTCGCTTCATCACAGAGCAGGACAGTCGGGTTATTCGCAAGTGAACGGGCAATACCGACACGCTGCTTCTGTCCACCTGATAACTGAGAAGGATAAGCATTTTCACGTCCTTCAAGCCCCACCATACGAATCAGTTCATTGACACGTGCCGTACGCTCCGATTTAGAGACGCCAGCGATTTCAAGTGGAAATGAGATATTATCGAATACAGTACGTGACCAAAGCAGATTGAAATGCTGGAAAATCATACCGATCTTCTGTCTTTTCTTTCTAAGGTCAGTCGGACTGAGTTCTGCTATGTTATCGCCACCGACAACCACATCACCTGTCGTCGGTTTTTCAAGACCATTAAACATACGGATTAGCGTACTTTTACCTGCGCCTGAAAAACCAATGACACCATATATTTCACCTTCGTTGATCGTCAGATTGACATCATCAACGGCAGTAATCGTTCCTTTCTTCGTTGCAAACTGCTTAACTACTTGATTTAACGTAATCACTTACGTACCTCCTTTAAATGAATAAAGCGTCTTTCCCGTAAAGAGAAAGACGCAATGAGTTCATCGTCTCTCATCTTCTAAAGCTCATGCTTTATGTGAATTGGCACCATGTCATAAGACGGTTGCCGGGCTTCATAGGGCACATCCCTCCACCACTCTTGATAAGAGTTATATTCAATTGTTATACATATTAGACTACAATATTTAAATCGTCAATACTTTCCGAATAATTTCATAAATATTTGTGACAGATTCGAATCGGTAGACTGTCTCCACAACTTCATCATCTTTGACAATGAGAAGAACAGGGACACTCATCAACTGATAATTCTGCGCCAGAGACTCCGCAAAATTTAAATCTACTTTCATGATATTGACTTCAATCAGCTCTGGAATGATATCTATTATGCGCTCTGCAACTTTACAAGTGCCACAGAGCGGCGTGTAGCCGAATATCACATAATCACCAGACGGGGCTGAAGGCAAATACTCGCTGACTTTCATCTTCTACTTCCAGACCTTTCACTTCAAACTCATGTTTCATTAATTTTTTGGCAAGGTAATCAACAGGACAGCGGCCGACTTCACCATAAGTCGGATCGATATAGATATGCTTACATTCACTTAAATGACGTTTGAACCAGCTGCGAATGTTCTTTCCAGCTTTATCAGCATCGGTCATCACGTAGACATTATGACCTGTCAGTTCATCGAGCATTTCATCCATTTTACTGATTCCCATCGTGCCGTTCGTGCAAATAATATGTACAGGTTCAGATAAAACTTGTTGTAACTTTTTCTTGTCAGACTTGCCTTCCACAACTATGACTTTACTGATTACAGACATCTCATCACCTTTTCATATGCAATTATAAAAAAAATCCTTGATAAGAATCTTATCAAGGAAATTATAGCATTTACGCGTTAATCATTTCATCATATTGAGCTTGATCAAGTAACTCATTTAATTCATCGTCACTTTCAGTCTCAACTTTGATCATCCAAGCATTTTCGTATGGAGATTCGTTAACGAATTCTGGAGAATCTTCAAGTTCGCTGTTTACTTCTACAACTTTACCACTAAGTGGAGCGTATAATTCAGATACTGTTTTAACAGATTCAACGCTACCGAAAGGTTGTCCTGCTGAAATTTCATCGCCAACTTCTGGAAGTTCAACGAATACGATGTCTCCAAGTTCTGATTGAGCGAAGTCAGTAATACCGATTGTTTTTACGTTTCCTTCTGATTTTACCCATTCGTGATCTTTAGAATATTTTAAGCCTTCAATAGTTGCCACAAAAATCCCCTCCTAATAATGATTACACTCTAATAATGACATAGCATGACGGGTTATTCAACTTTTTTTATAGCCAAATCTGACGATATTGTTCTTCCTTGAATCCAAGTGTTATCTGCTTCCCGTTAGTCGCAAGGGGTCTTTTAACAAGCATACCGTCCGATGCAAGCAGATTTAATTTTTCTTCCAGTGATAACGTTTCCAATTTTTCTTTTAATTCAAGCTCTCGGAACTTGGCGCCCTGACGATTGAATAACTGATCGACATCAACACCTGTATCGTCAACCAACTTCTTGAATTCAGCAGCAGTCGGTGTCAGTTCAACAATATTGACCGGTTCAAAACTGACACCATGCTCCTGAAGAAATTGAGCTGCTTTTCTACATGTTGAACAATTAGGTAACTGATAAAATTTTAGCATCGTCTTCCTCCATACAGTAAGATAAAACAATAGTACCAATATTTTGACAATAGAACAAATGCTTCTTAAGCTCATCGTTTATTTTTTGAGTGATGGTGGTATATACTAAATACAAATACAAAAAGGAGCATGACTATGAGAACAATAAGTCAATATGCAGAATTCGAAGAGATTATTAACCAGGATGAACAGATTATCGTAAAATTCTTTGCTGACTGGTGCCCGGATTGTTCAAGAATGGATTACTGGATTGATCCAATCGTTGATGAGTACCACGATATTACATGGTATAAAATTAACCGCGACCAAGTACCTGAAGCAGCTACAGAAAATGATGTCATGGGCATTCCAAGCCTTTTGATCTTTAAGAATGGCGTAAAACAAGCGCACCTGCACTCAGCCAATGCGAAGACACCTGAAGAAGTTAAAGCATTCTTAGCAGAACATATCGAAAAATAAAAGCCGGCTATGCCGGCTTTTTTCATTAGAACTCACTGATTAAGTTACTGTTTTTACGTGGCTTGTCTTCCAGTTGCTCAGGCAGTTCTGTCAAATACACTAATCCATAGACCATTTCATCATCATGAATGTCAAGCGCTGCATTAAACTTAGGCTCAAACATACTGGCCGGTGTCTTGATACAGCTGCCGATTCCTGCGTCAAAGAGCAGTAACGATAATGTCTGCATATAGCCCCCGATAGCGAGCACGTCTTCAAGGCGCTGTTTCTGTCTGCGGTCTACCGGACCTGCAATAATGAGTATACCACCGAGCTTTTGAGCCATCGCCGTAAAAGCCTGTCCTTTTTCATTATCATTTTTAAAGTTGACTTCAGCAAAGAGTCGCCCATATTCTGATAAGCGGTCTTTTTTCACCCATATAATGCGCCATGGTTCACGCATACCATGGTTAGGCGCATAAGCTGACAGCTCAATCGCCTGCTGAATCTGTGCATCCTCAAAATAACTATCTTGCTCAAATTTCTTGATACTTCTTCTATTGATAATCAAGTCTTGAATAGACATGAGAAAAGCCCTCCCCTAGTTGATAACTATTATCAATTATAGAGAAGGGCTATTATTTTGTAAATGCTTACTGATAAATCTCCATCAGTGCTTTCAGCTGCTGAACATGAAGCTGTCCCGGAGCTGCTTCCTGACCGATATGGCCATAAGTCAGGGCAGAGCCAAATGCGCCTCCTGCCAAACGGCTGAGTTTGCCTTGTTCACCCATCGCTATTCCGACGATGTGATGATCAGAGTCTTGCTTTGTTTCGTAGACAGCTGTCAGAAGCTTAAGGACATCTCGCCCGTCTTCAGGCATGACCGCAAGCTTACTGTAATCCACATTCAGCTGCTGCATATGCTGATAAAGAGCTTTCATTTCCTTTAAGCTAGGGGTGTGATCCATCTCGTGATGAGAAACCAGCACCTGAATACCTTTGTCATGCGCCAGTTCAATCAGTTCGTTACGTAAATCTTCATACAGGAAAAGTTCGATATCAATAATATCGATACCACCCGCTTCAATAATGGAACGATTGAGTGCGTAGTATTCATTAGGTTCGAGCTCGCCTTTACCCCCCTGGCCATGTGTGCGATAAGTAAAGATGATAGGCAGATTACTGAATTTCTCTTTTAATGTTTGCAAGTCTTCCAGATAATCTGAAGTCTCTTCTCCGCCACATAAATCCGCTCTATACTCGATAATGTCAATAAAGAGTTCATTATCTTCTACTTTTTTGTACAGGTCTTCCCACTGGTTCTTATCAGCGGATAAGGTCACCACTATTTTAGATTTCACATTCACTTTGTCCATAACGTTCCCTCCGTTCTCATTATAAATATATACCATTCAAATACATGAAGTAAACGAATAAAAGAGCTCTGAACTAAGTTCAGAGCTCTGATCATTTTATTGTTGATTGACATAGTTTGTCGGATCGACTGAGTACTCATTGCCGACCCCACCTGCCATGCGCTGGAAATGCAGATGCGGTGCAGTAGAATTACCTGTGCTGCCTGATAAACCGATCTGCTGCCCTGCAGAGACAGATTGTCCTGCAGAAACATTCAGTGAATTCATGTGCATGTACCACTGGTAATAATTGCTGTTCGCTTCTTTAATTGTAACCTGGTTACCACCACCGTAGTTACTCCAGCCCGCTTGAATAACCGTGCCGTCAGTCAGAGAGTAAACAGGTGTATTCACAGGCATATCATAGTCAACACCATAATGTGCCCCGCCGCCGTAATATTGACCGTATGGCTGCATTTTACTATAGCTCTTCAGCCAGCTGCTCGTTGCTTTTGCGTTATCAGTTTGAGCTGTTTCAGCTGTCTTCTGTGATGAAGAAGCTTGAGATTGTGGTTGAGTTGCGTTTGCTTGAGTTGAAGCAGTGTTTAGTGTTTGAGTTGTTGGTCGGGCTGCAGACTCATTATATGACTGAGCTGAAGGACTTACGTTTGTATGGCGTTCAGCCACTGGTTGTTCTGTTTTTTCTTCATTGACATTCACAGAAGTCGGAATCTGAGTCATATTCACATTACGGCTCGGCTGCGTAATATCGTAGCCCTCTTTTTCGATTGATTGATAAGATTGAGATGCTGAATAGTTATTATCCGGAATAAACATTTTCAGTTCGCTTTTCGGGAAATAAAAATAATGCTTTTTATTATTGCGATCTGTTAAATAGAAATACCATTCTTTATCATCAAACATACTTTGGTCCCATTTACCATCTTTAGTATGGTGATAATCTCCTTGCATATCTTTTGTATAGTACGAACCGTATTCATATGAATATCCTTTCACGGCCTCGTGAACGATTTCATCTGCCTGAACGTCATAACCTCCTGCTGAATAAAGTGCGAATCCTACACCAAGAGCTGAAGCTGCCATTAATTTTTTCATAAGTTCATTTCCTTTCGAATTTCGTGATAAATTAACTTTAGCAGTATAACAGTTTGAAATAAACACATGTAATTGCTTTGTAGCCATCTCTTAAAATCGTAACAAAGCCGTTAAAAACATAACAACAGAATGACAAGGTGTAATTATTCAGACAATAACAGTATAATAAGTATACTAAAGGAGAGAAGGAGACATTTACGGATTATTATCATATGGTTGATGTTGATAGATTGGAAGCATTTCCTAAAATAATTGAAAAAATCAATCAGCACACCCCTCGTGAATTCACTAAAATGGAAGATTATGGAGGTGTTAGCTATGTCGTACCTCACTCCATCTATCCAGCTGGTTACCACTGTACGCCTGAAAAACCATTACCGTTTCTTTACGTTGTCGCACAAAAGAAACATATCGCCATCTATCATATGGGTCTCTATGCAGATGTTGATCTTCTGAAATGGTTCCAGGATGAATATGCTAAGAGAGACCCCACTAAACTGAATATGGGAAAAAGTTGCATTCGCTTTACGAACATTAAAAAGATTCCTTACGATTTAATAGGTGAACTTGCTGGCAAGATGTCTGCAGAGGAATGGATTGAACGTTATGACACCATGAAAAAAAGCCGCTCATAATGAGCGACTTAAGTAATGGAGACGGCGGGAGTCGAACCCGCGTCCAAAGATCCTGCAGTTAATACTTCTACGTGCGTAGTCACATTATTGTTTGTTCGCCAGCAAGCTGAGAATGGACACCCGACTTGATGGCTAGCCCGATTGATCTCTTCTGTTCAGACTCCAGGCGGAAGTGAACAGCGTATCCTACTTAAGGTTGAACCTCTACATCAGGCACATAGGCGATGCTTGAGAGAGGTGCAGAGTGCGATTAGGCAGCTACTGCGAAATTGTTTGTTTTGCCAGTTATTATAACTGTTGTGTTGATGACGAAGACAACCCTCCGGCACGCTATACTAACCCAAGTGACCCCTGTCGAATCCGTAACGCCCCCTGGATAGAAAGTTGTTATATTAAACTAGCAACATATAGTGTAACAAAATGAAGAGTGTGATGCAAATAACTTGCATCACACTTTTTTAGTATCTTCCTTTCATTGCACGATCTACTTCGCGCTTAGCTTCTTTCGCTTTTAAGGCATGACGTTTATCATAATCTTTTTTACCTTTAGCGAGACCTAGAAGCATCTTGCAGTAACCGTTCTTGATATAGAGTTTTAAAGGTACAAGCGCATACCCCTGCTCTCTTGTCTCACCAAACAGCTTATCTATCTGCTTACGCTTGAGTAACAGTTTACGCGTTCTGAGCGGATCATGATTGAAACGGTTTCCTTCTTCGTACGGCGCAATATGCATATTGTAGACATACATTTCACCTTGATACACGCGTGCGTATGAATCACGTAAGTTCGCACTGCCCCGTCTGATAGATTTGATTTCTGTCCCCTTCAATTCAATGCCCGCTTCGATTGTTTCTTCTATCGTATAGTCATGGCTCGCTTTTCTATTCTGAGCGAGTGTTTTGCCGTCACCTTTTGGCATACTTTCACCTCTATTTCTTCTTGCCACGTCCTGCATTTTTTACAGCTTTCGCTTTGTAGAATGGTTTTTTATTACCATTATTACTGCTGCCACTTCTATTATTTCGTCCTTTGCCACGAGGTTTACGGTTGTCATCACGACCGGCTTTTTTCTCAGTGCGGATAACTGTACCGCGTGATTTACGTTCAATCTGTCTTGGTTCCATTCCGACGATGCTGAAGTCAATCATGCGCTCATCAATATTGACACTAAGCACTTTAATTTTCACTTTATCGCCAATACGGAAGACTTTACCACCACGTTCTCCGATTAATGCCATCTGGCGTTCATCGAAGTGATAATAGTCATCAGTCATGTTCGTATTATGAACCATACCTTCAATGGTATTCTCGAGTTCCACGAACATTCCGAAGTTCGCAACTGATGAGATGATACCTTCGAATTCCTCGCCGACATGCTGCAGCATATATTCCGCTTTTTTGAGATCATCTGTATCACGTTCTGCATCTACTGCACGACGTTCACGTTTAGACGTGTGATCACTGATTTCGACAAGCAGATCTTCCCACTTATCTTGTGCAGCATCGTCCATTGATTTTTCAATGAGATATTTACGAATCAGACGATGTACGATCAAGTCAGGATAACGACGGATCGGCGATGTGAAATGGGTATAATACTGGGCTGACAGACCGAAGTGGCCGAGAGACTGCTCAGAATACTTCGCCTGCTGCATGCTGCGAAGCATCAGCGTTGAAATCACCATTTCCTCTGGCTTTCCTTTGATTTCTTTAGCAATGGTCTGGAGTGTTTTCGGATGAATGTTCTCTGTACCACCCCGCACCATGATACCGAAATTCGCGATGAACTCGAAGAAACGTTTAATTTTATCCGCTTTCGGCTCTTCGTGTATACGGTAGATAAAAGGAACTTTCATATGATGGAAGTGTTCAGCAATCGTTTCGTTTGCTGCCAGCATGAACGACTCAATCAGACGTTCACCTTTGCCGCGTTCACGAATCGCTACATCAAATGGCACACCGTCTTCATTGACCAGAATCTTCGCTTCCTTGAAATCGAAGTCAACTTCACCGCGGCGCTTACGCATGGCAGCTAGAATCGTATTCAGTTCCTGTGCATCTTCAATCATCGGAACAATATGAGCATATTTCTCTCGCAGTTCTTTATCTCCATCCAGAATCTCGTTGACATCACTGTAAGTCATACGTTCATCTGAATAGATGACACTTTGGAATATGTCATGGTTAATGATTTCACCTTGCGGCGTAATCTCCATCTCACAGCTCATCGTCAGACGATCGACCTGCGGATTAAGTGAACAGATACCGTTCGACAGGCGATGCGGAATCATCGGAATCACGCGGTCCACTAAATAGACACTAGTACCACGCTCATAAGCTTCTCTGTCCAGTGCAGAACCTTCTGTCACATAATGACTGACATCAGCAATACTGACTGTCAGAAGATAGTTCTCACCTTTCCGTTCAAGGCTGATGGCATCATCTAAATCTTTTGCGTCAGCGCCGTCTATCGTAATTGTCAGTTTATCTCTTAAATCTCTGCGTCCCTTGATATCTTGAGGACTAATAGCGTCCGGCACACGTTCTGCTTCCTTAATGGCATCTGGTGCGAAATCTATATTGATTCGGTGCTGATAGATGATGGACAGAATATCGACGCCCGGGTCATTTTTATGTCCCAGGATTGCAGTGACATGTCCTTCAGGATTACTGTTGCCGTCAGGGTAAGCAGTCAGTTCGACCAGTACTTTATGCCCTTCAACCGCGCCTAAGTTACGTTTCTTCGGAATGAAGATATCCTGTGTAATCCGTTTATCGTCCGGCAGTACAAAACCGAAGTGCTTTGCTTCCGTATACGTACCTACTACAGTCGTAATCGCGCGGTTGGTAATTTCCTTGATAACGCCTTCTTCACGGCCGTCACGCCCTTTAAAAACTTTGACAAGTACCGTATCCCCGTCCATTGCCTGATTGATCGCATTGGGTGGAATAAAAATATCTTCAATTCCTTCAGTTGCCGGGCGCACAAAAGCAAAACCTTTTTTATTCTGACTGACAATCCCCTCAACATACTCAGAGTCAATCAGCATATAACGATCTTCTTTCGTCCGTTTAATTTTTCCTTTTTGTTCTAGTTCAACGAGCATCTTGACGAGTTCCTTGAATTCATCTGCATTAGAAAGCGCAAGCGCCTGCTCGATATCGCTGATTGCAAGTGCCTCGCCTTTTCTTGTTTGTAAAATGTTTAAAATATCTGTTTGTGTCATAGTCTTCCCCTTTCGTTAGTGAGACCATTCCAGCCCTTCTAAAAATGCAAAATAATCATCGAAGAGCTGTTCTTTTTCCTTATCTATAGTAATGACGTGCCCTGAGTTTTCATACCAGTGAATCTCTTTCACGTCACTCGATGACTCCTCGTAAATAATATTAGCAGAGTCCGGATTAATCATTGTATCCAGTCGGCCTTGTGCGACAAAGAGCGGTGCAAAGACATTATCGACTGTTTCACGAACTTTGACGATGGTCTGCTGAAGATCCTCAAGCAGACTGGTCGGATGAAAAGCGGCCATTTCTCTCTCTATCTGCTCAGCATCTTTGCCTTCACGTTTCTTGAATTCTCTGGCATATTCAAGGACGCCTTCAAACATGTTACCGGTTGTCTTGATATACATTGGAGAGCACATTGTAGCGACACTATTGACATCTCTATTCTGAGAAAGTCTAAGTGCAAAATCGCCACCTAAAGAAAGTCCTGCTACAGCAATATCAGTATACCCTTTCTCTTTCAGGAAGTCATAAGCATCAAGCACCTGTCCCCACCAGACATGCGGACTAGAAGCAAGCAGTTCTTCAGGTGGTACGCCATGACCTTCGTAGTGCGGTGCATAACACGTATACCCTTTCTTCTGCAGATAACGCCCTAATTGTCTGACATCAGAAGAGTTGCCTGTAAAGCCATGCAAAAGAAGCACAGCACGTGGGCCTTCCTCAAAGAAAAATGGTTCAGGTAATCGAATTTTCATGATGATAACTCCTTTTAATGTATTAATTCTATTGTATGTGTTTTTAAGTCCTATTCAAAATAAAAAAGCCCGGTGAATCACCGGACTTATCATCTACATGTTGAAATAAGTTAATGCCAGCATAATTAAGAAGAATAATACTGACAGAACAATCGTTGTACGCAGTAAAATTAAGTCGACACCACGTGTCTTCTGTTTGCCGAATAATGTTTCTGCACCGCCACTGATAGCACCAGATAAACCATTACTCTTACCTTCCTGCAGTAAAACAACAGTAATCAATCCGATACAAACGATGACCAATAAAACGGTAAGCACTGTATGCATATAGGGTCCTCCTACTAATAGTCACTTGCCCTATTTTACCATGAAACTCTCAAAATGAAAACACAAAAAGACACGGCGTCCCGTGTCTTTAAGCATGACTATTTATTTAAGTTGTAGAAAGATTTAATGCCTTCAAACTTAGCAGTTTCATATAACTCATCTTCGATACGAAGTAATTGATTGTATTTCGCAATACGGTCTGTTCTTGATAAAGAACCTGTTTTAATCTGACCTGCATTTGTCGCTACAGCGATATCTGCAATTGTTGTATCTTCTGTTTCACCTGAACGGTGAGAAACAACAGCTGTATATCCAGCTTTCTTAGCCATTTCAATCGCTTCGAATGTTTCTGTTAATGTACCAATCTGGTTCACTTTAATGAGGATAGAGTTACCGACACCTTGTTCAATACCACGAGCAAGGATTTCAGTGTTAGTAACGAAGAGATCGTCACCTACAAGTTGTACTTTGTCGCCTAAACGTTCAGTTAAAGCTTTCCAGCCATCCCAGTCGTTTTCATCCATACCATCTTCAATAGAGATGATTGGATATTTGTTAACTAATTCTTCTAAATAATCTACTTGTTCTGCAGAAGAACGTTTCGCGCCGCCTTCGCCTTCAAACTTCGCGTAGTCATAAACACCGTTTTCGTAGAATTCAGAAGCTGCACAGTCAAAGCCAAGGTAAACATCTTGTCCTGGTTCAAGACCTGATTTTTTGATTGCTTCTAAGATTGTTTCAACACCATCTTCTGTTCCTTCGAAACGAGGTGCAAAACCACCCTCATCGCCCACTGAAGTTTCAAGTCCACGTTCTTTTAAGATTGATTTTAAGTTATGGAAGATTTCAGCGCCCCAGCGTAAAGCTTCTTTAAATGTTTCAGCGCCTACTGGTAATACCATAAACTCCTGGAAAGCGATTGGTGCATCTGAGTGAGAACCACCGTTTACAATGTTCATCATTGGAACTGGTAACTGAACACCGTTGAAGCCGCCTAAGTATTTGTATAATGGCTGACCTAAATAGTCAGCAGCTGCACGAGCAACAGCCATAGATACACCTAAAATTGCGTTGGCACCAAGTTTACCTTTGTTCGGCGTGCCGTCTAACGCGATCATCATTTTGTCGATAGACACTTGCTCAAGTACAGAGAATTCACCTTCGATGATTTCTGGAGCAATAATTTCGTTTACATTTTCAACAGCTTTTTCTACACCTTTACCTGAATAGCGTTCTTTATCGCCGTCACGTAATTCAACTGCTTCATGTTCACCAGTTGATGCACCTGATGGTACAAGTGCACGACCAAATGCACCGCTTTCAGTTAATACTTCTACTTCGATTGTCGGATTACCACGTGAGTCAAGGACTTCGCGTGCATATACGTCTGTAATAATTGGCATAGTTAAAACTCCTTTGAATGTATTTTCTCTTATATTATTGAATATTCACTGTATTTAATCAACTAATATCTTTTACTTTTGAATCAGTGATTCTCCAGTCATTTCAGCTGGTTGATCGATATTCATCAGATCAAGTAACGTCGGTGCGAGATCCGCAAGGCGACCACCTTCTCTAAGCGTCATCGTTTCATCTGTGACGATAACCGGAACCGGGTTCGTTGTGTGAGCTGTCATCGGCTGGTCATCCATCGTAATCACTTCATCTGAGTTGCCATGGTCTGCTGTAATAATGGCACGACCACCTTGTTCAATGATCTTGTCCACTACAGCACCCAGGCATTCGTCTACAGCTTCAATCGCTTTGATTGTCGGTTCAAGTTTACCGCTGTGACCGACCATATCCGGATTAGCAAAGTTGAGGATAATCAGATCAAGGTCTTGTTTATCCAGTTCAGCAAGCAGTGCATCTTTGACTTCATAGGCACTCATTTCAGGCTTAAGATCATAAGTTGAGACTTTTGGTGAATTAATCAGTACACGACGCTCTTCAGCGAACTCATCGTTTCGCCCGCCACTCATGAAGTAAGTCACATGCGGATATTTTTCTGTTTCAGCGATACGCAGTTGTTTTTTACCTGCATTCGCCACCACTTCACCGATTGTATTGACCAGATTTTCTTTTTCGAAGACTACATCTGCTTTAATTGTGTCGCTATATTTAGTGAACGTCACAAATTTAATACCGATTAAGCGACGGTCCATTTCAAATCCGACAAATTCTTCGTTCGTATAGACTTCTGATAACTGCGCCGCACGGTCAGGACGGAAGTTGAAGAAAATCATACCATCACCGTCATTGACTCCTGTATTCTCATGTCCCACTTCGTGATCTTTCACAACGAAAGGTACAACGAATTCATCTGTCACACCTTCTGCATAGCTTGCTTTAACACCTTCTGCAGCAGTCTTGTATTCTTTACCTTTACCGTAAGTCATCGCATCGTATGCCAGCTGTTCACGTTCCCAGCGTTTGTCACGGTCCATCGCATAATAACGGCCAGAAACAGAAGCGAACTGTCCGATTCCGAGTTCCTTGAACTTCGCTTCAGTATCTTCAATGTATTGAAGCGCCGTTTCCTGACCGACATCACGACCGTCAAGAAAGGCATGGACGTAGACATGTTCTACGCCTTGCTTTTTAGCCATTTCTAACAGGGCAAAGAGATGATGATAATGACTGTGTACGCCGCCATCAGATAACAGTCCCATTAAGTGCAGAACGCTGTCATGTTCTTTAACGTGCTTCATCGCATCGAGCAGTACCTGATTCTCAAAAAAGTCGCCATCTTCAATCGATTTATTGATACGCGTCAAAGACTGATAGACGATTCGACCAGCACCGATATTCAGATGTCCTACTTCAGAGTTACCCATCTGACCCTCAGGCAGTCCAACATCAAGACCTGAAGCTTTCAGCTGATTATGCGGGTACTTGTTGAAGTAGCGATCAAAATTAGGTTTATGCGCTTGCTTAACAGCGTTCCCTTTGATTTCGTCTCGATTAGCAAAACCATCTAAAATGATAAGCGCTGTTGGTTGAGTCATTATTTTGCACCTTCTAACAATTTAACGAATGAATCTACTTCAAGAGAAGCACCACCGACTAAAGCTCCGTCGATATCAGGCTGTGCCATATATTCTTTAACATTGTCAGGTTTTACAGAACCACCATACTGAATACGCACTGCTTCAGCTGCTTCTTTAGAGAAGTCTTTCTCTACAACTGAACGTACGAACTGACAACTGTCCTGTGCATCCTGTGATGTTGCCGATTTGCCTGTTCCGATTGCCCAGATAGGTTCGTAGGCAATTACAGCCTGTTTAACCTTCTCTTCAGTAAAACCTTTAAGTGCTGCAGAAACCTGTTTAGAGATGACTGTTTCAAACTCTTTTCCTTCACGCTGCTCTAACGTTTCACCGACACAGATAATCGGTGTCATATCATTTTTGAAAACAGCAAGCGCTTTTTTATTCACATCTTCATCTGTTTCGTGGAAGTACTCACGACGTTCTGAGTGACCAAGCACAACGTATTTAACGCCTAAGTCTTTAAGCGCAGCTGGACTCGTTTCTCCTGTGAATGCACCACTTTCTTCGAAGTAAGCATTTTGTGCCCCGATATTTAATCCTTCAACGTTCGCACTTACAAGCGCATCCAGCTGGATAGCAGGCGCACATATTACAGTATCTACTTCTTCTGCAGAAGGTAACTGCGGTAAGTTCTGAACGAAATCTTTAGCTTCCGCTACTGTTTTATTCATCTTCCAGTTACCTGCAATAATTGGTTTTCTCATTATTAAACACTCCTATTTATCTGAAATCGATTTAATACCTGGTAATTCTTTACCTTCTAAATACTCAAGCGACGCGCCGCCACCTGTAGAAATGTGCGTAAATTTGTCAGCGAAGCCGAGTTCCATTGCTGCTGCTGCAGAATCGCCACCACCGATAATCGTTGTCGCTTCTTCTAAGTTCGCAATGGCCTCACAAACACCGATTGTACCTTGAGCGAAATTGCTCATTTCAAACACACCCATCGGCCCGTTCCATACAACTGTTTTAGCCCCTTCAAGCTGTTCTTTGAAAAGTTCTACTGTTTTAGAGCCAATGTCCAGTCCCATTTTATCTGCTGGAATTTCGTCTACTGATACTTCCTGAATATCGCCTTCATTCGAGAATTCAGCATTGATTTTCGCATCTACTGGCAGAACAATCTTACCTTCTCCGCGTTCTAATAAATCTTTAGCAAGTTCAATTTTATCTTCTTCCAGTAAAGATTTACCGATTTCTTTTCCTTGTGCTTTAAAGAACGTATACGCCATGCCGCCACCGATCAGAACTTTATCCGCTACTTGTAACAGATTCTCGATCACACCAATTTTATCTGATACTTTTGCACCACCTAAAATCGCGACGAACGGACGCTCAGGATTTTCTACAACGCCACCGATGAACTTGATTTCTTTTTCCATCAGGAAGCCGGCAGCTGATTCTAAATGAGCGCCGATTCCTACGTTAGAGGCATGCTCACGGTGAGCAGTACCGAAAGCATCATTAACGAATACATCGCCAAGAGATGCCCAGTATTGACCGAGTTCAGAATCATTTTTACTTTCTTTTTTACCATCAACGTCTTCAAATCGTGTATTTTCAACTAAGAATACATCGCCAGGTGTGAGATTCTGAATAGAAGCTTCTAATTTTTCACCACGCGTGACGTTCGTAAATCCGACTTCTGTACCAAGTAACTCAGCTAAACGACGTGCAACAGGTTGAAGTGATAATTTTTCTTTGTCTTCTTCTGTTTTTACTTTACCTAAATGAGAGAAAATAACAGGAATACCGCCTTGCTCAATGATGTATTTAATAGTAGGTAACGCTTCAACGATACGATTGTCATTCGTGATTTCGCCGTCTTTCATAGGGACGTTAAAATCTGCTCTAACCAGAACCTTTTTATCTTTCAATTCTAAATCTGAAACAATCTTCTTTGCCATTACTATTCCTCCTCAAAATTGGTGTCAGTATCAGTATAACAATTTATTAGAAAAAAATAAGCAGGAGAAGCGTATCTTCTCCTGCTTACGCTTAACTAGATTAAGCTTGCTGTGCTTGTTCAGCTAAATGTTGTAAAGTACGAACTAATTGAGCAGTGTAACTCATTTCGTTGTCATACCATGAAACTGTTTTAACCATTTGGTGTTCACCGACAGTCATAACACGAGTCTGTGTCGCATCAAATAATGAACCGTAAGTGATACCAATGATGTCAGAAGATACGATTTGGTCTTCTGTGTAGCCAAATGATTCATTAGATGCTTCTTTCATTGCCTGGTTGATTTCTTCAACCGTTACTTCTTTTTCTAAGATAGTTGTTAACTCAGTGATAGAACCTGTTGCTACGGGTACACGTTGTGCTGATCCATCTAATTTACCTTTTAATTCAGGGATAACTAAACCGATCGCTTTAGCAGCACCTGTTGAGTTAGGGACGATGTTCTGTGCAGCTGCACGCGCACGACGGAAGTCACCTTTAGCATGTGGTGCATCAAGTGTATTCTGGTCACCAGTGTATGCGTGAACTGTCATCATTAAACCTTCAATGATGCCGAATTTATCATTTAAAGTTTGAGCCATTGGTGCTAAACAGTTTGTTGTACAAGAAGCACCTGAAACGATTTCTTCAGAACCGTCTAAAATGTCATGGTTAACGTTGTATACAACTGTTTTAAGATCACCAGTTGCCGGTGCTGAGATTAATACTTTTTTAGCGCCTGCTTTAATGTGCGCTTGTGCTTTTTCTTCACTTGTGTAGAAACCTGTACATTCTAATACGACATCAATACCAAGGTCTCCCCATGGAAGTTCTTCTGCTTTAGGGTTAGCATATGATTTGATTTCACGACCATTGACAAGGAAACCACCTTCAACGACACGTACTTCCTCTTTGAAGCGGCCTTGTGTTGTATCGTATTTTAAAAGATGTGCAAGCATATCGTCGTCTGTTAAATCATTTACTGCTACGACTTCGATATCTTTTACTTCTTGTAATCTTCTGAATGCTAAACGACCGATACGTCCAAAACCGTTGATTGCTACTTTAACTGCCATGAATAATGGCCTCCTTTTAATTTATATTATTGTCAAAAGCAAATGCCTTTAATAACTGTTTTGCTACTGCTTCATCTGTGATAAGAACTGTTTGTTCAGGCGCAATTTTAAGATAAGCGGCAATAGCCGTCGCTTTACTCGCACCGCCCGCCACAGCGATAATGTGCTTTTTAGTCATGACATCTTCCCGCTGCAGACCAATTGTTCTGACCTTATAAACAATATTACCCTTTTTATCAAAATAGTAACCAAATGCCTCACCAACTGCTGCTTTTTCATGAAGAAGTTTTTTGACGGCTGCATCTGTTTTTCTTCTATTTGCCATCTTATTCGCATTGCCAATGCCATGAACGACAATATCTGCCGATTTGATTTGATCAAGTACCGAATGAATCGCCGGCTCTTGAATGAGGTTCTGATAAGTCTGTTCACTGACCTGATCTGGAACATACAGCGCTTCATAACGACCCCCTGTATATTCTGCCATCTTCGCGACGATGAAATTCGCCTGATGAATCATATCTTCACCTAGACCGCCTCTCGCCGGTGTAAACGTGACGTCAAAAGGTACAGAAGCTAAATGACTCGCCATACTCGCCGTACTAGATCCTCCAGTTACAGTGACCGTTGTATTCGGGCTAAGCAATGATTGAAGACAACGTCCCGCTTCAACACCAAGGTGAACCTGAGTTTCAGGGCTTTCATCAGCATCACCTTTTACAACAATAATTCTGCTGATACCGGTCAACTTAGTGATTTCACTGCCTAGCGCTGATAAATCATTATAGATCTCCATATGACGTGCCAGCACGGAAAGCACTTCTTCACCTTCTACAGTAATCGTCATACCTTTAGGGTGTATCTCAATAAGGTGTTCAGATTTCAGACTATCTACATCGCTTCTCAGTACACGCTCTGTCTGATTAAGTCGTTCAGCAAGTGTTCGTCTGCCGATTGGCTGCTCATGCTGGATCATGGAAAGGACATTGAAACGGCGTTGCATTTTCTCAATTAAATCTGGAATCAGTCTCTGCTGAACAACAAAAATATGATCCATTCGACATCCTCCATTATATCGAGACATAAAACGTCCCACTTGGGACAAAACATGTTACCTCTATATATTAGCAAGATAAATCCCTGGAAGCAAGAAATAACCTTGCTCAACTTTAAAGTTGAGCAAGGTTATCATTAACAGTGATAAAATCAATATGACCTTCCTGAATGACCTGATCTTGATAGACAAGAACAGGCACCCGTAACTGATAAGTCATCAGCAGTTCATCATCTTGAGTAATATCAATTTCTTCATAAGTAAAAGATCCGTCAACAAACGCCAGCTGTCGTTTCGCATCTTCACAGAGACCGCAGTTGGGCTGAGTATAGAGCTTAAGATGGATATTACGCTCTGCCATAAACCCAGTCCTCTAAACAATTATTTTCCTGACAGTACTTATAGGTTTTTTCGTAGTCAGTTTGCTGTAGCAGTTTTTCTAAATGAAGCCGACCTTTTTCAGTGATTTCAATATCTTTTAAAACAATCAAATCATCTATCAGCACCTCACCGGATATAAATCCTTCATCTTTCATCTCAACAAACGTATCCTTCAGCAGATCGACTTTAATCCAGCCGAAAAAATCAGCAAGAACAGTCCCTTTTTTCAGTTCACAGAGAACAATAAATTCCACACGGTCTTTTAACATCACAAGGTCCTCCTCGAATATATTATCCTACTATACCCGCAAAACGATATCTGTACGCAAAAAACTGCAAATAATTGCAGTCATAACGCGCTCGAAGATTGTTTCATGTAGCTCAATGTCACTATTGATCAGTGCTTTGGGGACTGTGCGGGGATAAAAGAGTGAAAAAGCTGCTTATTAGTTTAATTTGACAGTAATTTAAGAGCTACTGCTTACTATGAAAATGCGTAGATCATACCTGCTATAAGATAGAATATAGAGTATGCTGTTAAACGCAATAATATAATTTTCGTTTTATTCTGCTGATATGTTCCTGCATCAACCTGCTTTTTATACACTCTTATTGATAAATAAGTTTCTAACATAGAAAAGATCAGTATACCTACAATTAATAATGCCCACTTCATTAAATCAACCTAACCAGTTCTGAGTATATGCCAGTAGTCCTAGCACCGCCCCTATGCCAGCACTGATAAACATAATTATCGTCAGATTATCTTTTTCTTTTTTATCTATTTTCATAATAGTTGCACTCTCTTAAAGCTATCGTCATTAAGAATATAGTCAGTATATCATGATTATACTGTTAAAAATAGTAAAAACCACATATCTTATGAGATACATGGTTTTGCAGTGGCTCTAAAGTTGCTGTCTTGTTTGAGGACGAATGAAAGATTATATTATTTCTTCAGTTCAACCGTTAGCGTCCCCAACTTTTCTCCGCCAATACCCTTCGAAGCTTTTAACTCAACGGGTGTTTTTAAATCTTTTAAATCATAAGCAATAGCATTTTTAACTATTCCCTCTTTTTTAATAATATTAGACTGATTCTCTAACGCAAATTTATACTTGTCATTTAAAGGTGACATACCCACATCTAATTTACGCATAGAATTTTCATCTTCTTGATAGGCTTCAAATGCAGCTAAGAAACCTGATAGCGGGTCTATTTCTTTATCCGTCTTATTTTTAACTTCATAGGTAATGACTAATTGATCTGCTATTTGTCCTTCATAAGAACCTTTTGGCATTAACTCTGTCTCTAATACTTTTACATCTATATCATCTAATACAGCAGTCTTATCTTTCAGTTCGTTACTACCGTCATCCTCTTTTGCCGGTTCTTCTGTAGTCGCAGTTTCATTAGTCACTTCATCAGCTGTTTTCTTTGCTTTATCCCCTGCTGTATCTGCAGCACCCTCTATTTTCTTACTTACATCCTTCGCTGTATCTTCTGCTTGACCACATGCAGCAAGTAACAATGATGAAGCGAGTAGTATACCGGATAATAATTTGTAGTTCAATTGAATCCCCCTTATCTGTATGGTTAGTCCCACTTAACGATACCATTCATTCTATAGTCATGTCATCAGAAATAGTAAAACCGTCAAGTGATGATATAAAAGGAGCCCGGAATAAAGATGTATAAAAAAACGTATGATTACTTACAACATCTTAAACAGCTTATAAGCTATTCAGATATTTCAGTGATCATACGTTTAACCTATATAACGCCCTCGGAGGGAATCGAACCCCCA
The DNA here is from genome assembly GCF_004359615.1 of Macrococcus brunensis. Lineage (GTDB taxonomy): Bacteria > Bacillota > Bacilli > Staphylococcales > Staphylococcaceae > Macrococcus > Macrococcus brunensis. Next base: position 42,123 of record NZ_SCWA01000001.1, read on the forward strand.
TTTCAAGAACCGGAATCTTACGTGTTATCCATTACACCACGAGGGCAAGTAATTTATATTATAGCGTTTATTGTTATATATTTAAATATGAAATAATACAAGTTGTTCATATTGTTAAAAATAAGTTCTATCTTTTGACTATTTTTGACCATCTATAGTATATTATTATCAAACCTTAAAGGAGGATTTATTAATGAATTTAATTCCAACAGTTATTGAATCTACTAACCGCGGTGAACGCGCATATGACATCTACTCTCGCCTTCTGAAAGACCGTATTATCATGCTCGGTTCTCAGATTGACGATAACGTCGCTAACTCTATCGTGTCACAGTTATTATTTTTACAAGCGCAGGATGCTGAAAAGGATATTTACCTTTATATTAATTCACCAGGTGGCAGCGTGACTGCAGGTATGGCTATCTATGATACAATGCAGCATATTAAACCAGATGTCCAGACCATCTGTATCGGTATGGCCGCTTCTATGGGGTCATTCTTACTGGCTGCGGGTGCTAAGGGTAAACGTTTTGCACTTCCTAATGCTGAAGTCATGATTCACCAGCCACTCGGTGGTGCACAAGGTCAGGCGACTGAGATTGAGATTGCTGCTCGCCATATCCTAAAAACACGTGAAAAATTAAATCGCATTCTGTCAGAACGCACAGGTCAGCCGATTGAAAAAATCGAAAAAGATACTGATCGCGATAACTTCCTGAGCGCTGAAGAAGCTAAAGAATATGGTCTGATTGATGATGTGATGCATCCAGCAGATAACGATAAATAGGTTCTAATCCAGCACTGAGCGATTTGTTCAGTGCTTTTTTATTTACACTAACTTTACAGTTTTTTTACAAGAATAACGTATAGCCTTTACATTTTACTGATAGATTTAGTTTGTAATCATAAAACTTAGGAGGATTCATCGTGAAATCATTCAATAAAGTTATTGCTTCATCTGTAATCGCTGGTCTTTTCTTATCTTCAATGCCAACTTCTACTGGTGTTCACACTGCAGAAGCTGCTACTACGAAAGTAACTCCTTGCAGTGAGCATAAAACGCCAAAAAACATCATCTTCATGATCGGTGATGGTATGGGTCCTTCATTCACTACTGCTCACCGCTATATGATGGATAACCCATCAACTAAAAGAATGGATCTTGTATCATTTGACCATTACTTATTAGGTACTCAGCGTACAATTGCTGAAGATGATAATGAAAACATCACTGACTCAGCTTCTGCTGCTACGGCGATGAGTGCGGGTGTTAAAACTTACAACAATGCAATCGCTGTTGATAACAACAAAGCAGAAGTCAAGACTGTTCTTGAGCGTTCTAAAGAAGTTGGTAAATCTACTGGTTTAGTGGCAACTTCAGAAGTGACTCACGCAACGCCAGCCGCTTATGGTGCTCACGATGAATCACGTAAAAATATGCCAGCGATCGCTGATGATTATTATGATGAAATGATCAACGGTAAACATAAAGTTGATATCATTCTTGGTGGTGGTAAAGATTACTTCAAACGTAAAGACAGAAACTTAATTAAAGAATTCAAGAATGACGGCTACAAATATGTGGGTAATAAAAAAGGGTTACTGAAGGCAGCTTCTAACTCTAAAGATAAACAGATTCTCGGTTTATTCTCACCAGGTGGTATGCCTAAAATGATCGACCGTGACGCTAATATGCCTTCATTAAAAGACATGACTAAAACAGCTATCAAAAAGTTAGATTCAAACAAAAAAGGATTCTTCTTAATGGTAGAAGGTTCACAGATTGACTGGGCAGGTCATGCTAATGACGTAACGGGTGCAATGAGCGAAATGAGAGACTTTGACTTAGCATTCCAGGAAGCCATCAACTTCGCTAAAAAAGACTGCAACACTTTAGTTATCGCAACAGCTGACCACTCTACTGGTGGTTTCTCAATCGGTGCTAACGGCATCTACAACTGGTTCACTCAGCCAATCAAACAAATGAAACATACACCTGAATACTTACGTGCTCAACTCATGAAAGACGGCGCTAATGTAGACGAAATCATCAAAGCTAACGTCGGCTTTGAGTTAAAAGCAGAAGAAATGACAGCGATCAAAGATGCTGTAGCCGCTAAAGATGCTACTAAAATCGAAAATGCTATTGAAGCACCTGTCAATGCTCGCAGCTTAACTGGCTGGACTACTGGTGGCCATACGGGTGAGGACGTCAACGTATATGGTTACGGTCCATCAAGCAGCTTATGGAGAGGTAACATCGAGAATACAGACAACGCTAAACAAATCTTCAAGCTGATTAAATAATCAATATTTATGAAGCCCTCTATGAAGTAATAGAGGGCTCTTTATTTTTAAAGGAGAGTTATCATGCACAAGTATTTATACATATTGCTCGCAGCTGGTCTATTAACAGGCTGTGCTCAAAAAGATGATTCTACCAGCAAGGAGAATCAAGCAGAAAAAGCCACTGCTGAAACGACGGAACAATCTACTGAAGAAAAGTCAAAAAAAACTCAGGAAGAAGACATTCATGACCATGAAGATGTCGCCTTCAAGGATACTGAAAGTCTGAAGCCAGGCGTCAAAAAAACGTATCCAATGACAAAACTGACAACAGAAACAATCGATAAGACTGTAAAAGTTAAAGATAACGATACTGTTTTATATACAGAAGATACAGGACACGGCATTCCTACTAAGCCAGCCGGTGAAGGCCAGGAATTTCATGCTATCCTCGCTGTAAAGTTCGACAATATGGACATGTACATGCTTGAAAACGGCACGTTTATCACTGCTGACCCTCAACATGTTGAAGTTGTTAAAACAGATAACAACCAGAATCAGTACCCTGTATTTAAAATGCATGAAGACGATCAGAAATATTTAAACTCTCTGGATAAGAAAGATCCTAAATATCAGGACTACGTGAAGTATGCCAATGCCTTTGGTAAAAGACAATATGACTATAAACGTGAGATGCTCATGCATACCGCTATTCATTCTGTTAACAGTAAAACACCAGGTAGTCTGACGATTCCAGAAGAACACTTCAAGCCTTTCGATGTCTTTAGAAAAGAAAAATAACAGATGCTTCGGCATCTGTTATTTTTTTAGGTCTATTTGTTCACCACTTCTAAGTTTCTCTGCTATTTCGTCTAACTTTCTTAACCGATGATTAACGCCGGACTTCGAAATCACGCCTGTTGAGACCATTTCTCCTAACTCTTTGAGAGAGATATCCTGGTGGATAATACGCAGTTTAGCAATTTCACGTAAACGGTCCGGCAATTCTTCCAGTCCAATCTCCTGCTCAATCAATTCTATATTCTCAACCTGTCTCATCGCTGCACTAATAGTTTTATTCAGATTAGCCGTCTCACAGTTCACTAAACGGTTTACTGAGTTGCGCATATCTCGTACGATACGCACATCTTCAAATTTAAGCAGCGCCTGATAACCGCCGATCAGACTCAGGAAATCAGATATTTTCTCCGCTTCTTTCATATAGGAAATGTAGCCTTTTTTACGTTCCAATGTTTTGGCGTTTAACTGATACTCATTCATCAGTTTCGTTAAGTCACGTGAATGACTTTCATATAACGAGAAAATCTCCAGATGATAAGACGAAGTTTCAGGGTTGTTGACTGATCCTCCCGCCAGAAAAGCTCCTCTTAAGTAACTTCTCTTACAGCAGTCATTTTTGACAAGGTGATCTTCTATCTCATGTGTAAAGCTGCCGTCCACAAGTATTCCGAGTTCTCCCAGGATATCTTTAGCTTTTGTCTTGATTCTACAGATATAGACATTGTTTTTCTTCAGCTTCATCTTTTTGCGGACCAGGAGCTCGATTTCAACTCCAAATATCTTTTTAATCAAAGAAAATACGCGGCGTGCTATCGCTGCATTTTCTGATTGAACATTGATCACCCATTCACGGTTTGAAATACTTAAGTTACCATTCATGCGAATGAGTGCTGCAAGCTCCGCCTTGCTACAGCAGTCATCTGCTTCTATTCTTGTCAGTTCATTTTTCATCTCAGATGCAAATGACACGTTGCTCTTCCTTTCTATTCATCTACCTGAATTGTACTTACTTCAGATAGAACCAGTTCATAGATCATTTCTGCAAGGACACAGTTATCGTGACGCACTGCATAATCCTCATTGACGAGGACCAGATGATCATCAGTCAATATTTCGATACCTTGTGCTTCAATTTTCTCTGTATCACAATGGACGAAAGCAGAATTCCGGCGTTCATAATTTGAGGATATCTTTTCATTCAATGTCTTTTGATTCGCAATGACAAACTGAATGAAACTCGCTCCGACGTGCTTATGAATTGCATTGATGTGATCAGAAACCGTGTAATCTGTTGTTTCTCCCGGCTGCGTCATGATGTTCGACACATACAGTTTTTTAGCTGTGCTTTTGATAAGTGCTTCTGCTATCTCATGCAAGAGTATATTAGGCATAATACTCGTATAAAGACTGCCTGGACCCATTACGATTAAATCAGCATCATACAGCGCTTCTACTGCTTCAGCCATTGGTTGTATTTTAGCAGGTGTCAAAAAGACATGATCAATTCTTTTATTTTTGGTCGGTATCAATGACTCTCCGACTACGATTTCGCCATCTTCCATTACCGCATTTAAAATAGGACTTGTATTAGTAGAAGGAATAACCGTTCCTTTAACATTCAGTATTTTACTTAGCTCTCTTACTGCATGACCGAAGTCATCAGTAATATCAGTCATCGCTGCCAGCATGAGATTACCGACGGGATGTCGCCCCAGATTATCAGAATCAAATCGATATTGGAACAGTTTTTCAAGTAACGGCTCGACATCGCTTAAAGCCGCCAGGACATTGCGAATATCTCCGGGTGCTGGTATATTCATCTCATTCCTTATTTTCCCGGTGCTTCCTCCGTCATCAGCTACAGTCACAATAGCCGTGATATCAACTGGGTAAGCCTTTAGACCACGAGCAAGAACAGACAGACCTGTCCCTCCTCCGATCAGACAAATTCTAAGCCTTCTCATTGATCTTACCTTCTATCATCGCATCACGGTGAGATGTACTGAGTTCAAAATCAAAGAATTCCTTTAAATCATGACTGATTCTTTCTGCGAGAGCCACTGAGCGGTGCTGTCCTCCTGTACAACCAATTGCGATGACGACTTGTGACTTTCCTTCCCGCATATAGCCGGGCATGATGAACTTCAGCAAGTCCATCAGTTTATTATAGAATATAGTCGTCTCCTTCCATTTCATCACATAATCATAAACTGACGCATCCAATCCAGTTAATGGTCTTAGCGTCTCGATATAGTAAGGGTTCGGCAGGAATCTGACATCAAATACAAGATCTGCATCTATCGGAATCCCGTGCTTGAACCCGAAGCTCATGACATTAATCTTAAAGATATTGTCTTTGCCATTATTAAAAAGCTCTAGTATATGACTGCGAAGTGCCTTAGGCTTCATTTCTGTAGTATCTATCATATGAGTGGCCATGCCACGTAAATCTGCCAGCATTTGACGTTCCTGCTGAATAGCTGGCAGCGGCGAACCCCCTTCTGATAAAGGATGATTACGTCGCGTTTCTTTATAACGTGTGACGAGGACACGGTCTTTTGCATCTAAATAAAGAATCTGGACGACAATATCCGTCAGATTCGTCACTTGCTGCAGTTCATTTGATAAGTTGTCGAAGAAATCTTTACCTCTTAAATCGATGCCGATCGCCACTTTAGATAGTGAATCATTGTTTTCATGCATCAGTTCTACAATCTTAGGCAGTAAGATAGGCGGCAAATTATCAATGCAGAAATAACCCAGGTCCTCCAGACTCTGGATTGCTACCGATTTACCTGCCCCGCTCATACCTGTCACTACAATCAGTTTTTTAATGCCTTCTTCTGAGTTCAAGCCGTCCCCTCCTTATTTATTCATTTTACACAATTTCATAAAAATAGACACGCCCATTCGGACGCATCTGAACTGAATCATTTACTTTTTATCATTAAGTTCTTCGATGTAATGTTGTGCATTTTGCGCTGCGATACTGCCATCACCTGTTGCCGTCACTATCTGACGTAATGTTTTTACACGTACATCGCCTGCTGCATAAATGCCTGGGATAGCTGTTTCCATCTGATCGTTCGCAACAATATAACCTGCTTCGTTTGTGATACCAAGGTCAACGAATGGACCTGTCAGCGGCTGCATACCAATATAAATGAAGACACCATCAGCTTGAACTTCAGACTCTGTACCTTCTTTATCAACAAGAGTAACACTACCTACTTTACCGTCTTTTTCATTAATTGATTTCAGAGTTGAATTCCAGATGAAATCGACTTTTTCATTTTTAAAAGCACGTTCCTGCAGAATTTTCTGTGCACGTAACTCGTCTCTACGGTGGACGATCGTTACTTTATCTGCGAATTTCGTCAAGTAGACGCCTTCTTCAACAGCTGAGTCACCGCCACCGATTACAATCAGGTTACGGTTTTTAAAGAATGCACCATCACAGACTGCACAATAAGAAACGCCGCGGCCACCCAGTTCTGTTTCACCTGGTACACCAATTTTTTTGTATTCTGCACCTGTCGCAATAATCACTGCTTTACCAACAAGTTCTTTGTCGCCTAGTGAGACAATTTTGTTATCGCCTTCTACACGGATTCCTTTAATATCTCCATATGCGTATTCCGCACCGAACTTCTGTGCATGCTGGAACATTTTTGTTGAGAGATCAGGACCAGTGATCAGATCAAAACCTGGGAAGTTCTCCACATCATTTGTGTTGGCCATCTGTCCGCCAGGCATACCGCGTTCCACCATCACAACAGAAAGGTTGGCACGTGCCGCGTATAAGCCTGCTGTCATCCCAGCTGGACCTGCTCCGATAATAATTACATCGTATTGTTTTTGTTCAGTCATAATATCCTCCTTAAAGTTTGTTTAGTAATATAAGAATAAACTAAATTCATTGATTTAAATATTATTTTGCTTATAGAAATTGAGTGCTTTATTTAAGCGATAACGGGTGAGATGAAAGAGTTCTGCACAGTGCTGAACGGATATCGCAGCCGTTCTTTTCATGTATAAGTAATAACACGCAGCTGTATACGCCGAAACTTCCTTCAGCTCGTTCAGTTCAATCAATGCCTGTGCCTTATCCACCCAGCTGAGAAGCAGCTCTGTAGATTGGTTGAGCTGCCATAACAACACTAACCCTTGATGAATAAAATCAAGTTTTACAAGCTGTAGTTCGCTAAATATATAGGACAAATACAGTTTTTCATAATCGCCCATCTGTTCCAGCTGATCCCACAGTTCCTTTGAAATAATCGCTTCTTTATAAGGCAGCTGTGACAACTTGAAAAGGCCGACTATTCTAGCATGTCTGTCATCGCTGTGAAGTAAAGGTACGATATCCTTTTCTATGAACTGGCTGGTTTCATGAACTTCTTTCGGACTTGGAGAAGCTTTCGAAAAGGACTGTAATTTACGCCACATTTCTTCAGATTCTTTTACCTGACCTAATGCAAAATAATTGAAGCTTAGCGCGTGAAGCAGCTGTGCATTCTTTAAGTTCTTTTTCTTATAGATAGGCAATAACAGTTGCTGCGATGCGGAATATTGTTTCAGGAAACTAAGGACGATTCCCAGTTTAAATGACTCATCCTCATTGATAGGATGCAGCTTATTCAGTCGCTGCAGATAGTGATTAAACTTCTCATGCTGATGCGTATTATAAAGAAGCAGTGTATAGTGACAAAGCGCATGAATATCGGTTTCGTCCTCGGTCAGCAGTTGTTCCAGAAGTGCTTCTGCCTCATTGTACTTTGACATAAAAAGATAGGCCATTGCTTTTAGATTGCGCATCTCTTTACGTTCCTGAATATGGACCGGCTGGCTGCTTAACCAGTCGATTGATTCATCAATTCGTCCATGTGAAAACAAATACTGAAATAACTGCTGTGCGACATACAGCGTACTTTCCGCTTCCACAGCTGTCTGACTCGTATAAGTGACCTCAAATGTTGTTTTAAGTGTATCAAAATAATCCTGATCATCTGTCAGCTGAACATAGTATAAACCGTATAGAAATGCTTTATTCGGTTCACGTATTTCCGTGTAAATCTGACTGAGCTGATAAAAATAAACTGCAAAGTCCTCTTCTTTAACAATTCTTTCGAACAGGATGTGGACGCCTTCCTCTGTCTTTCCTGCTTTCACTAAACAAGTCGCTAGGTCGATATAATAGTCCTGCCGGCTGTTCAGTCTAATGGCTTTCTCCAGATAAGGAATCGCATCCTGATATAACTGCTGCCTTATTTTCTTTTGAGCAATATGTGCGTAGTCGTCCGCATCTACAGGTAGACTGACTATTTTTTCGTTCATGTTGTTTCCTACTCTCTTATCTGCATCGGATTACCATATGCAAAGGTTCTAGCGGGCACATCTTTTGTCACGACTGTATTTGCGCCTATTACAGCTCTATCACCGATTGTCACACCGGGTAGTATCAGTGCCCCGGCACCAATCAAGACTTCATTGCCGATGATGACTTCACCTATCCTGTACTCATCTATGAGATATTCATGACAGAGAATCGTCGCATTAAAGCCAATGACACAGTTTGTACCGATTGTAATCTTTTCGGGATACATAATGTCAGGGGTCACTTTATAGGCAATCGAAGTCTCATGTCCAATCGTCATTCCCGTTAATTCATACAATTTCTTCTTCAATGACATCGAAGGACAGTATCTCCCTATTTCTATGATCAATGTATTGAAGAAAGTACGACCAAAGGGCAGTCTTTCATAGACATTCCATAACGGATTTGGCCCCGAGACTTTATGACGCTCGGTGCGTCTCATCGTTACTGCTCCGTAAAATATAGTTAAGGTCGCCATATTTCGGCAGACGATATTTCATACTTCTGTAAATCCATGTGATGATACTGACCGCAATAATGACAAGGGAAATCACTTGAGCAATTCTCAGATGCTCTGTCAGCATCAGACTGTCTGTTCTTAAGCCTTCAATAAAGAAACGACCGACTGAATACCAGATGGCATAGAGTAAGAAAGTCTGACCGATTCTCAGATGTTTTCTGATCAGTAGCAGCGTGATAAAGCCAAGCAGACTCCACAGTGATTCGTACAGAAAAGTAGGCTGATAGTAGAGACCGTCTATCTGCATATGATTGATGATCCAGTCAGGAATCATCAGGTTCTCAAGAAACGAACGAGATACAGGTCCCCCATGTGCCTCCTGGTTCATAAAGTTACCCCAACGACCCATAGACTGCGCGAGAATAATACTTGGTGCAATCAAGTCTGCCATATGGAAGAATGAGCGGTTGCGTCTTTTGACAAGGAAATATCCGGTTGTCAGTGCACCGATCAACCCGCCGTGAATCGCTATCCCACCATTCATAATCATCGGTATCTCCGCAAGGTGCTCTTTATAGTAGTGCCACTCAAAACCGACATAATAAATGCGGGCACAGATGATGCCGACGATAATCGGCCAGACAATTAAATCAATCAGGTCATCTTCTGCCATACCATGTTTCTTCGCTTCGCGATTTGCGACTAGAAAGCCCAGCAGGATACCTGCCGCAATGATGATACCATACCAGCGCACCGGCCATGAGCCGACATGAAATGCAATAGGATTGATTGAAAATAACATATTAGTTCTCCTTCAATGACTGTTTTTTTATTTGCTGATTCAGACGATTGTTGAATTCTTCTGCCGTGTTCACACCCATTTTATTCAGACGGTAGTTCATAGCCGCTACTTCAATGATGACTGCGAGGTTCCGCCCAGGTTTAACCGGTATCGTTTTCTTGGTGATTTTAGAATCAAGAATAGATAAAGTCTCCTCTACTAGTCCTACCCGGTCATACATCTTGTCACGGTCCCAAGTCTCTAAATTGATGTTCAGCATCACACGTTTCTCGGGCAGAATAGAGCCTGCTCCGAACAATGTCATGATATTGATGATTCCGAGTCCTCTGATTTCAAGCAGATGTTCAATGAGTTTTGGCGGACTGCCCATCAGAATATTACGCGATACTTCTTTGATTTCTACATTATCATCGGCTACAAGACGATGTCCTCTTTTAACAAGTTCCAGTGCAGTTTCACTTTTACCGACGCCCGAGTCACCCGTGATTAAGACACCAATACCATATACATCGACCAGTACACCGTGCAGACTTGTCGCAGGCGCAAGCTGTGTTTCAAGGTAACTTGTTAAGCGACTGATTAAATTCGTTGTCGCATCTTCACAGCTGAAAAGAGGTGTATCGCGCCGATTACAGGCATCAACCAGCTCTTCCGGTGCTTCTATGCCCCGTGCAATGATAATACACGGTGTTTCTTTACGACAAAGCTTGTTCATGCGCTCTGCTTTATCTTCTTTACTGAGCATCTCAAAGAAAGAAGTTTCCGTAGTCCCTAAGAGCTGTATACGGTCAGATGAGTAATGGGAGAAATACCCTGCCATCTCGAGTCCGGGTCTTGAAATATCCGTGTTGCTGATGGTTCGACCGAGCCCTTTTTCTCCGGCTACTAATTTAAAATTAAAATGGTTCTGTAGTTCAGCACTATTCATTTGATAATCCTCCATGCTTTAATTTTAATGAACTTCCAACTGAAATACAATCAAACAAAAAATCCGCATCGTTCAATGCGGATTTATACTTAATTCTTCGTGCGCTCTATTGCTTTTTTCAAATACTGACCGGTGTAGGATTCCTTCACTTCCATTATCATCTCAGGCGTTCCTTCTGCGAGAATCGTACCCCCGCCGTCGCCTCCTTCTGGTCCTAGATCAATAATGTGGTCAGCCGTTTTAATGACATCGAGATTGTGCTCGATGATGATGACAGAATCACCATTTTCGACCAGCTGATGCAGGACTTTAAGTAAACGGGCAATATCGTCGACGTGAAGACCTGTTGTCGGCTCGTCTAAAATATACAGCGTCTTCCCATTTGAACGACGATGAAGTTCTGATGCCAGTTTAACGCGCTGTGCTTCACCGCCCGATAACGTCGTGGCTGATTGACCCATCGCCACATACCCTAGTCCGACATCCACTATTGTCTTCAATTTGCGACTGATCTTCGGATGATTCTCGAAGAAATGATAGCCGTCTTCCACTGTCATCTCCAGAATATCTGCGATGCTTTTATCCTTGTATGTGACTTCCAGAGTTTCACGGTTATAACGTTTACCATGACAGACTTCACAAGGTACGTAGACGTCAGGCAGGAAGTGCATCTCAATCTTAATGATACCGTCACCTTTACAAGCTTCACATCGTCCACCTTTGACATTGAAACTGAAACGGCCTTTCTGATAACCGCGGAGCTTCGCTTCATTTGTCTGGCTGAATAAATCACGGATGTCATCAAATACACCTGTATAAGTGGCAGGATTTGAACGCGGAGTACGTCCAATCGGTGACTGATCAATATCGATGATTTTATCGATATGTTCAATGCCTTCTATCGAATCGTGGGCACCAGGTTTTCCCTTAGTCTTATAGATTTCCTGCGCCAGTCCTTTAAATAATACATCATTCACTAAAGAACTTTTTCCTGATCCGGATACGCCGGTCACTACTGTCATGACACCTAGCGGAATATCAACATCGATGTCTTTTAAGTTATGACTACGTGCACCTCTGATTTTAATATATCGTCCGTCTGGTTCGCGGCGTGTATCAGGCACATCAATCTGTTTCTTACCGCTTAAATACTGACCGGTAAGTGATTTTGAGTTCTTCATCACCTGTTTTGGAGTGCCGGCCGCTACAATTTGTCCGCCATGAACACCCGCACCCGGTCCGATATCAATGAGGTAATCTGCGACAAGCATCGTGTCTTCATCATGTTCAACAACAATGAGTGTATTACCTAAATCACGCATAGATTCGAGCGAAGAGATGAGTCGGTCGTTGTCGCGCTGATGCAGGCCGATAGACGGTTCATCCAGTATATAAAGGACACCTGTCAGCTGTGAACCAATCTGCGTTGCAAGGCGGATACGCTGCGCCTCACCACCTGACAATGTCCCCGCACGGCGATCCATCGTCAAATATTCCAGTCCGACATTATTCAGAAAAGAAAGTCGGGAAGTGATTTCCTTGATGATTAAATTGGAAATCATCTTCTCTTTTTCTGTCAGTTCAATCTCTTCATAGTATTTAAGAGCCTGACCGATTGAACGTTTAACAACCTGGCCAATATGCTCGCCGTTAATCTTAACAGCCATCGCCTGTTCATTCAGACGGTAGCCTTCGCATGTCTCACAGACCTCTTCTGTCATATATTTACGCATCTGCTCACGTGTAAAATCAGAAGGACTGTCATGGAAACGACGGTCGATATTGTTGACGATTCCTTCATAGGCCATTGTTCTTGAACGGCTGACACCATTATCTTGTCTGAATTTATAAGTTATCTGCTCCGGTGAACCGTAGAGGATAATGTCACGCTCTTTTTTGGTCAGTTTATTAAACGGCTTCTTCATATCAATTTTGAAATGCTTGGCTGTCTGTCTAAGAAGAGACGGATAATATTCCGAGCTGATCGGCTGCCAAGGTACGAGAGCGCCATCAGCGAGACTAATGGATTCATCCGGTATCACGAGACTGAGGTCGACCGTCAGCTTTGTCCCAAGACCATCACAGCTAGGACAGGCACCAAACGGGCTATTGAACGAGAACATCCTTGGTTCCAGCTCATCTATAGAAAAACCACATTTAGGACAGGCATGATTTTCAGAGAACTTCATTTCTTTCTCGCCGATGACATCTATCACCACATTGCCTTCAGCAAGTTCCAGTGCATTTTGCAGAGAGTCCGCTAAACGGCTCTCAATATTCGGTTTGACGACTAATCGGTCAATGATGACATCGATATCATGATTTGATGTCTTCGCTAAGTTAATGTCATCTCCGATTTCCACCATCTCACCATCAATGCGTAGACGGGCATAACCTTTCTTACCGATGTCTTCAATCAGCTTCTTATGTTCACCTTTACGACTGGAAACAATGGGAGCCAGCACTTGTATTTTAGTACGTTCTTCAAGCTCCATAATACGGTCTACTATCTGCTGTATGGTCTGAGATTCTATCTTGATGTTATGGACCGGACAATAAGGTGTCCCGATTCGAGCAAACAACAGACGTAGATAGTCATAGATTTCTGTCACGGTTGATACTGTGCTTCGCGGGTTATTACTAGTCGTCTTCTGATCGATTGAGATAGCTGGGGATAAGCCTTCAATCGTATCAACATCAGGCTTATCCATCTGTCCTAAAAACTGTCTGGCGTAAGCACTTAATGATTCTACATAACGACGCTGGCCTTCTGCATAAATTGTATCGAATGCAAGACTGGACTTACCCGAGCCAGATAAACCTGTCATCACGACAAGCTTATCGCGCGGTATTTTTATATCTACATCTTTAAGGTTATGAGCTCTTGCTCCTTTAACGACAATTTCTTTATTTTTCATAAGTTCACCCTTCTGCTTTCAGTTCAAATAGAATATCACGCAGCTCTGTCGCACGTTCGAAGTCCAGTGCTTTTGCCGCTTCTTTCATTTCGTGTTCGATTTGTTCCATACGGGTTGCACGTTCTTTTTTCGTCAGCTTTTTCTTTGGTTTAGTTTCTTTCACTGATTCATCGGTTTCAACAGAAGCGCTGATAGCATCACGGATTTTCTTATGAATTGTTGTTGGTGTAATACCGTGTTCTTTATTATAGGCTTCCTGAATATCACGTCGACGCTGTGTTTCATCTATAGCTGTACGCATCGAGTCAGTGATTTTATCTGCATACATAATGACTTTCCCGTTTTCATTACGCGCAGCTCGTCCAATTGTCTGAATAAGTGATCTTTCTGAACGCAGGAATCCTTCTTTGTCAGCATCCAGAATGGTAATCAGTGACACTTCCGGTATGTCCAGTCCTTCACGAAGCAGATTGATACCAATGAGGACATCATAGACACCAAGACGCAAATCTCTGATGATCTCTGTTCGTTCCAGCGTCTTAATCTCTGAATGCAGGTAGTTGACTTTAATGCCTGCTTCTTTCAGGTAAGCGGTCAAGTCTTCACTCATTTTTTTAGTCAGTGTCGTAATCAGGACACGTTCTTTGCGTTCGATACGCACGCGAACTTCTTCCATCAAGTCATCAATCTGATGCTGTGAAGGTCGAACCTCAATAATAGGGTCAAGCAATCCTGTCGGACGGATAATCTGTTCAACCATCTCGTCAGTATGTTCAATTTCAAATGGACCGGGCGTCGCAGAAACATAGACAAACTGCTGTGCTTTTTCTTCAAATTCATCAAATTTAAGAGGACGGTTATCCAGTGCGCTTGGCAATCTGAAACCATGATCCACCAGTACCTTTTTACGCGCCTGGTCACCGTTATACATACCGCGAATCTGCGGCAGACTGACGTGCGACTCATCGACCATGATCAACCAGTCATCTCCGAAATAATCCAGTAGTGTATAAGGCGTCGAGCCTTTTGGGCGCAGTGTTAAATGTACAGAATAGTTCTCGATACCTGAACAGAAACCCATCTCACGCATCATCTCAATATCATAGTTTGTACGCTGCTCGAGACGCTGGGCTTCCAGCAGTTTATTTTCGGCGCGAAATACTTTCAGCTGTTCTTCCAGCTCTTTTTCAATACGTTCGATGGCTACTTTCATTTTTTCTTCTCGTGTAACGAAGTGACTGGCCGGGAAGATAGCGAAGTGTTCACGCTCTTTCAGCACTTCACCTGTTAAATAGTTGATCTCACGTATTCTATCTATTTCATCACCGAAAAACTCGACACGCACACACTGCTCATCACGTGAGGCAGGAAATATCTCGACGACGTCCCCGCGTACACGGAATGTCCCGCGCTGAAAGTCAATATCGTTTCTTGTGTACTGAATATCTACAAGCTTACGGAGCAGCGCATTACGATCCATCTCCATACCTGTTCTTACGCTGACCACCATATCCTTGTATTCTTCCGGGTTACCGAGACCGTAAATACAACTCACCGATGCAATGATGATTACATCATCCCGCTCAAAAAGTGCACTTGTCGCTGAGTGACGTAATTTATCGATTTCATCGTTAATTGAGGCATCTTTTTCTATAAATGTATCTGTAGAGGGAACATACGCTTCCGGCTGATAGTAATCGTAGTAGCTGACAAAATATTCAACGCGGTTATCAGGGAAAAACTCCTTAAACTCACTGTACAGCTGACCTGCAAGCGTCTTATTATGCGCAATAATCAATGTGGGTTTGCCGACTGCCTGGATGATGTTACTCATTGTAAACGTCTTACCTGTACCTGTTGCACCGAGCAATGTCTGATAACGTTTACCTTCTTTAATACCGGCTACAAGCTTTTTAATCGCTGCCGGCTGATCCCCACCGGGCTTAAATTCTGACTGTAGTTTAAATGGATGATGTTCCATGTAACCCCTCCTTAACGTATCTATTTTAGCAAATATAACCTTAAAAATACAAACATCTGTTCGCTCTCAAAATAAAAACACGTTCGCATTTGCGACCGTGTCTATTAATAATGACTCGTTTGATCCAGCTTCAGCTGATCAACTGCAAAATAGCCCAGCATCAGCGAGAGAGTATCAAGAAACACAATCATTTCTGAATGAAAAAAGCCTTTGTAGACAGATACCCCTATCACTAAAGCGGCTAACGCTAATCCTGTATATTTATTTTTTATCATCATACTGAACATAATCACCATGATAGCCGGCAGAAAAGAAGCAAGTATATACCATATCATAATACTGATCTATGATCTCCCTTCCACTTCCTGAACAAGAGTCTCCAGTTTACTGGCATCCAGTTCGCCGACATAAGTCGAGAGGACCTTACCCTCTTTACTCACAAAAATAGTTGTCGGTATATTATAGATTTTGTAATATTTGACCATATCCTCAGTACCAGTAACAATCGAGTAATCAGGCTGATACTTCTTAAGAAACGCGTCTCGTCCCTTTTCTTTATCCTGGACGTTCATTCCTATCAGCTTAATGTGATTCGGCTTCTGCTGATTGTATTTGATCAGTTCAGGCATTTCTTTATTACATGGTTCACACCAGGAGGCCCAGAAATTAATGATATTAATGTCAGCTGTCAGTTCACGGCCTAAGTTCAGTTTCTCTCCTTCCAAACTCTGCACCGGCTCCTTGCTGATATTGCGGTCGTTTATGTAATGCGCTTGTCCGCTGACTTTCAACTCTGTCGTGTCCTGATTGATGACAGTATATACACTGTATGCCGCCAGCAGCATAAAAATACCGCTCAATACCCACATCAAGATTCTTTTCATATTCTGCCTCCTTCTCCTTCGCTATTATAACAAGAATCCATAAAAAAAAGGATAAACAAATTCGTTTATCCTTTCTAAAAATTAATAGATATATTGGAAATTACGTACTTGATAGCTAGGAATTGTACGGTATGTTTTAACGCCCTGACGTGGATAGTTCATTTCTGATACAACAATTGAACCATTTGTATATTTTTTCTCAACAACTGCTACGTGACCATAGTAGCCTAATTGTGAAACAAGGACAGAACCTTTAATAGGTTTACGGCTCACCGTATAACCGTAGCGTGATGCATTGTATGCCCAGTTTCTTGCATTGCCCCATTGGTTGGAAACATAGCGTCCGAGTTGAGCACGACGATTGAATGCGTAGTATGCACAGCTGCCCCATGTGTAGTAGTTAGCCGCTTTATATTTTACAGGATTTGAATAAGCTTGAGCAGTAGGCTGTTCAACAGCAGTAGAGATAGTCAGTAACATAAGGACAGTTAAGATCGACAGCATCATTTTTTTCATCGTGAATTGTTCCTCCAACATTTTCTTAGTAAGATGATAATAGCATAGAAAATGAGAGCAAAATTCGATGTTACTTAAGCGTAATATAACTGTTACCTATTATATACTTATAGACATATTTCTATAAAATTAAACAAAAAAGACAGCTTTCGCCGTCTTTTA
This sequence comes from Macrococcus brunensis, assembly GCF_004359615.1. Classification (GTDB taxonomy): domain Bacteria; phylum Bacillota; class Bacilli; order Staphylococcales; family Staphylococcaceae; genus Macrococcus; species Macrococcus brunensis. The sequence continues at coordinate 59,238 of NZ_SCWA01000001.1, forward strand.
ATATCTATAATAACCTGTCACACTACCGTTAATATAACTGACTGCACGCTGCTTAACGCCTTCTTTCGGATTTAGAGCATCCACCATCTGGCCGTTGCCAATATAGATACCTACGTGACTGCCCTCATTAAAGAAGACAAGATCTCCTGCAACTGGAGAAGTGACTCGTTTTCCAACTGCCATCTGCTGGTAAGTCGTCCGTGGCAGAGATTTACCCATAGCAGCGAAAACTTGTTGAGCAAAAGAAGAACAATCGACTTGTGTAGATGAATTGGCACCATAGACATAAGACTTATTGGCTGCAATTTTCAGTGCAATCTGAGCAATGCGGTTTGAAGAAGGTATTTTGACTTCTGACCGTTCGAGTTTTGTTTCAGTATCTGTGGCATCAAAATGATATGTTTCAGGTGAGATAAAATTGTTCTCTTCATCGTGTGGTCTGATGATCGGTGAGTCAGATTCTGCTGATTCAAAATCATAAGTTTCCGGGGAGATGACGTTGACTTCTTCATCATACGGTCTTATAACAGGCGCTGCTGCTTGTTCAGGTTCTGATTTAACGGTGATGGTTGGTTCAGCGGCCTGGTCTCGTCCTTCTGCAGCGGGTTCTGTAATTTTAGCTTCAGACTTTTTTTCAGTTTTGACAATATCGATTTTCGGATCCAGCATCGTTTTAAGTTCATGTGACTTTTTCACTTTTTTCTCATCAACAATTAAGATTTTACCTGGTTTTAATTGATTTGATTTAAGGTTGTTCCATTTTTTGAGACGTAACGTAGAAATTTCATATTTATCAGCTACTTTTAATAATGTATCGCCTTTTTTCACTTTATATTCTCCGGCATGCGCTTTTTCAGCTGCATCTGCGCCGGCTATAGATGTCACTGATAATGTTGTTGCTAAAGTCAGTGTTAAGATTACTTTCTTCATATAAAAAAATTCCCCCGCCTTTAAATCAAATTCACAAATTTGATTCAAATATAGCACAGGGGAACCTGTAAAGATATAGACTCAATGATATCTTTATATAACTGTAATATTACTTCTGTTTGCTTAAATATTCAGCAATTTTATCGACGTCTTCGCCCTGAGCCTGACCTTTAGGCATATTGCCTTTACCATTTTTGATGATATCTGCAATTTCTGCTTTAGAGTATTTAGCGCCTACCTGAGTGAGGTTCGGGCCGCTTGCACCTTCTAAGTCTTTACCATGACAGCCGACACATGAATTATTCTGGAACGCTGTTAATCCAGGATCTGCGTTACTATTATCTGCTGTTTTCGTCTCTTCTCCGTTGCCACACGCTGCAAGAGCTAGCGTTCCTGCTAAAACTGTACCTACTAACCATTTTTTCATCAGCAATTCCCCCTTTTTATTTACACTTACCATTATAATACATCTGCTAAACCATTACAGCTGACTTTTTAAGTAAGCATCAATAAAAAGTGAGATGTCGCCATCCATGACGGCTGATGTGTTTCCTGTTTCAGCGTTTGTCCTGTGGTCCTTGACCATTGAGTACGGGTGGAAGACGTAAGAACGAATCTGAGAACCCCAGCCAATTTCTTTCTGTTCACCACGTATAGCAAGCATCTCTGCTTCCTGCTCTTCCAGTTTACGCTGGTAGAGCTTCGCTTTCAGCATCTTCATCGCCTGTTCACGGTTTTTGATCTGTGAACGTTCGTTCTGACAAGTCACCACAATACCGGTCGGCTGATGGGTAATACGAACGGCGGAGTCAGTCGTATTGATGTGCTGCCCACCTGCGCCTGTCGCACGGTACGTATCCACACTGATATCTTCCGGATTAATCTCGATCTCAATATTATCGTTATCAAATTCAGGCACCACTTCACATGAAGCAAAAGATGTATGACGCCGGCCAGATGAATCAAATGGTGATATACGCACAAGACGATGGACGCCTTTTTCGGCTTTTAAATAACCATAAGCGTTGTGTCCTTTGATCAATAGCGTCACACTTTTAATACCTGCCTCGTCTCCCGGCTGGTAATCAATGGTCTCTACTTTAAAACCTTGTTTATCGCTGAAACGCTGGTACATGCGTAATAACATGGCACCCCAGTCCTGCGACTCCGTACCTCCGGCACCTGGATGAAGTTCAAGGATGGCATTGTTAGCATCATATTCACCATCTAACAGCATCTTCAGTTCAAACTGATCGACATCCTCGCTGAGACTTCTTAAGTTTTCAGCGATTTCTGCTTCCATCTCTTCATCACTTTCTTCTTTAACCATCTCAAGCATGACTTCAATATTTTCTTTTTCTTCAGCCAGCGCTTTATAGCCATTGACCACTTCTTTTAAGGCATTACTTTTATTGATGATGTCCTGAGCTTTGTTTGCATCGTCCCAGAAGCCTGGATCAGCCATCATTTCATCGTATTCCTGTATATTCGTCTCTTTTTCCTCTAAGTCAAAGAGACCCCCTGAAACTATTTAATTTTTCATCTATTGATGAAAGAGTATTCTTGATTTCGAATGCTTCCATTAATTCTCATCTCTTCCGTGACAGTTTTTGTATTTTTTGCCGCTGCCGCATGGACAAGGTTCATTTCGTCCGATAGTCGGCTCAGCCTGCTTAGGCTGTTTCTTCACTTTTTCTTTACCATCATTTGCGACCATGGCTTCGCCTTGAGCCACTTGTTCACGCTCTACCTGCTCACCTTTATCGATGATGGATTTAAGTACATATTTAGAAACGTCATCTTCAATGTTATCAAGCATATCTTCAAACATTGTGAGACCTTCATTCTGATATTCACGTAGCGGGTTGATCTGACCGTATGAACGTAAATGGATACCTGTTCTCAGCTGATCCATCGTATCGATATGATCTGTCCACTTCATATCAATCGTACGAAGGAGAATCATGCGCTCAAATTCATGCATCTGTTCGCCCAGTTGAACTTCCTGGCGTTTATACTGTGCATCAATATGATCCATGACGACATTATATATTTCATCGTTATCACGGCGGGCAATTTCTTCTTCTTTTAAGTCGCCCTCAGGAATATACATGTCTTCAATGTAATTGATGAATGTTTCGTAGTCCTGCCGACCGTCTTCCCCTGTGAAATGCGCGTTAACTGCACGACGGACTGACTCCTGAATCATTGAATGAACCTGAGCTGAACAGTCTTCCTGCTCTAAGATGTCATTACGTTCTTTATAGATAATTTCACGTTGTTTACGCAGTACATCATCATATTCAAGGACACGTTTACGGCTGTCATAGTTATTCCCCTCTACTCGTTTCTGAGCAGATTCTACAGCACGTGACACCATTTTAGATTCAATCGGTGCCTCGTCATTCATGCCGAGACGCGTCATCATATTCTGCATACGCTCAGAACCGAAACGGACCATAAGTTCATCCTGCAGTGACAGATAGAAACGACTGAAACCTGGGTCTCCCTGACGACCTGCACGACCACGAAGCTGATCATCGATACGACGAGATTCGTGACGTTCTGTACCGATAACTGCGAGCCCACCGATTTCCTGAACACCTTCACCGAGTTTAATATCTGTACCACGACCAGCCATGTTCGTTGCAATCGTCACAGCGCCTTTTTGGCCCGCGTTCGCTACAATCTCTGCTTCTCGCTCATGATTTTTGGCATTCAGTACATTATGACGGATGCCACGCTTTTTAAGCAGATCTGAAATATATTCACTCGTTTCAACTGCTACAGTACCTAACAGAACGGGCTGTCCTGCTTTATGACGGGCAATCACTTCTTCAACTACAGCTCCAAGTTTCCCTTTTTCTGATGCGAAGATTAAATCGGCATTATCTTCACGCGCAATTGGTTTATTCGTTGGAATCTGTGTGACAACCATATTGTAAATACTGATAAATTCCTCTTCTTCTGTTTTCGCTGTCCCTGTCATACCGGACAGTTTGTTATACATACGGAAGAAGTTCTGGAATGTAATTGAAGCCATCGTTTTAGATTCGTTTTGAATCTCCACGCCTTCTTTTGCTTCAATGGCCTGATGGACACCATCAGAAAAACGGCGACCAGGCATTGTACGTCCAGTGAACTGGTCGACGATAACAATTTCACCATCTTCAACGACGTAATCCACATCTTTCAGCATAGAGCGATGAGCTTTCAGTGCAATATTGATGTGATGCATCAGGCTGACATTTTTCACGTCATATAAGTTATCCACTTTGAACATTTTCTCTGCTTTATCAATACCGCTTTCTGATAACTGGATGCCTTTTGTTTTTTCATCATAGTTATAATCCACATCAGGTTTCAGCATCTTAACGAAGACATTTGCCTGAATATACATACCTGTTGACTTCTCAGCCTGACCAGAGATAATCAGAGGCGTTCTCGCTTCATCAATCAGGATAGAATCGACCTCATCGATGATGGCAAAGTTAAGTGGACGCATGACCCGTTCTTCACTATACGTCACCATGTTATCCCGTAAGTAGTCGAAGCCGAGTTCATTATTCGTGCTGTATGTAATATCAGCCGCGTAAGCTTCACGTTTCTCAGCCGTTGTCTTACTATTTAAGTTAAGACCGACAGACAGGCCGAGGAAATTATAAAGCTGTGCCATTTCTTCAGACTGCGTGCTTGATAAGTATTCATTGACGGTAACTACATGCACACCTCGTCCTGTCAGTGCATTTAAATAGACGGGCATTGTAGCCGTCAGTGTCTTACCTTCACCGGTCTTCATCTCTGCGATATCCCCGCGATGAAGAACAGTCCCACCCATGATCTGTACAGGGTGAGGGAACATTTTAAGGACACGCATCGATGCCTCGCGCACCACCGCGAAAGCTTCCGGTAAAATGCGATCGAGATAATCCTGCTGTGCTCTATAATCTTCTATTTCTTTCAGTTCATTCTGATACATAACGGTCATGTTTTTCAGTTCATCATCTGTTTTTGCTGCCATGACATCTTTGAAACCATCAACTTGATCTGCAATTTTAGACAATGATTTTACTTCACGTTTATTGCCGTCAAACATCTTTTTAATGAATCCCATGTTTTTCTCTCCTTTAGTTACCATCTACAACAATTAATAATACCATTTATTTAATTGTTATAAAAACATAACGGCATGAAAAATCCCCTTTTACAATTAAGAGGGGATTCAAGTTATTCAGCTGATGTTTCGATTAAACCATACTTACCATCTTTACGACGGTAGACAATGTTAGTTCCGTTTGTCTCTGCATCATTGAAGATGTAGAAATCATGACCCAGCATATTCATCTGAAGTACCGCTTCTTCAGAGTCCATCGGTTTTAAATCGAACTGTTTAGAACGGATGATTTCGATTTCAGGTTCTTCCTCTTCTTTTTCTGTTTCAGGGAAGACAGGGAAAACATCTTTTTCAATTCCTTTTTCGCGGAATTTACGATTAACTTTTGTTTTGTGTTTTCTGACCTGGCGTTCTAATTTTTCAACAATCAGATCGACTGCCGCATATAAATCATCATGACGTTCTTCTGCGCGAAGCGTCACATTTTTAAGCGGGATAGTGACTTCAATTTTAGAGCGAGAATCTTGGTAAGTCTTAACTTTGACATGTGCATTCGCATCCGGCACATTAGCAAAGTAACGCTCAAGTTTACTTAATTTCTCCTCGATGTGGTTACGGATTGCATCTGTTACTTCAATATTCTCTCCGTGAATTTCATATCTGATCATAATGAAACAACTCCTTATGAAACCTATTCTGTGGTGTTTCTTCCTACCTTTATTTTAGCATATTATCAAGGTCTTGCAAGCGCTAACACTTCAACCGTATGAACACCTTGTGACCGAAGAATCTCGGCTGCATGATGCACAGTCAGGCCTGTCGTATAGATGTCATCGATAAGAAGAACACGACCGTGGACCTGGCTCGAGACCGTAAAAGGATTCACTTGTTTCAACCGTTCTTTTTTAGTCAGTTCAGACTGCTTTATCCGACTTGCCATTGTCAGAGAGTGACAAAGTGTCACCGGCAGATGTGACAGAATTTCTTCCATTTGACTGAAGCCGCGCGTCTTTAGTTTCTCCGCGCTAGTAGGTAATGCGATAACGGCGTCAAACGATTTCATGTAGGATACATGGCCACGCAGCAAATAGGCGAATATTTGAGCGAGCTTAATATCACCTCTACCTTTATATGCATGAATCACCTCTTTCATGAAATCATTGTAATCAAATAACACCTGAATCCGGTCCAGCGGCTGAAAATACTGATGCATGAACAGACAGTCTCTGCAGGTTTCCTCATCAATCAGGAGTCTATGACAGTGCGTACAACGCGGTCCTTGTATTTTTTCAAAAGATGCTTCGCATTCACTGCAGATGATTTGCGGCGCTTGAAAGTAGTTGCTAAGGAACAAGGTTTCATTTACTTGCTGAAAACAGATCAGGCACCTCAGTCGATCCACCCTCTTTTCTTCGCATTCAGATTCATCGTCCTGATTTCCTTTACAGCTAGCTGCATATCTCTTGAGACACCATCATGAAAGAATTTGACCGTTCCGTCATAAGGTATAAACTTGCGATCGACCCGTCCGGACATCTGGACCAGACATTCAGCTGTATAGGATTCTGCCCCTATGACGTAGACATCCAGATTTGCCATCGTAAAGCCGCGTTCCAGGATGGTTGTCGTAAATATGATGGCGTGATGTCCAGCCCGAATGGCTTCAACTTTTTCATGTCTCAAGGCATCAGAAGCATAAACTGTCACCGGACTGAAGTCGCTATATACTTCTGCTGCTTTCTCCATATCCGAGATATTGTTGAAAAAGACCAGCAGATAAGTGTCAGGCCGTCGTTTCAGAAAAGGAGTCAATCCTCCTTTCATCAGCCGCCTCTTCGACAGATATTTGTAACTCGGAACAGGCAAAGGTCTCCTATGATATCTTGCGGGCAGAACAACTGTCACATCTTGCATATCCTTTTGCATCTTCTTTGGGGGCGTCGCTGTCAGATAAATAATAGCGGCATCTTTTTCAGCGGCACGTTCTATCGTCTTTTGAAGTCGTTCATCCATCGGTAAGGGAAATGCATCCACTTCATCGACAATCACCAGTCCGAAATGGTGCTGATACTTGACCAGCTGCTGGACGGTACTGATGACAAAAGTACTGCTGTACTTAAGTGTCTGTCCCTGATAAAGAACATCTATCTCTGTATTAAAGTAATCACTCATCCGCAGAAAAAGCTCCTTGACGACATCTACACGCGGAGAGACCAGTGCAACGCTTTGCCCGTTCTGCCGCGCTACTTTTATTCCTTCTATAATCATCTCCGTCTTCCCTGCACCCGTGACCGCATGAAGTAGCTTTCTGCCTCCTTTTATCACTGTTTCCACTATTTCATGACTGGCATATTGCTGCTGGTCGGTCAGCTCAAAGTCCAGCTGATATTCGACATCATCAACAACATCAGGCAGCTCTAGTAAATCATAGAATGTCTCCGTTGAAGAGTATGTCATGCGAATGCAGGCCCGGCAGTAAATGACTGCTTTTTCAAAGCGGTGATGATAGAACTGATGAAACAGTTCCTTTTCTTCATTCATACAGTAGTGACAGCGTTCATCTTTTACACCTTGAATTGCTTTCCCTTCTATAAGTAAGCTCATTTTCTCCTCCAAATAAAAAAGCACACTTAAATAAGTGTGCTGTCATAAAATATTAAGAATAAAAACAGTTTACAATTTTAAATCACGTTTAACCATGCCAAGTGCCATCGCACCTTCACCTAAGTGAGTCGCGATAACCGGCGTTACATCTGCTACGATGAAATGAATATCCGGGAATCTCTTCTGAACATCTTTCAGCCATTCAAGCGCTTCTTCTTCTGCATTCGCATGTAGAACACACCCTGTTGCTGTTGTTTCACCGTCCAGAAATTCCGCCATCAATTCTTCAATGCGTTTCAGTGCTTTCTTTTTCGTTCTGACTTTTTCTGCAGCAACTATTTTAGTCTCTACAAAATGCAGAATCGGCTTAACTTGCAGCATACTGCCAACAAAGGCTTGAGCCCCTGTTAAACGGCCACCCTTTTTAAGGTTCTTCAGATCATTGACCATGAAATAGGCGACATGATTTCTAACCATCGACTGAAGTTCTGCCACTATCTCATCAATAGAAGCGCCTTCTTCAATCATCTGAGCAGCTCTGAAGCACAGAAAAGCCTGTGGTGTCAGTGAAATTTCTGAATCCACGGCATGAACGTTGATGCCTTCCACCATATCGCCTGCTGTAATAGCACTCTGATACGTACCGCTGATACCACTGGATAAATGCACAGCGATAACATCTGTGTAACCTGCTGCTTTCAGTTCTTCCAGTTTATCCACGTACTCACCGACCGCTGGCTGGCTGGTCGTCGGCAGTTCACTTTCTGTACGCATTCTGCTGTAGAATTCCTCCTTGGACATATCTACATTTTCACGGTAAGCCTGTCCATGAAATAAGACATTCAGATAAACTTCATGAATGTGATAACGTTCTTTCATTTCGTCGCTGATATTTGCGGTTGAATCTGTTAATACTGCAATTTTCATGACTTCCCTCCTTACAGTTCCCCACAAGTGTATCATACCATTTTTATCCTAAAAATAAAGTTAAAGCATTGTTGATGTGTTGCAAGTTGACTATACTGAAAAAGAATATGGAGGAATGCTTAATGGAGAACTATATTACGATTAAACAGGACTTTGAAACAGAAGAACTGATCAGTAAATCACGTTTTATTACTTACTTATTTAAAGTAGAGGACGAGGAAGAAGCGAAGAAGCGAATAGCTGAAATCAAATCGCTGCATAAGTCCGCGAATCATAACTGCTCTGCCTACACGATAGGTGATCAGCATCAGATACAGAAGGCAAGTGATGACGGTGAACCCTCTGGTACAGCAGGCGTTCCTATGCTTGAGACACTCAAAAAAGAAGATGTCCATAATGTTGTCGCTATTGTCACGCGTTACTTTGGCGGCATCAAACTCGGTACAGGCGGGCTCATTCGTGCTTATCAGTCAGGTGTAACAGACGCCATCAAAGCAGCCGGTAAAGTAAGAATCCAGAATGCCATACTTTATGAAGTGACTTTAAACTATGATCAGACGGGCCGTTTTGAATACGATATAGCGGACCAGCCTTATGAAGTTGTCGGTCAGACGTATACAGACAAAGTGACTTACAGCATCCATGTGACTGCTGAAGACACAGAAAAATTCGAAAACTTTGTCAGTGAGAATACACAGGGACAAGGGCAAATAAAAAAAGAAGCAGAACTCATGCTTCCTTTTCCAATCTAGCTATTTAATGATTTTTCGGCAGAGCTTGATGAACGGCTTATAGTTATCATCAATTAATCCGGTAAACTCAACAATCATTTCAATTGTAAATAAAATAAGTAGTGTCATGACTATAGCGCCCACATTAGTTGATAGATAGAGAATGACAGATGCCGAACTGAATAGCAGTGCTATAGAATAAATCAGGATAACGGTCTGTGGATGTGAGTATCCATGATCGAGTAATTTATGATGCAGATGAGACTTATCCGCCTGCATGACCGGTTGTCCTTTCATGTAACGTCTGATCATCGCGAATACCATATCGATGAACGGCACACCTAAAATAATAATCGGGAATAAGAGGGAGATCAGCGTGATATTCTTGAACCCAAGCAGACTGAGGACACCGATAATAAAGCCGAGCATCAAAGCGCCGTTGTCACCTAGAAAGATCTTAGCCGGATAAAAATTATAGCGAATAAAACCGAGCAGAGAACCAATCAGTACGCTACAGATCATTAAAATAAAAATGTTGCCCTGAAAAATAGCAATGAGACCGATAGTACCAAGTGCAATCATGGAGACACCCGACGCCAGTCCATCGAGTCCATCCACTAAATTGATGGCATTTGTCACGGCGACTATCCAGAGAATCGTCACAGGGACACTGAGAACACCGAACTGGATAATGACACCAAACGGTAACGTGATCAAGTCAATCGTAATCCCGTGATAGACAACGACCAGACTGATTAAAATCTGACCGATCAGTTTAACGATAGGTTTTAAATCAAATATATCATCAATAAGGCCGAGCAAATTAATGAGGATAGCACCAATCACTAACGGTACGATCTCCTCTTCTATCGGCTGCGCAATTTTAATACCGATTAAAAATGAGATAAGAAGTGCCAGTCCACCGATAACGGAAACAGGCGCTTTATGAACTTTACGTATATTAGGTTTGTCCATTGCACCGATATAGGGCGAGACCCAGATTAAAAGCGGTGTCAGACAGAATGAAATAGCTGCTGTAATAAGAATCAGCTTTAAGGTAAACATAGACCACCTCGAGGTTTATCTTATCTTTAAATATAGCATAATCGTATTCAACTAGGAATTATATTAAATATTTATTAAGACGCCTGGTCACATTGACGAATGGTCATTTATGACTCATAATAAGACGGTTAATGAAAAAATACAATTTTTAAGAAGGAGGATTATATGAAAAATCCGGTTTTAAGAGATTACTTCTATATGATTATGGGCTCTATTTTAGTCGGTATCAGCTATAACTTTTTCCTGCTCCCTTCTGAGATAGCAGCAGGTGGTATATCTGGTGTTAGTACCATCCTTTATAATGCGTTTCATATTCAGCCTTATTTGACACAGGCTCTCATTAATATCCCCATCTTTATTGCCGGATGGATTATTCTCGGACGTTCGTTCAGTCTGAAGACAGCTATTGCGACTTTCCTGATCCCCTTCTTTATTTTTATCTCGAAAGATTTTGTTGTTCACGGAGTGCATAATTCACTGCTTGGTGCGATATACGGGGGTATCGTTCTCGGTATAGGGCTCGGCCTCGTTTACCGGGGTAAAGGCTCAACAGGAGGCACCGCAACCCTTGCTCAGATCGTCAAAAAATATACGTCGTTATCCAGCGGTTTCTGTCAGCTGATCGTTGATGCGGTCGTTGTACTGATGAGTGCATTTGTTCTGAGCTTTGAGTCTGCCCTTTATGCTTTGATGTCAATTTATGTGACAAGCAAGGTCATTGATTTCGTCGAACTGAAAGCAGGCGATAACAAGCTCGTCTTCATCATCACAGACCAGGAAGCTGTTGTCGGCCAGCTGATTTATGACACTGTAGAACGGGGTTATACGAAAATCAATTCCATGGGTGGTTTCACCGGTGCAGAGAAAGCGTTACTGTTTTCTGTCATGGAGCAACGGGAAGCGATTTATTTCAAGCAGGTCATCAATGACGAAAACATTGATGCCTTCACCGTCTTCCTCAGTGCCTCTGATATCATTGGACGTGGATTCTCAAAAGAGAAAAACTTTATGACTAAGGATGTGCCACATGATTGAGAGCCTGATATTTAACGTTGCTATTACAATCAGTGGATTCTATCTTTTTCACCGCCTGCAGTTTTTTGAAGAAAAAGAAATCGTCTTTTCAAAAAACTATATAACCATGCTGATGACATTTATCAGCTGTCTGTTATTGACTAATCCACTTCAGTTCGATGAGGTCACTTTTGTTCTTGCATTTGTTCCTTTATTATTTCTTGCTCGCTACACTAACTTTATCTATACGATGGTCGGTGCTGTCGTGACCAGTCTGGTTGCTGTCTTCTGGCTTGGCTACGATCTGGATATTGCGATTATCCTCCTTATCATTGCAGCTGTCACAGGGATGATAGGCCCGTTTCTATCCTATTCACACTTTGTCAGCATCCAGTGGCTGACAGCTATCAGTCTCGCTATTATTGCAGCAAGTCTGTATTTCAGAGATTTAAATAACCCGTTAGAGTATTTCATTCTCATATTCTGTTCTTCTTTTATTCTGTCAATCTGCAGCAGCCTGATGTTTGTGGATATATGGCGAATTTCTCAATTGATTCAGCGCTATGAAAATGAAAAGACGATGGATTATTTGACAGGGCTCGGCAACGTCAGAGAATTTGACCGCTCACTTAATAAACTGAGCTACGAAGCTGAGCACCGCACGATTGCTCTTTTACTGATAGACATCGACGGCTTTAAAGACGTTAATGATGCTTACGGCCATAATGCAGGAGACGCCGTTTTAAGACAGATGGGACAGGTCCTGACAAACTATATCCCTAGAACCATGAAAGCTTATCGTAACGGCGGTGAAGAATTTTCCGTTATTCTGACAGATGTCACTCTTGACGCTGCGATTAAGCTCGCTGAGAGTATTCGTAAAGGCGTCAAAAATTCTGCCTTTCATTTACCCAATAAAGAAACAATTTCCTTGACTGTATCCATCGGTGTTGGGTATCTTCAAGAAAAGGATATCAAATCGCATCGCAAAATCTTTAAAGATGCAGATGATACGCTTCATGCTGCTAAAGAACAAGGACGCGACACAGTGATGTTCAATCCAATTATTAAATAACAGAAAGTCTCCTTTCTGTTATTTTTTTATGAACAAGGAGGTCAAAATGAATCAGATAGATGAAAACAAAGTGGTCGCCGTTGTTTTACTCGCCGGTAAGATCTTACTTGAAAGCGGTGCAGAAACGTACCGCGTCGAAGATACTATGACACGAATTGCGAGACACTATGGGCTTCATTCCACCCATAGCTTTGTCACACCTACCGCCATCATTTTCTCTGCTTCTACAGAGTCTCCGTCAAGGCTGCTTCGGGTCTTATCAAGAACGACAGACCTCGAAAAAATCGTAGAAACGAATGAAATATCACGTGCCATTACAGCGGATATATTGTCACTCGAGACCGCACATGATGCGCTTCAGGATCTATCTGACTCCAATAAGCACTTTCCTTACTGGCTGCGCATGTTATCAGCGGCTATTGTCAGCGGCCTGTTTCTGATTATGTTCAACGGAGATTTCAGAGATATCGTTCCAAGTGTTATAGCGGGAGGTATCGGGCTGATGGTTGCTGAATTCATTCAGGAGCATACCCGCTTGAAATTCTTCGCTGAATTTGCCGGCGCATTTGTTATTGCGATGACCGCTCTACTCGCAGTCAATTTTTTAGGCGGTGTCTCCTTGAATAAAGTGATTATTTCTGCTGTGATGCCGCTTGTGCCCGGGGTTCTCATTACGAACGCCATTCGGGATCTCATGGCAGCGCACCTTCTCGCCGGTGCCGTTAAAGGCGTCGAAGCCAGTCTGACCGCATTCGCAATAGGAACGGGGGTTGCAGTATGTCTGATTTTACTTTAGAAATTCTCTGGTTCATCCTGCAGTTTATCACGAGCTTCTTTGCGACTATTTTCTTCGCAATTGTTTTCAATGCACCTAGGAAGCTCCTGCTGCCATGTGGCTTTGTTGGTGCAGTCGGCTGGATAGTCTACTATGTCCTCTTCACTTACGACGTCTCAGCTGTGACCGCTTCATTTGCGGGAGCGCTTCTTCTTGGCGTCATGGCCCATCTGATGAGCCGGTATTATAAACAGCCGGTCATCATCTTCTATGTGGCCGGTATCATTCCTCTTGTCCCAGGTGGCCTTGCTTATGACGCAACAAAAAATCTGATCATCAATGACTATGATACAGCCATTCAGAATGGTATTAAGGTTGCACTGATATCCGGTGCTATCGCTTTCGGGCTGATCGTCGCTGAAATGATTTTCCATTCCTTCTTCAGAGCGCGCAGATATGTTCGCAGAAGACAAAATTCGTTATAATAAGGGGATAACAAGGGAGGGGTTCAAATGAAACAAGCATTAATCGACCGTCTAAGTCGTTATGTCCAAATTGATACACAATCAGATGCCGCAAGCACGACAACACCATCTACAGAGAAACAGTGGGATTTACTGCACTTACTGGAAAGTGAGATTAAAGCGCTAGGTCTTGAAGTCTCAGTCGATAATCAAGGCTATTTGATGGCGACACTGCCGTCGAATACCGATAAAAAAGTACCGGTTCTCGGTCTACTGGCACATGTGGATACAGCGACAGATTTTACAGGTACACACGTTAAACCACAGATGATCGAGTCTTATGACGGCGCTGATATCACCTTAAAAAGTGGATTAGTCATCTCTAAAGATAAGTTTCCAGAACTTCAGTACTACACTGGCCATACTTTGATGACAACTGACGGCACAACGTTACTCGGTGCTGATAATAAAGCAGGTATCACGGAAATCATGGAAACCATTATCTACCTGCAGAATCATCCAGAAATCAAGCATGGGACTATCCGCTTCGCCTTTACACCAGATGAGGAAATCGGTCGTGGTCCTCACCACTTCGACGTTGAACGTTTTGGCGCTGAATTTGCCTATACGATTGACGGGGGTCGTCGTGGTGAACTGCAGTTTGAAAGCTTTAATGCAGCGGGTGTGGACGTCCAATTTAAAGGCGTCAATGTGCATCCGGGTTCTGCGAAAGATAAGATGGTGAATGCACAAGCACTGGCTATGGCCTTTCATCACCAGCTGCCAGAAGACGAAGTACCTGAACGGACAGAGAACTACGAAGGATTCTATCATTTGGTTGAGATGACTGGTTCTGTCGAGGCTGCTTCTCTCTCTTACATTATCCGTGACCACGATAAAGAAAAATTCAATGCACGTAAAGAAATAATGACACAAGCAGCTAAAACAATTGCAGAGACATATGGAGAAGATGCTGTTCAGATCGATATTCACGACCAGTACTTCAATATGGGTGAGAAAATCAAGCCTTATCCAGAGTTGATTGATATCCCGCTTGAAGTGATGAAGGAACTTGATATTGAACCGATTGTCGAACCGATTCGCGGTGGAACAGATGGTTCACAGCTTTCTTATATGGGACTGCCGACCCCTAACCTGTTCACAGGGGCTGAAAACTTCCATGGCCCTTACGAATACGTTTCAATCGATGATATGGAGAAATCAGTTCATCATATCGTTGGTATCATCAGAAAATTTGAAGAACGCGCATAAAAAGAAGCCACTGATCAGTCAGTGGCTTCTATTTTTTTGCTATAGCAAGTATTGTTTTAATACTGTTCTGCAGCTGTATCCCAAGCTTTAGTTTATCCGTGTCAGTTGACATATCCGGATAGATATTCAGAAAATGCACGGCTTCACTCGGCGGCGCAAACTGCTGTCCGGCCGATAAGTAAATATAAAGCTGAGGACCTGCTTTTTGAGTGATCGCCTGGGCGACAAGTGAACTTTCAGATGGTCTGACGGTTCCTCCGCCGTATATGACAGCATCTGCCTCATCAAGAAGGTCCTTCAGACTGGTTTCCTCAAAAATCATATCTTTTGACGATAGAATCCGTGCATCAAACAGACTTTCAAAAATACTTCTCAGTCCACCTGCATGGCCGCCATTTTTCGGATTAACAGACAGACCCGCTTTTTTATACTGCTCATTTAAATACCAGATGTTATTATCAATGGTCATTTTTACAGCATCTTCTATTATAGAATCTGCCACCTGGCTTTTGTTACCAAAAAGATAATAATCAAGATCGCTGATGACTTTAAATGTACTCTCTGACAGTCGGTCATCCAGTCCACTCAAATCTATTCTTCTGACGTGTTTGATATGTGCTGAAGAAAGCGGACCCGTCATTTTATGGTCATCTATATCAAAGAAAACAGCACCGAGTTTCTCAAGCATTCCGATACCGTAGTCATAAACCTGTGACTCCCCTAGCGCAATGGTAAAAGAACGATAGCCAAGATCTAGACCATTTAATATCATCTGACCGAGTCCATACGAAGAAGTATCCAGCAGATCAGCTGTCTGGCTGAATACACGCGAACAGTCAATATAGAGACAGTCATGGATAAGGGCTGCTGTCACCTCTCGCTGTCTGAGATTGGCATCTTGAATCTGCCAGTTGTACTTGATGCCCTGCTGCCAGGATAATATTCCTTCTATTAAGTGTTTCTGACCATCAAACAAAGGCACACTGATCACATTTGCATTAGGATATACTGTTTTCACACCTTCTTCAATATAACTGGACGCTTCTCCTGAAGTTAATATATCTTCGAAACGATCTATCGCAACTAATATATTCATCATAATCTCCTTTAAAAATAAATAACCAATAGCTAAGCTATCAGTTATCCCTTTTTATTCTTCTGCTGCTGATAATGAAGACACCGTAATATGATTGTGTGAGTCATGCCATGCAACCTGCTGGTCTACAAAGTAGAAGACTTGTGGTGATTCATGTTTGATACCGGTCTTTTCAGCGATATAATTTGAAAGTTCTCTCGCTTCCTGCACGGTCAGATAATACCCGTCCATATCACGCTCATACAGAAAATTGTTAAATTGATCATAAGCATTCAAGGAAATCGGACATGTCAGGGAATGCTTCATCACAAAGACTTTATCATGATCCTGGATGGTCTGTTCGAATTGTTCAATACTATTTAATTTAATAACCATTCTTTCACCTCTTCATTGGTTAACTCTTTATCTTATTTATTTAATACCCCACGTCGCTTTAAATAGTCATGTTATAATCTAAATAAAAAAGGAGGGATATTATGGCCAAGCCCCCACTTCCCGTTAAACGCTGGAGTATGCTTGACACGATTAATACATGTCTGCTGATTGCGGTCTGCCTGTTCGTCATAGACTTTCAGAAAAACGCCACTTTATCATGGGTGACTATTACTGCATTCGGTATCTGGGTTGTAACTGTGATTGCTCGCAATATTTACTTGTCTAACTTAAGGAATAAATAACTTGAAGAGTTAGTTCTGCTCTTCAAGTTTTTTTAATGTCTGATAGTATTTATCATCTACCGTCTTAATTTCCCTGGCTTTTGACAGGATGGTCTGAACAGGTAGTTTTCTCAGTTTTTCTTCTATTTGCATCGCTGTTTTACGCTCTTTATAATAGCTGATTAAGCTGTAATAGATCTCAAGCTGTGCCTGTCTTAAATGCAGCGTATTCTCAGAAGTCATATGCATTTGATTGAGCATCTGGATATGACCGTTGATCAACGGAATCAGCTGAATGTCGATAAAAGCCATCCGTTTTGATGTTTCTGAAATATTCATCAATTCTTCCACATGCTTTTTAAGTGCTTCGTTATTATTGTTGATGGTCTGAGACAATTTATTGAAATCCTTTGCTTCCCTTTTATTTTCTGAAGCGGCTGCTGCGTATTTCTCACTTGTTTTTTTATTTTTTTCGAATATCTGTGTGTAACCCAGAATTTCTTCATTTGATTCTATTGAATCATTATAAAGTGAGATATAGTCATGGATGTTGTTGATAAACGTTTTTTTCTCATCAAAGTTATTGATATAAATATCATGGACATCCTGTATTTCAGGATTATCCACTTTCACTTTATTCATCTTATTCTCATATACTATCAGTTGAGGCAGGACTTTTTTTTCAATTGCCTGCTCTTTTTGCTGCAAATTCTTTTTTTTCTGATCTGTCACTTCTGAACCTATCAGCTGATCAACTTTATCCAGTGCCAGCTCATCAATATATTTCACTAATTTCTTTTCTTCAGATTGAACATCTTTCATCTGCATCTTATAATCTTTTATATCGGCATGCAGACTATTGCCGCATCCTACTAAAAAAATAATAGCGAACAGCATTAGACTATAGCATTTTATATTCATATATCTACTCCTTGCTCTTCCTATTATAACTAAACCGTACAGCAATACAAATACTAAATTATGACAGAGGTTATTTCATGACTGATATTCAGAATCAATTTGATAATAAACGCCGTATACTGTTGGACCTTCTGGATTCACCTGTAATAGATGTTCGCCATATCGGCAGTACTGCTTTAGGTGACGAAGGGATTATGGATATCCTAGTGATTGTCCCTAATTTACATGCCATGACCACCCTCGATGAGAAGAGACTGAATCAATCAGGATTTTATAGACTTCACCACCCTTATCACAAAAAATGTGTCTTCAGCGAATTTCATGATCTGATTTCACTGAAAGAGAAATGTCGTCTTCATATTGTGGAAAATAACGGCAATAAAGCGCGCATCTATCTGGAAGCTCAGAACATGCTTGCCGAATCTGAGGCTCTGGCCGCAGAATTCAGATCATATAAAGAAAAGATCAGGCATCTTTCCCAGAAAGACTATGAATCAGCAAAAGCAAACTGGTTCAGACTACGTATCGCAAATAAGCATTAAAATTGCTATAATGATTATTAAGATTGTACGAAAGGGCGAACGCCATGATTGATAAGACATTACTAGAAGAACTCTCTACTCTCGTTCCAAATGAGCTGATTAAAGTAGACGAACCTCTGAAGAAATACACCTATACTAAAACCGGCGGCCATGCCGATCTCTATATTTCACCGAACCGTTACGAAGAGGTCAGTACGGTGATGAAATTTGCCAGAAAATATGATGTTCCGGTCACTTTTTTAGGTAACGGTTCAAATATCATCATCCGTGACGGTGGCATCCGCGGCATTGTTCTCAGTCTACTCAACCTCACAGATGTCCAGATTAAAGGTGAACAGATTACCGCAGGAAGCGGTGCTGCGATTATCGATGTCTCAAGAACTGCACGTGACCATCATCTGACCGGCCTGGAGTTTGCCTGCGGTATTCCCGGCTCAATTGGCGGCGCTGTCTATATGAATGCAGGTGCATACGGCGGTGAAGTAAAAGATTGCATCGCTCACGCTAAAGTGGTTAATGAAGAGGGCGACATCCTGACCCTCACTAAAGAAGAGCTGGAACTGGATTACAGAACAAGTTCTATACAGAGTCAGCACCTTGTCATTCTTGAAGCTACCTTCTGTTTGGAACGCGGCGATATCGCTGACATCCAAGCCAAGATGGACGACCTGACGCAGCGCCGTGAGGAAAAACAACCCCTTGAATATCCTTCGTGCGGCAGCGTCTTCAGAAGACCACCGGGACACTTTGCTGGCCAGCTGATTCAGCAGGCGGGTCTGCAAGGTCATCGTATCGGAGGAGTCGAAGTCAGTACAAAACACGCCGGCTTTATCGTCAATGTCGATAATGGCACCGCCACAGATTACGAGGAAATTATTGCTTATGTCCAGAAAACTGTCCGTGACCATGCTGGCGTGGAACTACAGCCGGAAGTAAGAATTATAGGTGAACAAGCAACAGACTGATCTGCTGTTTTTTTGATAGGGGTGAGATAGATGAATATATTACTGATTGAAGATGATTTGAGATTAGGCAGGATGACGAAGATGCTGCTTGAAAAGAAACATCATACCGTTAACTGGCAGGCAGATGGTGCTGATGGCCTCGAATATGCCCGTGCCGCTTCTCCGGATATCCTGCTGATTGACTGGGTGCTTCCCACTCTAAGTGGTCTGGAAATCATCGCCGAATTGCGGTCAGAACGTATTAATACCCCTATTATTCTGCTCACTGCCAAAGGTGAGATAGATGATAAGCTGGTCGGATTCATACAAGGTGCAGACGACTATATCACGAAGCCATTCGATATAGAAGAACTGAATATGCGTATGATGGCACTGAATAGACGTGCAGAAAAACGTATTACTTCTTTTATTACGTTTGGCCCGCTTGTTCTTAACACTGAAAATGGGTTAATTACACTCGATAAGCAGACGCTAACTTTGACTCATAAAGAACATCTCCTGCTCGAGTTACTTCTTCATTATCAGCACGGGACAATTTCAAAAGAACTGATTTTAGATAAAATCTGGCAACTGGATGGTGATGTCAGTGAAAATGCAATCGAAGTATTAATCGGTCGTCTACGTAAAAAAATTAATCCTGTCAAAATCAAAGCCAGCAGAAATATAGGATATCAACTTAGTGAATAATCAGTTGAAACGCTTATTTATATTCTTTGCGGCTCTTATTTTTCTGCTTCTTATTTCTTTTTCACTTATCGCTTATTTCAGTCTGTCATCGAGCATTCACTATCAGCAGCAATTAGAGTCTCGTCAGAAACTTGCGGAAGAGAAAGATGAGCATTTTATCAATACGGCTTCAGGACCAAAATTATCTTTAGAAGACCCTTCTTCAGACGATGAAGCCGTGCTTTATTTCATTACTGACGGCAAACATATCGTCAAGTCTTCACAATTTGGCCAGCCACTGATTAAGAATCTATATCAGCGCTTACCGCCATATCAGTTGAATCATCAGCTTTACTTTATTGACGAACGATATTTCACTGTCGCCAGCATGGCTATCAAAACGCCGTCAAAGACTTACTGGATCTACACAATTCATGATTCTACAGAAGCCTATCATGGATTGAAACAGCTACGTACAACGCTGTTCAGTCTTGTTATTCTTTACGTGCTCCTCATTGCACTAGTCAGCTATTCGTTTGCCAAGCGGGCTATTGAACCTTACACAGAAGGTATTCAACGAGAGCAGCAGTTTATTCAAGACGCCACTCACGAACTGAAAACACCACTTGCTGTTATGCAAGCCGCAACTGATGTCATCAAATTGTATGACGGAAAAAAACTGTCCTCTGAAAGTCAGAATGCCTTAGAGGATATGCGCAGTGAGATCACTGATATGTCTTCACTGATCACTGACCTTACCTTGTTGTCTAAAGTCGTTAATCTGAAACCGCTCAATCTCTCTGAGCTCTGTGAGGATAACGCCAGAAAGTTAAGAATCAATTCATCTGTTGAACCTGACATTTTTATACTAGGAGACAGTCAGGCACTTAAACGACTGATTTATATTCTGACTGATAATGCCAGAAAATATAATCATGCAGATGTCCAGATTTATTTAACTCTGAGGACAGTTGGATCAGATACGTTCCTGACTGTCAGAGATAATGGCTCAGGTGTACCTGACGAAGCTCTCCCTTATGTTTTCGACCGCTTCTACCGTGCAAAAGGACAGCAGCATATTGCGGGATCAGGTATCGGCCTTGCTCTTTTCAAATCTATAGTCGATCAACATCATGCTATATATCAAGCATACAATGACAATGGTTTTGTCATTGTAATAAAAATTAAAAAAATTTAGTTTTGTCAGTTTATTGTCAGTTTGGCATGTTATCTTTCTATTATTAAATAGAAGAGAGGTTTTATATATGCCATTACATCCATTAATCGTTCATTTTCCAATTGCCTTATTATTACTTGCGACTATTATTGAACTCATTTCGTTGAAATACAGAGGCCAGCTTAATATGACCGGCACTATTCTTCTAGTGGTCGGCGTTGTAACAGGGATTATCTCCTATATGACCGGTGACAGCGCCGAGCGTTTCGCTGAAATGCATTTCGGTGAGGTTGAGGGTTTGATTCATCAGCATGAACAGATGGCGCTTACTTCCATAATCTTGTTTGGTTCTGCAGCAGTCATTAAACTTTACACACATTTCAGCGCAAAATTTAAAAAAGAACTATTAATCGTTGTACTTATTCTTTCTGTATTCGGTAGTGGCTTTCTTGCTTACACAGGCCACCTGGGGGGTAGAATAGTATATGAGAATAACAAAATTATTGCGACTCAAGGAGAATAATGATGAGAAAAACATACAGTCAGCCTCAGTACTATCATCATGTTGAACACCTGAAAGAACAGCAGGGCTCCAAAAAGACGCTCTGGGTGTCTCTTTTAATCACATTATTTTTTACGATTGTTGAAGTGGTCGGCGGTATATTGTCGAATTCACTCGCTCTGCTGTCAGACTCTGCACATATGTTAAGCGATGTATTAGCCCTTGGGCTGTCGATGATTGCGATTTACTTCGCAGCAAAAGCACCTACTGCCCGTTATACTTTCGGCTACTTAAGACTTGAGATTCTGGCGGCTCTACTCAATGGTCTTGCGCTTGTCGTCATCGCTCTCGGCATCTGTTATGAGGGGATTATGCGTATCCTGCATCCCCAGGACGTCGATGTCAGACTGATGCTGACGATCTCACTTATCGGCTTAGTGGTCAACATCATTTTGACGATCATCCTTACCCGTTCACTGAAGGGTGAAGATAACATTAATGTTCAGAGCGCACTCTGGCACTTTATCGGTGACCTTTTAAATTCTGTCGGCGTCATTGTCGCAGTTGTCGTCATCTATTTCACACATTGGGTGCTGATTGACCCTATATTAAGTATTGTGATTTCATTGATCATCTTCCGCGGTGGTTATAAGATTGTTAAAAATGCCTGGGATATTCTAATGGAGAAAGTACCTGATGAGTTAGATACAGATGAGATCATCGGTCGAATGAAAGAGCATCCGAATGTTCTGGATGTCCATGAATTCCATCTATCTGCTATTACGACAGGTCACTACAATCTGTCAGCTCATGTGGTCGTGGATAACAGAAGTGATGCTGAGAACTACAAAGTCATCAATGACCTGGCTGCGATGCTGCAAGAGACTTATCAGCTTGATCATACGACGCTGCAAGTCGAACATCTGCAGGCCAATCATTTGGATGACCCTTATTTCGAACAAATCAAATAAGAGACAGGCAGCTGCCTGTCTCTTATTTTACTGTGAAAGTTGCGTCTGTATGGACGTGGAAACCTTGTTTATTTTCAGCATGTGCGGTCACGGTGTACTTACCTGTCTGGTCAAATGTTTCCTGGCCTTCATACTGACCTGCTTTTGTCTCTTTCAGGTCAACCCATTTAGTTTTACCGTCAGGCATCATCACTTCTAAACGCGTCATGAGTTTTGCTTTCGTTTTACCTGCTTCATCCTTGACATGAATCATAAAGTCAGCGGGCTCACCTTTCACTGCTTTAATCGGCATCACGTGAATAGCGCCTTCATGATGCGCATGCTCACTATGTTTGACATTGCCGATCATGATTGTTTTATCCGGCATCGTGTGCTGGTTTTTAGCGGTGACGTGGCTGATGACCTGATAGCTGCCATCTTTATCAAATGTATAAGGCAGTTCATAGAGTCCGTCTTCAGCTTCTTTCACTATTTTTTTCACCGATTTGTCTTTGTCTCCATCTTTGATGATTTCAAACATCACTTCGTCAGCATCATTGATTGCTTTTCCCTCCTGGGTGACTTTTGCAGTCAGTTTAACTTCCTCACCTGCTTGTGCTTTTTCAGGGACGCTCAAGTCTACTTTAACAGGCTCAACTGATGCGGTCTCCTGTTTGGCGTGGTCATGCTTTTCTTCTGTCTGGCCGCAAGCTGCAAGTACAAGGCCCGCCGAGAGAATTACTGCTAGTTTCTTCATTTCATAACTTCCTTTCTGTTTGTCAGTCAATTCCTATTATCTTGATTCAGCTCCTATTAATCAATGTCGAAATCGTGACAGCAGGCTGCTTAAATAACATTGTTTCGATTTCTGACAAAATTTCAGTCCTCTCTTTACTTTTACAGAAATCTAGTGTAATATAATAAATCGTAATAATTACGAATTGGAGGTAAACGAATGGCCGTTCCTATCACAGTACTCAGCGGTTTTCTCGGAGCAGGTAAAACGACATTGCTCAATCATATACTGACCAACACACAGGATATGCGTATCGGCGTCATCGTCAATGATATGAGTGAAGTCAATATCGATGCTGAACTTGCCGTTATGAAACGAAGTGACGAAAAAATGATTCAACTCCAGAATGGCTGCATCTGCTGTACACTACGCGAAGATTTATTGATTGAAATAGATAAACTTGTGCAGTCGCATCAGCTTGATTATATCGTTATCGAATCAACCGGAATTTCTGAACCATTACCTGTCGCTCAGACACTGACACTTGAAGACGAGGTACTCGGCATCAAATTATCAGAGAACACTGTACTTGATACAATGGTAACAGTTGTAGATGCGAATCAGTTCTGGCATGATTTTGCGTCAGGAGAATCACTCGCAGACCGCAAACTAGGTAATAATGAAACAGATGACCGCGAAGTCATCGATTTACTTATCGATCAGATAGAATTTGCGAATGTCATCCTGCTGAACAAGATTGATTTAATATCAGAAAATGACCGCGAAGAATTGAAAAGACTACTTAAGCAGCTGAATCCAGAGGCACAAGTTTATGAGACACAGAACTCGGTTATCGACCTTAATCTCATAGTGAATACGAAACTTTTTGACTTTGAGAAAGCAAGTCAGAGCGCCGGCTGGATTAAAGAACTGAACGAAGAACATACACCAGAGACAGAAGAATATGGCATCGCCTCTTTTGTATATCGCAGGAAGAGACCTTTCAATGCCGAACGTTTTATGGCATTTCTGAAGAACTTCCCGCTTACTGTCGTGCGTTCTAAAGGATTTTACTGGCTCGCGACAAGAAATGAGATGTGCGGCTTACTATCACAGGCAGGGAGTTCTATTCAGCTGCAAGGTGCTGGTGAATGGATAGCGACATATAGCGATGAAGATATCGCGCTTGAAATGCAGGAAGACCCTACTTTAGCTGCGAGATGGGATAAGGTCTATGGTGACCGTCAGACTGAACTCGTCTTCATCGGGATTGAAATGGACCAGTCAGCCATTACGAAGGCGCTGGATGCTGCCCTTCTGACAGATGAAGAGATGGCACAGGACTGGTCACAGATGCCAGACCCTCTGCCTGCTTATACCGTAGAAGAAACAAATGCAGATCTAACATTATAAAAAAAGGAGCAATTAAAATGAGAGTAAATGTAACTTTAGCTTGTACAGAATGTGGAGACCGCAACTATATCACGAAAAAGAATAAACGTAATAACCCTGAACGTATTGAACTGATGAAATACAGCCCACGCTTAAAGAAATACACGCTGCACAGAGAAACAAAATAAGAAAAGTAATAAGATTAGATTGAGTAAAGTTCAGCAGATCCGTTTTGCGGGACTTTGCTCTTCTTAAGGAGCCTCTTTGTACTGCGTAAAGTCCAGCAGATCCACTTTGCTGGACTTTACTCTTCTCTATAACCAAAAACCCATCACAACTTGCTTCGTTGTGATGGGTTCATTTTTATTCGAATATAAAGTCTTCGTCTGTCAGCGCTTCGACGTTTAACGCGAGCACGTAACCGTCGCCTTTAACGCTGAAGAAATCATGGTTCTTCGTGCTTGTATTCAGTGCGTTCTCGATAATCGGATTGAAGCCGCGTTCTTCGAAGTAAGGTTCAAATCCTAAGTTAGCGAGTGCTTTATTACCATTATATTGAACATAATTCAGTACATCTTCTGTCAGCCCGACACGGTCATATAATTCACGTGTATAAGACTCTTCATTTCGATATAAATCATCCAGCATCGCATACATTTCTTTGTCCGCTTTCAGCTTATCATCATCTGACAGCTCATTGCGTAAGCTCTGTGCATCAAGTCCTGTAAAGACACCGTGAATAGATTCATCCAGCAGAATTTTACGGATGATTTCACCTGACGTTGTCATGCGACCTTGTCCTGCCAGATATAACGGATAGTAGAAACCGCTATAGAACAAGAATGTTTCCAGGAATACAGATGCTACACGTGCCATGTACTGATCATAAATACTCGCTTCTTTTGTCCACAGTTTATGATATTTCTCTAAAATGCGATTCGCTTTGTAAGTTAAATGCGGTTCACTTGGTACCCATTCGTTCAATAGTTCATCTGTTTCATTCGTCGGCAGAAGAGTCGTGAAGATGTGAGAATAACTTTTCGCATGGATATTCTCCATCATGCCCATAAATGAGTAGACTGCCTTTTTACGAAGGTCAGTTGTATGCATCATAATAAGCGGCATGCCGTCATCTGCCTGCTGTGTATCGAGACCCGTCAGACCTGCTAAAGCATGATTGAATGTATACTTTTCATCTTCCGTCAGCTCTTTCCAGCTGGCGATATCTTTTGAGACTTTAAATTCTGTTTCCACCCACATCTGTGAGATATTCTGACGCCAGAACATGTTGGTCATGTCTTCCTGCGTATTCCAGTTTACTGCTTTCATCTTATCCATCCTTGCATTAATTAGTTAGATCGCACAGCTTGTACATTCTTCAACGCTCAGTAATTTGTTACGTGTATAGTAAAGTGATTTAAGTCCTTTATGATGGGCATAAACGTATAGTCGTGAGAGTTCACGCGTAGATATCTCAGAGTTGACGAACAGAATCGTCGAAATACCCTGGTCAATATGCTGCTGGATTGTTGCGATTAAATCGATCAGTTTCATCTGGTCTGTACTGAATGCTGATTTGTAGAACCACATGGTCTCCGGTGATAAAAACGGCATCGGATAGAACGTTTCAGCATTACCATACGTACGACGTTCAATCTGGTCCACAATCGGCATAACAGAACTTGTCGCGTTCTGAACATAAGAAATACTTTGTGTCGGTGCAATCGCTAAGCGGTATGCATGGAAGAGTCCATGTTCTTTAACCTGTTCGCTTAATGCCTGCCAGTCTTCTTGAGTCGGGATATGCATGCCTTCAAAAAGTGCCTGTACTTTCTCTGATTTCGGTGCAAAGCTTGCGCTGACATATTTATCGAAGTACTGTCCTGATTTGTAATCTGACTTTTCAAAATCTGCATAGACTTCCCGACGTTCTTTTGCAATTTCCATAGAACGTTCAATTGAATAGAAGTTCATCATCATAAAGAATGTATTGGCGAAATCTTTTGCTTCGTCTGATTCATAAGCAATTTTATTTTTTGCAAGATAACCGTGCAGATTCATGACACCAAGGCCTACAGAATGCAGTTCACGGTTCGCTTTTGCGACACCGGGGGCATTCTTGATGTCCGCTTCGTCACTGACTGTTGTCAATGCATCCATCCCCGTATGCACTGATTCGCGCACTTTACGGGATTCCATGACGTTGACGATGTTGAGTGAGCCTAAGTTACATGAAATATCACGCTTAATCTCATCTTCTGTGCCATAGTCGTTGATGACAGACGTCTCCTGCAGCTGGAAGATCTCCGTGCAGAGATTGCTCATCTTAATCTGTCCGATATTACTGTTCGCATGCACTTTGTTGGCATTGTCTTTAAACATTAAATACGGGTAACCGGACTGCAGCTGAGTCTGTGCGATTGTGTTCAGCATCTCGCGGGCATCCTTCGATTTCTTCATGACCTTAGGATTTGCCACGAGTTCGTCGTACATTTCATCTAAGTTGATATCATCCAGTGTCTGGCCATATTCCGCTTCTACTGTATGTGGTGCAAACATATAGAAGTCCTTGCCTTCTTTTGCCAGATCAAAGAACTTGGACGGCACAATCAGTCCTGTTGAAATAGTAGAAAGACGTAAATCTTCATCGGCATTTACTTTCTTCGTATCTAAAAACTCAAGAACATCATAGTGGAAGATGTTGAGATAGACAGCACCAGCACCTGGACGCTGACCTAACTGATCGGCATAGCTGAAGCCACCTTCCAATGCTTTTGCGACAGGGAGTACGCCTTTTGCGACACCTTTGATGCCTTTAATCGCTTCACCCCGTGCGCGTAGTTTGGATAAATTGATGGCTACGCCGCCGCCAATCTTAGAAAGTTGTTTAGCTGTTGAATCGATATAATTGATAGAGTTCAGTGAATCATCTACTTCAAGCAGGAAACAGGATACCAGTTCCCCGCGGCGTGCACGGCCTGCATTCAGGAAGGTCGGTGTTGCCGGCTGATAACGCTGTTCAACCATCGCATTGATGAGTTCCTTCGCTTTCTCTTTATGACCTTTCGCAAGGTAGAGGCTGACGATAACCACATGCTCTTTATAATCTTCAAGGTAGGATTTTTTATCATTCGTCTTCAGCGAGTAATCCTTGAAGAACTTGCTTGCTGACATATAGCTTGCAAACTTAAATGGCAGACTCTCTGCATAAGCAATAATCTCTACAAGATCAGCCTCTGAATAATCTTCAAACAGATTATAGTAGAACTGATTGTCGACTAAATGATGAAGACGTTCAAGGGGTGAATCAAAATGAATGGTCTTTTCGTTTACTTCCTCTAAATAGACGGCAAGTGCGTCCTGGTCTTTTTCGATATCAAAGAAACCGTCTGCACGACGCTTTGTCACCTGGTTATTAAGTTCAATATGGTTATACTGTTTGTCGTCTAAGACTTTCATTTACTTCATCCACCTTTTCGTTGAATAATTGTACATCATGCGCATTGCCATGAAGTTCAAATTTCATAAGCAGCGGAACATGATATTCAGCTGCAATCAGATCACCTGATCGTGCAAAATTCTGTCCCCAGTTACGGTTGCCGCTGCTCACGACTGCTACTAGATATCGGCTGTTACGTTCTAAAAACTGACGAACTGGATCCGGTACTTCACCAAAACCAATTGTCCCTGTTACCACAATAAAAGGCTCATCAATCGACTGGATATCCAGCAATGATTCGCCAGTAAATTTTGATTTTTGCAAGAAACGTCTCACATTGCCCGTGAGCGAATAGTAGATTACTTTCACATTTATCACTTCCTATGTAAAAAACGCTCTAAAACTGAATATGTAGGGTATATAAGGATAAAACACAATATATTGTGTTTTATCCTCATAAGCACCACAAGATATATGAAATATTATAGCACGTTTGTTCGCTCTTTCAATCGATTATACCCAGAAATTTATTAATTTAGGCTCTTGACTTTTAGCTGAAATTCTTAACCTGTTGCTACACATAGCTTTGAAAAATTATTACATTTTGATGACACGATTTAAGACTTAAACAGTGCGTATGTTAAAATGAATTATCCTATTTGAAAGGTCGTCAACATGAACAATATACAAAAAGGTATCCTTGCACTGCTCATCGCCTCACTCGGATTTAGTCTGATGGGTGCATTTGTTAAACTGTCTGGTGATATCCCCGTCCTGCAGAAAACATTATTCCGGAATATCGTCGGTATGATCATTCCGCTTTACTTCGTTATCAAGTATCAGGAGCGTCTCTTCGGTCAGATGAAAAATCAGCCGCTTCTTATCGCAAGAAGCACGTTCGGGCTGGTGGGTGTTGTCCTGAATTATATTACGATTGATCACATGGTGCTGAGCGACTCAGATATGCTGAATAAACTCAGTCCGTTCTTCACCATTCTACTTTGTGCACTGTTTTTAAAAGAAAAGATCAAACCTTACCAGATCACGGCCATCATCATCGCTTTTCTTGGTTCTCTCTTCATTATTAAGCCGAGCTTCTCAAGCGATATGTTCTATGCACTTATTGGTGTAGCCGGGGCGCTGTTTGCCGGTTTTGCTTATACTACTTTACGAGTACTGGGACCACGAGAAAAGTTCTATACGACTGTATTCTATTTTTCTTTCTTCTCAACCATTGTACTGCTGCCCTTTGTGCTGACTGACTTCCATCCGATGACCATGACTCAAACGTTCTATCTTATTCTGTCCGGTATTTTTGCGACAATCGGTCAGTTCGGTATCACGATTGCCTATCAGTATGCGCCCGCAAAAGATATCTCTATTTTCTTTTATGCAACCGTACTCTTCAGCGCTATCATCAGTTTCGTCCTGTTCAATCAAATACCGGATATGTTAAGCTTCCTCGGTTACTTCATCGTCTTTGGCGCCAGCTATTATATGTTCAGAAAAGCAAAGCTTGAGTAAACAACAGATTTATAGTAGTATCAGTACGATTAATGAAGGAGGTCATATTATGACACGTTCTAAAGATGAACTGCAGGATATTACACTGCTTGGCAATCAGAACAATCAATACTTATATGAATACGATCCATCTATATTAGAGTCATTTGATAACAAGCATCAGGGCCGTGACTATTTCGTCAAGTTCAACTGTCCGGAATTCACGAGTCTATGCCCTATAACGGGTCAACCTGACTTCGCGACCATTTATATCAGCTATATTCCAAACATTAAGATGGTAGAATCTAAATCCTTGAAGCTGTATCTTTTCAGCTTCCGTAACCATGGTGACTTCCATGAAGACTGCATGAATATTATTATGAATGATTTAATCGAACTCATGGATCCTCATTATATTGAAATATGGGGTAAGTTCACACCACGTGGCGGTATCTCAATCGATCCTTACACTAATTACGGACGCCCAGGTACTAAATATGAAGAAATAGCAAACTACCGACTGATGAACCATGATTTATATCCGGAAACGATTACTAATAGATAAATTTGAATTGTCAGAGAATTAAAAACAGTGTATAGTAAATACATTGTTTTTAATTTTTTATTTTGGAAAGGAAGATTGTTTTGGCTCAACACACGCGCGAAGAAATCGTCAACAGTATGCCAAGAACGGGTTTCTTCGGACATCCTAAAGGACTCTTCACTTTAATGGTGACAGAATTCTGGGAACGTTTCAGTTACTATGGTATGAAAGCGATTCTCGCATTTTACCTTTATTATGAAGTTTCAAAAGGCGGCTTCGGACTTGAAGAAGGCACCGCCTTACAAATCGTCTCTATTTACGGCGCACTGATTTATATGAGTGGTATTATCGGCGGCTGGATTGCTGACCGCTTACTCGGTACAAGGCACTCTATTTTAATCGGTGCCATATTGATTATGATCGGTCATATTTTACTGTCATTACCTAATCAGTTCACACTCTTTTTAGTTGCTTTATTCTTTCTGATCATTGGTACCGGCTTACTGAAACCGAATATTTCATCCAATGTCGGTGAACTCTATCTGAAGAACGACTCAAAAGTTGATTCTGCATTTACGTTATTCGTCATGTCTATTAACTTAGGGGCATTCTTATCTCCTCTGCTTGTCGGGCTCCTTCAGACACGTATCGGCTTCCATGCCGGATTTGCGGCAGCTGCTATCGGTATGTTCTTCGGACTTATCGTTTACGTGCTGACAGCGAAAAAGACGCTCGGTCTGTCAGGCTTAAATGTACCGAATCCGATTACACCGGAAACAAAAAAGAAAACATGGTTATATGTAGGTGTGCTCTTTGTTGCTATTATTCTTTATCTATTTGTTTTAAATAAGCTCAATAAACTGGATTTACAGACTATCAGCTTAACTATCTCTATTTTAGGGGTAATTTTACCTGTCATCTATTTTGCGACGATGTTTCTTTCACGTCAGACAACTAAAATCGAGAAATCACGTCTCCTTGCATACATCCCGTTATTCCTGGCTTCCGTGATGTTCTGGATGATACAGGAGCAAGGTTCGACTGTACTCGCTAACTTCTCTGATAAACGAACACAGCTTGACCTTGGGATTGTCACAAATGGTCTGATTGACTTCACGATTCCTGCAGCCTGGTTCCAGTCACTCAATCCATTGTTCATTGTGACGCTGGCACCACTTGTTGCATCACTCTGGGTACGCCTCGGCCGTTACAATCCACCGACAGTTATCAAGTTTGGTATCGCGTTATTACTTGCCGGGTCAAGCTTCCTGGTCATGATTTTCCCGTTGATTTCAGGTGTTGAGCTCATCAATCCGTTCTGGCTTGTTCTCAGCTTCTTCCTTGTTACTGTAGCAGAACTCTGCCTGTCACCTGTCGGATTATCAACGACGACTAAACTCGCGCCTCAAGCTTTCACTGCTCAGATGATGAGTATCTGGTTCTTGTCTAATACGATGGCGCAAGGCTTGAACGCTCAGCTCGTTAACGTCTATACAAGCATTGATTCTGCCCATTACTTCGGTTATTTCGGTGCTATTGCAATTGGACTCGGCATCATCGTTATGCTGTTCAGTCCATTTATAAAAAAACTCATGCATGGTATCCACTAATTTAAAGCGCTCAAAAAGAGCGCTTTTTAGTTTGACTTAAATTATTTCAGTATTCCAACTTTTTACACAACTATTGTTCTTTCGATAGTTCATCGCTACAATATGATTAATCATAAAGACAGGGGTTGGAAGTATGAAACACACTAGAGAAGAAATGGTCAACAGTGTCCCTCAGACTGGATTCTTTGGTCATCCAAAAGGACTTGGCATTCTATTTTTCGTAGAATTCTGGGAACGATTCAGTTACTACGGTATGCGCGCGATACTTGTCTATTACATGTATGACAAGGTCATTAATGGTGGTCTTGGAATGGAGCAGACGACAGCAGCGAGTATCGCTTCAATGTATGGTGCTTTAATCTTTATGACAGGTATTGTCGGTGGATGGTTAGCCGACCGGGTACTTGGCTCGAGACGGGCGCTTATGTATGGGGCTGTTCTGATAATGGCAGGACATGTTGCTATGAGTCTGCCATTCGGTGTCCCTTCCTTCCTTGCATCAATGTTCCTTATTATTGTAGGATCGGGTCTCATGAAGCCTAATATTTCAAATGTCGTCGGTGGTCTATACCATAAAAATGATGATCGTATGGATGCAGGTTTTGTCATTTTCTATATGTCCGTTAATATGGGTGCTCTTTTATCACCATTTATCGTCGGTACTTTGCAGAAAAACTATAACTACCATATCGGCTTTTTGGCTGCAGCTATCGGTATGGCACTTGCACTTATTGCTTATATCATTTTCCAGAAACGTTCACTCGGTCTTGTGGGTCTGGCACCAACACATCCGCTTAGCACTCAGGAAAAAGTAAAGTACACTAAAATCATTACTATATCAGTTCTCCTCTTGATTGCACTTATCGTCATCACCCTCAAGATGGGTATTCTGACATTTGGCACTTTTTCAATTGTTGTTACAGCACTAGGTGTATTACTGCCTATTATTTATTTTCTTACCATGTACAATAGTCATGATGTCAATTCGACTGAGAAATCGCGATTACTGGCCTATATTCCACTTTTCATTGCAGGCGTAATGTTCTGGTCTATTCAGGAACAAGGTGCCAACGTACTGAGCATCTTCGCAAATGAGCATACTCAGCTAGATTTAAACAAATTATATGGAATTAACTTCTTAGTGCCTGCTGCTTGGTTTCAATCTATCAATCCGTTTTTTATTGTCTTACTCGCTCCATTTATTTCAGCCATGTGGACGAAACTTGGTAAGCACAATCCATCTACACCCGTAAAATTTGCATTAGGTCTATTTTTTGCTGGAATTTCCTTTTTAGTAATGATTATTCCGGCTCTCTCAAATCATGGTGAACTCTATAATCCATGGTGGCTTGTCTTATCATTTCTCCTTTGTGTAATCGGGGAACTTTGCTTATCACCAACCGGTTCATCTGTCTCTGTAAAACTAGCACCTGAAGCTTTTAGCTCACAGATGCTGAGTCTATGGTTCTTAACGAATGCCAGTGCACAGGCCATCAATGCGCAGCTTGTTAAACTCGTTGAACCGATGGGCTATACCAACTACTTTGGTTTTATCGGTGGATTAGCTATCGTACTATTCGTTATCTTATTACTCATGAATAAATGGGTTTCTCGTAAAATGGAAGGTATCCACTAATAAACACGTCCTCTTCGGACGTGTTTTTCTTTTATTTTTGGGTACTGTTAGGTAAAGGAGATGTATCATCTATGGTTAAGTTCAATAAAGGTATTCTTTACTATCATGAAGCTGCAGGTCAAGGAGACGTTCACGTTGAACTAGGACAGGTTTCAACGAATCTGTTAAAGATGTGTAAGGAGCTTGTCATCTATCGGAGTGACGAGGAAGGCGATATCAAGAAACATTGTCAGGTCATTAAAAAAGAGGATTATGATGTCATCTTTATACTAGGCGGTGACGGTACGGTTCATGAGCTTATCAACGGCGTCATTGAAGCAGATTTGAATCTACCAATCGGCATACTGCCTGGAGGAACGTTCAATGACTTCACGAAAACGCTGAACCTCCCTCCTACACCGAAAGAAACATCTGAAGTATTGCTTGAAGGTCACGTTAAACATATCGATGTGATGCAGGCCAATGACCGCTATGTACTTAATTTCATCGGTATGGGACTCATTGTTGAGAATGCCGAAGCTGTCGTCGATGAGAAGAAAAGTAAACTGGGTAAATTCAGTTATCTCTTCTCTACTTTAAAGACGGTAACAGATCCGACTTTCTTTGATTATGAGATAGAAGTAAATGGAAAAACTGAGTCCGGCACTGCATCCATGATTGTAGTCGCCAATGGTCAGTTCGTCGGCGGTAATCGTATCCCTCTTAAAGAACTATGTCCGGATGACGGCGTCATGCATGCGTTTATCTTTAAGGAAGCGGGCATCAAGTTATTTACTGAAATGATCAATGAGAAATCGATCGATAACTGGAATAACATCAGTAAAAATGTAGAACAGATAGAAGGAACAGATTTTACTATCAGAACAAAAGAGCCGATGGAAGTTGACGTAGATGGTGAGATTGATTTATCAACACCTGTCCATATCACCATCCTTAATAAACGGTTACGCATGTTTACCGGACCTGAAGTATGTTAAAAAAAGAGATTCCTCTAAATTAGAGGAATCTCTTTTTATGCCTGACCAAAGAAATAGTCTTCAACTTCTTTCCAGCTGTGAACACGGTCAAAGCCTTCTTCGTGAATATTATGTGCTGCATTGAACATGATTCCTTTACCTTTAAACGCTGCAAGCTGTTTAGGATTGTCATCAATCAAGTAATCTGTCCCGACGACACCTTTATCCCCGCAGAAAATAAAATGCTGTGGATCGAGAAACGGGAAGTGCTCCAGAAGCCACTCATATTTGGCATCAAAAGAAGTCGGAACATCCATCGCAGCCGTTGCGATATAGACATCATAATGTTCCGTCAGTCGTTTAACGACGCGTACAGCATCCGGGAATACTTCAAGGTCCCGGAAAAAGCTGCGGTCAAGAAGAAGGTTTGAAAGGCTTTCAACATGCTGTGGATGTAAATCGCGCAGCTTGACGCCTTGAAGGTCTTCGGCTGTTACTGTTTCTCCTGATTCTTCATTGAATTTGAAGATGACTTTTTTCAGTGTATCTGCTAATACTTCATCCATGTCAATCGCAATGGTTTTTCTCACTATGCTTCCTCCTTAAAATACTCATTTAATACTTCAATGATAACATCGTTCTGGTCTCTTGTGCCAATCGTCAGACGTACACCACCAGGTACCGGACGAGCAATAATCCCTTTTCTAAGCAGAAAATCATTTAACTGACTCGCATCATCTACTTGAATAAAGACAAAATTCGTCTCTGATGGGAGGAGATGATTTTTAAATTCAGACGCGTAGTAGCGTGCTCGTTCCGTCGCGTTCTGTGTCACGATTCTTTTCAGATAATCCTGATCGGCAAGCGCAGCTTCTGCTGCTTTAAGTGATAATGTCGTCACATTAAAAGGCAGCTTGACACGATGCCAGAGATCCGTCCATTCGTCCGATGAAATGGCATAGCCGATTCTTAAAGAAGCAAGTCCATAAGCTTTAGAAAAAGTTCGCAGGATAATGATATTTTCAAATTGATCCCTCAGTTTCAGGCTGTCCGGGTAATTTTCAGCTGTCACATACTCTGCATATGCTTCGTCCAGCACGACAGGCACATCTCCCACTTCCCTCAGGAATGCAGTCAGCTCTTCTTCAGAAAAATAGTTGCCTGTCGGATTGTTTGGATTACAGAGCCAGACGAGTGCTGTCTTATCAGTCACCTGACCAAGAAGTGCTTTTAAATCGAATTTGCCGTTCGTAAGTGGCGCTGTTACTATCGTACAGTCTTCAATCACTGCATGATGCGAATATTGGACAAATGTCTGTTCACTTGTCACAATTTCGTCTCCAGGCTTCAGTATTGCCCTGGAAAGCATCTGAATCACTTCGTCCAGTCCAGCACCCAAAAGAACTGCTTCAGATGGAACTTGATAAAACCTGCTGATGGCCTGTTTGAGGTCAGTTCCCGCTGCATCCGGATACTCATGAATATTCTGTATGGCAGCTTGAAGTGTTTTTTCTACTTCCGGTGAAGGTCCGTAAACATTTTCGTTAGATGATAATTTCATCATCTCACTTTTAATGTTCAAATCACGCTGTATTTCTTCTGCTGTTTTACCAGGTGAATAAATATTTAACGAGGCAAGCTGTTTCTTCATCATCAAATCTCCTTACTTAATCAGCTGTTTCTTCTTCAGGAAGGCATGCGCAACGTCTTCAGCCTTTTTCTTTTTGTAGGCGACTTCATAGTTCATCTGCTGCATTTCTTCATCTGAAATCTGCCCGGCTAGTTTATTCAGTGCTTTCATGACTTCCGGATATTTCTTGACCGTTTCTTCCTTCAGTAATGGTGCACCTTGATATGGCGGGAACAGATGCTGATCATCTTTTAATACAACCATATCATATTTCTCTAGTTCAGCGTCTGTAGAATAAGCATCGATCAGATCTATCTTATTGCTCTCAATCGCCTGGTAACGGATTTTAGGTTCCATCGTGTTCACATGACTGAACTTCAAGTTGTATTTCTTCTGGATGCCTTTATAACCGTCTTCACGGTCATTGAACTCAAGGGTGAATCCGGCACGGATATCATTTTTCACTTTGCTGAGGTCAGAAATGGTTTTCAGACCATGTTCTTCTGCATAGCTCCGTTTCACTGCGAGCGCATAAGTGTTATTGTACTTCATCGGTTCAAGTAGAGACATCTTCTCTTTCTTCATAATGCTGTCTTTAGCCTGTTGATAAACTTCTGATTCTGTGTTTCCTTTTGGCGTTTCTTTGACCAATTCGCCGAGGACTGTTCCTGTGAACTCTAAGTAGCCATCTATTTCATCAGCTTTTAATGCATTGAACAGGAATGACGTCTTACCAAGTCCTGGTTTAATTTCAACAGAGACATCTGTCTCGTCCTCTATCAGTTCTTTGTACATATTCGTGATAATCTCTGGTTCAGTCCCTAGTTTACCTGCAAGTTCAAGCTGCCCTTTTTCCTTGGAGAAGAGGGGAATGATTGCCATAAGCAGTGCCACGAGCAGAATAAGACCTAAAATAATTCCAATCTTCTTATAAGATAGTTTAGCCATCCATCTGAGCAGTAAATCAAAGAAAATCGCTAAGATAGCAGCAGGGATTGCGCCGAGTAGAATCAGCGCCATGTTATTGCGGTCGATACCGAGTAAGATGAGGTCACCAAGTCCACCTGCTCCGATAAATGCAGCGAGAGTGGCTGTCCCGATAATCAGGACCATCGCTGTTCTGATCCCTGCCATGATGACAGGCATAGCGAGCGGCAGTTCAACACGGGTCAATCGTCTGAACGGATTCATACCGATGCCACTTGCCGCTTCTTTAAGCGATGGGTCTACTTCTTTGATGCCTGTATATGTATTTCGCAGAATCGGCAGCAAAGCATAAATGACGAGTGCGATGATAGCTGGGACACGCCCAATACCAAAAAGCGGAATCATCAGACCTAAGAGTGCCAGAGACGGGATAGTCTGCAGGACAGCAGTCACATTGATGATGGGTTCAGCGATACGTTCACGTCTTGTGAGTAAAATACCAAGCGGTACTGCAATAAGCATCGCGATTAACAGGGCGATAAAAGAAATCTGGATATGTTCAAATAAGGCTGTCCAGAGCTCTCCTTGACGTTCCTGAAACGTTGAGATAAATTCTTTCATTATTCAGCGCCTCCTTTACTCAGCGTCTTGAAGACTGAAGTACGTGTCACAGCGCCTCTGTATTCTGTATCAATGACATTCAGCTGCTCGTGTTCAGCGAGCAGAGCATAGAGCTCAGATACGGGTGTCTCTGGTTTTACTGCTGGATAGGTTGCATTATAAGGGATAGGCTCCAGACAGTCAGCTGCCAGACGCTCTATCGTGGCGTTACCGATAAATGACTGCACAAATTCGCTGTTGGGTCTCTCGACAAAATCTCGTGGTGTGCCAATCTGCTCTATACGACCTTGATTCATGAGACAGATGCGGTCACCCAGCCTAAATGCTTCATTGATATCATGTGTGACAAAGATAATGGTCTTATTGATCTCTGACTGCAGGTGCAGCAGGTCATCCTGCAGTTTCTCACGACTGAGTGGATCAAGTGCACTGAACGGTTCATCCATCAAAATAACCGGTGGATCGGCAGCAAGCGCCCGGACGACACCGATACGTTGCTGCTGGCCCCCTGATAGTTCAGATGGATAGCGATCCCTAAACTGCTCATGTGGCAGTCCAACCATATCGAGAAGGCGATTGATCTGTTCATCTATACGACTCGTCTCCCACTTTTTCATCGTCGGGACTTGCGCAATATTATCACGCACTGTCATATGGGGGAAAAGCGCGATCTGTTGCAGGACATAGCCGATATCCCAGCGCATTTCATCAAGCTTGTAACTACTGATAGGCTGATTCTTAAAATAAATATAACCACTCGATAACGGAATCAGTCGGTTGATCATTTTCAGTGTTGTCGTTTTACCGCAACCTGACGGACCGATCAACACGAAGAATTCCCCTTCATTCACTTCAAAGGAGATATGATCTACAGCCGCTTTATCACCGTAAACTTTAGAAACATTGTCAAATTTTATCATGTCTTCACCTCTGTACACTAATAGCCTGTATAAGACGGACTAAACTGTGGATTGATAACTTTTTATCGCTTCGATGAAACGCGGGCAGTAATGTTTGAGTTTATAGGATCCAACTCCTTCGATATGGAACATTTCCTGTTTCGTCGTCGGCTGTTTCTGTGCAAATAAAGTCAGTGTCCGGTCGGAGAAGATAGTAAAAGGAGGGACATTCATTTCTACAGACAGTTCTTTTCTGACTTTCTTCAGATGTTCAAATAAGTCTTCATCAACATTGACAAGCGTATGAATCGTGACGCGTTCATTATAGGAAACAGGATGGTAGTGTGTCATGATTTTAACGTCACTCATCAGGACATCTTTAGCACTTGGATGTACGTGCAGTTTACCATCTATCTCATCTAAATAACCATTGAATAGAAGGGTATCAATAAAGCCGTGAATATCTTTTGTCTCATAATCTTTCATCAGGCCAAATGTACTGAGCTGAGACATTTCTTGTGACACCTGCTCACCTCTGATGACTTTCGTCAGTATCCCCCTGCTGACAGGCGTCTTGATGCGAATCAGACAGCTCATCAGTTTCTTCGCTTCAACGGACATATCATATTTTGCTTCCATCAGACAGTTTGTACATCTGCCACACGGTTCAAGATGTTCTTCCGGATTGAAGTAATTGATGAGTGTCCCCTGCAGACACTGCGTAGTCTTCGTATACTGAACCATTTTCTCAAGTTTTTCTTTCTTACGTTCCTGAATGACTTCGTCCGGTGTGTTACCGATAAAAAACTGCTGCAGCCGTATATCCTGTTCACTATAGAGAAGAATACATTCACTCTGCAGACCATCACGCCCGGCACGCCCCGCTTCCTGATAGTAAGATTCCAGATCCTGAGGCAGATTATAATGGATGACGTATCTGACGTTAGATTTATCAATACCCATTCCAAATGCGTTGGTCGCTATCATAACAGGACTGTTGTCATTGACGAACGCGGTCTGATTCTGCTCTCTTACTTCACTGGAAAGACCCGCATGATAAATGGTATGACTGATATTCTGATCAGTGAACTGCTCGCTGAGTGCTTCCACTTGTTTGCGTGTCGTCGCATAAATAATACCTGAATCTTTCATATGTTCCTTCACATAGCGTCTGACCATCTTATCTTTCTGGAACGTCGGATCAATCTTAAAATCAAGATTATCGCGTTTAATACTCGTTTCAACGACACAATCATCACTAATGTAAAGGAGTTCCTGAATATCTTTTCTGACATCTACAGTTGCCGTCGCCGTGACAGCTATACACGGCGCGCCTATTGTCATCACGCGAGAGACGACTTGACGATAACTCGGTCTGAAATCATGTCCCCATTTTGAGATACAATGCGCTTCGTCAAAGGCGATCAATCTGATATCCAGCTGTGTCAGTAAATATCTGAAGTTATTCTGTTCGAATCGTTCCGGCGCGACATAGAGGAACTGATAAGCACCCTTTTTTAAATCAGATTCAACAGCGCGAACTTCTGCTGCTTTCTGCTGACTGTTCAAATAAGCAGCTGGTATCCCCGCTGCACTCAGTGTATCAACCTGGTCCTTCATCAAGGAGATGAGCGGACTGATTACGAGCGTCAATCCGCCTCGGGCAATACCCGGCACCTGGTAACAGATTGATTTTCCGCCGCCTGTCGGCAGGATGCCAAGTGCTGACTGATTATTCATCACATGCTCAATCAGCTCTTTCTGCCCTTCTCTGAATGTCTCATATCCATAATATTTCTGTAATATATCTTCTAGCTTCATTTTATTCCATCCGTTCTGCGAGTTCGCTCCACTCTAAAAATGATTCTTCATATCGTGTATTGAGGTCTTCTCGTGTTGCCGTTAATTCATTAAGACGTTCATAATTCGTCGTCTCCTGCGCAATCTGCTCATCTGTCTCTTCAAGTTGTTTCTCCAGTGATTCTATTTCTTCGCCTAATTCCTCGAAACGACGTTTATCCTTGTAACTGACTCGAGTCTGAGTCCGTTTTTCTTTCACGACTACTTCTTTCACGGGCGTTGTCACGACAGATTTTTTATAAGCAAGGTAGTCATCGAACTCACCGAGAATGATATTGACTTTCTGATTCGAAATATACCAGTACTTAGTCACGACTTTATCCAGGAAGTAACGATCATGGCTGACTGTAATGACTGCGCCATTAAACTCAGCGAGATATGCTTCAAGTATCGTCAGCGTCTCTGTGTCCAGATCATTTGTCGGCTCATCCAGCAGCAGTACATTCGGTCCTTCTATCAGAATGCTGAGGAGATAAAGTCTCTTTTTCTCTCCACCTGACAGGCGGTGAATCAGTGTGCCGTGCATACTGGACGGGAAAAGAAAACGCTCAAGAAGCTGAGTGACAGAGATTTTAGTACCATCTTTCTGTGTCGCTTCTTCTGCTTTCTCACGCAGAAAATCAATGATACGCATTTCTTCATTCATTTTTGCGTAAGACTGCTGGTAGTAACCGATTTTAACGGTCTGTCCCGTCTTAAGTGTTCCTGTATAGTTGGTCAGACGCTCGCTCAAGATATTTAAAAGTGTTGATTTACCGCTGCCGTTCTCACCGACAATACCAATACGGTCAGTCGTCTGGACGATAGTCGTTAATCCATTAAACAATTCTTTATTACCGATTGTGATACCGATATCATCAAGTTCAAAGACCTGCTTACCCAGTCTTTGATGATTGAGATCGATAGACATCTGGTCCTTCGTCTGGTGCTCGCTGACTTTCTCTTCTATTGACTTAAAACGGTCTATACGGGCCTGCTGCTTCGTCGTACGTGCTTTAGCACCTTTTCTCATCCAAGCCAGTTCCTGCTTGTAAAGCTGCTTCTCTTTATGTTGAATACGTTCTGCTGTCAGTTCTTCTTCAGCCTTCTGCGCGATATAAGCATCATAATTACCGACGTAAGGATGAAGATGTCCATTTCTCAGTTCGATGATGCGGTCAGTCACCTCATTTAAGAAGAAGCGGTCATGGGTAACAAATAAAACAGCCTTCGGATAAGTCTTAATATACTGAATCAGCCAGGCAATGGATTCGAAATCCAGATGGTTGGTCGGTTCATCAAGAAGCAGTAAATCTGGTCTTGATAACAAGGTCTTCGCAAGTGCAACCCGTTTCTGCTGACCCCCACTCATTTCACTCAGCAGTTTGTCGTGATCCATAATACCGAGCTTCGTCAGAATGGTCTTCGCTTCAGCCTGATAGCTGAAGCCATCAACTGCTTCAATCTGTTCCTGAAGCTGATTAAATGACTGCATAACAGGGTCACACATATTGGTTGTCATTTGGATGAGCACTTCATTATAGTCATTCAGCAGTCTGACGACCGGATTTTCTGGATCCATTACATTTTGTACTGCATTCTCTTTCAGGCTGAGTACCGGATCCTGTGCTGCATAACTGATCTTAAAACCATTTGAATGAGTCACTATGCCATTATGTGGTTCGATTTCTGCGATGGCTTTTAGAAGCGCGCTTTTACCCGTGCCATTTATACCGACAAGCGCAATCTTTTCGCCTTCAGCAATGCTCAGGTTGACCTGGTCGAATATGGTCTTGTCTCCGTATTGTTTCGCTAAATTCTCTATCTTATACGCTTCCATCGTTAACCTCTTTCTCATATATGTGCTATGATGTTGTTATTGTCAAAAATTCATTAATATATTATACACTTTTACGGAGAAGGAGACACTATGTTAGAGTGGTTTAGTCAACTATCACATGTTTATCAGGCTCTTATCGCTGGTATTTTTACCTGGGGCATGACAGCTTTAGGCGCAGCTGTAGTCTTTTTAGTCAGATCAGTCAACAATAAGCTGCTCAATACGATGCAAGGTTTTGCGGCCGGCGTTATGATCGCAGCATCCTTCTGGTCGCTCTTGGCACCCGCACTTGAATTCAGTGAAAAAGCAGGACAGATTCCCTGGATTCCAGCTGCAATCGGTTTCCTGCTGGGCGGTATCTTCATCCGTGGCCTGGATGTTGTTATTCCTCATATGCACGCTCATGCATCATCTGGCCATCAGACAGAAGGCCGTAAAAGTAATTTAAATAAATCTACGTTACTTTTACTTGCTATCACCCTTCATAATATCCCTGAAGGACTGGCACTCGGTGTTGCATTTGGTGCGATTGGTCATGCGACTGACAGCGGACTTATGGCAGCAGTCGGACTCGCAATCGGCATTGGTATCCAGAACATTCCTGAAGGAACTGCACTTAGCCTGCCAATTCATGGTGACGGCAAATCGAAATGGCAGGCTTTTAATTTTGGCCAGGCTTCTGCACTTGTTGAACCTGTCTTCGCCGTCATCGGTGCCGCAGCCGTTCTACTCGTCACACCTCTATTACCTTATGCCCTCGCTTTTGCGGCAGGTGCGATGATCTTCGTAGTTGTAGAAGAACTGATACCTGAATCACAGTCCGGAGAAAATACAGACCTTGCGACACTCGGATTAATGGTCGGCTTTACGATCATGATGATTCTCGATGTCTCACTTGGATGAAAAAAGAGACGATTTCAGTTGAAATCGTCTCTTTTTTCTATTTCATCGAGCTGACTGTACCATTCTGGTATTCATAATCAGCAGGATTAATTTTCTTGAATTCTTTGTTATTGTAGAAACGAAGTAAGTCTCCGTTCAACAGACTATCTGACATTTCAAGTTCTGTAGCCACCGTATTTTTGATTTTCGTTGCTTTCGCAATCAGCTTCTCATCTGTCAGCTGCGCGTTCGTCTTATTGTCATAAAAGACACCATTCAACGACTTGATTTCCGGTGTAATGAAATCACCGTTTCTGAAGACGACGACTTGACGATGTTTTTTAGATAATAAGTCAGTACCGAAAATCGTATAAGGTTTTGCATCGATTCCTGTTAAGTGAAGGATTGTCGGCATCACGTCCACCTGACTCGCATAAGTAGGGTCAACATGCCCTTTAATGCCAGGCACTTTCAGGAATAAACCTGTACGTTGCAGATCCATAAACTTAGCTGGTGTCACAGTTTCACCGATCAGTTGACCCATCGCTTTATTATGATTCTCTGAAATACCGTAGTGGTCTCCATAAATCATAATGACGGAATCATCATAAAGTCCGTTTTTCTTCAAGTCAGTCATAAATTGTCTCACTGCTTCGTCTAAATAACGGGCAGTCTGTACATAACCATCAACTGTTGCGTCACCTGTATTCGGAGAAGCAATTGTCGCTTCAGATGGA
This sequence comes from Macrococcus brunensis, assembly GCF_004359615.1. GTDB lineage: Bacteria > Bacillota > Bacilli > Staphylococcales > Staphylococcaceae > Macrococcus > Macrococcus brunensis. Next base: position 102,875 of record NZ_SCWA01000001.1, read on the forward strand.
TCCACTGTGAAAGGATAATGGTTCGTCAGTGTGAGCAGATGTGAATAGAACGGCTTCGTTTCTTTTTTCAGGTAAGGAATAGATTCCTTAAAGAACTCTTTATCTTTAAGACCCAGGTTCTCAAGATTTTCTTCGCTCATATCATAATACGTTGCATCATAGAACTTATCGATGCCGAAACGTTTGTAAATCTGATCACGGTTCCAGAACGTCTTATAGTCTCCATGCATGACAGAAGTCGAATAGTTCTGTTTCTGGTGCAGGATAGCCGGCAGCGACTGGAATGTGTTGTCGCTTTTCAATGAGAAAGCAGACCCTTGCTGCAGACCATACATGCTGTTATCCATTGTTAACTCAGCATCAGATGTTTTACCCTGGCCAGTTGAATGGAAGAAGTTGCTGTAATAGATGAAGTCATCATTACCTGTTGCCAGCTGATTCAAATAAGGTGTGACTTCTTTACCATTCACTTTCAGACCGATCATCTCTGTCTGGAAACTTTCCAGATGAATTTTGATGATATTTTTTTCTTTAGCAATACCGAAATATTTTTTATTTGGTTCGGCGTATTTCGTTTTTGTATAGGACTGCAGGCGCGTCAGATCGTCTGCACTTGCCATCGCTTTCTGCTGATTGTTCTGAATCGTCTTCACGCCGTCATAGACTGTAAAGTTATAAGGTCCCAGATACTTCACCAAATATTTATGGTCAAACGTACGAGTCAAAAGCTCAGGACGATCCATTTCTGCGAACGCCAGATTAATGAAGAATAGTGCGATTGAAACACCCATCATGACAGGCACAAACTTTCGTTTAAATGACTGTGTTGACAATACATCTCGTTTAACAGTCAGTAGGACCAAATAAACAATGGTATCCAGAAAATATACAAAGTCATACCACTGGAATGAGCTCCAGAGTGCTCCGGACATAGATTCAACGTTGCTGACCTGATTGAGTGTACTGAACGTCAGGAAGTCTGAGAAGAATCTGAAGTAGACGACGTTACTATATAGGAGCAGCGTCAATAGTGTACCACCTGTAAAAACTAGCCAGAATGCTTTTCGCCCTTTGAAAAACAGCAGTGTACTTAATATAAGCGCCACTAGACTATAAGGATTGAGCAGGAGAATCAAGTTCTGTACAATACCTTTAACGCCTAGTGATAAGTCAACATAATATGCAAAATAAGTCTTAACTGATACTGTCAGTACAGTCATCAGAAAGAAAGTAAATATCGTTATTTTTTTGTCTTTAAACATTCATTTAACAACTCCAATCTATACCATCCCATATAAAATTTACACAAAATTAATGTTCTTTAATTTAAATTAATATGATTAGCTTCAATATATAAATTTAACCTTATTTTGTTATTTAAGCAAATAAAAAATAGCTTCTCAGCTATTTTTTGTGTAATATGTGAATGATTTTTGTCTATAATCAGATATCAGGAACTGACATAACTTTTCAGCTGATAAGATAGCTGCATTAAAAGACTTTTTACCCAGTGGTCGTAAGAATTTTTGCGTTCATAATACTCTTCCTGAGATACGTTTTTAAAAATAAGTTTCGACCCTGGTCGCTTTTGAACCAGTTTTAAGAAATGATAAGGCGCAATCTGTGCCACCGCTTCCTGGCCATCCATTGCAGTCAAGATCACTCTTAGTTTCTGGTCAACTGTAACCTGGATGCTGCCAGGATTCAGCTGCGCTTCAGCTCGCTCTTTGTATTTAATCAACGGTCCTTCTAATGTAAAGCTCTGTCGATTCAGATAACTTGAAACTTCATAGACTTCATCATCCGGAATCACCACATCCTTAACGGGATAAATGTGGAAAATATCAGAGTAATAGACACGTGATAAAGAGTAAAAATCAACACCCCATGGGCATGACTCGACGACAGATAATTTCTGAATCAGTTTCTTCTGTATGTCTGTATATTCATGCACCAGTTTAAAGGTCGTATCTGCTTCTATTTTCTGATTCAGTACTGCCTCCTGCACACCGCCCGCAACGGCAAGGTAGACACGTGTCCCTTTCGCCGCTCGTCCGAAATGCAGAGTCTCTCCTTTAGCCATCAGATGTGGCTTGAACATCTCAATTTCACGTTCCGAAGTATAGGCGTTGTAATCCGCACCTGTTAAGGCTATTAAAGTCTCTTCTTCAAAATAGACCGTCGCCGGTACCATAGCCATCTCAAATGTCGGCATTTCTGAATCATTGCCGACAAGTGCGTTGGCAATAGTATGAGACAATTGATCGCTTTTAGCTGTCTGATAAGTTGTATATAGTCCTGCATCTTCAAATATCATGATAGAACCTCTCTCTACTTGCTAATTTCTAAATAGAAGACCACCTAATGGTGATAAAAAACATCAAGCAGGCTGATTACTTCCTGTCTCATACTGAAGACAAGAACACCTACAATCAGTATAGCGGTTACCATCGCTACATAGAGCCAGATCAATGCGTTTCTATCTTCTCCTGTTTTTAAAAAAGATATCACACGCTGATTACAATAGTAGATCCAGACGCATAAACCGATGAGAAGTATTAAAGTGATAATCATAAAGTTCTCCTAACGCTCATAAGTTAATTGCTTTTATTTTACGCTTTTATCTAGAACTTTGCCACGTTTTGTTTACAAAGTTCAACTTTCACCCATTCTCTGAGGGAATTAATCATCCAGAATTGCTCTACTGAATCAAGTTCATTGAGATGCAAGTCACGCCTTTTAATCTGGTGAGTGGCGAGAAGTTCTGCCTGCATACTGCCTGGCAGCTGGTCTTCTAAAGCAGGGGTATAAAGAGTCCCATCAAGAGAATAGACAAGATTGCCAATATTGAACTCTGTCAGATAATTATTCTTATTATAATACAAAGAAAGGAAACCGTCAGCTGACGTGTAATGATTCCGCTGTGAAGTCTTATGCTGCAGGCGCTCTAAAGATACTTCTTCCATAGGGGTCAGCAGCGCTTTATCTATTGTCTTTGTGGGAAGTGGCCGCTTCGTCACTGAGATATAGCCGTCGTAGGCAGCGATTCTTAAGCTGCCAGCTCCCTGCTGTTCAAATATCCGCTGAAGGAGATGGCTGTCATAAGCAAAATCAAAGTGTGTCAGGCTTTTTAAGAGTCTATTAAAATGATATTCGCGTCGTCTGATCCCCGTTGCATCCAGCCGCATCGTTTCAATTAAGTTGAATTCAGAGTAATGAGCCAGCTGTCTCAAAATATGGGTCTTCATGACCATTTCATTGAATTCTGCTGTTTCATCAGAATCGATGGTCATCCCCCCACCTACACCGTAAAGCAGCTGATTATTTTTCTTTTCGATTGTACGAATCGGTACATTAAAAACAGCCTGTTCAGGTGTCAGAATACCGATTGTTCCGCAGTAGATGCCTCTCGCGCTCTCGAGTCCGTTAATGATATTCATAGTACTAATTTTCGGAGCACCAGTAATCGAGCCACAAGGAAACAGCGCCTTCAGTACGTCATACAGTGTATGTGATTTCTTAATGACCGCTTCTACTGTAGAGGTCATCTGATAGACTGTCGGATACGCTTCGATATCAAAAAGCGCAGGAACCTGTACAGAGTTCTTCTCTGCTATACGGCTTAAATCGTTGCGCAGTAAGTCAACAATCATCACATTTTCTGCCTGATCTTTCTCTGAACTCTTCAGCTGTTCAAAGTTCCTTTTATCCTGTAGAGGATCTTGATGACGGGAAAGAGTCCCTTTCATCGGTTTAGTCTGAATGACACGAGAAGCCCTGTCGTATTTAAAGAATAGTTCTGGCGAGATACTGATGATGGCATGATCTTCTTCTTCGATAAATGCACAGTAACCCCCATTACTGACTTCAGTGAGTTTCAGGTAAAGGGCATAGGCATCAACATCAGCAGTCGCCTTCAAGCGTGTCGTATAGTTGACCTGATAAGTATCCCCGAGACGTATACGTTCTTTAATCTCCCTTATATGGTCTTCTATCATCTCTTTTGTTTCTGTAAAGGCAAACTTAACTGGTTGTCTCAGCACCGACTTTTCAAAAGGCCGGGCCGGCTCACTGAACACATAGAACTTGGCATAGCAATCCGCTTCTTTAACAGCCATTAATGGTGAGAATGCTTTCGCAGCTTCATAGTTCAGATAGCCGACAACATAGTTCGCCTTGCTCCACTTTTCAGCAGCGTCAATGACTGGTTTTACCTCATCCAGCGTATTTGCCGTCAGTACTTGAAGTGGCTCTTCAAAATATAAAGTATCAAACTCTTTAAACTGAATACATGCTCTCATTCTCTGCACATCCTAATGAATTGTTTTAACTGCTCATGACCGTGTTCTGTCAGCACTGATTCAGGATGATACTGCACCCCTTCAACGAGCGAGTCACAATGTCTGATACCCATGATAATACCATCATGCGTTTTTGCTGTGACAATCAGACATTCTGGCAGACTGACCGCTCGGAGCGAGTGATAACGTGCTACTTTTAGAGAATCTGGCAGATTCATGTACAGCCCTTTCCCGTCGTGTGTGATTTCAGCACTATGGCCATGGACAGGCCGACCTTTATCGACTTTACCACCGAAAGCCGTTATAATCGCCTGAAACCCGAGACAGATACCGAGCAGCGGAATTCTACCTGCAAATGTTTTAATCACCTCGAGTGTCAGAGCAGCATCTTCCGGGTGACCTGGACCTGGCGACAGAAGAATGCCCTCCGGCTGCATGTCTTCTATATCGTGAGTCGTGATTTCATGCGGCTGACGTACGATGATTTCTTCGTCCATTCCTTCGATATAATGCACGATGTTATAAGTAAATGAGTCGTAATTATCTATCATTAAAAACATACTTTCACTCCGGTGCTCAAAATTTATCTCTTTTAGTATAGCTTTTTTTCTGCTACAATGAGTAACGAATTTAATAAGAGGTTCCTAGCGCATACCCTCTATAAAAAACTAGTCAGACATCTTGCTAGGGATAAGATGTCTTTTTTTATTGAAAAGGTGGAAAAAATGAAACTAAACAATGATAAAGCACTCGTCGTCTTCAGCGGTGGACAGGATAGTACGACCTGTATGTTCCATGCTCTGAAACATTATAAAGAAGTTGAACTCGTGACTTTTAACTACGGTCAGCGCCATGCGCTTGAAATAACAGTCGCACAGAATATTGCTGAAGAACAGGGATTGAAGCATCACGTCCTCGATATGTCTCTTTTATCTCAGCTGTCACCTAATGCTTTAACGGATCATACGATGGCAATAGAAGAAGGTAATATCCCTAACACATTTGTGCCGGCGCGGAATCTCCTGTTTATGAGCTTTGCAGCTGCACTCGCTTATCAGATTGGTGCGAAACATATCATCACGGGTGTCTGTGAAACTGACTTCTCAGGGTATCCGGATTGCCGTGACATCTTTATCAAGTCGCTTAACGTCACAGTGAATCTCGCGATGGACGAAAACTTTGTCATTCATACCCCGCTGATGTGGCTGGATAAAAAAGAAACATGGCAGCTGGCAGATGAACTCGGCCAGCTGGATTATGTTCGAAATAACACATTGACCTGTTATGAGGGCATCATGGCTGATGGATGCGGAGAATGTCCAAGCTGTCAATTAAGAAATGCGGGATTCACAGCCTATCTCGCAGAAAGAGGTGCGAAATGATTGGTCAGATTTATCCACAAGTCCCCCACTCCTACCGTTTTGAACTGAATAAAGATATGAACTTCTCAAGCGCACATTATATTCCTGATGAGCGCGCAGGGGCATGCGCACGCGTGCATGGTCACACTTATTTTCTGTGTCTGACGATTGCCGGTAACGAGCTGGATGACCTTGGCTTTCTCGTTAATTTCAGCGAGTTAAAAAAACTCATTCACGGCCGTTTTGATCACCAGCTTCTAAACGAACTGCCAGAGGTCAAAGGGATGATTCCTTCGACAGAAAAAATGGCCGAACTTATTTATACGCTGGTTCAGGATTATCTGGATGAACTGGATAACGGGGCTAAATGCCTGCAGGTCTTTCTGCGTGAAACACCGACAAGCTACGTCGTTTACAGAGGTGACCTATGATACCTGTGATGGAGATATTCGGTCCGACGATACAAGGTGAAGGGATTGTCATCGGCCGCAAAACGATGTTTGTCAGAACAGCCGGCTGTGATTTCCGCTGTAGCTGGTGTGACTCGAAATTTACATGGGACGGATCCATGAAAGAAGATATCAGAATGATGACTACTGAAGACATTTATAGAGAGCTCAGAGAAATCGGCGGTCAGTCATTCAACCATGTGACTATTTCAGGCGGCAACCCTGCTCTTATCAAGGACATCGGTACACTCGTGGATTTACTGCATGCCGAAAGCTGCCAGGTCGCCCTTGAAACACAGGGTTCCAAGTTCCAGACATGGATGCGTGACATCGATCAGCTGACTATCAGTCCGAAACCACCGTCATCAGGTATGAATCAGAATCTTACTATTCTAGATGACGTCATCAGCCAGCTGGATGCGACGAAAATCAACTTGAAAGTCGTTGTATTTGATGAAGCAGACTATCAGTTTGCTAAGCAGATGCATCATCGTTATTTAAATCTGCCGTTTTATGTTCAAGTGGGTAACCCGTATCTTGAAGACGAGGTAAATGCCCATACATCCAAGCTGTTAGCACGGTACGAAGAAGTCATCGACCGTGTGATGCAGGATGATGATATGAATCATGTCTATGTGACCCCTCAGCTGCATACACTTTTATGGAGCAATAAAAAAGGCGTATAAATTTTAAATTCTCATGTTTTGTGCTTAAACTCCTGGGTATATATAAATCATAAGAGTCAAACGTCTTATTATTCTAATTTTATTTAATAGGAGGAAACACACATGGGCTTTATTTTAATGTTAATCATGGGTGGTCTTATCGGCTGGGTAGCAGGTATGATCATGGGTACTGATATTCCAGGCGGAAAAATCGGTAATATCATCGCAGGTTTACTTGGTGCATCAATCGGTGGATCATTACTTGGACACTGGGGACCAGAAATCTGGGGCGTATACATCTTACCAGCATTAGTAGGTACTATCCTGTTAATCGCTATCGTTTCAATCGTACTTGGTATGATGCACAAACGTCGTTAATTTTTTAAAAAAGAGCCTTTGAGGCTCTTTTTTTATTAGGAGGAATTTTTGTGAAGGAATTCAATTATGATCAGGATTTTGATAAGCTGGATTTCCGTGAACACTCTGAGCTGTACCAGGTTGGGCGCGGAGAACAAGGTGTGCTGTTAGTCCAGCCGTATAAAGGTGAAATCTTGCCCCACTGGCGATTTAAGACACCGGAAATCGCTAAAGAATCAGCCGAGAAAATATATGACCTTTACCAGAATTATAAGAAAGAAAATGATTTTGTCGGCATGGACATGTCACGCAAGTTCATCCAGATGGGCTATACGCGTGCGATGCGCTACGCCCATCATAAGAGCGGCAAAAAATATGCAGAGAATGGGTCTGTCTATTTGAACGACGAAGCACCGGAAAAAAGAGAATCTGCACTTATCTTCAAGGAATACTGGGATACTATTCGGGAAGATAAAGAATATTTAAAGATGAAAAAAGAACATCGCGAGAAATATGAAAAATGACGACCGAGTGGTCGTCATTTTTTTGGAGAAAAGCGTTATCAGCTACAAATACCATTTATCGCCAGTAACTCCACTATTTAAGAAAATACAACGCTACAAAGAATGTCACGAAGCAGGCATTCGCTATTTCAACTATCCCTATCTTCATCGGCTTATAATTCTTGCCATAGAACGTTATCGCTCTAATCAAACTAGGGACTACGGCAATTCCTATCAGAACGTGGAACCAAAATCCTGCAACCACCAGTAGCATATGATAACTAAAAGATAGCCATTTATACTTTACATTTCGTTTTTCACGAATCATTGTTTTAACGTAAAGAATCGTACCCACAAAATACAGAAAACTGAAAACAAAGACTTTGATCATCTCACCATCTAATTCTTCATGCCCGATAAAATAACTGATGCAGCCGGCTATTGAAAAAATGATAACTGCACTGAGATCATTTAACACATTTCGCTCATCACGGATACTCGCAAAGTAAATATTAAGTCCGCCAAAAGGAATCATCATGCCAAAAAAGAACAGTAATGACGGCTGGCGAAGAATCAGAACTCCTAAACATAATGCCGCAAGCACGCCAAACATGCCAGCTGACAATAAATAGCCATTATCTTTTTTACGTTTTTTGATATAGAACAGTAAATTATCTGTCGCAAAGAAGACTAAAAACCAGCCTAATATAAATAATAAGTGAAATAGATTAAACTCTCCCGCAAAGACTCCAAATAAAAAAGGCATAATCAGCATAGCCCAGACTCCGTGCTGATTAGGTTTCTTAAATTTCATAGGATTCACCTCAAGCTCATTATACTAAAGGTGTATTTGTTATCTATCTTTCATTCTTAACAACTTTGTGGCGATTAATCATACAAATCGTTATACTGGAGAAAAAAGGGAGATGACAAGATGAATAACCATGAAATAGATTATAAAATTTACGGTGATGATATCCAGTATGTGGAGATAGAGCTTGATCCGAATGAAACAGTTGTATCTGAAGCTGGCAGTATGATGATGGTCAACCCTAATATTGAACTTGCAACAATCTTCGGCGATGGTTCTAAGCAAGGTGGCGGCTTTATGGATAAACTTTTTTCTGCCGGCAAACGTACATTGACTGGTGAAAGTCTTTTTATGACGACTTTTACAAACCGTGGACATCAAAAAGAACATGTTTATTTGGCAGCACCTTATCCAGGTAAGATCATTCCACTGGACCTTAGTCGTTTAAATGGTGAATTTATCTGTCAGAAAGATGCATTTTTAGCGGCTGCTAAAGGTGTTTCAGTTGATATCGCACTTCAGAAAAAGCTCGGTGTCGGCTTCTTCGGTGGTGAAGGCTTTATTATGCAGCGACTGACTGGTGATGGCATGGCCTTTATTCATGCAGGCGGAGCGATTGTTGAGCGTCATTTACAGCCAGGTGAAGTCCTGCAGATTGATACAGGTTGTTTAGTCGGTATGACGTCAAGCGTTCACTATGATATTGAACCGATACCTGGTATCAAAACAAAAATGTTCGGCGGCGAAGGCTTATGGTTTGCCCGTGTCCAAGGTCCAGGAACAGTATTCGTTCAATCATTACCATTCTCCCGTCTGGCAAGCCGTGTATTTGCTGCAGCGCCCGCTTCAGGGAAAAGTTCAAGCTATGGTGAAGGCAGCCCACTCGGTGGACTGTTTGACATGCTCGGCGGTGAATAATAAAGCGGTGATTGCCTATTAAATATTCAGAAATGTAAACAGCGATAAAATCTGATTGAATCAGAATTTATCGCTGTTTTTTGATATGCAGCGTCTGCTCATTTAGTGAGCATCGTCCCACTAACTGCTTTTGCGGGACTTTACGCGGCGCTCATTCACTCATCTTATCTTTTCGGCTGATAGTCCAGCTGTCTGAAAAGTTCATCCTTCTCTGTCTGCGTTAAATCTTTCCACTCACCTAGTTTCAAATCATCTACATGAATGTTCATCACTCGTATGCGGCGTAACTGTCTAACCTCATAGCCAAGAGCTTCACACATCCGTCTGATCTGTCGGTTGAGTCCCTGCATCAGTATGATATTAAATGTCCGGTCATTAATTTTTCTAACTTGGGCCGGTAATGTCGTTGTCCCGAGAATATCTACACCGCTTGCCATCTGTTCGATAAAATCATCAGTGATTTTCTTGTCGACGGACACCACATATTCCTTCTCATGTTTATTTTCCACACGCAGGATTTCATTGACGATATCCCCGTCATTCGTCAGTAAAATCAAGCCTTCTGAATCTTTATCCAGTCTTCCGATATGAAAGATACGCTCCTGATGTCCGACAAAATCCACGATATTTCCTTTAATGTGACGTTCTGTTGTTGAAGTAATGCCTCTTGGTTTATTTAATTTCAGGTAAACATAACTTTTCTCGAGAGTAACAGCATTGCCATCGACAGTGACAACGTCTCCTTCTTCTACTTTGCTCCCGAGTTCTGCTAATTCACCGTTAATTTTAACGCGACCGGCATCTATATATTTATCTGCTCCACGTCTTGAAGTAATGCCGGATTCTGAAAGATATTTATTGATTCTCATCGCTTAACCTCCAAAAAAAGAGAGACCCTCGTCTCTCTTATTCGTTTCTATAATATAAAGTCCTTTTATAATAATGATCAAATACAAATGTACCAAAAGGCAGGAATGCTGAAATTACAGCGCCGGCCACCCATTTAAAGGTCCATTTAAGTTTGAACATCAACCAGATAACCAGAATGATATAAACAGTAAACAGAAAGCCATGAATAGAGCCGAAGACCGTCACCACTTCCGGCTTACCTGCAAAGCGCTTTAGAGGAACCGCTATAAAGAAAAGAATTAAAAGCGATCCACCTTCCAGATAACTAAAAAAGCGAAACAAACTATTTAATGTTGAATGGTTCATGCTTCAGTTTCACCGTTTTCTTCTTCTCTTGATGCATGGAAATCCTTGTGAAGCGCCACTGATTTAATCTGATGGCTTTCCGCATCTAGCACAACCCATTTATCAAAGTGGGTATCGACATAATCATCTTTATCGATATCAGGATTCTGTGCCTGCATCCAGCCACCAATCGTATCGATATCGTCTGATTCTTCGAAAGTGATACCAAATTGCTCTTCTATATCTGCTAATAAAACTCTACCGTTAATCTGATAAGTCGCTTCACCCGTCTTGATAATATCGTTGACTTCGTCATCATCGAATTCATCACGAATTTCGCCGACAATCTCTTCTAGAATATCTTCCATCGTCAGAATACCTGCTGTACCACCGTATTCGTCAATAACAAGTGCCATATGAACGCGTTCACGCTGCATTTTAATCAGAGCATCACTGATTCGAGTGACCTCATGAATAAGGGGCAAATCATGGACATGTTCTTTAATGCGGACTGGATCGCCAGACGCATATTTAGTCAGGAATTCTTTGACGTTGATAAAACCGATAATATGGTCTTTATCCCCGTCTTCTGTAATCGGATAGCGAGTAAACTGGTGTTCATTGACCACTTCAAGCAGTTCTGAAATATCAAATGGCTGCGTCAGTGAAATCATCTGTGTACGCGGCACCATAATGTCTTTAGCCAGACGTTCATCAAATGAAAAGATATTCTGCATATAAGCAAGTTCAGTCCGGTTGATTTCACCGCTCTGGTAACTTTGCGTCATAATAATCTTCAGTTCATCTTCGCTCATCGCCTGTTCATGCCCGGCCGGCTGTACACCCACCATTCTGAGAATAGTACGCGCCGTACCGTTCATCGCCCAGATTAAAGGTTTCATCAGAATACCGAAGTAATAAAGCGGTCTCGCAAAAATTAAAGTCATCCGTTCCGCATATTGGATAGCGAGTGACTTAGGCGCTAATTCCCCTAACACAACGTGCAGGAAAGTCACAATCAGGAAACTGAGTGCGATTGAAATGGGCTTCGCGAGTTCAACAGGAATATGTAAGAGTTCCAGTCCTGGATGGATGACTGCTTCAAAAGTCGATTCACCGATCCAACCGAGTCCAAGTGCTGTGACAGTAATACCTAACTGACAGGCAGATAAGTAATAATCCAGTTCATGAACCATGTGCTGGACAATCTTAGCTGCTTTGTTGCCTTCAGATACGAGTTGATCGATACGAGAAAGTCTGACTTTAACTAAACTGAATTCAGATCCAACGAAAAGTGCAGTCATTAAGATTAAAAATGCAAATACGAAAAGCTTGATTATGGTCTCTATGTCCAATTAATTCCCTAGAATTAGGGATTCACCTCCGAAAAATTTTATGACTGCCTAAATGACAGCCACTTTTAAAAATATTAATTCTATTCTAACACATTTTATGCCGCAGCGTTACACGTGCGACATAATGAATCGTTTAGAAATATCATTGAAAATATCTGGCTGATCAATATTACAGACATGACCACAGTTTTCAATAATCTCTACTTTAAAGTTGCTGTTTTCTTCAGCCACTTTTCTGACCGGCGGGATAAAAAGATAGTCTTCAGACCCCATGATAAAGACGGTCGGAATTTTTTTAGTCGAGACCTGTAGATGGCTCAAGTAAGGGTTGATCAGTTTCGTCAGACTGAACCATTTAACAAACTGCTTCTGACTCATTTTTTTTGCTTCATTGACAAACGCAAGTCGGGATTCCTCGTGGTTTTTTCTTGGCATAATGATATATGCAAACAATTTATAGAGGAGCATAAATGGAATGATGCGCTTAATAGTGCGACCCAGCCATAGTAAAAGTTTTGTCCGTATATCAAGTGCGATAATAGCGCCGCCTAATACGAGTGACTGCACACGTTCTGGATAACGGTCAGCCAGAGACTGCGAAACGATAGTTCCAAGACTCATACCGATAACATGCGTTCTCTCAATCCCCAAGTGGTCACAGACTTCTATCACTTCAGCTGCTAAATGACCGAATGTATCTCCTTTTTTCCACTTATCCTCTTTGGATTTACCATGTCCACGTAAATCCACAAGCAAGATATTAAAATCTTTTCTGAAGTAGCGAATCTGCTTAAACCAGATTGTCGAACTGCCGCCTGCACCATGAATAAAGGTGATCCAGGGCGCCTCCTTATCTTTTATATATGTTTTGTAGTATAACATGGGCTCATCCTTCTTTACTAAGTTAACTATAATGTTATAAAATTTACCCCTTTATTACAATATATAACGTCAGTTATTAAAAAACATCCGACATAAGTCGGATGCTTAAATTATTCCATTGCCATTTCAGCCTGAAGCTCTTCTTCAGTAAGTTTCGGTTTAATAAAACCATAAATTAATGCAGAGACCACTGTACCAATCAGAAGAGCCAGTAAAAACATCGGCCAGTGTGCTTTATCTAACCAGATAACGAACATACCGCCATGCGGTGCTGGTACTCGGCAGCCGAATGCCATCGCAAGTGCACCAGCTGTCGCGCTACCTGCTATCATAGAAGGAATGACGCGGAGTGGATCTGCCGCTGCAAATGGAATCGCACCTTCCGTGATAAATGAAGCACCCATGACCGCATTAGAGACAGTAGAACCACGCTGAACTTTAGTGAATTTACGTCTGAAGATAATCATCGCAAGCGCAATCGCAAGTGGTGGCACCATACCCCCGATCATCGCTGCAGTAATCGGTGCATAGTTACCTGCATCAATCGCTGCAATCCCAAATGCGTAGGCTGCTTTATTGAATGGACCACCCATATCGATAGCCATCATACCACCGAGTACGAGTCCGAGCAGGATGATATTCGTACCGCTCATGTCATTCAGTGTTGTTGTCAGTAAGTCATTCAACCATTTTGCCGGTGGATTGACTAAATAGAACATAATTAAACCAGTCAGACCGACACCGAGTACAGGATAAAGTAAAGTTGGCTTAATGCCTTCAAGTGCTTGTGGCAGACCACTGAACAATGCTTTTAAGCCTCTGACTAAGTAACCTGCAAGGAATCCGGCAACAAGTCCACCTAAGAACCCAGAACCGCCATGTACAGCCATCAGACCACCCACCATACCTGGAGCGAGACCTGGACGGTCAGCGATACTGTATGCGATGAAACCAGCGAGTATTGGAATCATCAGTCCGAATGCACCATTGCCGCCACCAATTGTATTAAGTGCAGCTGCAAATGCATTATATTCTTCACTTTTCGGATCCGCAGAGTGTATACCCCAGAAGAAACTGAGCGCAATAAGTATTCCCCCGGCAATAACGAACGGCAGCATGTTGGATACACCGCTCATCAGATGTTTATAGAATCCTTTTTTCTCACCTGACTCTGTTGTACGTGCTTTAGAAGTTGCGACAAATTTAGGTCGTGAATCATCCTGTGCCATGTTGATCAGTTCTTCCGGACGTTTAATCCCGTCTGCCACTGGCACCATGACCACATTTTTACCATCGAAGCGTGCTGTATCGACATTGACATCTGCTGCAACGATGATACCTTTTGCGCGTCTGATTTCATCATCTGTCAGCTTGTTTTTAACACCGCCAGAGCCATTGGTCTCGACTTTAATAGGAATACCCATTTTCGCAGCTTTATTTTTCAGAGAATCCGCTGCCATATAAGTATGCGCAATACCTGTCGGACAAGCTGTGACCGCTAAAATAAGATTATCATCAGCAGCTGGAGCTGAAGCAGCCACTTCCTCCACTTCTGCTTCACTTTCATCATTCTGATCGATAATAGCAAGTACTTCTTCTTTAGAAGTAGCGTTCAGTAACTGGGCTCTTACTTCTTCATTCATCAGAATACCGGATAATTTAGCCAGTGCATCCAGATGGGTCTGAGCGCCGCCTGCTGGTGCTGCAATCATGAAGAAAAGATGTGCCGGTGTTCCGTCCAGTGATTCATAATCCACACCTGGTTTTGATTTTCCGAACGCAATAGCCGGTACTTTAACTGCATCAGTCTTCGCATGTGGAATGGCAATGCCTTCTCCAATTCCTGTTGTACTTTGTGCTTCACGTGCATGAATGGCTTCACGGTAGGCTTCTTTATCATTCAGTTTGCCTGCCTGCCATAGTGTTTCAACGAGTTCATCTATCACTGTATTTTTAGTCGAAGCATTTAAATCCATCGCAATAGTAGACTGTGTCAGTAGTTCTGTAATTCTCATAGGTTTACCCTCCTTATTTTTAGACAATCGTCAATTTAATATCTGATAATACGTTATCTATCTGTTCTTTCGTTGCCAGGTCTTCTGTAAATGCAGTCGCTGTCCCAGAAGCAACAGCCAGCTTAAAGCTCTCTTCTAGAGACAGTCCTCTGGCGATACCCGCTATCATACCTGCTACTGTAGAGTCTCCTGAACCTACTGTATTGACCACTTTGCCGCTAGGTACTTCCGCCTTGTAGACAAGTGATTCACTCACAAATAAAGCACCTTCCCCGCCAAGTGAAACCATGACATTTTTGGCACCTTGCTTAATGAGTTCTCTTGCGCAGTCTTTAATTTCATCGACTGTCTCAAGCTTTCTATCAAAAATCTGTTCAAGCTCTGCTTTATTCGGCTTAATGAACTCAGGATGACTATCAAGTACCGATAACAGCAAATCTTTCTCTGCATCTACAACAAGTTTTCCAGGACACATCTGCGCTATTTTACGATAGATATCTGCATTCATTGAAGAAGGAATACTGCCCGCGAGCACCAGTGTATCTTCAGGAGATAATCTCCTAATCTGCTCAAGCAGCTGCTCTGTCTGTTCATTTGTCACTGCTGGACCAGGCGCATTGATTTCTGTTTCAGATGCACCTTTTAGTTTAATGTTGATTCGTGTATCCTCTGCTACTTCAATAAAGTCCGTCATAATATCTGCTTCCTGCAGACTGTTTTTGATGAACTCTCCAGGAAACCCGCCTGTAAAGCCGAGTGCTGTCGATTCAACACCATGTGATTTCAGAACACGCGATACATTAATACCTTTGCCGCCTGCAAACTTATAAGTTTGTCCTGCTCTGTTGAGTTCACCTAGTTTAATCGTATCAGTGAACACAATATAATCGACTGACGGATTTAAAGTCACGGTATAGATCATGCTATCCCACCTTTATATATTTATTATATTGATTGTTATAAGAATGATGATTGGTGATAATACTTCCTTCACTGAGGGGTGTAATCGTCGCAAATGTCACTTGGTCGAATTTCGATTCGTCAGCCAGATAATAGCTCTTGACGCTCTGGTTGATAGCGAGACGTTTAATCGCCGCTTCTTCCGGATCAGGGGTTGTCAACCCTTTATCAGCATCTACACCATTCACACCGATAAAAGCAAGATTAAAATTAAAAGTTTTCAGCATCTCTTCAGCAGAACAGCCGACATTAGCCATCGTATTCTGCTTGACAAAACCGCCGATCATAATCGTTTTAATCCCTCGTTCAACAAGTGCCGTCACATGAATCACGCTATTGGTGATGACTGTCAGATTCTGCTGGGTTAAATAAGGAATCATGGCAAGTGTCGAGCTGCCGGCATCAAGATAGATGCAGGCACCGTCATTAATCAGTGCAGCTGCCTGTTTCGCTATCTCATCTTTCTCACGCACAAATCTTGTCGTCTTGATTTCAAGTTGTGTATCCTGCAGATCTGCTACTTGTTTAGCACCCCCGTGGACTCGTATTAATTGACCCTTTTCTTCCAGTGCAGATAAGTCTCGTCTAATAGTAGATTCACTGCTGCCTATTGTATCTGTCAGTTGCTGTAAAGTGACAATGTCATGTTGACTGAGCATGTCACAGATGATCTCATGACGTTTTTCAGTAAGCATTATCTGACCCCCTTATCTCCCCTTTAGTATAATGTTACCGTTTACAGAAATCAATCAAAAACTACCAAAAACATTCAAAAACTTTCATCAATAATCAAAAAAAAGACAATCACCTGATTGTCTTAACTGAATTGCAGCTGATCCAGCTGATCCAATATTTTATTTTTGTCCAGCTGCTCACCGATTACAACAAGCTTAAGCGGTAGGTTCATGTCTTCAGCTTCATACTGCGGGATGCCGTATGAATATTGAAACAGGACGACCTGACCGGGATTCTCTCTGAACTTGATATAGCCTTTGATTCTTAGTAAGCTGTCCGGTAACTCTCTGAGCCAGTTGACAAATTGACGGCTATCGACAGGAGCAGAAAATGTATACACCATCGACTGGATGCCATGATGCAGATGCTGATGAGACTCACGCTTTTTCCCTTCTAATTCAAATACTGAATCCGGTACAGCTGAATAAGAAGTGACATATATGTCACCAGTCGAATTGAGCTGCTGAATCTGCTGTCTGACTAAATCTATCTCGTCTTCTGTCATCAGATCCTTTTTATTAATCATCACACTGTGCGCATAGCGGACTTGCTCCTCCATTAATTGAACAGTCGTCACACTGTATTTGGCCCGAGCAAGAAAACGGGGCCCGTCGACTAATGTCAATATGGACTGTATTTGAATGTAACTTGTTAAAGACGGTGCAAGGCATGCATCGTAAATTTCAACAGGATGCGCGACACCTGTTGCTTCAATAATGATGATATCCGGCTGATGTCGATGTCTGATATCATGTAGCTGCACTTCGACATCACTTTTTAAATCACAGCAGATACAGCCGTTCAGAAGCTCATTCATCGGTGTATCATCACCTAATATAGTAGAATCTACATTAAACTGTCCGAGCTCATTCATCAGAATTGCAACTTTCTGACCTTGCCACTGTGTTAACATCTGTTTCAGCAATGTGGTTTTACCACTGCCTAAAAAACCGCTAATAATGTAAAGTTTAATCTTATTCATAAATTCCTCCAGCATACAGTTTTTAATTACATTTACATGTTATTCAAATATTATTGCCTTGAATTAAAAACGTTTTTATAATAAGGTTATTAAGTATCATACTACCAAGAAAATATTTAAGGCGGGGAACTCAATGTCAGATAATTTTAAGCTCGACAAACAGCTGTGTTTCAGTCTCTATAACGCACAGCGTAAGATGAATCGCTTCTATACTAATAAAGTATTTAAACAATATAATCTTACTTATCCGCAGTACCTCGTTCTCTCCATACTCTGGCAGATTTCACCTGTCAATGTCAAGACACTCGTAGAGGAGCTGGCACTTGATACAGGTACTATCTCTCCTCTTCTCAAACGTATGGAAGCAAATGAACTGATTGTTCGCGAGCGCTCTGAACTTGATCAGCGGGAAGTATTCATCCATCTCACAGACAAAAGTCGTGCAATTCAGAAACCGCTCCAGAATTGCACTGACGTTCTACTAGATGCGGATATCCTTTCAGACAAAGAAATCGACGAACTGAAAGCATTGCTGGATAAAATGGTCGATAATATGAATAACAAAATAACCTGAGCAGATGCTCAGGTTATTTTAATTTTTAAGCCAGCCCACAGATACAGTACCATATCCCGTATGCACACTTGCGACTGCAACCATATAATCCTCATGAATAATAAGTTCCGGATAGTCTTTTTGTAATTGTTCTACATATTTCTGTGCTTCTTCTTGATCACCTGAATTCAATACACAGATTTCTTTAAGTTGTTCTTTCTCAATGGCTTCTTCCACTATTTCAATCATACGCTCAAATACTTTTTTGCGCGTTCTGACTTTTTCGTAAGGAATGATTTTTCCTTCTTCCAGGCTTAAAATTAGCTGAATACTGAGAAGACCTGCTAAAAAACTCTGGGAGGCACTGAGTCGACCGCTTCTTCTGACCTGCTGCAGATTTTTGGGCTGCAGATAGAGGACAGTGTCATTTACTCGTTTTTTAATATGATTGACTGCCGTCTCAAAAGATTCTCCGTTTTCAGTCAGTGCCATACCTTCCAGCACCATTTTCTTATAAGGATAAGAACCGGTACGCGAATCTATAACAGCTGACTTTATCTCTACTTCACTGCTCGCGGTCAGAGAATTTTGATAAGAACCTGTCAGTTCACTCGTCGGGTGGACAGCGATAACAGCGTCATATCCATCTTCTTTTATTTTGTGATACGTATCCAGCATCGCCTGAAAATTCGGCTGAGAGGATTTAGCACCTTCACCGTACTGTTTCAGAAGTTGATAAAACTCCTCTGATGACAGATTGACTTGGTCGATGTAACTGCGGTCATTTAAGATCAGACCCATCGGCACTACATACAGAGCATGTTCTGCAATTTCTTCTTTCGTAAATCCAGCCGCTGTATCGACTAACCATGCTATTTTTGTCATGTTGTCCTCCTAATTGATTCTCTGACGTTCCAATAAAACATTCTGATAGAAAATGCCTCGTCTCTCCATTAATGACTCGAAATGTCCAGACTCCATCAATTTTCCATCTTCCAATACATAAATCATATCAAAGTCCTGTAAGATTTCAAGTTCATGACTGATGACGACCACTGTATTTTGCTTGAGAATCTGTTCTATCATCAGCTGTCTGTTTACAACATCGATACCGTTGAACGGTTCGTCGAGCAGCCATAGAGGTCTATCTCTGAGCAATAATCTGATAAAGTGCAGTCGCTGGCGTTCACCACCCGATAAATTACGCCCAAATTCACTGATTGCGCTGTCTGCTGAAAAAGGTAAATGGAATGCTTCTAAATACTGATTAATCGCTTCAGTATTCTCACTGAAGAGATTATCCTGCACAGTGCCCTGGAAGAAATGATTCTTCTGCTGCATCACATTCAGTTCATTCATATAGCTTTCACGGTCGATGTCCTGCGTCGAGAGTCCGTCTGCCAGCATATCACTTGAGTAAAGTCCTGATAAAAGACTCATCAAAGTAGACTTACCTGAGCCGCTGCTGCCGACAATCGCTATCTTTTCGCCTTCACGAATAGTCATAGTCAAGTCATTTAATACCGGACGAACTTGTCCGGGATAAATAAAATGAAGATTTTTGAGTTCAATCGGCAGGACGTGTGCCGGCCGGATTTGGTCTTCCGGTGCAGAAAATGTCAGCAGATGTTCACTCGCCCGCTTCGTTTCCTGGTAATAGAAAGGAAAATTAGTCATTGGAATAGCCATCTCAAAGAGGGTGATAGTCACCATGACGATACTTGCATACATCAGTACAGTGCGGTCCAGCATGACATAGAGTACGCCCCAGATGGCCAGCATACTGAACAAATTGAGCAACCAGTCGTAGATTGCTATCAGCTGCTTTTCACGCAGAAGATTTTTTTCAAATTCATGTTGAGCTGTTAGAAGTCTCTGTGCATAATGGCCCTGCTGATCGAAGACGGCTAAATCTTCGCGGCCTAGGTTAAAGTCTGCGAGAGTATCCATAAAATCAGTCTGACTGCTTCTTGTCCGGTTTGTCAGTCCGCTGAGCATCCGGCTGAAAACCAGAGGCAGCACCCCTAATATGATGAGCATGACACCCGCGATGACACCGACTGCCTGCCAGTCATAAAAAGCATAGATGACGCAGACATTGAGTGCAGTCAGTAACACGACCACCGGCGGATAGATAACTCTCAGTAATACGTTCTGCAGTTTCTCGATATCATTGACTGTCCGCTGCAGCAGTTCTGATAGACGCCATTTCTGATGTAAATTGACAAAGTCCAGCATCAGCTGGTCAAATGCACTTACTCTGACTTCTTTCAGCATACGGAAGGTAGCATCGTGGCTGATCAGACGTTCAAAATATCTTGCAACTGCCCGCACCACTCCGAGCAGTTTGATGGAAGCTACAAGAATCATCAGTGAATAGAGTGGAACACCATATGCACTTTTAGACAACATCAGACCGCTCAAGCTGAACATACCGATAGCCGTTAAACCACCAATCACGCCTATTAGAATAGCAAGTGACAGCGAGCGATAAGTTTGTTTATCAATCCATTTAAACATTTTGCATCACCGCCTGATAGAATTCCTGATGACTGAAATCTGCACGTGTGCCATGTGACACTTTGCCTCCTTCAATATAAATCAGGTAGTCAGCTGACTGAATGGTCGCCCGCTGATGCGCAATCGTATAAAGCACCGACTGTTTACTGAGCTCTTTTAACGTTGCTCTTACAATTTCTGCTGTCTGTGCATCCAGCATCGCGGTCGGTTCATCAAAAATAATCATCGCCGCCGGATTTAATAGCGCCCGCATGAGCATCAGTCTATGGGTTTCTCCGCCAGACAGCTGCTCGCCGCCACTTCCGAGGACTGTATCAAACCCGTGAGGCAGAGCCTCGATTCGTTCCAGCATATCGACCTGTTTCGCAGCAGAATAAAGTGCCTCTTCAGAAATCGCATTAAACATCGTGACATTATGACGAAGTGTATCATTCATCACAAAAGGCTGCTGGGACATATAAATCAGGTTATTTTCAAGATAAGCAGGCAGTTCAATCTGGCCGTGGCCATGATTCTCTATTCCTGACAGCATTTTAGCGAAGGTTGACTTGCCTGCTCCGCTTGGACCGAATATTACAGCATGACGAATCGGTAATTCGTCATGAATCTGCATACTGAAGTTTGAATAGTTGAGCTGAGTATCCATTCTAATAGAATCACGGTCTGTATATGCATACTGAATACGCTCTGTGTCCTGTTCTTCAAGAAGTTCTGCATAGCCTTCTGCCTGTTTGCCTGTATGGAAGGCAGCACCTAAATCTTTGAGTGCATTATAAAACTCCGGTGCCAGCATCAGCACTACAATAGCCGTGTAGAAAGAAATCGTCTTAAAAACAATCAGGCCGAGTCCTATTTCCAGGGCGATGATCCCGATGGAGAGCATAGTGATAAATTCAATCATCAGTGTAGACAGAAATGCAGTCTTCAGAATAATCATCGTCTTCTCTCTGAACCCTTCAGATTTTTCTGCGATATCTTGTTTAACACGCTCTTCATTATTAAACAGTTTAATCGTCACGATGCCGCGTATAGCATCAAGAAAATAACTGGAAAACTGATTGAGTGCAGTCATCTGATCCGTCGCTTTTTTTGCTGTGTTGATACCGATGATGATATAAAATAACGGTACAAAAGGTGCCGTAATCATCATGATAAAAGCGGCATTCCGATGAAAGAACAGCAGAAAAATAATGATGACTAAAGGAATGATGGCCGAGCGGTAAACTTGCGGCAGATAATCTGCATAGAAACTATCTATGCCTTCTATTCCTTCAGTCGACAGGTTCAGTGTATCAGCAGCAGATTGTTTATCATTGATAAGCGAGCGGCGCAGCTGATGCTTAATCTTAGAACTGAGAACGACACCGAGCCACTTGATGAAAAAATGCAGCACACTTCTTCCTATTAATATAGCGAGAATAATTCCTAACAATTGATACGGAATATTTTGATGCAGCACACCGTCAATCAGCTGTCCGATATTTAAACTCTGCATAATAATAATAGAAGCAAGTAAAATAGAAGCTATAAACAATAAACCATGTATATAAAAATAACGTTTAGATAAACTTGTTAAATATTTCACAATTTCACATCCTCAGTTATATTATAATGATAAATACGCAAAACAAAAATAATACGCTTATAGTCAAACACCTGTTAAAAATATTCTTATTATATGCCGATGTGGTATACTGTCAAAGAAAAAAGATAAGATATAAGGTGGTTAAGAAATGGAATTTTTTATACTGTTAAAAGCGATTATTTTAGGGATTGTTGAAGGTCTGACCGAATTTGCGCCTGTCTCTTCTACAGGTCATCAGATTTTAGTGGATGATATGTGGCTGAATTCAGCACAAGTACTTGGATCAAAAGAATCTGCCAATACTTTTAAAATTGTTATTCAGCTTGGTTCAATACTAGCTGCGGCATGGATTTTCAGACATCGTTTCGTTGATATGCTCAGTTTTAAAGCAGAACGTTCGGAGCGTCGTCTTAAACTTTCTCACATCATCATCGGTTTATTGCCAGCAGGTATTGCCGGCCTATTATTTGATGATTTCATCGATGAACATTTATTCTCTGTTCCCACTGTTCTTGTAGGCCTCGCGCTCGGTGCTATTCTGATGATTGTTGCTGATATTTATGCGAAAAAAGTTCAGCATCCTCAGACAGTAGACAGTATCACTTATCGTCAGGCCTTCATTATCGGTCTCGTTCAGATCCTTGCTCTCTGGCCAGGATTCTCACGTTCTGGTTCTACCATTTCTGCAGGTGTACTGACAAAGCTTGATCATAAAGCAGCTTCTGATTTCACTTTTATGATGGCTGTTCCTATTATGGCTGCTGCCAGCGCTAAAAGTTTAATCAGTAATTATCAGTATATACATGCTGATCAGACATGGTTCTATATTTTAGGTTTTATTTTTGCATTTATCTTTGGGATTTTATCTATTAAACTTTTCCTCGACCTGATCAACCGTGTCAAACTGATTCCATTCGCCATTTACAGACTGGTACTTGTTGCAATCATTGCTGTATTGTACTTCGGTTTCGGTATCGGTAAAGGGATTTAATTTTTATCTTTAAGGAGTACCTATGAATAAATTATCTTCGCTTGACTATTATCTTTATCATGCGCAGCGTCAAATGATTAAATATTATAATCGCATACTGCTGAAACCTTATGACCTCAGTTATCAGCAGTATCTCGTTCTCATGGTAT
The DNA here is from genome assembly GCF_004359615.1 of Macrococcus brunensis. Classification (GTDB taxonomy): domain Bacteria; phylum Bacillota; class Bacilli; order Staphylococcales; family Staphylococcaceae; genus Macrococcus; species Macrococcus brunensis. The sequence goes on from NZ_SCWA01000001.1 coordinate 126,161, forward strand.
TGAATGAATCAGATGGCATGCCTGTGCTTAAACTGGGTGAAAGACTGGCATTTCAGTCCGGCACAATCACGCCCATTATTAAAAAGATGGAGATAGCTGATTTAGTGAGCAGAAGCCGTTCAAGTGAGGATGAACGAATCGTACTTGTCCATTTAGCATCTAAAGGTAAAGATCTGATAGAGCAAATCAATCAGATACCTGAGGAAATGCTCGTTCATTCCGGTATCACTTACGCAGATTACAAACACTTAATGTATTTAACTAATAAAATCGCGAACAATATTGAAGAGTAAATAGACGGTTGTCCTTGTGACAGCCGTTTATTTTAAACTTATTAAGGGTAAAATGAAGTTATTAATATGACCTTATGAAGGAGAGAATGATGATGAATGATAAAATCAAAACAGCTGTAAACCTAGGAGCTCTTATACTTGTACCTTTAATCAATGAACGCCACCGCTTAAAGGAAAACCCTGATTATGTAGCCGTTAAAAATAAAACGGTTCATACTGCTATCGCTACAAAAGATGTCGCTGTCAAAGCGAAAGACAAAACTGTTGATACAACTCAGAAAGTCGTTCAGACAACTAAAAATGTCAAAGATAAGACAGTAGCTGCTTCTCAATTTGTTGCGTCGACTGCACAGAACATCCAGGAAAACCGTGCAGAGAACAAAAAAGTTAAACAAACTAAACAGATGAACAAACAGCTTGAAAAAGAAATCAGTCAACGTCAGAAAGATGAAGACAAACGACTGAAAGAGCGCCAGAAGCAGATGAAAGAAGATCTGGTGAAAGCTGATAAAGAAGCAAAAAAGAAACATAAAACTGAATTTAAAGAAGCAAAGAAAAAAGAAGCAGGTAAATCTTCTATCCTCAGCGCTTTCACATCTTCACGTCAAACATCAAAAGTAGAGATACCAGAAACAGTTTACGATTTTGGTCATGATGAGGATTACTCTAATGCACCACTGTTCGAGAAACACCGTGAACAGATGGCTGCTCATATCGAGCGACGCGGCAAATACTAAATGACGATTCTCGTAGATGCTGATGCCTGTCCGGTCATTGCTGAAATTATTGAGCTGGCCGATAACCATCAGCTTAACGTCATATTAGTACGAAATTTTAATCATTTTACAAGTAAACACTATCCTGATTTTGTGTCTGTACAGTATGTCGATGACGGTGCAGACAGTGCGGACTATAAAATAGTCGCTTTGACTCGTCCCGGTGATATCGTTATTACTCAGGATTACGGTCTAGCGAGTCTACTTCTTAATAAAAAGGCCATCATTCTTCATCATAACGGTAAACTCTATACGAAAGATAATATAGACCAGTTGCTCACGATACGTCATACATCACTGCAGATGCGGCGAGCAGGTATCCGTACGAAAGGCCCTAAAGCCTTGTCCCCAGCTGATAAAGCCTATTTTAAAGAACAACTAGAAAAAACCATCCTTAATCAATGATTCTGGATGGTTTTTGATAATACTTTTAAGTTAAGTAACCCTTGACGGACGATTCGTTTACGGTCAATAAAACCTGTTTTAATAAACGCATAATAGCCATTATCATTTTTTACATTGACCATCAAATAGAGTTCTAACTTATTCAGACTTGCACAGTATTTTTCTATCGCTTTTAACGCCTGTCTGAAATAGCCTTTCCCTTGATGACTACTTGAGATAGATAAACCACGTAAATAGATGGCATCTGAGCCTGCACCCATGGTCTTCAGGATGCTGCCCGTTTCCAGTGCAAATACGCCGATCACTTCATTATCTTTTAATATGACAAAAGGTTGATAATCCGCTTTTTTTCGATTGATGATATACTTTGGATGGCCAGAAAATCTCATTTGACTGAGTGATAATGTATAACGTTCTAACGGAATCTCCATCCCAGGGCTTACTTTCATAATTCTGATCATACCGTCACCTCTTGCCATAATGATAACATATTTAGAAAGGATTTTTTCTATGAAATCAGTAGCAGTCTTCTGCGGTTCCCGACTAGGGGCAGATATTTATACAGAACAGGCAAAAAAATTAGGCACTTATCTCGCCGATCACAACATCCGTTTAGTATATGGCGGTGGCAACGTGGGGCTGATGGGTGTTATTGCTGACAGCGTACTCGCGAGTGGTGGTGAAGTCATAGGTGTTATTCCAGGTTTTCTGAGAGATAAAGAAGTCGCACATAACGGGCTGACTGAACTTCATATAGTCGACAATATGCATGAACGCAAAAAAATGATGGCAGACTACTCAGACGGCTTTATTATGATGCCCGGCGGTGCAGGTACATTGGAAGAATTTTTTGAAATCTTCACCTGGGCCCAGCTGGAACTTCATCACAAGCCCATTGGTATTTTCAATATAGACGGCTATTACCATACCCTTTATCAGATGCTGGTTGAAATGCATGACAGAGGCTTTTTAGACGAGCGCTATTTGTCGCTCGCAGTCCTTGAAGAAGAACCTGATGCATTAATCAAAGCAATGACCCTCAATTAGAGGGTCTTTTTCATTGATAACCTGAATGCCGTAACGTTTAAGAAGTGCTGAAGTCACACCTAGTCCCGCTTGTTTCGTGCCGTCAAACTGACCATTATAAATCATATGACTACCACAGCTCGGGCTATTTTCCTTTAAAATCACCATAGTTACCTGATGTTTCTGACATATTTCAAGCGTCTGAAGCGCACCCTGTTTGAACTGTTCTGTCACATCCTGACCGGAAACAGTCAAGACGCGACCGTCACCTTGCCAGACCGCTTCACCGTCTCCTCCCACTATTTCTGCAGGTTCTCTTGGGACTAGCAGCCCACCCATCACTTCTGGACAGACGGGCATTGCTTTACCATCCTCTACCCATTGTCTGAGCCGTAAATCAAGCTGATTGCGGCCATCATAGCGAACCGACTGTCCTACTAAACAGCTACTGATCAGTATCATATTTGATCCTTATAAAGGACATGTTTTTCAAGGGGATGGCCAGACGGAATCATCGGGTGATTAAACGTTCTATATTCAGAGAAGCCGATTTTCTGCATGACACGAATACTCGGCAGATTTCTGACACTGGTCAAACTGAATATAGGCAGGTCTGTCATCTTTCTTCCATAAGAAAGTACAGCTTTGGCGCCTTCAGTTGCGTAGCCCTTCCCCCACGCCTCTTTCCTGAGACGCCAGCCAATCTCATAAAAGGGCATCTCTTCAAGTGAGAACCACTTATTCTTCTCCAGTAGATGCATACCAATAAAACCAATGAACGCTCCAGTTACTTTTTCTTCTACTGCAAATAAGCCGAGATTGTTTTTTTCAATATCGCGCTGCATCTGCTGAAAAACGATTTCTGAACGTTTATAGCTGAGTCTGTCAGGAAAATAACGTCTGACTTCTGCATCAGCATTCATCTGCTGAAACAACGGCAGATCCTTCTGTTGCCAGTTTCTTAAAACCAACCGGTCCGTCTCTATATATTTCATCTCCTCACCTCGTCTCTATTATAGCAAATAAAAAATGCCACCGAAGTGGCATTTTTTTATTTATAGACGATGACTTTTCCGACTGATTTATCTTTAGATTCTGCGACTACCTTCACTTTTAGTCCATATTGCGGCAGGATTTTTCCTGCATGCGGCTGGGCTGGATTAGAGTAATCATTCTGATCATTGAAAAGCACACTTGATTTCAGGCTGTCATCAACAAGCGTTGATCCATCATCAAGTTTTAATTTGAGTGGATCCTGTGCAGTCATGCTGAACGCAGCATCGCGGACCTGGTACTGAGTCGATGCATATGATGCCGTTGCACCGTTCCATTTCAGTGGATTCTGGTCTGCATCGACAATTCCGATATAGCCGTATCCCGGATGTTTTGCGACATGATTGTCAGAATAGCTTTCATCAACATAATAGACGTTTAAGCCTTGATTGAAGCTCATTAAGTTACCTGCACGTTTAATATGTGCCAGTCCTTCATCAATCTTATGATGACTTCTCCATTGAAGCAGATAATAGTTTTTGCTGTACTTCTTACCATCAGAGACAGTGAAACCATTCAGTTCAAACTTAGAAGTGTTTTCTGCTCCATCTGCGAGCACTACTCCTCCATCAGCGTTTACTTTGATGTCATCAATATAGAGACCAGTGCCGATAGAACCTGCATCTGTGACATATAGATAGCGCAGCTGAACTTTCTTGCCTGCATAAGCTGACAGGTCGAACTTAGCATCTACCCAGCCGTCACTTGTACCATCAATACCGTTACCGGCATTGGCACCTGCACCTTCAGGATCATCATTATTTGTGATGTTACCAGCCAGATTAGTCCAGTTCTTACCATCTGTAGAGGCCTGTACATATGCATAGTCATAACCTTTTTCGATATCATATGATGCCTTAAATGATAAATCTGCTGATTGTTTTCCTGTTAAATCGACAGTTGTCGTCATAGATGTCAGAAGATTATTGTCTGCCCCACTGAAATAGGTTTTAGTGCCTTCAGCTGGTTTGACAACCTGTGTTTCTTTATCAGGTAATGTGATTTTAACAGCATCATCATTTGTCCCTTTGCTTGAAGCCTCATCTAATGTGAACGCCTGAGGAGTGGAAGTGACGTCTTTAACATCAATTTCACTACCAGTCTGCCAGTTACCACCGTGGTAGTTTTGAAGCAGTTCTTTCATATAAGCATCAAAACCAGTTGGTTCAGTACCTGGAATTTTACCTGCCCAGCTACCGCTTGACATAATAGACCAGAATGAGACAGGTTCACCTTTACCAGAATAAATCGTATCATATTCATCCGGGAGTCCTAAGTCATGGCCGAACTCATGAGCGAATACCCCGGTCGCACCGTCTTCTGGTTCAATTGTGTAGTCGATGACAGCAAGCTCGCCTCCAAATTGGTCCAGTCCTGATTTTGTACCTGGAATCGTATACGGTTCACCCTGTTCGTTGAAGTCCAGACTCCAGCGATGAGACCAGATAGCATCCGGACCAAGACGGCCACCACCTGCATCTTCACCCGGTCCAGCATGGATAATCATAACGTGGTCAACGATTCCATCTTTTTCATTCAGCACACCGTCTCCATCAAGGTCATAACGATCCCAGTGGTCATAGTCTGACAGATCAAGTGTTGGATCTTGCGCCGCTTTTTGAAGGGCTTCTTTTACAAGTTCCTTCGGACGGGCATCACTGCCATCTGCGTCCGGATAGTTGCCTCCATAATAAGCTGCCGGATGGTCAGCAGTGTACCAGCCATGGACATCTCCTTCGATATCATAACTGCCACCAGACTGATTCTGATAGAACTGCTTCATACTCAGCAGATTCTCACCATTCGGTCCTTTGAATCCTTTTTCACCGAACACCATCTGCTGGTAATGATCTACTGGGTAATCTTCATAGAACATATCACTTTCTTCTTTTGTGATTGTTGAGTTCTTGTAATCCGGGAAGTCGATAGCGAGAAGCAGCACTTTATCTGTTCGTTTTTCGCCGTTATACTCTTCTAATTGCACAGGCTTCAGAATATTTGCATGTCCTTTTTTCTGCCCTTTTCCTTTAATGAAACGATTGTCTTTTGCTTTGTTAGATTGATCCGTCACTTTCTTGAACTTTTTAACGAACTTGCCTTCGTTTTTAACTTTTTCAGTCGCTGCTTCCCCTTTGTTTTTCACATAAGCTTTGACTGCTTTTTCTGCTTCAGCACGCGATGCATTTTCTTTCAAGACACCTTCCTGCTTCAGCATCTCGATTAAACGGTCTTCATTTGCAATGACACTGTCAAAGCCCGTCCCCTTATAATAATCACTTGCAAATGCAGTACCAGATGAAATAATTCCCAGTGTTAAGACAGATGAAATCACTTTCTTTTTCAAATGATGGCCCCCTTTTGTTTGATTAAATACATTATGTCGGAATTCGAAGGAGTTGTAAATAATTATTTTAAATTTTCTGATATATTATTTTAAAAATTAAAATGCACATCTCTTATTGAAATGTGCATTTTAATTATTTATATATTTTTATTTTTGCTACTGTACCTTCTTTGTTCTGATCGACTACTCGCATTTTAATACCATATTGCGGCAGTACCCGACCCGCTTCAGGCAGCATAAGGTCATCCAGTTTCGCCTGTGTGTAATTACGGTCAGAAAAAATAGGGACTGGATCTGTGTTCTTTTTCTTAAAGAAATAATTTGAAAGCTTATTATAGTTACCATAACGCTTCGTGTTAAACGGGGCATCAAATATTTGAATATCAGTCGTCGGTGCATTGTCTGTTTTTGATATCAATGTTTTAGGAGATGCATCTACTACACCGACTAAACTTTTACCCGGATGGCTCGATAACGATGAGTTATTACGGTAATACTCATTGACGTACCACACCAGCATACCTTTACCATAATAGTTTCGGCCAAAGGGGTCGTAAATTTCACTAAGCCCTTGATCAATTCCTGTATGAGTTCGCCATTCTACCAGATAATATTGCTGGTAATTTCTATAGCGCCCGGATTTAAGTTTTTTCTTGATAGGAGGCAGCTCAATTCTGAGAATATCATTATTACGCCCCTTTCTGCTGGCCTGGTCGAGAAGGTACGTCTTACCTTTTGTCGTGATGTCAGTTGATTTGATGACAGAACCTCGGAGCCAGTTGCCGCCGTACATCATCTGCAGATCAGATTTGGCCAGTGGACTTAAGCCGACTGGTTTAGAACCGACGCGTTTACCAGCGTCCGCACCGTAGCTCATCAGTGACCAGTAACGTACAGGTTCGCCGGCGTGGCTATTAGCAGACCGGGATGTATCATATTCATCGATTAATCCGAGCATATGTCCGAACTCATGGGTAAATGTACCGACAGAGCTGTCTTCTGCCATCACCCCGTATTCGCCTATAGCGAGTCGATGACCCGGGAACTTGGAAGTCCGGCTATAGGTGTTTGGAATCATGTGAGGTTTTGAGCCTACTTCACTGACGTGTTCCCAGATTGAATTCTGACCGAGTGCACCGCCTCCTTCACTTTCTCCGATACCACTGAAGACGACTATAAACTTATCGATGATGCCGTCAGGTTCATTCACTTTCCCGTCCTGATCCCGGTCATAATAATCATAGCGATCGTATTTAGATAAATTGACGGATTTATCTTTAGCGACCCGGGCCGCTGCTTCCATGATCAGTTCATGTACGTGTGCATCATCATTCGAGTCCTCATTGACCCCGTAATAACTTAATGGTTTCTTCGCACGATACCAGCCAGTAACCTGGCCACCTAAAGTAAAGCTGCCTCCTGAAGAAATCTCATAATAGTTTTTTACTGAACGATAAGATTTGCCGTCAGGTCCTTTAAAACGATCTGCAAAAAATACATCTCTATAGTGCTCTTTAGTGTATTTCGGATAGTAGTTCCTGGAGACACTTGTGCCAGGCGTATAATGGCCCATTTCCGGTTTCAGCGTCGACTGTTTACTATCACTGAAATCCATCATGACAATGAGCACATTTTCTTTCATAACAGGTCCGCTATATTCTCTTGCTTTAAAAGCGGGCATACCAAAAGTAGGCAGGAAACTTCGTTTATGGACTATTTCAGAGTTCGTTTTCACTTTTTCAGCACCATCCACTATTATGGTCTGACTAGCGAGGATCAGTGCAGCAAGTGATGTGATCATTATTTTTTTCATATTTTATACCTCTATTGTTGTTGCTATTTCCCTAAATCATATCATGTCTCACTTTTCATTAATATAAAAAGCATCTGATTTTCATTAAAATCAGATGCCCTTATTTTATCTCGATTTGTAGGATAACAGACGAACCTTCACAGTATCCGTTTTAAAATCTATTTTTTCGTTACGCGGTGTTGTGACGGTCGCATCTACAATATCATCCGTCTCATTGAATTCATATGTGACAAGGAACGTCTCAAATTCATCATCAAAATTCGGTTTCTGAGCGACTATACGATTAATATCACCGAAGCTGTCAGTCACTGTATAGCCAGTAATCGCTTCCAGTTCACTTGCAAGCTCTCTTAAAGTCATTTCTTTATTTTCAATCAGAACAAACTTCTCTTCATGCATGGTCATCATCCTTTTTCTCTTATTCTTAACTTTTTCATTCCCCATCCCCAGTATCGAGAAACATCAACTATGATTATCGAGTAGAATCATCTCATCATAGTTCAATGATTGCCGCAACTCAATGGCAACTTCTGAAGATATTTTACCGCGTGAGGCCAGCTGCTGAACCACTTCACGCTCCATACCGATGACATTCAGCGCCATCAATGCTTCTGCATCCTCGAGCTTTTCATTTACAATATTACGCTTTAACTGCTCTACTCGGTTCAAGTAGATATCTGCTACAAGCGCTACTTCCATACGGTTATCACCATCTGTTTCTTCGAGTAGTGCCGAAAGCACTTCAGTATAGACCTTATTGGCGATGTTCTGCAGTTCAACTAGATGGCTTCTGAAAGTAAGTGGGCTCATTCCGCTGAAATGTGAGCCCAGCTTACGTCTGCTTTTCCGTACACGCAGTATAAAAAGTCCTCTCTTCAGAAAAGAAGTGTGCGCAAACAAGCGTGTCCGCTCGATATAAGCGATGTAGTTTTGATACGCACTCTCAGATATCGCTCCACTTTCCGTTAAGTCTTCAAGCACAGCAGCTTCGACATCAAGCGCTTTGTTCTGGAGCCTGATGATCTCCTTAGGATTTTCGTCGTGATCATGAATCCGCTTATAGAAGTTGATACGCATCGTGTTCTGACGAATCAGATTACCTGTAATCGCCGTGTTCTCTTCTGTCGTCTGCCTTTGCAGATATTCAATCGCTTTTTCAATCACGAAAATACGTGCTTCTTTAAATGAATATTTGGATGTATTCTCGATGATATCTTTTTCTACCAGCAGTGGCAGCAGCACCTGAGCCACTACTAAACTGATGACTACTACCCCTGCTGCTATAAATAGCAGGTCATCTCTATAGATGAAGTCCTGGTTCTTATAGATTTCATATGGCAATGTCAAAGCGATGGCCATTGAGATAGTCCCGTGAACACCACAGACTGCAGCAATCAGTGCATATTTAAAGCGTGATGGCCGCTCTTCCGGCACACCCGAGTCCTGATTGTTCAGTATTTTGATGAACGGGTTTTCAGGTATATAGAACATATCATAGAGTAGGAAGACCCATATAAATCTGAAGAGATAGACAAGCAGTGAAATAATGGCAGTCAGAATTAAAAGACCCACTAAATTCTGTCTTTCGTGCGTGATAATCTCAAGTGTGACTTCCGGAATAATATAGCCGAGAATGGTGAAGACCATCCCATTAAGTACAGTAGATAGTAATCCCCATGTATAGTTGTATCCCATCTGAAGTTTAGTCGTTGCCTGACTGAAGCGGTCTCGTTCTATCCCATGAACGATACCGCCTATCACTGCAGCGATTACACCTGACACGTGGAATGATTCTGCCACCATATAAATAACGAAAGGTGTCAGCAATTGTATAAGACTGAAGATATACTCTTCTTCGAACCCACTATCCAGCAGTCTGATTCTTATCTGGACGAAGAGAAGACCGATAATCAGTCCGACGATAACACCGCCTATTGAAGTCGTCAGAAACTGAATCGCAGCGCCTTGCACAGTAAAGACATGCGAAGTTAAGGCTACAACAGCAATATTGAAACTCAGGATCCCTGCTGCATCGTTCAAAAGTGACTCTCCTTCAAGAATCGTCATCAATCCTTTAGGAAGTTTTTTACCTTGTGCAATGGCCTGAACGGCCACTGCATCAGTCGGACAGATAATAGCTGCCAGTGCAAAACAGGTCGCAATCGGTATCAATGGCATCATGAAATGCGTGATATAGCCCAGACCGATGACTGTCGTAAAAACGAGACCGATCGCCATCAGAACGACAGGTTTGATGTATTTTAATAACTTAATCCGGGAGACATGGTTCCCTTCCAAAAAAAGCAGCGGTGCGATAATACCAATCAGAAACATCTCGGGTTCAAATTCCATGACAATAGGTACAGGTGTCAGGAAAATCAGCATGCCTAAAGATATTTGAATAAAAGCAAGAGGCAGTCGTGGAAACTTGTAGTGAATAACTGTTGATATAATAGTCGCAATAATAAAACTAGAAAGCATAATAAATATTTCCATCTGTTCAGTCCTTTCTATGGTTGATAGTCATTATAAAGGGAAATATGATGTTAAATAAAGGAGGTCATTTTATGAGACATACCATCTTACATGCACCCGTTTCCCCGTCAGCACCCAATCATATGGTGCTCCCTGTCATCATCTATCATGATATCAAAGAAGACCCGGTCGAACTATTTAAACGCAATGACTGGCATCAAGTCTGGACAAACGGTGTCTATGATTACCATCACTTTCATCCAAACTGTCATGAGGTGCTCGGTGTTAAAGAAGGTCAGGCAGAATTGATGATCGGAGGCGAGAAGGGTCAGAGAGTCACAGTTCAAAAAGGCGATGTACTACTGTTACCCGCTGGTTACGGTCATAAACGACTGAGTAAGTCAGAAGATTTAAAGATAGTCGGTGCTTACCCTACTGAAGAAGAAGTAAAGACTGAAACATCTTATGATGACTTGACTGCTATCAATAGAAGCATCAACAGCGTCAAACTGCCGGATTCCGATCCAGTAACAGGCAGTAACGGTCCGATGTTCAAAGAATGGCATAATATCTATTATTGCAACGCTGAATATTAAAAGAGGTCATGTTTCCAATGAAACATGACCTTTTTAAAACCAGTTTTTCTGCCTGAAGTAAACAATCATACCGAATGTGATGACAAGCATCACGACCCAGACACCTAAGCAGCCATATTTCCAGTGAAGTTCAGGCATCACGTCGAAGTTCATGCCGTAAATCCCGGCAAGTAACGTCAGCGGCATGAAGATAACAGAGTAAATCGTGAGAATCTTCATGATATTATTCATTTTGAATGAGTTAAGTGAGATGTAATTATCACGAATATCAGCGGTCATCTCACGCGACGATTCAATCATTTCCACTTGCTTGATCAGATGGTCATTAATATGATGCAGAAAGATTTTCTGTTTCTTGGATAACGGCATAATTCTGCCTTCCAGCAGTCTGTACACCAGATCCCTCATCGGTAGTACGGTTCGTCTGATCAGGAGCAGATCCTCTCTTAAATCAAAGGTCTCCTCTATCAGCACTTCTGTCGAAATATCCACTGAATGTCTGTCCTTAAAAGAGAAAACTTTATCTTCCAGTTCATAAACAAACGGAAAATAGTTATCGACAATCGCATCCAGCGTCAGAAACATTATTTCAGAAGTAGATGCTTTTGAGTTATCCTTCTTGTTGATCATCATATTCCAGACTTTATCTACTTCTTCTGAATGTTCCTTATGATAGGTCACGACTAATATATCATTAATGAAGACGTCTATTTCTTCAGGCTTCATGGTCTTCAGATCGATTGCATGAAAGACATAGAAGAGATAATCATCATATTCCTTATACTTCGGTCTTTGTCTCACTGAGACTGCATCTTCTATAGAAAGCGGATGGAAGTGAAAGAACTGGCTGAGCAGAAGGTTTTCGTGCATTGTCGGTTCAGACATGTCAACCCACAGAAGACGTGGCTCTGAAGTCATTTCATAAGGAGATTCACATGTCTTCAGCTCATTATTGATATCTATATATAATGTACGGATCATAAGTCACCTCTATAGTTCAAGTCTCATTTCTTTACCTTTCCAATTATAGCCTAATTTCTGATTGAGGGCGACCATGCTTCTATTAGCAGGATGAACGGTCCCTGTAATATAAGTCATTCCTTTTTCTTTACTTATTCTCTTTACTTCATTTTTAAGCTTGCTGGCGTAACCTTTTCCTCTTTGCCCAGGATTCACCCACAATGATTTTATATGCGTATAGTCAGTCATCGCGTACCAGATAAAGGCGACGAGCTCCTCTTCTACTACTGCAAGTATTCTGTCGCCACTGTACTGCATGAGCAACCGTATTGATTCTTCTCTTAAAATATACTCTAGTTCAGTCGGCCGCCAGTCTTTGTAGTCTGCAGGGATTGTTTCATGTAAACGCGCGATTGTTTTCAGTAAAGGGTCATCGTAATTAATATGTATTATCATAGTTTGATTTTAACATGATGAATAGAGTATGAAACAACGGGTAGATACCTGTTATAGATACAGATTTTATTTCTGCACATGTACTATTACAGCCAAGCACTTGATATGACTGGATTTCTAAAAAAACTTAAAAATATTATAAATAATGTGATTCCATTCACGTATGTGTTATAATTGTCTTGTGAAGTTAATCACATTATGTTTGGGAGGCATACATTATGTTAAAAAATGAACAAAAACAAACTACTGCATGGTCTGGATTCAAAACTGGTAAATGGGCAAAACGTATTGATGTCAGAGAATTCATCCAACTGAACTACACACTGTACGAAGGTAACGATGAATTCTTAGCACCTGCAACAGACGCAACGCAGAAACTCTGGGCACAAGTAATGGAACTGACTAAAGAAGAGCGTGACCGTGGCGGCATGTGGGATATGGATACGAAAGTCGTTTCTTCTATCACTTCTCACGATGCAGGTTACTTAGACAAAGATCTTGAAACAATCGTCGGCGTTCAGACAGAAAAACCATTCAAACGCTCTATGCAGCCTTACGGTGGTATTCGTATGGCAAAAGCTGCTTGTGAATCTTATGGTTATGAGTTAGATAAAGAAACAGAACATATCTTCACTGAATACCGTAAAACACATAACCAAGGTGTATTCGATGCTTATTCAAAAGAAATGCTTGCATGCCGTAAAGCAGGTATTATCACTGGTCTGCCAGATGCTTATGGTCGTGGACGTATTATCGGTGACTACCGTCGTGTTGCTTTATACGGTGTAGATTTCTTAATGGCTGAGAAAAAACGTGACTTCGATAACATCTCTACAACAATGTCTGAAGACGTTATCCGTTTACGTGAAGAAGTATCTGAACAGTACCGCGCATTAAATGAACTTAAACAGTTAGGTAAAATCTACGGATTTGATTTAAGCCGTCCAGCTGAAAACTTCAAAGAAGCTGTACAATGGACTTACCTCGGCTACCTTGCAGCAATTAAAGAACAGAACGGTGCTGCGATGAGTTTAGGTCGTACTTCTACATTCCTTGATATCTATGCAGAACGCGATATCAAAAATGGCGTATTAACTGAAGAAGAAGCACAGGAAATCGTTGACCACTTCATCATGAAATTACGCTTAGTGAAATTTGCTCGTACACCTGACTACAACGAATTATTCTCTGGTGACCCAACTTGGGTAACTGAATCAATCGGTGGTGTCGGCATGGATGGCCGCGCGCTTGTCACTAAAAACTCATTCCGTTTCTTACATTCTTTAGACAACTTAGGTCCGGCACCAGAACCAAACTTAACAGTACTCTGGTCTACTCGCTTACCTGAGAACTTCAAAAAATACTGTGCGAAGATGAGTATTCAGACTTCATCTATCCAGTATGAAAATGATGATCTGATGCGTGAAAGCTACGGCGACGACTACGGTATCGCCTGCTGTGTATCTGCAATGAGAATCGGTAAACAAATGCAGTTCTTCGGCGCTCGTGCGAACTTAGCAAAAACGTTATTATATGCAATCAATGGTGGTAAAGACGAAAAATCTGGCGCTCAAGTCGGTCCGGCTCTTGCACCCATCACATCTGAATACCTTGATTACGACGAAGTTATGGTCCGTTTCAATGATATGATGGAATGGTTAGCAGGCGTTTACATCAATTCATTAAACGTCATCCACTACATGCACGATAAATACAGCTATGAAAGAATTGAAATGGCTTTACATGACACTGAAATTATTCGTACAATGGCTACAGGTATTGCCGGTCTTTCAGTTGCCGCTGACTCATTATCAGCAATCAAACATGCTAAAGTTAAACCAATCCGCAATGAAGAAGGTTTAGTGGTTGACTTTGAAACTGAAGGTGAATTCCCACAATACGGTAACAACGATGCACGTGTTGATGATATCGCTGTTAAATTAGTAGAAGAATTCATGACAAAATTACGCAAACACAAAACCTACCGTGATTCAGAACACACAATGTCAGTGTTAACTATCACTTCTAACGTGGTATATGGTAAGAAAACAGGTAATACACCAGATGGCCGTAAAGCAGGCGAACCATTTGCACCAGGTGCGAACCCAATGCATGGACGCGATCAAAAAGGTGCTTTAGCTTCATTATCATCAGTTGCTAAATTACCATATGACTGCGCTAAAGATGGTATCTCTAACACATTCTCTATCGTACCTAAATCACTCGGTAAAGAAGACGATGCTCAGCAAAGTAACTTAGTCAGCGTATTAGATGGTTATGCAATGCAGCATGGTCACCACTTAAATATCAACGTATTTAACAGAGAAACTTTACTGGATGCAATGGAACATCCAGAAGAATATCCACAGCTGACAATCCGTGTATCTGGTTACGCTGTTAACTTCATCAAATTAACACGTGAACAACAGCTGGATGTTATCTCTAGAACATTCCACGAAAAAATGTAACTAATTGCTTAGGGGGACTTCAATTGATTAAAGGACACATTCATTCAGTCGAAAGTTTAGGAACAGTAGATGGACCTGGATTAAGATATATCTTATTTACACAAGGGTGCTTACTACGCTGCCTATTCTGTCACAATCCAGATACTTGGCAAATCGGTGAACCTTCACGCGAAGTGACGGCTGAGGAAATGGTTCAGGAGATACTCCCCTACAAGCCTTATTTCGATGCATCAGGTGGCGGTGTTACAGTGAGCGGTGGCGAACCGCTCCTGCAACTGCCATTCCTTGAAGAATTATTTAAACAGCTTAAAGCTGAAGGTATCTCAACATGTATCGATACATCAGCCGGCTGCTTTAATGAAACACCCGCTTTTATGAATCACTTTAATGAACTGCAGAAATATACTGATTTATTTTTGCTAGACATTAAACATATTGATAACGATAAACATTTAAAACTGACAAGTAAGCCCAATACCCATATCCTGAAATTTGCACGTTTATTATCTGACCGCAAACAACCTGTCTGGATCAGACACGTTCTTGTACCGGGGCTGACAGATAGCAGAGAAGATCTGATTAAGCTCGGTGAGTTTGTTAACTCTCTGGACAATGTAGTTAAGTTTGAAATCCTCCCCTATCACCAGCTGGGCGTCCATAAATGGGAGGCGCTCGGTATCCCTTATGAATTAACTGACGTCGAACCCCCTAGCGACGAAGAAGTCAAAATGGCTTATGATTTAGTCGGCTTTAAAGGATTGACCCCTCTTAATAGTTAAAAAAGATTCAGGCAGCTGCCTGAATCTTTTTTTATTTGTCATCTCTTGATGGGCCGTAGATAGAAGGGACATGAAGATCAGCCTGACGCATCAGCACAGTCATCTGACCACGATGATGCACCTGATGTAAGTTCGCTGCCTGAAGCAAAGCACCTTTTGGCATCTTTGTTCCAAACATATCTGCTTCGTCTAATAAATTTGCATCAGTTAAAGTCTGCTGATAAGAATCAAGTACGCTTTTGTATGTTTTTTCATAAATATCTGCAATCTCTTCCGCACTGTCAGGTGCTGAGTCAGGTGTAAAGCGCGCACCTTCAAATGTTTCGCCCGTAAGTGAAGCAAAGCCACCCGCGCTTTGCGTGATATGCCAGGCAATTTCACCTAAAGTACGATCATTTTCAGTGACTGCCTGCTGCAGTGATTCATCAGTCAGTTCTTTTAAACAATTCAGAGTCAGTTGTCCTTCGCGTTCATATTCCTGGATAAATGAATCTTTAGATGTGTACATGTGAATCCTCCTTTACTGTGATGGTTTAAGTGTAGAGGGTAAATCATCAAAGTGCAACAAATGCACTTTGTGCCCAGAATGGCATATTGACAATTTAAGGAACACACTTTACACTTAAGAAAAAGAAAGGACGTGAGGTCTATGGTAACGATAAATATTTTTCTGTCACCGAAGCCATGGACCACGTGCGCCCTTTAACGGACGTTTTTTCAGTGTACCCATGGCTCAGCCATGGGTATTTTTTATTAACTGAAAAAGGATGAGACAATTGACAACACTTACACAACTAGGCTTCACAGAGGAAGCACAAGGCCTGATCGGCCGTATATCAACACAAGCAAAAGGCATCTACCGAGCTGTTACTGAACAAGGAACGTATCTTGTTTCTTTGACCGGCAAGTATAAATATGAAGTGACGGATCTGGCAGCGATACCTGCTGTCGGGGATTTTGTTAAAATAGAATCTTTTCCGGGTGAAATGCGCGGTGTCATTACAGACCTCCTGCCGAGAAAGCAGGCTTTTATCAGACAGGCAGCAGGCACTGAGACTAAACCTCAAGTCATCTCTGCGAATGTTGACTATGCATTTCTGGCGATGAGCTGCAACGACAACTATAACCTTAACCGTATGGAGCGTTACCTGATTGCTGCGTGGGATTCAGGCGCAACGCCCATTATTCTGCTGACAAAAGCGGACCTCGTCAGCGAGCTTGATAAAGAAATTATGACAGCAGAACTATCTGGCATCGCGTTTGATGTGCCGATTTACTTCATGGATATGCATACGAATGATCATATTGATGAACTACGTGCCCTCCTGCAAGACAATAAAACGGCAACCATACTCGGTTCAAGTGGTATCGGTAAATCAACACTGATCAATAAACTGATGGGTCAGGAAGTCATGGTCACACAAAGCATCCGTGAATCTGACAGTAAAGGGAAACATACAACAACCCACCGAGAACTCCTCCTGCTTCCTACTGGTGGCATCATCATCGATACACCAGGCATGCGTGAATTCCAGCTGTGGTCCACCGGCGCAAACGCGGGACTCACCGCTGAATTTGAAGACGTAGAAGATTTGATTGCAAACTGCCGCTTCAATGACTGCAGCCACACTAATGAACCCGGCTGTGCTATCAATGCTGCACTGGAAGACGGTTCATTAAGTACAGAAAGATACCAAAGATATCAGAAATATCAGCGGGAACTCGCCTTCCAGGAACGACGCGGCAACGAAGCATTAGAACGTCAGGAACGCGACAAGTGGAAAAAGCTGACGCAAATGGGCCGTCAGAACAGGATGAAAAAAGGAAGATAACAACAAAGGACCTTCACTGCTGTGAAGGTCCTTTAATTTTTAAGAAATATTCATTTAAAGGTTAATAAAAACATCTATGATGAACCATACAATCATCACTATCAGCATAATGAGTTTGGCAAACGTACTTGCGAGAAAGCCTAGTAATGAACCTAAACTTGCATCCATTGCTTTCCTCATATCCTGTACCACCAAGAGCTCCACTATAAAAACAGCGATTAATGGAAACAGGATGATACCAAATGGCGGATAGACGAAGCTCCCGACTATCACACTGATAAGTGCGGTGATTTTACCAGCTTTACTGCCGCCGTAGCGTTTGACGAAATAACTGCCTGCGACGTAGTCACTGACGAGCATTAAAGCTGTAATGATGATCATGACAATCCAGAAGAACCAGGAGAGTGTTGTACTGTCTATAGCGAAATGATAGATCAGAAAACCAATCCACATCATGAGTACGCCTGGTATGATAGGTACGACTAAACTGACGAAAGCTAGTATAAATGAAACTATAACAAGTAACCAGAGCAAAGTGGTCATTCTACTATGTCCTCCATTCTGACGGGTTTTGTGAAGATGAGTAAGATAAAGGCAACAGCGATGAATGATGCAGAGACAAAAAACACGTTGCCGAGCCCGACGATATCACTCATGAAGCCGCCAAGTAAGTTTCCGACTAACTGACCGACAATCATTGCATTTGAAAACAGCGTTGAGGCATAACCCGGGAAATCCGGCAGTATATCCTGGAAATAACTGATGCCGAGTCCTAATAAAATAGCTAGGAAGAATGCGAGTCCAACCTGGCCAATCAGCATGGCAATGACATTGTCAAAGACACCAATTGAGAAATAATAACCGCCGCCAAGAACAGCACCAATCATTAAAAGCGTTCGTGTTTCCATTTTGGCTGACATAATACCAAGGATAATCATGAAGGGTACTTCCAGACCGGCGCAGAGGCTGGCTAAATAGCCGACATTGCCTTCTTTAGCATGCAGATATTCTGTGACAAAGAGCGGCATATTCAGTGTATACATCCACTGTCCGACATGCAGAAAGACAAATGCCAGAAAGGGAATCAATAGATACTTATCGCGCAGTAAGTTCGGCGTGATGGGCTCAATATACCCTTCTTCTCGTATGATTTCTTTCTTTTCAACATCCTTATAAAAGATGATAATCGTCAGTAATGCAGTTAAGTAGCAGAGTATCGTTCCACCGAAAAGGCCGGCATAGCCGAATTGTTTGAGAAGAACTGTTCCGACGAGCGGTCCGAACAGGAATCCGAAGCTGAACATTGAACGTAAGACTGTATTCGCAAAAGCCGCATGCTTGATAGATGCTGATTCATTGATGCTTTCTCGGGCAGAGGCATAAAGCTGCGGCATAGCCGGTGCGCCCATCCCTGCAAAAAAGACGTACATCATGATGAAGATAACAGGTGTCTGGACAAAGAAGTAACTGCTGAAGGCAATACAGGACATCGACAGACTAAAAAGAATCATATATTTGCGGTTAAAATTCGCTTTATCCGAAAAACGAGCAACGATGGTATTGACAAGAAACCCTGCTAACGCGAAAAGCGCCATCATGATGCCATACATACCCCGGGTCATACCGAGTTCCTGTGTCGCGTAAAGAATGAAGAATGGAACAGTAATCGCGAGCGCCATCCCGAGCAGCATCATATCGAGCAGGAAGAGCTTGTAGTTTTTTATTTTCATTAAATCTCGGAACATTTTCTCACGTACTTTCTTAATATATTGTATGATGGAATAAAACTTGAGGTGATCAGATGAAGTATGAAGTCATTAAAATATGTACAGGTAAAGTTAAAAAGCTGATGCTCGGCGGTAAACCTAAAAAGACTGCGGTCAACAAATATCCGATTACTGAACCGAATTATTTATCAAAGCTTGGCTTTGAAGGAGACGAGCATGAATATAAAGGTCATGGTGGGGTCAATAAAGCGGTCTGTCTTTATGACAAACTTGATTACGCGCTCTGGCAGGACTATATCACCGATATGCCGGACTATGCGATGTTCGGTGAGAATATTACGACAGTTGGTCTGACAAAAGATAAGATTGCGATTGGCGATACATTCAGACTCGGTGACGCGGTCATTCAAGTATCAGAAGGCCGTGGCCCGTGTAATACCATCGCTAAGAAGTACGAAGTGCCGACTCTTGTCAAAATGATGAGCGCGGCCCATGCGACCGGCTGCTATTTCCGTGTGCTTGAAGAAGGATACGTGCAGCCTGACAGTCAGCTTGAACTATTAGAGCGAGACCCTGAACAATTTACGCTGGATGAGTTCAATGCACTCCTTTACACAGATAAGAAAAACGTCAATCTTCTCAAGAAAGCTGTCAGTGTGAAGGCACTGAGCGAAGATCAACGTCAGACATTCATGCAGCGCCTAGAGCGTAATCAGTAGCGCTGCCTTATCATCATGTACTTTATAACGGGGATAGAGGCGTTTGTCTTTATCCTCTATTTCATATAGCATCATGTTGCGGAGAAACTGGTCTAAATCCCGGATTCCTTCTCTGACGAACTGTTCAAGTCCGACACCTTTAATATCGTAAAAACCATCAGTTGTCAGCAAGATGTGTGTCAGACATTCATAGCTCAGTGTCCCATGGTTATACGCTTCATTAAACAACAGGTCTCCGTTCATGACGCTATAACCAAACGGCTGGTTCGCCATCTTCTTTGCCTGATCCATCGCTTCAATCATTTCTTTAGGTCTGTCTTTCATGTTCGGGTACTTTTTCATCCATTCTGCCATTCTATCGCTTTCTTCTTTCTTACCGTAGCGTGGCACTACTTGTATCACTTCATCACCTATCGCATAGAGCACACAGTCTGCTGAACTCGTCCATTCGATATGGTCAGACAGCAGCTTAACAGCAGCATGACAGCACTGAAAGCGGTCTTTAGGATGATTGATTTCAAGTTCCATAGCCGTCATATCTGTTTGAATCGCCTGGTTGGCTGTTTCAGTGATGTCATTTAAGGATGCGTCACTTTCTGCCTGTTCAAAAGCTGCTTTTACTGCATCTGCCGCGCGTTTACCCGGGGTCACCCCTGCAAACATCCGGCCAGACAGTGAAGTCACTCCGTCTATTACACCGTACACTCGCGCCTGATCGTTAATAATAAGTGCATCTTCATTCATCAGACCTTCACCTTGCTGAATAACCGAGACAATCATGCTGACACTCCCTAATCAATCAGAATGGTATTACGGACTTTCGTCATTTTTTCATCTAACTGGCTTGATGCCTGTGCCACTTCAAACAACTCGTCTTTCATTTCCTGACTGAGTTCTTTTGTATTGTATTTATACTGCAGTTTATGTTCTGTAGAAGCAAAGAAATCCATGGCAAGTGTCCGTATCTGTATTTCTGCCGGCACCCATCTGATACCTTCAGAGAGAATCAGCTCTGTTTCGACGATGAGATGCAGACTTTTATAGCCGCTTGGTTTCGGATTTTTTATGTAATCTTTCACTCTTTTTATTTTAAGGTCATTGCGGCCTTTTAACAACTCATATATCTTATAAACATCATCTTCAAAACTCGTAACAATCCTCAGCCCGACAATATCAAAAATATTGTCACGAATCCCTTCAATTGTGAACGGCACACCTTTTCGTTCAATCTTTTTATGAAGTGACTGCGGCGTCTTCATCCGCGTCTTAATATGTTCAAAAGGTGAGTACTCGTAACGCGTCTGCCATTCCAGTTCTATTATTTCGATATCACTCTGCAGTTCAAGGAGCGCCATTTCATATAGTTTGATAAAATCATTGAATTCCTCAATAATCTGTCTGTAATCTTCACGTGCACCGAAGCTGTTAAATATCGTTCTTAAATCCATTTCGTCACCTTCTACTGATATTGTCTCATCAAGCTGATGAACGCTTCCACTTGTGGAAGACTTAATATATCATGGTCATAACTCATGTAAGTCTTACGTGTCATATGCGCCTGTCCTGCATCCAGCAGTTCAACAGCAAATAATTCCTGGTCGATATCTCCAATGACGATTTCCGGCAGAACTGTCATACCGACGCCACTGAGCAGCAGTTCTTTACATGTCGCAATCTGATCAGTACGTATTTGCGGTGCATATACCTGCCCAAACTGTTCTGTATACCATTCTTCAATTTCTTTGAGATAAGCAGCATCCGCCTGAAACTCTATAACCGGCAGCTGGTCCAGCTGATGCTGTTTCGCTTTAGGATAGATAAAATAATGCTTGTCTTCTAAAAAGAGCTCATTGGTCACATTCATTATTTCTGTACCGCGGATAATCGCCACATGGAAATCACGATGGTGCGCTGAAATCTGTGCACTTGAACCGACCTGGAGCTGAATTTTTACTTGCGGATAAAGCTCGACGTAACGCCCCAGTACTTTAGGTAGAATCGTCTGCCCGATCAGTGAAGATGCACCGATTGATAATTTACCGTTGATGACTCCTTCTGACGAGTGAATCAGTTCTTTTAGCGTTTCTTCTTCCTTCAGCATCTTACGCGCATGCTGAATGATACTTTCTCCGTGTGTCGTAACGATCAATTTTTTTTTCGTGCGAATGAAAATGGGCGTCCCCCACTCCTGTTCAATCGATTTCAGACGCTGACTGACAGCAGGCTGTGAGATATAAAGAAGTGCTGCCGCTTTTCTAAGCGTCTCCGCATCAGCTAGTGTTACAATCAATCGATAGTCATCTACTTTCATCATGCGCCTCCAAATGATAGAATGACCGCGTATTATGTCCCATTTGAATACTAACCTCATTACGCGTCATCTGTTTAATTACTGCAATCTCACCTATTATAGCAGATAGTTGGTTCTGAATGTCGCACTTGTCAAATCCTGTATGCGGCCATGGTCCGTCCGTCTCTATCATCAGCTGGTTAAGTGGCGTCAGCTCTACTACTCGTCTTGTCTTCGCATTCCAAAGAACGTCTGGTGTGACACTGATAAAATGACCCGCTTCGATGACTTCATGGATTAATTCATCTTTCGCCTTGAACCAGTGAAAGTGCCCTCTGACGTTGTACTTACTAAGCAGCTGGAGTGCGATAGCGGCGTCTGCATATACTGCATGTAGTACGACCGGCAGTTTCAGTTCACTTGCAAGATGAATCAGCGTTTCAAGGATATGAATGTATGCGGCCTCGTCTTCTACTTTTCCTTCTCTTCTCAAATATTGCGGCAGTCCTATTTCACCGATAGCACAGAGCTCAGTCTGGTTCTGACGTATCCAGTCGACGAGTTTAATGAGTTCTGATTCTTTCAGCACGGCCTGCTCGGGATGAAAGCCTGCAGCGATATTGATATCATACTGTCTTTTTAAGTCGAGCAATCTTTTACTGCTGTCTAAATCTGTGGCGACAGCAATGACTCCCTCTATTTGAGAGAGCATAATATTCATTTCATCCTCATGATATTGATCTAAATGTATATGACTGTCGTACATGTCATACCTCTTTTCTCTAGTTTACATGTATATTGTGACGGTCTTACCGATAAATCTCAACTATCTGTGATAAATTGTACGCCATGTTTTACCAGTCTTTATAAAAGGTATAACTAAACAACACAAATTTAGGAGGCTCACTCATGGATAAATTTGAAAAGATCGATAAAGAAATTGAAGGTTATACGCAGGAAGGTCAGCCAGGTCGCGAACATGAAATGAATCCAAAACCAATCGCTGAAGATGAAGATTATCAGCCAGGCGGCAAACTGAAAGGTAAAGTCGCTTTAATTACAGGCGGTGATTCAGGTATTGGTCGTGCAGTTGCCATTCTTTATGCGAAAGAAGGTGCTGATGTTGCGATTGGTTATTATGACGAAAAACAGGATGCAGATGATACTGTGAAACGTCTGGAAGAATTAGGCGCTAAAGCAAAAGCCTATCCATTTGATTTAAAAGATGTAGAACAATGTAAGAAACTTGCATCTGACGTAATCACAGATTTCGGTAATATCAACGTTCTAGTTAATAACGGCGGCGTTCAGTACCCTCAGGAAGACTTCCTGGATATTACACCTGAACAGATCCACGAGACATTTGCGACGAACATCTTCGGCATGATGTATTTAACTCAAGCTGTTCTCCCTCATATGTCTAAAGGTGATTCAATCATCAATACAAGCAGTGTCACAGCTTATCGTGGTTCTGAAACATTGATTGATTACTCAGCGACTAAAGGTGCGATTACAGCCTTTACACGTTCACTATCTCAACAGCTGGCACCGAAAGGTATCCGCGTTAACAGCGTAGCGCCAGGACCTATTTATACACCGCTTATTCCAGCAACTTTCCCTGCTGAAAAAGTAGAAAAACATGGTCAGGAAACTGCAATGGAACGCCGTGGTCAACCGAGTGAGAATGCACCCGCTTACGTGTTCCTTGCTTCACAGGATTCAACTTATATTACAGGTCAGGCTATCCATATCAATGGTGGCGACTTTATCACAAGCTAATGACTAAAGCCTCTTTTATAGAGGCTTTTTTTAGTGCGTAGAATGAGAAGTTGTTATACGATAAACTTATTATCTGCGAAAAGAGTGATGTCATGAAACGTTTAAAACAATGGGCAAAACAAATGAAACAGCAGCTGACAGTTCTTTATTTTGCTGCACAGCACCCCGATATGCCACTGATGACTAAGCTATTTGCTGTCTTCATTGTCAGTTATGCCCTCAGTCCCATTGACCTGATTCCTGACTTCATTCCTGTTTTAGGCATTCTCGATGACTTAATTCTGTTACCGCTCGGCATATACCTGTGCTATAAAATGATACCTGAACAGGTACTGATTGAAGCTAAAAAACAAGCCGAGACAGAGCAAATTGACAAAAAACATACGTCATTCATTGTTGTTTTGATTGTACTATTCTGGATTGCCATTTTATGGACTGTTATTCAATATTTACTTCCTTATATCATTAAAAAATAGCCTCTACAATGTAGGGGCTATTTTTTGTCTGCAATATTCTACTTTTTCGGCAAAAGATACGAAGTCGCTGCTGATCCGCTTCATCAGCTCATGTGCTGTCTGATAGGCTGCATCGTACTGTTCCTGAGTGATCTCACCTTTATGAAGCGCACGTTTGATATCTGCTTCGTCCACGAGCTCATATTCACCCGTCGGCAATACAAGAATATCAAGAAACATATCAGCTGTTCTGGCCTCACCCATCTCCAGTATATTTCTTTCATTGATATCGATATAATACTGGACAGGTTTTCCTGCACGGTCGTACATAGCAGTGATGCTGTATTGTTTATCTTTAGGCAGTAATTGCAGCCATTGATAACCGACTTCTGCCACTGTGATGGTCGTCCCTACGACTTCAACTTGCAAAGGTGATTTTACTTTCTTCATCGTAACGAGTCCCACGATGCCATCAAATGTGTGGTCTTCTATTCTTAGTTCCTTATATTCTTTCTTCTGCAATCTGCGCCAGTAGCGTTTATCAATATATTTCGTTTTCAAATCGCACAACTCCTTACACATTATTATATAAAATTAACCATTGCAGAGATAGTATTTTTTACTTTGTCATTCATATGTAAGTCATTCTTTATACAAAAAAAGAGAAGCACAGGGCTTCTCTTTTATGCTTCATCTGAACGGTAATGGTCTTTACCTTTCAGGAAGAACGATAAGATAAATGCGAGGGCACTGAGAACAGTTGCCACCCAGAATGCATCATTGATACCATTGATTGTTGCCAGCTGCTGCATGCGGCCGAGCATCATCTGTGTACCTAATGCATCACTGCCCACTGCTTGTCCAGCCTGCTGAATCTGATTCATAACAGCAGGATTCGTTTTGTCGAGTGAGTTAGCAATGTCACCGATATGAGCAGAAGTCTGCTGCGTCATCACTGTTACTAAGATAGCAGTACCGATAGAACCCGCAAGCTGACGAATTGTGTTACTGAATGCATTACCGTGAGGAATTAATCTGCCTGGTAATGAGTTCATACCTGCTGTCATAATCGGCATCATGATGAATGCCATACCGAATGAACGCAGTATATAGATTCCTAATATATGACTATAAGGTGTATCCATATTCAGTTTAGTCAGTTCCCACGTTGCATAAGTCATGATGGCAAGACCAAAGATAGCTAGCGGTTTAATACCCACTTTATCAAATAATCGACCTGCGATAGGACCCATCAGACCCATCAAGAGTGAACCAGGTAATAATAACAACCCTGAATCAAGTGGTGAGAATCCTCTGATAGATTGAAGATAAATTGGCAGAAGAATCATCCCACCGAATAACGCCATCGTCACGATGATGTTGATCAATGTTGTAAACGAGAAACCTGAATATTTCAGTGTTGAAAGGTCCATCATTGGGTTCTTCATTGACAGTTCTCTATAGACGAATAAACCAACGAAAATGAGACCTATAATAATTGTAGAATCAACGACTGGTGAATCCCAGCCTTTGTTACCGGCTTCACTGAAGCCGTAAAGAATACTACCGAAACCGATTGTACTGAAAATAACACCTGGAATATCAAGTTTCGCATTATGTGTCGGCTGTGCAATTTTGAACCACACTGAACCGATGAGAAGTGCAATTGCACCAATAATGAACATACCATAGAACATCACGTTCCAGTGATAGTTCTGGATGACCCAGCCTGTTAATGTCGGACCAATGGCAGGTGCTAAGATAAATGCAATACCCATCATACCCATTGCCGCACCTCGTTTGTCGGGCGGGAAGATAGACATGAAGATATTTGTACCAAGTGGCATTAAGATACCGGCACCGACTGCCTGTGTTAAACGACCGACCATCATCATCGGGAAGTTTCCTGCGATGGCACAGATCAGTGATCCGACTGTGAAGAACATCATCGCCGTCATGAATAACTGACGATATGTGAAACGTTGAATCAGGAATGCACTGATGGGTACTAAAATACCATTGACCAGCATGAAACCTGTTGTTAACCACTGTGCTGTAGAAGTCGTGATACCAAAGTCATTGATTAAGACTGGTAACGCGACGTTGATTAACGTCTGGTTTAAGATTGCGATGAACATCCCGATCATTAATGCAGTAATGATTTTTGGAATCGTGATATTTTTGCCGAATGTTAAGTTCGGACCATGAGCATGAGCTGCTGCTTCTCTTGGTGATTCTTCAGTAGAAGCTGTTGCAGTTTCTACTTCTTCATGAGTGCGCGCTGCTTCACTATCATAGATCACTTCTTCTGAATATTCTGGTTCTATTTTTTCATGTGTACTGCGTGTCGAGCTGTTATAGATGACTTCTGGCTGTGCAGGTTCAACATGTGTTTTGATTGGCTGCTCATAAGTCACTTTTTCCGCTTGATGGTCATAAACAGGTGTTTCTTCAACAACCTGTTCTTTCGTGTCAACCGGTTTAACTTTCTTTCTTCTCAGGAAAAGGCGGTTGATAACAAAGAATACCGCCAGAGATAATAGGATATATGCAATGATAAATGAGGTCATACGATAACCTCCTTAGTTTTTATGAATGCGTACAGTTACATTCATCCCTGGTAAGATGTCTAATGATTTGTCTTTAGAAAGGCTGATTTTAACAGGCACTACTTGAGTGACTTTAGTGAAGTTCGCATTACCGTTTGATGATGGTAATAATGAGAAGCTAGAAGCTGTAGCAAAACCGATTTGTTCTACTTCACCTGTAAGTGTAGTATCTTTGTAACCATCAACGTATACGTCAACTTCTTGACCTTTTTTCACGCCATCAAGTTCTGTTTCTTTAATATTTGCTGTAACGAATAATTCGTTCATGTCGTAAGCGTAAGCGATTGGTGTGCCCGCGCCAACAAAACCATTTTCAGTTGCTTGTGTTTTTACGATAGTACCGTCTTGAGGCATTTTAAGGTCTACTTTAGATGGTTTGCCATCAGCACCTTGAGCCATTACTTCACCGACAGTGTCGTCTTTAGAGATTTCGTCGCCGACTTGTTTGTCAAATGTAGTCAGTTTACCTGCTGCAGGGCTAGCGATTGTTAATTGTGTGCCGTCTACTTTTGCGTTGTCAGTTTTAACGTAGTTGACTGACTCATCGTAGAAGTGGTATGCAGCGATACCAGCAGCGGCAAGGATGACTAAAGTTAAGATATTGATTAAGACTATTTTTCTCATGTGTATTCCTCCATATAATTTTTTCACATAAATAACATTATAGTGAGTTTCATCACACTATCAACCAACAATATTCAACAAAGTGTTGGATTTCGCGTCGTTATTTACATCGCAAACGATTACATTTACAAATAATCAATATGAAATTCGCAAAGCGTACGTATAATGAGAGTGAGGTGAAAAATGACAACGAGAGATAAATGTCTTAATTAAACTTGATAAAGATGGCGGAGGGGAAATATATAACTTAATGAGTGACGTATTATTATAGAAGAAACTCGATAATGATGGCGGGTAAATCCATAAAAAAACACCCCGCTATAAAAACGAGGTGCTCACTCTACTATTTCACATCTTCTTCTACTTGTTTAATCTCATCTGCTGATAACTTATGAACAACTTCGCCGCCATTTGAGTTTTTCTTAATCGCTTCAGCTACTTCTGGTGTCTGATAGTATTCAACGATTTTTTTGTATTCTTCTTTATCTTTATTTTCTGTTTTTGCTGCGATGACATTGATGTAAGGTTTTGCGTTATCAACATTCGCATTTTCCAGATATATCGGGTCGTTCTTTGTATCAAATCCTGCTTTACCCGCTACACCGTTATTGATGATACTTGCCGCAACGTCCGGTAATACACGTGGTGTCTGCTGTGCATCGATTGCTTTAATTTTAATGCCTAAGTCGTTCTCTTTTACTTTTGATGGGTCGCCTAATAGTCCGAAATCATCATCTAATTTAATGATTCCCGCCGTTTCAAGCAAACGAAGTGCGCGCGCCTGGTTAGTCGGATCATTCGGAATCGCGACTGTGTCACCTTTCTTCAGTTCCTTGATGTCTTTAATTTTCTCTGAATAAATACCCATCGGTGCAAATACAGTTGTTCCGATTGGCGTAATGTCTAAGTTATGTGCTTTCTTGAATTCTTCTAAAAACGCAAAATGCTGGAATGCGTTTAAATCAATTTCCCCTTCATTCAGTGCATTATTAGGAATCGTGTAATCCTGAAATTCAACGAGTTCTACTTTAATGCCATCTTTTTCCGCCTTTTCTTTAATAATATTCCAGACAGTTTTATCTTCGCCTGTCACACCTATTTTAACCGTTTTCTCGTCCTTACCTCCACATGCTGCTAAAAAGACAATCACACTTAAGACAACCCAAATTAATTTTTTCATCATTTTCTCTCCTTATAATCGACTTGTATATATATTTGCAATCTTATTGCCAATGAATTGTACGATCTGAACAAGAATAATCAGTATCAGAACCGTGATGAACATGACTGCGACGTCAAATCGCTGATAGCCATATGTAAATGCGAGATAACCAATGCCGCCAGCACCCACTAGTCCGGCAACAGCAGAGAATTCAATCAATGAGACAGTCGTAAATGTCAGACCGAGTATCAATGCACCTGCTGCTTCAGGGACAAGCACTTTAAACAGAATATCGAACTTAGTAGACCCCATCGCTTCTGCTGCTTCAATGACCCCTTTATCAACAGAGATGATATTATTTTCCACCACCCGGGCGATAGAGAGCGAGGCAGCGAGCGTCATCGGGAAGATAGCCGCCCATATACCAATGGATGTCCCGACTAAAAATCGGGTGATCGGTATCAGGGCCACCAGAAAGATAATGAAAGGTATCGGTCTGATTGTGTTAATCAGAAAGTTTAAAGTGACGTTGACCGCGCGATTTTCAAGCACATTGCCTCGACCTGTTGCATAAAGTAAAATCCCGAGCGGAATACCAATGAGCGCCGCAAGTACTAATGTGATGCCCACCATGATCAATGTGTTCACAAGCTCCTGCAGAATAATCGGATAAAATTCAGATAAATCAGCTTTCAAAACCTTCTACCTCCTTGATTTCAATACCATGCTGTTTCAGTTCAAGCAGTGCAAACTGGACTTTGTAATCTGGACCGACTGCTTCAATCAGTAAATTACCGAATAAACGATCGGTTAACTCAGTTATACTGCCATACAAAATATTGAAATCGACTTCATACTTACGTCCAATCTGACTCAGCACGGGTTC
Source organism: Macrococcus brunensis (assembly GCF_004359615.1). Classification (GTDB taxonomy): domain Bacteria; phylum Bacillota; class Bacilli; order Staphylococcales; family Staphylococcaceae; genus Macrococcus; species Macrococcus brunensis. The sequence continues at coordinate 155,688 of NZ_SCWA01000001.1, forward strand.
CAGTATCTGCTGATGGTTAAAAATAAACCGATAAAGTTTGCGTGAACGTTCTACGCCTTTTGGTACGTGGTCATTCAGAACAGAGTGAACAAAACGTTTTGTCGTCGGATGCAGTGGATTCGTGAATAGCTCAAATACTTTGTTCTGTTCGACAATCCGACCTTGTTCCATGACCGCCACTTCATCACAGATAGCCTTGACAACTTCCATCTCATGGGTGATCAGTACGATTGTGATGTTCAGTTCCTGGTTGATGCGTTTCAGAAGACGTAGGATTTCGTCTGTTGTCTCAGGATCAAGAGCAGATGTTGCCTCATCACAAAGCAGGATCTCTGGATTTGTGGCTAAGGCACGCGCGATACCAATACGCTGTTTCTGCCCCCCTGACAACTGGGCCGGATAGTCGTATTTTTTATCTAATAAACCGACGAAATTAAGTAACTCATCTACTCGCTGATCCAGTTCTTCTTTCGAATACTTCTTCGAAAGTTTCAAAGGATATTTGATATTCTCTGCCACTGTCTTTGCCTTAAAAAGATTGAACTGCTGAAAAATCATTCCGATATTCTGCCGTCTTTTTCTGAGCAGCTGTGGCTTTAAAGTGGTTATATTCTCACCATCAACAATTATTCGCCCGCTTGTCGGTTTCTCAAGCTTGTTGATCAACCGGATTAAAGTCGATTTACCTGCACCGGAATACCCCACTATGCCGAATATCTGTCCTCTCTCTATATTCAGCGTGACGTCTTGCAGTGCCGTCACTGTTCCTTTCTTCGTCTGAAACTGTTTTGATACTTCGTCAATCTCGATAATCGCCATGATAGCCTCCTTAAAAAATAAAAAAAGACCTTTTAGCTAGAAGCTAAAAAGTCTTAAACGTCCTTTTATCTGCCAAGCTAAGCTTGATGGATTTAGCACAGTGCTCGTAAACGAGTCCGCTGCTGAGATGTCATCGGGCCATATCCCTCAATCTCTCTTGATAAGTTTTATGAAGTTATACTCATAGTACATGTACATTTATAAGGTGTCAACTTGTTTTTTTAATTTTCTCAATCTTGAATTCATGATAAAATAAATGATTATAACAGATATAAGAAGTAGGTACTTATGACAGATAAACAAATACTGATAGAAAAACAATTTTTAAAACTATTAGAAGAACATCGTTTCCGTGAAATTACGATTAAAATGATCTGCGAAGAAGCGCATATCAACCGATCCACTTTTTATACATACTATCTTGATAAATATGATTTGCTGGATAGACTAATAGAGCACCATCTTTCAGAACTCAATTTGATCGGCAAACAGTTTGCAGATGCCAGCATAATAGACCGTGATGCGCTTCGCACCTTGTCGCTTCTTTATTTAGATAATTTATTTTCATATATTTATAACAATCAGAAGTTCTTTCGGACATTGATGACTGTTCATCCCGCTCAGAACTTTACTCAGAAATTTCTCAATGTATTAAAAGACAATTATATGCATATCATTAAAAATCATCATCTTCAGGATCCCGAATATTTCGTTAACTATACATTAGGCGGACAGTTCGGCATCATCTATTTCTGGCTGAAGAATAACTGCGAAGAATCACCAGATAAGGTCGCAGATATCGTTTATCGTAACATTCTAAAGACAAATCGTTAATTTATTGTAAAGCTCAGCCATTGATTAATCGTATACTGTATAATAAATTCACTAAGCTTTCGGAGGTCCTGAATGAAATACATTAAACGCACACTTGCAATGACGATGCTTTCTTCTGTTATTTTTTCTGCTTACGCTCAAGCGGATTCGTTAAGAATGGGTCATATTAAAGATACTAACTCTATTATCATCACCAGTATGAATGCCATGACTAAAAAGGTCGCAGGTGATTATGTCAATTATACGCTTTACGTTAATGATCAAGTGATGATCAATCAAAAACCTTATTACCGTGTTCAAGTGACACCTGACATCAATGATGCCATCGGTTACGTTGCAGCTGAGGACCTCACTATCCGTCCCGTTAAGGATACAGCTAAACCTGATACGACACTCGTACTTTCTGCAAGCACAAAGGTTTACAGCGTACCTGAAGGAACAGAGAGACAAATCATTGATCGTGCACCTAAAAATGAAAGTGTGACAGTGAATCAGTCGCTGCAGGTCGGTGGTAAAGTCTATCATGAAATCACTCGTCCTACTGGTTTAACAGGCTGGATTAAAGCAAACAGCCATACAAAAGCGCAAAAACCTCAAGTCAGACAAGCTGTCAATAAAGTGAAAAAGATTGTGAAACCTGCTCAATCTGTCATTAAGAAACCTGTCGTTAAAACAGAAATCAAAGCAACTCCTATTGCAGGTGCCCGAATGGTAGCAACAAGTCTTGAAGATGCCTATAAAGCTCAGATGAGACTGACGCCGAGACCTCAGACCTCTAACGGTATTAAGTGGTATAACGCACCTAAATCAGCTATTCTTGCTGCCATGGATACAGGTAAACTGGCAGCTGACAGCGTGAATCGTTATCAGTTCCTGAATTTAACAGAACCTCAAGGCCTGTCAGTGGCGCAGCTCAATTACTTACTTCAAGGTAAAGGTATTTTAGAAGGACGAGGACAGGCATTCAAGACCGCAAGTGAACGTTATGGTATTAATGAGATCTATTTAATCTCGCATGCTTTTCTTGAAACAGGTGAAGGAACGAGTGAACTCGCGCAAGGTAAGAAAGTCAAAGGCGCTGATAAAAAGAAAAAATATTACAACATGTTTGGAATCGGTGCGTTTGATAAACATGCTGTGAAATATGGTGCACAGTATGCAGCCAATGTCGGCTGGGATACGCCTGATAAAGCCATCATCGGTGGCGCTAAGTTTATTTCAACAGGTTATTTAAGCGAATCACAGAATACCCTTTACAAAATGCGCTGGAATCCGGATGCACCTGGACAGACCCAATATGCAACTGATATTCACTGGGCACATGCAAATGCAAGGTACTTAGTCCAGTTCTATCAGCAGCTCGGTCTTGAAGGCACTCACTTCGATTTCGTTCAGTACAGTAAATAGAAATAGACGTTCAGCAATACTGCTGAACGTCTATTTTTTTAGAAACTGGAGAGTCCTGTCAACTCCTGCAGTCGGTAAAGTACAGTCTTCCAGAACGAAGCTTCTTTCTTAACATCATAGCTATCTGTCACATGCGCATATTCGTTGTTCCATTTAGCATCAAAATCTGTATCCAGTTCCTTAAAGACAGGAAGACTTGACTTACCCGACAGAATGACGTCAGTCTCCATATTATAATCTGCTATATTTCGACGCGTTAAGTTCGCACTGCCGACAAACAAAGTTGAAGTCTGTTGCTGATCATCTTCGATCAGCACATATTTGTTATGGAACTGCTCTCCATGTGAGACAGCCCATTTCACCTGAATACGGTCATCGCTTCTTGAGACTAGTTCATGGGCGACCGGTTTATTCGGTATACCCGGTTTCTCTTTGCCGAATGCCTCTTTATTGACGTCAAGTATCAACTTTATATTGACCCCGCGATCGGCTGCTCTAAGGAGTGCATCAATCACGTCGCGGTCTGATAAATAAAACATCCCTATTTTCATCGTGTCATTATCATTCGTTTTTTCAATATATTCAAGCATTGCTTCTTTAATCTTGCCTTCAGTCACAAGCGTTGTTTCATAATCCATCATATTATCAAAGGCCCGGTTCTGAATGGTAAAATCTTCTCTTTCCAGGCTGCCGCCACTCATATTGATGGCCGCAACCTCACTTCTGATCAAGTCTTCCTGAATACGACCCGACATTTTGAGCGCGATATTCTGATGATGGCCGCTTGGATTATGCGGATTACTGCTCGCGATAATAGCGGACTTTTCAGTCACAAGCGTTTTACGATGATTCGCCTTGAAATTAAGAAGCTCCGCCATTCCTCTTACCGTAACATCAGGCGCCTTCTTCGAGAAGATATTCGTAATATGCCCGTTCTCACTATTGCCTAAAAAATAAAAAGTGGAACGCCAAAAACCGGAATAAAGCGGGTTAGAGTCCCGTAGTTTCGTCAGATCCGTCTCATATACAAAAATATCATGTGCGCGCATCTGCTTATAATGAGCGGGTGTATAACTGCCATAAACAGAATTAATCGGATCAGTCAGTACATAAATACGAATATTCGGGTTCTCCTCTTTCTTCTTGATTAAATGTCTTGTCAGCTCACCTGTTAAGTCAGGAAATTTTTCATTACCATCATAGGCATCGTTAAATAAAAACATATCCAGGATAATGAAATCATCTGCCTCATCTATCGTCTGAAAGACAGTATTGAAGATTTCATGATCATATTTATGACCATATGTATTATCAAGCAAGAGCTTCACATTATTGGTTCTGCTCGGTTCAAAACGTTTAGACAGGCCTACTGGCATCGGCTTCAGAACATTAAAGACCGCGACAGCAGTGACGATTAAAAATAAGCTTCCTACTATCCATTTACCCAGCGATTTTTTCTTTTTAGATTTCGGTTTTCTTTTAACCGCTGCGGCCTTTCGGTTTTTTGGGATTGTCTTTTTGGCTGTCGTTTTCTTTGCTGCTACCTTTTTAGCAGCTGGTTTTTTGGCTGTTGTTTTTTTCTCTGCCATGGCATCCTCCATTTCCCGGGTTATAAGTAAATAAGAAGATGCAGGCATCTTCTTATTTCACTTCTTTATTCATATTAATTATAGCAAATATATCATCACTACCTACAGCATATATATAATTACCATCAACATCAGCAGAACCATCGTTCATTGCTTGATTGAATGCTTTCTCACTTACTTTAGTTTTCTTTAATTTTTTAAGTTCTCTTTTTTCAAAAATGGTCTGACCTTTAAAATGATCCGGTTTAACATTTAAACGATAATATTCATCTGCATTAAAAATATCACTTGGCTGTTTAATCATTTTTTCATCAATCATGTACTGAATTAAGTGCGGATGATAAGGAGATATATTGAAGTCAACAAAACTGCCATCTAATTGTTCAAGCGTTACATAGACTGGGCTGGACGAGATACGAACCGGCGAATATTCAGTGTTTGCTTCTGCCATATCTGCTTTAAATGCTTTTAGAAATTTTGAATTATCTTCAGGTTCAATCGTTCGAATATCATCTTCACCATACTGGATATTAACAGAGTATCGTTTCAAGTCATCCCAGTCATAACCTTCTGTGATTGCTTTACTGTAAGTTTTATCATCTGTTAATCGTGATGCTTTCTTAAACTGTTCTTCTGACAGATCGGTATATGATCGGTGTTGAAGTGTCCCATCTTTCATCTTATATGTGACCGAGAAGCTGCCGTATGAATCATTGGCATTATGATTGATAATATCATGATGCATCGCCACCACTTCTTTTATATATGCGGGATCCTTTACATAACTTTCTAAATGCGGTCTTCCCTCTTCAGCCATTTCGGTCTCCATATTCACTGAAGCTACTTTATCTGTATCAGGTACGTACCCTTCCTGCCATTTACCAAATGCATATGTCGTTGCAAGTATAAGTGCGACCACCAGAAACGTCAGCCCCATAGACCGGAAGTTCAGTCTAACACGCGGACTTCTCTGATTGACTGCCTGCGCAAGCAGATAGATAATCAGGAATGACAGAATATAAATAACAGCAATCACGAATAAATTCTGAATGCCCGAAGTGAAAATAGTTCCGGCAACCATCACACCTAAAAGCACGACCAGCGTGATAAATGACCACTCAAGCCAAGAACGCTGGAAAGAATGAACAATACGCTCATTGCGACGTCGTTCATATAGGAAATATGTCGCAGCGAGCAGTATGCAAGCTACAATCATCGCTATCCCGAAATACAGCCAGTCTATGTGATCAACGATATGATTCACCATGCCAATCGGGAATGTCAGGTTCTCTGATAATGTATAGACTTTTTCCTGTCCTGGATCAAAATCCAGTACTGTCGCTCCGCGAAATAAGTTATTGTATATTCCCGTCGCGAGACTATGGAAGATAACGGGCAGCATTAACAGTAAACCTGTCAGAACGAGATGACCAAAATAATGATTGATCAGCTGTCCTACAAAGAGTGTAAATATGAATGCAAACAGTGAAATGATTAAAGTAAGAATCACCCAGTCAAAGATTTTACCAGCCGTGATGTCCTTAAAATGGAATGAAAACAAACCAAGAATAATACCGTTAATCATTAAGTTCATGGCTACTGTCGCTGTAAAAGCAGCCAGCATATGTGCCAGTATCTGATTCCTTTTAAACGGCAGACTATGCATAAAGTCAGACGCCTCTTCATTCTTCAGGAAATAAGTCATACCAAGCCCGCTAAGCACACCGTAAAATAATGTACCGACAAAGAAGGTTGAAAGGACAGCAGAATCAAAACCTAGCAGATGATTATCAGCTCCGTACAAATGACTTTCTCCGCTGTAAGTCATAAGAATATAGCCAAATGGCAGCAGGAAAAATGTACAGATGATATTGATCGCCATAAAGATTAAATTGTTGAAAAAGAAATGCTGAAATAACCCTTTATTCAACGATAATGTTTTCGATAGCATAACCATGCCCTCCCATCTCATAAGTAAAGATCTCTTCTAATGTCAGCGGCAGAATATCATACATGAGCGGATGATACTTCGTGATGATTTCTTCTATATGGCTGTCACTACCTGCAGTGATACATGTCACAACACGCCCCTTTATTTTACGGTCGAGTGCCTTTAAGTCTCTATAGAACGATTCAGGCGGTAACGTTTCAAATGCAGCCTGAACTTTACAGTGATCACGTTTCAGACTATCGAGCTCACGATTGATTAGCATCGTACCTTCATGCATGATAGAGATGCTGTCACAGAAGTCTTCCATCTCACGTAGATTATGACTCGAAACTAAAATAGACATTTGATGATTCGACACATCCTGGATCAGCAGATTCTTGATGGTATGTCTCACTACTGGATCCAGACCATCAAAAGGTTCATCCAGCAGGAGTACCTGCGGATGACAGGATAGTGACAGAATGAAGGCCGCCTGACGTTTCATCCCTTTTGACATACGGTTGAAGCGCTGTTTTGGATTCAGCTTGAGTAGTTTAACGAGCTGATGAAACCGGCTGTCGCTGAACCCTGGATACGACTCTTTATAGAATCCGGCCATTTCAATCAAATTGGAATAGTTAAAGAAATATGGAATGTCCGGCATAAAAAGCATCGCTTCTTTTACGGCAGTGTTTTCATAAACCTCTCTTTTGTCATAGAGAATCTGACCGCTGTCAGCCCGGTATATACCGGCCAGCAATTTCAGGAAAGTCGTCTTACCGGCCCCGTTAGAACCGAGCAGACCATGGATAGTACCTGGTTCGAGTTCTAAAGTTGCTTCTCTGACTGCCTGATAACGGTCAAATGACTTAGTAACCTCAATTGCCTTGACGTTCATGCTGTTCACCTCCTGCGATAAGCTCAATTTTCTGCTGTAGTTCTTCTTTGGTCAGACCGAGGAATAAAAGTTCCTGTATGATACGTTCCAGTTCAGTTGTCAATTCATCCACACGCTCCTTATTAATATCTGTTTCTATTTTTTGAACAAAGCTGCCTCGGCCTGGAATAGAATAAGTGAAGCCTTCCCGTTCAAGCTCTCGGTAAGCTTTTTGAATTGTATTGGGATTGATGGTCAGTTCCTGGGCCAGTTGTCTGACAGATGGAAGCTGTTCATCAGGTTTCATGACACCTCTAATGATCTGCAATTTGATGTTTTCCATCAATTGCTCATATAAAGGCGTACGGCTGCGGTTATCAATTGAAATCAATAGATGACCTCCTTTTAAATATTGTACTAACTGTATTAATTAATATAATACAGTTAGTACGGTGTAAGAGCAAGTATTATTTTAAATATTTCTTATGACATGCAAATAACCGTATATCTTCAGGATATACGGTTTACGAATAGTATTTTATTTAGCGTTATGAGCAATATTCACTGTTTATCGCTCATCACTCACTTTTCACATTAATCACTCTCGATAATCTACAACGCTGCGCCACTGCCACCATCGATATTAACTGCTGTTCCAGTTACATAGCTTGCAGCATCAGAAACAAGGAAAGAGATCACATTTGCCGCTTCTCTCGTGTCACCGATTCGTCCAAGCGGTATATTAAACTTTGGATCTCTTGCATATTCTTCCCACGATTTTTCAGGGGCTTCCTGCTGCCAGCGTTTCTCAATCTGACCACTGCGTATCAGTCCGATACAGACCGCATTGACACGAATATTGTAAGGTGCGAGATCCTTGCTAAGGGTATTGGTCAGTGCAAGTCCTGCTGCACGCGAAACAGATGTCGGTGATGAGTTAGCGGGCGGTGTTTTGCCAGCGACTGCTGTCAGATTAAGGATGGCACCGCCTTGTTTCTTGAGTTCAGGCAATGCCGCATGAATCATATGCAACCAGCCGAAGAGCTTGAGATTTAAATCATTCTGCCAGTCACTCAGTTCAACATTCTCGAAGTTTTCAGCGAATGCAGAACCTGCGTTATTAATCAGAATATCTAAACGGCCATAAGTTTCCACTGCATGCGCAATAATTTTCTTTGCATCTTCTTCTTTTGTCACATCGGCCGCTACGTAACTCAGAGTCTGGCCGGTTTTCTCCTTAATAGTCTGTACAGCTTCTTGTAAACCTTCTTCATTACGCGCAACCAATATCACTTTTGCGCCTTCTTCAGTCAGCAGTGCTGCTGTTTCTTTGCCAATTCCTTTGCTTGAACCTGTAATCACTGCTACTTTATCCTTTAATCCTAAATCCATGCTATTCACTCCTTAAGTCTTCATGATATGTTCTTCTAAAGCCATAAAAGGGTCTGAACCTGGGTGCATAGTACTCTTTAGAACTAGCTGTTGCAAGCAGTTCCATTCGTGTAGATGGATAGATATCATGCACAAAATTCAGCAAGTCTCGCCCATATCCCTTACCTCGAACGTCTTCTCTGACAATTAACTCACAGACATATAAAGAGACATAGCCATCCGTCAGTGCGCGGATACAACCGACTATCTCATTTTCAATCTCCATGACATATGCGATGCTATGCTGCCAACTGTTCAGGGTCTGTTCGTGACGAGCGACCAGGTTATCCCAGCCTTCTGCTTTATTCATTGCCTGAATCTGATCCATGTCAGCTGTTTTAAATTCTCGAATCATCGCATCATCTCCTTATTCATATTGTAATGAAATTAATCTTTATTTACGAAAAAAACGTTCATCCACTAAGATGAACGTTTCTCTTTTACTTTTTCAAGCAAAGGCATTAAGTCTTTCTCTATATAGGGACTCAACGTCTCCATATAAGATTTTGAGATATGTCCTTTATCAACATATGCCATAACATTCCCAATAACCGGCTTACATACTTCTTCATTACAGAAGAAATCAGTGTAATCAAAAACATGCATGTTTTCAGGCGGGTTCTTTAATTTAGACCAGTCAGAAGGTTCAGGGAACAGTTCTTCTCGCTTAGTCTGACATCTCGGGCTATCGGCACCGTAGTGATTGACACAAGTCGGCACATCTTTACGGAAATACGGCGTATCACGTACTCCGAAAACTTCAATTCCTTTTTTATTCAGTGCCTCAAACTGCTCAATATAACCCTTCTCCACTTCATGAACGTTCCAGTAACCAATATCAGCATTCGCAAAGACCATGTCTGGTTTCTCAGCAGCGATTTTGTTAACAACATTCTTATTCCAGACGATACATGATGGGTCTTTTGCTTTGTAAGTTGATAAGCGACAGCCACTCTTCGTAATATTAAGAACACGTATTTTATTTTTCTCTGCCATTTTTACAAGCGCAGGCTGCCAGTGCGTCGCATGAGAACTTCCTACTAAAGCGACAGTATAATCATAATCTTCTGTCACACCGTATTCGCAAACCTTAACAACCGGGTCACCCGCAGCTACGTGACAGCCATCTGTATAAGGTGCTGCTTTATCATTTTTAATGGCTTCTGCTTCCGGCAGGTAATCCTTTTTCGGCACACTGTCCATTTCAACTACACGTGCACCAGGATAATCATCTGAACCTATCAGTTTCTGGTCAGCTGCCTGATCACTATTCATCTGGTATAGCCAGAACGCATTGCTACCCGCTACAATCGCCAGTAAGCTGCCGAGCAGTAATGCTGTGCGCACACTTTTATTCGGAAACTTCACTTTTCGTAACGGCTGTTCGACAAATCGCGTCGTCAGCCATGACAGAAGAAGGGATCCTGCAATAATCAATAGGCCGTCTGTAAGTGGAACATGCTTCACTTCTTTAAGTACATGATAGAACGTCAGTACTACCCAGTGCCATAAATAAAATCCATATGACAATGCGCCAAGCTTAACCATCCAGGATGTACCGAGCAGTTTCTCCACCCCAAACTTCGAAGGGTTCTCACCTGAAATCAGAATGAAGACTGCTGCCAGCGTCGGCCATAATGCCACATAGCCAGGGAACAGTGATGATACATTCAGCAGCAGGCCACACGATATCAGCATCAGTAAACCCAGCCAGCCGAGTATGCCAGCAAGTATATGCGGCAGCTTACTACGAGTCAGAAGCAGACAAATTAAACCGCCAAGCGCAAACTCCCAGACCCGTGTGCGTGTATCAAAGTAGGCCCACGGCTGATTGATAGCAGTCAGATAAACTGAAAACACAAACGAAACAGCAAATAGAATTAAAAACAGAATGAAAAGCGGTTTTTTCACCGATGTTTTCATCCATTTGGCACACCAGATAGCAAGCCAGATCATCAAGAACCAGATGATGTAGAATTGGCCCTGGATACTCATTGCCCAGTAATGTTGAACCGGACTTTTGGCATTGGTATGATCGAGATAATCAGTAGCTGTAAAAGCCAGCTGCCAGTTTTCATAGTAAAATGCTGACGCAAAGATTTCTTTGATCGTCTGCGTCCACTGCACCTCCGGCAAGAAGAAGTAACTGAGTATAATGACTGTAAACAGAACAAAAAATGCAGCAGGCACTAATCTTCTCAGTAGTCCAAAGATAAAGTCAAAGAAATTAACAGTACCCGTTCTTCTGACTTTCGATAACAGACTCGTCGTAATCAGAAAGCCTGATACAACGAAGAAGACATCTACTCCTCCTGACACCTTCCCTAACCAGATGTGGTAGACCGCGACTAACAGGGCAGCTACGACACGTAGTCCTTCAATCTCAGGACGAAATTTTTTATTTTGTTTTACCGCTTCCACTAGTCTCTGATCTCCTTCAGTGCATATTTTACGATGAGCTCGTCATGTTCAGGATACATTGCCATCAGTTCATGCTGAGTGAAGAGTTCGAACGTTTCGAATTTAAAGCCAGGCGAAACCATACAACCGACCAGACTCCACTCATTCTCCTCCTCAACGGTTGACGCAAAAATGGTGTTTTTGGGCACTAGATACTGCGGGACTTCACCATTTATCACATCAAGGCCCAGCTTTACAGATTGATAAGTCCCGTCCTCCATAATCATATGTAATGTCAGTGCATCACCCCCGTGAAAATACCAGAGTTCGTCGGCATCAATACGGTGGAAATGTGAGATGTTTCCTGTTTCTAGTAAAAAATAAATGCTCGAATATAGTTCGCGTCCTTCAGTAGTTATGTCCGAACGATATGTCTCACTGAAATAGCCACCTTCCGGATGTGGTGTCATATTGAGCTGTCTGATCAGCTGCTCTTTCTGTCTATTCTTCATAGTTCCCCCTATAAAAAAAGCCAAGAAAAGTCTTGGCTTACATTTCCACGTTATGATAGACGTTCTGTACGTCCTCTAAATCTTCTATCGCATCAACCAGTTTCTCAAATGTTGCAAGGTCTTCTTCTGATAATTCCAGCTCATTCTGTGCAAGCATTGAAAGTTCTGCAACCGTAAATTCTGTGATACCTGCATTATTCAGTGCATTCTGAACTGCTGCGAACTGATCAGGTTCAGCATAGACAATGGTCTGTCCTTCTTCTTCCATCACATCACGTACGTCGATATCTTCTTCCATCAGAAGTTCGAGCGTCTCGTCAGCTGATTTACCTTCAAAACCAAAGACGGCTGTATTGTCGAACATATAGGCAACAGAACCGGATACACCCATGTTTCCGCCATTCTTACCAAATGCCGCTCGTACGTCACTCGCAGTACGATTGACGTTGTTTGTCAGCGCATCAACAATCAGCATAGAACCCGCTGGTCCAAAACCTTCATAACGGAGCTCATCGTAGTTTTCTTCTCCGCCGCCCTTAGCTTTCTCAATTGCACGGTCAATGATATGTTTAGGTACTGAGTAAGTTTTAGCACGCTCCAGTACGAATTTCAGATTCTGATTTGATTCTGGGTCCGGTTCGCCAGACTTCGCAGCCACATAGATTTCACGTCCGAATTTTGCGTAGATTCGACTCGTGTTTTTGTCTTTTGCTGCTTTTTTATCCTTGATATTATTCCATTTACGACCCATAAAAGCCATCTCTCTTTCGATTTAATATAAACTTATTATACACTATTTCACACAAAAAAAAGAGTGACTTCATGTCACTCTTAATCTCTCAGTATACTGGCCAGTCTCAGCACATCCATAATGATGTTCAATAAATTCATAAATAAGTTGAACCCCATTTCACGCGGAGAGAATGCCCCTCGTTTCATACGGTTAAAATCATAGATGGTATAGCCGAGGAAAATAGTCAGTCCAAAAATAGTAATCACGAGATGGAACATAGGAATATGAATAAAAAATCCGAGAATACTCGCAAATATAAGGGCAATCAGAGCGGGGAAGAGCAAACGACCTAAGCTCGACGCATCACCGATCACAAAATAACCCAGAAATCCAAACATAAAGAATGCAGCAACTGCAAGTCCAATATTCTGATAGAAAGCAACCGTACCCAAATCATTCAGAAAATACATAAATGACGCATAGCTGACAACCCCTATCAGAAAAGCAAGCACGTTTGCAATCAGTGCACTGAATTTACGCGATGACTTCACAAATAATGAAATCAGCACGATAGCCATAATCAGAATCGAAACTGACATTCTAAGCGCAGGAGGAACGAACTGGCCTGCAAATGTACCGACTGCAAAAATAAGCCAGTAATACATAAAATACAGCCATGCCTGACGAATCTGACCGGACCGTGAAATAGAAACATTTTGATAGTTCATAGACATTACCTCTTTAATTAATTAGTAGCATTCATTTTACATGGCTACGCGTGATTTCACAAAGAATTATGCTTGCGCTGAAAATCTGCTATACGTGTATATTGCTCAGTCAGTGATTGAGCGATGTCGATGTAGATAGGCAATATTTCCCGGTAAATCAGAACATGCTCGCTGTTAGGGATATGCTTGAATGAATGACCGACCCAGCCTGAAACATGTGAGAAATCCTGCTTCTCGCCTGTCGCTAGCTGCCCCAGTACCACAGCGCCCAGACATGAACTTTCATAGCTTTCTGGAACAATCAGATTTTCATCGAATATATCTGCCATCATCTGACGCCACAGATTGCTGCGTGCAAAACCGCCTGTCGCTTTGATTGATGTCACAGATTCATCCATCAGTACAGTCAAAGCAATGAACACCGTATAGAGATTATAAAGAACACCTTCTAATGCTGCACGTATCATATGTTCTTTTTGATGGGCGAGTGTAAGACCGATATAGGACCCTCTGACGTCCGAATTCCATAAAGGCGCACGTTCACCTGACAGATATGGATGAAAGATTAGTCCGTTGCTGCCAGCAGGTACCTGCTCTGCAATACGCATCAGAACATCATAACTATCAATCCCCAGTCGTCTGGCTGTCTCAATTTCACTTGCGGCAAACTCATCACGTATCCAGCGTAGAACAACGCCCCCATTATTGACAGGACCGCCGATTACCCACTTGTCTTTCGTGAGCGCATAACAGAAGAGCCGGCCTTCATGATCAGTACGAGGTGCATCTACAACAGTCCGGATAGCACCACTTGTTCCGATTGTTACCGCTACTTCACCGGGTCTAAAGGCATCGACGCCGAGATTACTGAGTACACCGTCAGATGCACCAATGACAACCGGGGTCATAGAGTCCAGTCCCATTCTCTCTGCAAAAGTCTCGTTCAGGCCTTTCAGAATATAAGTCGTATCTACCGCTTGAGATAGCTGATATTCTTCTATCTCTAATTCTTTTAAGATACCTTCATCAAATCTCATTTCATGAATATTAAACAGGCCTGTAGCAGAGGCAATCGAATAATCTATGACATACTGGCCGAAGAAACGCTGAAAGACGTATTCTTTAATACCAATAAATCTGGCTGCACGCTGATAGATTCCGGGATCTTCATGTTTTAGCCAGAACAGCTTGCAGAGCGGACTCATCGCGTGTATCGGTGTACCTGTCTTTTCATATATTTCCTGACCTCTATCACTCAGCTTCAGTTCTTTCGCATAGGCCTGACTCCGGTTATCAGCCCATGTGATGCTGTTGGTCAGAGGCCGGTGTTCTTCGTCCATTACAATCAGACTATGCATAGCGCTTGAAAAACTGACGAATCGAATCGGATCCGCACTTTTAAGACTGACCTGTTTAATCGTTTCAATAACCGCTTCTAAAATATCGTCCGGTCGCTGTTCAGCAATATCCGGTGCAGGTGTCAGAAGCGGATATTCCACATGATGCTTAGCTTTTACAGCACCTGACTGATCAAACAGCACCGCTTTTGTACTTGTCGTCCCGATATCTACACCTATATACATCATCAATCTCCTTAAGATTCTAAAATCGGCAGCAAGTCTTCTATACCTTGATGAAATTCGTGTCTGCCTTCTGTTTTCGTAATTGTGTTCACTCTTTTAAAGTGTTCCCGCCAGCAGTCCTGATGTCTGATATCGACGCGGTCATCATCTTCAGATTGGATATGATACAGAATAATTTTGCTGTCTAATGTATCTTCTGCATTTTCTTTCAACTTGTTCTCTGAAGCACTGAATTTGTCATCACATCCGAAGAAAGGTGAGCCAATCAGCACGACTTTAGAGATATGATGTGCATCTTGATTTTCTGTCAGATATTTCATGACGACTGTCCCGCCGAATGAATGACCTATTATCATCAGCTCGTCCTCATCAGGTATATCCTTAAGACTATCTGTCAGTACTTTGACCCAGTTCATATAGACTTGCCCATCTTCTCGCGGGAAAGACGGTGTATGCCATTCAATTCCCTGCAGCTGGCTTTTTAAATAACGAATCAGCGGATTGCTGCCACTGTCATAATGCTGTTCACTTGCGCTATGGACAAAAAGTACATGTTTCATGTTCATTCCTCCCATATAAAAAAGGTAAACTCATGATAAGTTTACCCTTTTTTAAACTTCTATAAAAATAATTGCAATATAAAATAAACAAGTGCAGCGATAAGAGATGATATCGGTAATGTAATAACCCATGTCACGACCATACGCTGTGCAGTCGTCCACTTTACACCTTTAATACGATGAGAAGAACCTACACCCAGTATAGAAGATGATACGACGTGTGTAGTAGAAACTGGCAGATGAATATGCGTCGCACCGAAGATGATAAGCGCTGAACTGAGATCAGCTGCCACACCATTAGCCGGACGAATTTTCATGATGTTTCCACCGACTGTCTTAATAATCTTCCAGCCACCTACGGCTGTCCCTAACCCCATTGCTGTCGCACAGGCTACTTGAACCCAGCGCTGAATCTCCGTACCTGTCTGCATGTTGGCAGCAATGAGAGCCATTGTAATAATCCCCATCGCTTTTTGAGCATCATTAGTTCCATGAGAAAAAGCCTGAAGTCCCGCTGTGAAGATCTGGAAAAATCGGAAATTACGATTCGTCCGGGTCAGATTACTGTTCTTAAAGACGACTTTAAAAACTGAATAAACAATATAACCGACTCCGAATGCCAATAACGGAGAAATAATCAGTGCCGTAATGATTTTGACGAAGCCGCTATAATGCAGTACACCAAATCCTGCTGAGGCGATTGCTGCACCTGCTACAGAACCGATCAATGCATGCGATGAAGAACTCGGAATGCCGTAATACCAGGTAACCAAGTTCCAGATAATAGCAGATAACAAAGCTGCCAAAATCACAACCGATCCATTCATTAAGGTGAAAGGATCTACTATATCCTTCGTCACTGTTTTCGCAACACCTGTAGAATATAATGCACCGACAAAATTTAAGAGGGCCGCCATCAAAATGGCATGTCTTGGTTTTAAAGCTTTAGTTGAGACCGCTGTTGCAATCGCATTTGCTGTATCGTGAAAGCCATTGATAAAGTCAAAGACCAGTGCAAAGACAGCGATGGCTATAGTGATAATTAATAAATGATCCATCATGAAACTCCTAACTATTTTTCATAATGATTGACTCAAGATTATTTGCGACTGTCTGACACTTGTTCGCAATATTTTCAAGTGCCTGGTAGATATCTTTAATTTTCATGATAGTGACGGGTTCTGTTTCGACAGAAAGAATGTGTTTAATGGATTGACGTAAAATGTTATCACAGATGGTTTCATGATCTTTGATATTCATCGAATGGACACGGATATGCGAGAATTTCTTTGAACCGATTAAATCAACGGCCATTTTTATTTCATCTGCACAGGCCTGAATATTTTTAACGAACTCACTCATGAAGTCGTCAGAATACTCTATTGCATACATTTCGAACATAGCAGACGTCTCTTCCATTCCGTCCATGACATCATCTATCGCATTACCTAAGGCCAGAATATCTTCGCGTTCAATCGGTGTGATAAATGTCTGGTTAAGATCTGAAATCATCTGCTGCATTAAATCATCACCATTTTTTTCGTATGACTTAATATTATCGGCATACTTCTTGAGGTCAAATGCGTTATGAAAAGACATATCGCCAAACACAACAGATGCACGTTTCAGATTTTCAGCCATATCTTCCAGCTGTACTATAAATTTGTCTTTCTTCTTCGTAAACATGAAAATCCTCCTAGAATTATGTGGAATAATCTCACAACATCTATTAGTGTAAAACAAAATAAAATGAAACGATACCTTTTTTGTAAACTTTAAGTAAAGTTTGTAGTGATAATATTAATTTTTTTGATATATTGCTAAATTAATGCGTGAAAGAAACAAAAAATCTATTCTGATACTTTCAGAATAGATTTTTATATCATTTATTTTCAGTATGACCTTTACGCTGTTCCTCGTTGAACTTCTCTATTCGCATATCAACTTCAAAAATACGCATCGTCAGTGCATGAAACGGGGCCTGCAGAAGCTGATAGAACAACCAGGGTTTAGAAGGCTCATAACGATGGATACAGACCATAATCTCCTCCGTCCCGAGCATCCGCCGGAATTCAAGTGTGCCGGTATGCTGATCACGTATAGTTGCCAGTTCTCCGCCTGCGATATCAAATATCTGGCGGTCATTATTTTTTAAGGCTGTGCGTCGCTTAAGATGAATTAAATCTCTCTTCGCGCCCTGCAGATAGTAAGAGTCCTCATGGATTTCAACATTTGACAGCCCCGGGAGGACATTTTTGTAGTAGTCGAAATAATAGGCCGTAAACTTCTCGAGTGTCCATGACTTCGGAATCTTGAAACGTCTGATAATCCTGACATCATCTCTTCTCGCGCTTTGAAAACGAGCCAGCATGCCTTTTCGTTTAATTTCTGTATGCGTCACTCTGACTGGTGTCTTATACGACCGAAGAATCTTCAGTGTTTCATTATCCTCTACTGCACCTGCTACGTAGATGATTTGTTTCACATTCATCGCTGCTGCTGCGCGTCCATAGTTATCTGCAGCAAGCGCATTCATATCTTTGTATGACGCTTCCATTGTTTTGGATGAGCGTTTTGTCGGATCCAGGAAATAGATCGCGATATCAATGTCCTCCATTGCTTTTGTCACATCTTCAAGAGTAAAGATATCACCTTTGATCCATCTGACATCATCATATATCTGCTTGTATTGGGATACGACCACTAAGTCATGTTCCATGTGCAGTGATTCATAAAGATTTTTACCGATATAGCCGCTGACACCTGTCAATAACACTCGCATCATTCTGCCTCCACTCATTTGTCACTTTATTCTAGCATTTACCCTTTTTAAGCACAAAAGATACAGAGTTTCTACTCTGTATCTTTGAGTTATGCAATATGCTGCTTACCTTTTCGCTTACGTAAGAAATATTTCACTGTGATACCAATACATAATGCAAGTCCGACGTAGCCCATCAACGGATAAATCACATCAACTAATTCTACGAAACCAACGAAACTGAGAGCATATCCGATTATCATAGAACCGAAGAGCAGTAATTTATAATTTCGAGAATAAGGGACTGTAAAACGAGCAACGAATGAGTACATCAGGCCGACGATGGTATTATAGATAACAAGTAACATAATCATACTCAGCGCAACGCTCACAAAAGGATGAATTTCACGCCCTAACAGGATTGTCGGAATCGCGGCCTCGTTGACTTTATCCAGTTCAGCCAGTAATCCTGAGTTAACCATCAGAATCAGCACCAGCAGAATAAGGCCCCCAATTAAGCCGCCACGCCCTGCTACAACTCTACGGCTTGCATCGCCGCCAATCGCTGTCATCATGCTGAAAGCAGTCGAGAATGCGAGAGCACCGTACAGGATACCATCCCACCACCATAAATGTGACGGTTGTCTGGAAGTATCAATATGATTGTTTACTTCATTAAATGACAGCGTGCCTTTAAAGAAGAAGTAAACTGCTATGATTGTCACCACTACTATCAGGAACGGTGTGACCATTCCAAGTGCACTTACAATTTTATTAAAATCCATCAATAACGTAAAGCTGACTGCAAGCATCATGATCAGTGAACCGAGCCATGTCGGTACACCGAAACTTTCATGTGCAGCACTTCCTGCACCGGCAATCATCACGACTGATAACGCATAAAGAAAGAAAATTAAAATATAGTCAATGATTTTTCCAAGCTTTTCACCAAATAAGTAATGAATGGCACCGACATGATCTTCCGCATCCAGTGCATTCCCGATTTTTGAGATTTGACGCCCGAAGAATGTCAGCATCAGACCTGCAATCAGAATAGCTAAATAACTATAAGTACCATAGTTCGTGAAAAACTTCAAAACTTCCTGACCGGTTGAAAACCCTGCGCCAACAACTACACCTACATAGGCTGATCCAATTTTAACTGCTTCTGTATTTTTTGACACTACATCTCCTCCTATGGAATTAAAAACTCTTTAAACACGATTAGTATTTTACCCGACTTAATAATGAATAAACATTTTCAAAACAGATAGGTTATAATAAGGATGTATTTAACTTGAGAGGAGCTTAACAATGGAATTACATAAGCAAGTAGTACATATGCACTTGAAAGAGCTGCACGTCCGGGATTTCAGTCAGCATTCTCCTGAAATCACTAAAATGCATCGTATTGATATTGAACAACA
Organism: Macrococcus brunensis; assembly: GCF_004359615.1. GTDB lineage: Bacteria > Bacillota > Bacilli > Staphylococcales > Staphylococcaceae > Macrococcus > Macrococcus brunensis. Next base: position 175,279 of record NZ_SCWA01000001.1, read on the forward strand.
TCCCGAAGACAATGACATTTTTGAGTTCACCCTTAACTTTATGTTCGGACATTTTGGCACACAGGTCGACGGCGTCATTCAGGCGACGATTATCGTTAAAAGCGAAGATCCTTCAGATGATGTCCTTCAGGAACTTCTCAGCGACGAAAAAATGTATGCTGTTCCATTATTCTCTAAAGCTTCTGCCATCATTACAAAAATCACTGAAGATCGCGGTATGTTTCCAGTCATCGTTCCAGTTGAACTCTGGCTGGAAGAATAAAGAAATCCTCGGATCACAATCCGAGGATTTTATGCGTTACGAGAGCGGCCAAGATCATTGATATCAACAACTCCGGCATCCATATTCTTTACTGCTTTTTTCATTAGATCTCTGGCAATCTTATTGTGCGGATCCAGTTTCAGAATTTCTTTTGCAACCTGGTAAGCCTGCCTATCTGTGAGCACAGGTTCCGGTACAGTATAAAGGAATAAGAGCTGCAGTAAGTTCTTGACCTCCTTATACTCTGTCAATTCTGCGGAACGTTCAGCATGGTAATAAGCTGCTTTGAATGCATCTGTGACATCACTAAGCGGATAAACAAGCAGTAAAAATGCCAGATCATGCAGTTCAGCACTTTCGTGTTCTTTGATCACTTCTACAATAAAGGTGTAGAACATAACGGATTCCGTATTCTGAGCCGCTCCGATGAATGCCTCTTCAAACTCCAGGAAATCATGGTCGGTCATCAACTGCCTGACACGCTTGAACTCACCGTTCAGAATCAGAACTTCAATTTGTTCTTTCAATTGATGGACCTCCTTCTTTTTTCAGCATTCTCATTGTAACATATCCGCACCTTAATACCTACTACTTTAAATAAGTGATTTTACTCTATATCTTCAAGGAATGTCATTTCTCTCTCAATCATTATAAGGCACAGCTTCGATAGCCAGCAATCTTCTTTTTAGATGAAGGCCACTCGAGAAGCCGGTCAGCTTGCCATTCTTACCGATAACACGGTGGCAAGGAATGGAGATCAGGACAGGATTACGCCCAATAGCACCGCCGACTGCACGAACAGCTGCTGCGCGTCCGATCATATCAGCAACATCGCTGTAAGTTCGGGTTGTGCCGTAAGGAATAGTACGGAGTGCCTCCCATACTTCAAGTTGAAACGATGTGCCTGTTAAATCATAGGTCCAGTTGAAATCGGGAAGTTCCCCTGCAGCATAAGCCTGCATTTCATCCATATATTTTTGGTTTTGCTGATCTGCTGCTTCTCCAGTGACCCACTTTACCTCATTAATATTCGGCAGTTCATGACCGAAAGAGCAGAGACCTGAATCAGTCGAACAGATAATCAGTTTCTCATCCAGTAACACGAAATCACTTTTATAGATTTGTTTCATTGCTACGCTCCATATCGACATGCGGAATCATATCTTCAAAGTAAGTAACGGATATCTCCTTAAAGCCGAATGTCCGGTAGAAATCAGTGAGATGAGCCTGCGCCTGCAGTTTCACACACTGACCCGGATAATGTTCATCGATATAGTCCAGACAGACAGTCATCAGTTCCCGAGCTAGCCCTCTCTGCCGAAAACTCTGATTTACAATGACGCGTCCGATATAAATATCTTTATCTTCAATAATTCTGGCATACGCTTCTAGACCATTACCAAATCTGGTGATATGAAGAGCAGAGAGATCCTGCTCATCTATTTCAGGATAAGCACACTGCTGTTCCACAACGAAGGTATCCACTCTCAGTTTTGTGATGTCATACCACTCTCTCGCCGCTAATTCATCTATTTTTCTTATTCTCCACATGACCATCACCTCATATTTTTGTTTATTCTACTATAGATAAAGTATAAATACGACATTACCGGGTATAAAAGAAAAAAGGAGTGAAATCATCATGACAAAAATTCTTGTCGTTTTAACCAATACTGAAAAATATAAAGATATTAACCGTGCAACAGGATTATGGCTGGGTGAAGCTGCTCAGTTTGTTGATGTTGTCACAGAAGCAGGATATGACATTGATTATGTCAGTCCGAAAGGTGGATTTGTACCTGTCGACCCTTCAAGTATGCCGACAGCCGATGATATCGATTTCAAATGGTATGGAGACACAGATTTCCGGCGTCGTGCGCTCGCAGAATCGTTGAAACCATCCGATATCAATCCTGAAGAGTATGCAGCGATCTATTACACGGGTGGTCATGGTACTATGTGGGATTTCAAGGATAATATAGAACTGCAGCAGATTGCTGAACATATTTACCAAAACGGTGGCTATGTTACTGGTGTCTGTCACGGCATCGTCGGACTTGTGAACCTTTTAGACACGCAGACAGGTAAGCGGTTAATCAAAGGTAAGAAAGTAACCGGATTCAGTAATCTTGAAGAACGCTTAAACCGTACAAAAAAACACGTGCCATTTCTGGCAGAAGATAGCCTGAAAGAAGCAGGCGCTAAATATAAAGCCAAACGCCCGATGAAAGAATATGTACGTACGGATGGTCAGATCATTACAGGACAGAACCCGACGTCCGCTAAAAAAGTAGCTAAAGAACTTGTAAAAGCACTAAAAAGCCGGACATCTTAAAAGATGTCCGGCTTTTTTCACGCATGATTAGAAGCGGTAGTAGCCTGTTACTGAACCATTGATATATGATACTGCACGCTGACCAATACCTGCTGAAGGATTTAATGCATCGATCATTTGACCGTTGCCAATGTAAACACCTACGTGTGAACCACCGTTAAAGTAAACTAAGTCACCTGGTTGTGGTGTTGATACTGGTGTACCTGCTGCCATTTGAGCATAAGTAGTACGAGGAATTGATTTACCCATAGCTGCTAATACTTGTTGCGCGAATGCTGAACAGTCAACAGCTGATGCTGAGTTAGCACCGTATACATAAGATTTACCTGCTGCAATACTTCTGGCAACTGAAGCCACGTTATTGTTCACTGAAGTAGTCACAGCGGCTGCTTTTTTCGCTACAGGTGCTGCAGTTGATACTGCTGGCTCAGCTGTTTCAGAGACAGCTGCAGTCTGTGCTACAGGTGCAACATAGCTTGAAGCTGTATAACCATTTGAGTAGTTATAAGTTCTTGAACCATCTTCGTTAACAACATAAGTGTAGCTGTATGACTGGTTTGACACAGGTGCTTGAACTGTTTGAGTTGCTTGAGTTGCTTGAGTTGCTTGACCGTTGTTCACTTCGTCAATTGTATAAGCTGCTGCATCTGCATGGTTCGCGTTTGCTCCTAATGTTGCTAATCCTGCTAAAGTAGATAAAGTAATTACTGTCTTTTTCATTATATGTTTTCCTCCAGAAATTCAATTGAGTGAATTTATAAATTTTTAATAAAAGCTGATTCATCCATCGGCTCTTTGCGATGAATTTATATTAGCATTTAAGCTTCCTAAAATGGGCGTTGTTATATATTTGTTACATAAGTGATATGTTTAAGTGCTAATTATTACAACGTTAGAGACTGAATGTAACAAAGATAAAAACCGCAATAAACCTTGAAATCATAAGGTTTTTGCGGTTTTCATCTTATTTATATATTCAAATTTTTGCCAGTTATATTACAAATATGACTTAAGCTTCTTTTGTCTGCTTTCCTTTATCTACTAAATAAGTAGAGTCCAAGGTTTTCTCCAGTAACTTTGTTTCCCAGCCAAAAAGTGTCATCACTATCAAATGAATACGTGCTTGTGTAAATTTATAGATAAACCATGGCAATGTCGGTTCATATTCATGAATAGCGATAATGCATTCATTGGTGTCGAGAACTCTGCGGAACTCTAAACGCGCTCTTCCTTCTTCGCCCTCTTTTACCTTTTTAGAGAACTTACCTCCTTTAATCATAAATAAGACACGATTATCATCAGTATAGTCTTTATTCTTCTGCAGAATCAATATAGGATCTTTGAAAACCGGCAGGCTGATTGACAAGGTATCGCCATCAATAGCTGTATTGATAAAAGACATACCCATACGCGATAACCAGTTCATATAATAATTAGCTGTCTCATTAATAGACCAGGATGAAGGAATAGTAATACGTTGAACAGATTTTACGTCACTTTTCTTAAGTGCCTGACCAATTGATTGTGATTTCTTGGATTTCTTTTTGTCTTCTTTATCTTCATCAAGTGCTATTTTTATACTTTCTTCAAGTGGTGTTGGCGCATTCGTAATTCCTTCAATATAATTTTCTTTTGACGGGACCATGTCATGGACCAGGCTATCAAGAAGCGGATAAACCAGTTCTTTTGGTTCTTCTGTCAGCAGACTGACAATCGGTTTAGTAATAGCTACCGGGATAATCGGCAAATCCATCATCGGCAGTTTTTTCCCCATTACTTTTGCTGTCGCTTTGAACATGCCTTTATAATCTGTTACATCATTGAATATATCAATTGATTCATTTTCTTCAGGGCTACGTTCAATAAGAGCAGCCAGTCCTTTTACCACATCTTTTAACGCGACAGGGGCAGTCTTACTGTATGCCCATTGAGGCAGAACAAGTGCAGGCAGTCGCTCAGTTAATTTTTTCAGGATCGGGAATGAAGAACCCTTTGGTCCGATAATCAGTCCGGCCCGTAATGTTGAGACTGGCACACCATATGAACCCAGAATCTTTTCACATTCTAAACGGCTGCGCAGATGATCGGATAAGTTTTTAGATTTTTCATGTGGCATAATACCGCTCATAAAAACAATATGCTTTACACCTTGTTTTTTTGCCGCACGCCCGAAGTTGTCTGCTAAGATTGCATCCATATCAACAAATGAAGCCTGCGTCAATTTAGCTGAAGGCTGCATAGAATGAACGAGATAAATCGCTGTATCAATGCCTTCCATTGCATCTTCTACATCTTTAATAGAGAAAAGATCAACTTTCTTCCATTCTACATTCTTTTCGTTTTCTTTATTTTTAGTGCTACGGGATGCAGCCACCACCTGATAATCTTCTTTAATTTCTTTAAGTAGGTTACCACCGATATAGCCAGAAGCACCGGTTAATAATATTTTCTTCATGTCTATCCCTCTTTTATTATCATAATGGTAAACTATACCCGGTTATTTCCTATATTATGTATGAACCTTAAAGTTTTCTTAAAATCTGATTCAAATATAAGCACCTTACTGATTCTATGCTATATTTTAGACAAAGATTTGAAAGCAGGTGTTATTTTGATTGTAACTATGACAGCTATGGAAGCTTATAAGCGATTTTGGACTCAAGGACTTAATTTACATGACCGAGCTAGGCGTAAAGAGTTCTGGGTTCCTGCAGGCATCCACCTCCTGCTTTATTTCATGGCGTATATTGTGATTGGTATGTATTATCAATTAGAAAATGAACATATTTACATGACTGTCAATTTAATCGTCAATATGATTCTTATCATTCCAATGTTTTCGGTCACCTTCAGAAGACTGCAGGACTTAAGTATGCCAGGCTGGCTTGCTCTTATAGTTCCTGTTTGCTATATACCGACAGACTTACCTGTTGATCTATTAAATGTCAACATTCAGTTATTCGCTGATGTCATTCATTTATTTGTAACGATTATCTTAATGATTATCCTGACATTTGATGGCACAGAAGGCCCCAATCAATATGGTCATGATCCTAAGGAAGAAATAGATGAACTGAATCCGAGGAAATATTGATGTATCGTATTTGTCCAATGACAGATAGTGATAAAGAAATAATTGTGGCATGGCACTACCCAGCACCTTATCAAATATATGATTTAACTGAAGACGACTTTGACAGCGAACATAAATTTTATAGTGTTTATGATGATGAACAATTAGCAGGGATGTTAAAACTCCATTTTAATGAAAGAACGTGTTTACTCGGACTCGGCTTAAGACCTGATTTGACTGGTCATGGACTCGGTCAGCATTTTGTTGAAGCAGCGGTCCAATTCATTAAAGAGCAAGGGTATCAGTCCATTCAGCTCGCTGTGATATCTTCGAATGAGCGTGCTATCAAAGTATATGAACGCAGCGGTTTTGTGGAGAAAGACTATGAGCTGATGCTTGCCGGTGATGTGCTGGAGGAATTTTTAATAATGGCCTATTGTGAAGAGGACTGACATTTGTCAGTCTTCTTTTGTCATGTATAATTGACATTTAACATATTTTTCCGTATAATGGATGTAAGATATATTTGACACAAAGGAGAAGTAGATGAATCGAGTGAGAAAGTATCGCAAGCTCAATCATATGACGCAGCTTGAACTCGCTAGAACTATTGACGTCACACGTCAGACAATCAATATGATTGAAAACAATAACTATAACCCGACGCTTGAACTCTGTACGAAGATAGCCTATGCACTCAATACAGATTTAAATACTTTATTCTGGGAGGTCGAGAGTAATGACACGTTTTGAGCAATGGTATTATAAATATATGATTGGTATAGAAGGTGTGAATGACGAGCGAGAACAAGAACTGGCTCGGCAGGTTTTAGCGAAGTATGCAGTGCTGATGGATAGCTTAATGCTTATTCTACTGTTTGCTTCATTAATTACGGATATGATTTATGACCGTATGTCATTCGTCACTCTTCTTATGCTGGTTATAGTACTCGGATCTCAGTTTTATCTAAAAAGACTCATTCGTATCAATCAACTCGACAAAATCTACGCATATAATGACAAAGAGTACTTAAAACTAATCAGACAAGCTAAAATCCGGTCCTATATTGATTTCACCATTTATGTTATTTCACTTCTCATTATCTTTATGGCTTCCACTTATTTCAGAACAAAGGGGCAAACTGTTTTCAGTGAAGAAGTCGTACCTGCTCTGATAGGTAGTTGTATAGGTATGTTTATTGCAGGTAAAAATAAATACACGAAGAATATCATTCGTGATTTTAATAATTAGTAAGTTTAAGGGTTTCCCCGCCACTTCTTAAAAGTTGTGGCACGTATTTCCATTTGCCCGCCACTTCTCAAAAGTTGTGGCACGTAATCTCTTAAAAAGGATCGATCAACATGTCTACTCTCTGCAGCTGCCCTACTCTCAGCCACATCACTGTCTCTGCCGACTACGGTGCTGACCCTATCTGGTGCGCTGTCTGTCATTCTAACCTGGATATAACTGAATTCAGTATTACTGATCCATTAGACTACGAGCTATTCAGATGGACAAACCGCTACGGCGAATGGCTTGATTTTGAAACTAATCAAGTCATACCTGGTGGCCACACACTTGAAACGAAGCATAACGAAGAAGGCATCTTTCTGACAAAAAGACTTCAGAATGAACTTCCACACTATCAGTTCACTTTCATCCCTTCACAAGAGACAAAATAAAAGCAGCCGGCCGGCTGCTTTTATCTTTTCGGTATTAAGTTCAGTGCCTCTGCTACTTCCTGATTAACCTGCTCGAACAACGCTTCATTATCGCCTAACTTCTGACCGTATGAAGGGATTATTTCCTGCAGACGCTCCTCGATATTCGGTATTTGATTGCTGAAACATTTAACAAGTACCTGCAGCATAACATGTGCTGCTGTTGAAGCGCCTGGTGACGCGCCGAGTAATGCAGCAACTGTGCCATCTTCTGAAGTGATGACCTCTGTACCAAATTGCAGTGTACCTTTACCTTGATCTGTATCTTTGATGACCTGGACGCGTTGTCCTGCCACTACAATATCCCAGTCCTCTGCTTTCGCATTCGGTACAAATTCTCGTAATTCTTCAATACGCTGTTCCTTGGATTGCATGACCTGTTCAATCAGATATTGTGTCAGCTTCATTTCCTTGGCACCTGCTGCTAACATAGTCAGCAGGTTATTCGGTTTCACCGATCCAATTAAATCCATATATGAACCTGTCTTCAGGAATTTAGGAGAAAAGCCGGCATAAGGACCAAATAAGAGTGACTGCTCGCCGTCAATATAACGTGTATCCAGATGAGGAACAGACATCGGAGGTGCGCCAATTTTGGCTTTACCATATACTTTGGCGTGATGCTTGTCTACAATCGCAGGATCCTTACATACTAAGAAAAGACCACTGACGGGGAAACCGCCGATATGCTTTGATTCTGGAATACCTGTCTTCTGCAGCAGCGGCAGGCTGTAGCCACCTGCACCGATAAAGACGAAGTCAGCGTTATGATATTCTGTCTTCTTCTGCTCTTCATTGTAGACTTTAACCTGCCAGCTGCCCCCTTGCACTTGGTTTAAGTCTTTTACCTCATGGCGATAGCGCAGATTAGCCCCTTGCGCCTGCAATACATCAAATAAATCTTCTGTCAGTTTGCCGAAGTTGATATCCGTCCCGGATTCCATCATTGTCAGAGCCATCACTTCATTAGGATCGCGCCCTTCCATCATAAGCGGTACCCACTGTTTCATTTCTTCTTTGTCCTCTGTTATTTTCATGCCACGGAACAGCGGATTGTCAGACAATGCTTGATAACGATTTTTAATGAAGCGGACGTTGTCTTCACCACTGACATAACTCATATGTGGCACCGGCATAATAAAGTCCTGTGGATTTTTCAGTAATCCCTTTTTCACTAAATGAGCCCATAGCTGTTTCGAAAGTTGAAACTGTTCATTGATATCCAGTGCTTTTGAAATATCAACGTTGCCGTCTTTATCTTCCTTCGTATAATTTAGTTCACATAAAGCTGAGTGCCCCGTTCCTGCATTGTTCCAGGCATTTGAGCTCTCAAGCCCAGGTTTATCAAGTTTTTCAAAAACAGTGATGTTGAGCTCCGGCTTCAACTCTTTAAGCAATATTCCTAAAGTGGCGCTCATAATACCGCCACCAATTAAGATAACATCGGTTTTGTTCGTCATGTTTCGCATCCTCCTACCTTGTTTGCTTCTATTATACGCTTATCTCTTTCAAGAAAAAAGTATGCGATTACATAACTAATTAAGATGTTATTACTCAAAAAATATCTTATTATTTATTAACTATTTTAAATCCTTAGCTGCCGGTCCTTCCAGTACACAACCTTCTCGGTCAAATCTTGAACCGTGGCATGGACAATCCCATGTCTTTTCAGCCCCATTAAACTTAATGACGCATCCTAAATGTGTACAGAACGGACTAACGTGATGTTCGTTCCCTTCATCGTCTTTATAGACAGCCTGCAGTTTCCCTTCAATATTGAAGATGCCACCGTCTCCACGTTCAAGTTTAGAAGTATCTGTGCTGTAATCTTTAAGCGCCAGAGTCTCTCCTTTAACTGCATCAATCATCTGTTTACCCAGTGCTTTCGCCTGATTGCCTAATGTATTGATGCGTTCTGGTCTGAAGAGTTCTTCATAAAGATTGTGCTGACGGCTGATTAAATCGCTGATCAGCTGGGCCGCTGTCGCTGCTGTTGCCATCCCGAATTTATTAAAACCAGTTATGACGTAAAGATTCGGATCCTGTTTATCATACTGACCAATAAGAGGCATATGATCAACTGTCATCATATCCTGGGCAGACCATTGCCCTGTAATATTTCCTTTGAAGTTTTCAAAAGCAAACTCACTGAGCTTTTCATAAGCTTCTTCTGTATGATCTTTTGTACCTGTAATATGGTTTTCTCCACCTACCAGTACTCCAATACCCTTTTCGGTATGATAATGTCTGAGTGAACGTTTCGGTGTGTCGACAGTCTGAAACATCCCATGCGGAATATCCATACCGTCTGCTGCTACAATATAAGAACGCTCTATCTGTAATTGAGACATATAGTTATTCTTCAGATGATTGACTGGGAAATGCGTTGCCATAACTGCTTTCTCAAAATGAATCGTCTGACCTTTATCAGTCACTGCCCTGATTTTACCGAGTTCCGTTATCAATGTTTCTTCATAGAATGTAACCCCTAGTTTTACAGCTGCATCAATCACGCCTGCCAGGAATTTCACCGGATGGAACTGAGCCTGGTCCGGCATCTCCAGTCCAAGTGTCGTTTTAAATGGAAGACCGAGATCTTCCTCATGTAACCTTGACTTGATACCTAGCGTCTGATAAGCATCATATTCAGCACGTATTACTTTTTCGTTACTGCCATCTGTTACCTGGGTACTCGACATTTTCTCAAAATCGCAGTCGATTCCATGTTTCTCAACCAAATCTTCAATAGCTTCTATACCATCAGCTTGAGATTGATAAAATGCCTTCGCCTTCTCTTCACCTTGAGCTTTTAAAATTTCCTGGTACATCAGATGATGCTGTGCTGTAATCTTAGCTGTTGTGTTAGCAGTCGTCTCCTGCACCAACTTACGCCCTTCAACAAGGACGACCTTATGACCCGCTTCAGCTAACCGATAAGCTGCAAGTATCCCCGCTATTCCACCACCGATTACAAGTACTTCTGTTCTGATATCCTGATTTAAAGCTGGAAACTGACTGACTTTTGCTGACTCAGTCCAATATGAAATGTTCTCTCTCTTCATTAAATAGCCCCCTCTATTATACTTCCCTTTGCTATACCCTTTAATTTTTAATTCATTCTCAATAAATTATTACAATTATTAACAAGATATAAATAGCTTAAAATAACATATCAGTTATAAAAATAGCATTTCATCCTACCTAATTAGTTTATATTTATATCAAAATTGTCATTGTAAACTATGACAATTTACTTTAGACTTATATTGAAAATACTAAATATGGATAAATATCCAACTGAAAAGAGGTCTATTATGAATATTCATGAAAGTTCATTCATCGAATCAAAAGTTGCAAATAATAAGAAAAGTCCTGTTGTTGCTTATCTGCTATGGTTCTTTTTAGGTGGCTTTGGAGGTCATCGTTTTTATTTCGGTAAAACAGGCTCTGCTATTGCTATGATTGCTGTTACTCTTCTTGTGAATTGGTGGTTATTCTGGATTCCCATGGCAATTTGGCTAATCGTCGATTTGTTCTTAATCCAAAACATGCTTAAAGAAGATGAAGCAAAAGTCCGTCATGCAGCTATTCAAGAAGTGCACATGATGAACGGTAACCATCAGCCCGCTCAGTCTCAGCACGTTGCTCGACCTGTACCAGCAGCTCAGCCAGCAGCACCTGTTCAACCAGAACCTAGAAAAACTGAACAGGAAATTGTTGATGAACTGATTACACCTCAAGCATCTCCAGTAGTAGAAACTACAACTTACACTACACAACCAGAACTTAAGGTTGTTAAAAATGATGAAGATTTAACTAAAAACGCTTAATTCTTAAACAAATAAAACCAGCTGATTATCACTTATCAGCTGGTTTTTAATAGGGAGTTATTTTATGCATGCGATAAACAGTTCAATTATCTTGTTAAATATCTTATTTCTCTTTCTAACGACACTCTGTATTTTCGCACTGATTTATTTCTCTTTTACAGGACACAAGATTCTGCTTGATCAAGCGCAAGGACTTTACATCGATTCAGCTGGCCATGAAGATATCATTTCAGAAATTATCGGCAACCCGATTTTTTCGATGATTGTTAAAAGCTATTTATTTTCATTGATTGTTGGAGTTGCCCCCAAAGCTTTCTTTGGTACTAGGCTATTATTCGCTGTCTTGGTAGTACTGGTTTATCTGGGCTTTTTAACTCTATTACTCTTTATAAGTCTCTTTCTACTCAAACACAAAAAACGTTCACTCTTATTAATCACTTTTATTACCAACTGTTCCCTACCTTTATTTTTAAGGGTATTGACAGCAGTTATACCTATGTCTCTTATATTCCTGACATTTAGACTTTTTAAAAATATGAGCTACAAACCAAAGCCTACCTTTACTTGAAGGCAGGCTTTATTTTAATAGTACTTTAATCGAACTTTTTATTTCTCATAAGGCACAACATCTTTACCAAACTCTTTATTAATGTATTCTTTCATGTCATCTGATTGCAGGACTTCAATTAGATCCTGAAACTTCTGATCATCCTTATGTCCTTCCTGTACGGCAAGAATATTGGCGAATGGTGATGACTTATCTTCGAGTGCAATCGCATCTTTATGAGGAATAATGCCGTTATCAATTGCATAGTTAGAGTTCATGATAACTGCCGCACCTTCACCATTTTTGTAAGTCTTCGGCAGGAATTCTGCACTCTGCTTATTGTTGAATTTAAGATTCTTTTTATTTTCGACGATATCTGTAAATTTAGCGTCTTCTATTTTAACGCCATCTTTCAGCTTGATGACCCCTTCATTGACGAAGAATGACAGGAAACGTCCTTCTTCAGCTGGATTGCTGGAGACAAATATTTCTGCACCGTCCGGAATTTCATCTAAGTTTTTATATTTCTTACTATATACACCCATCGGCGTTGTGAAGACTTTACCGACTTCCTCAATTTTATAGCCATGTGTTTTCTTTTCAGCATTGAGATATGGAATGTGCTGGAATAGGTTTGCATCCACATCCCCCTCATCAAGCAGTTTATTCGGGACTTTATAATCATTAACAATCTTAACTTCTACATCATAGCCTTTTTTCTTCATCGCTTCAGCTGCATGTTTGACGACTTCCCCGTGCGGTGTCGGTGATGCAGCGACTACGATTTTCTTATTGTCTTCCTTTGCGTCCGTTGCTCCGCAACCTGTAAGTGACGCTGTTAATAATAATGCACCTAAAATACCTAACCCTTTTTTCATTGTAAAATCCTCCCCAAAATTTTTAATAAAAAAAATACTTTCTCCATAAAAAATAGAGAAAGTATCTGCTTTCTCTCATCTTCTAAAGCAATCGCTTTATGTGAATTAGCACCATGTCAGGTTGACTGGTTGCCGGGCTTCGTCGGGCACATCCCTCCGCCACTCTTGATAAGAGTTTTATTAAGTTGTTAAAATCATAGCAATTGTATCGGCATTCGTCAATAACTGATCAATCAAAAAGTTCATTTAATACTAAATGACAGCCCTTTAGCACTTAATTGATTTTCTTTTTGATGATTGATGTGAAGTGTAAAAGGCACATCTTCAATTTGATTAGTAAATTTCGTATTAACCTGTTTATCTTTGATTGTCTGTTTCTCAAAAGAAAACTGAATCGTCTTTCCTGCTTCGAATTGCTCACCTTGCTTAATGACAGGAATAATCATCCACTCAGACATCATGCCATATGGCTGCTGATAGATATAAAAAATAGTCTTTCCTTTTTTCAAGTTACCGACCTGCTCACCTGATGGATTGATATCTTTTAGTGCAGCAGTTGTGCTCGAATAATTTTTCGTTTTATTTTGATAACCTTTGTAATAATTTGATGAATCCCGCCATAATCCATTGCTATCAACCCTGATCACACCTTTGTTCAGCTGAGAATGGAGAGCGAGTCTGGTCTCATCGTCACTTAACATAATCCCTTCATCCAGGTTGTCACCTCTATCAACAATACCACCTTTAAATTGCAATAACCCAGCTGGTGTCTTCTCGTCCCAGGATTGATCGATGAATTTTTCTTTATCAGTCACTTTGGCAGTAAAAGGATCTGCTAATTTCACTGTGGTCTTACCATTCTTGTCCATATCTAAGAAACTGATATTCACATAACCATCATTATGATGTTCAAAATCATTTAAATGTAAGATAAAGTAATGCTGATTAGGTAGTTTGTAAAAGTATGGACCTATCGTACCTTCAACTTCATTGCTTTGCAGAAGAACAGCTTCTTCAGCTGCTTTATATGAAGGAAAACGCTGCTCTACTGTTTGTCTTTGATGCTCAGTCAGCGGTTCCGGCTCTTTCAGATTTATCAGCCAGACGACACTTAACATCATCACAATCATGACAACGATAACTATCATACGTTTCATCAAGTATGCCATCTCCTTTTTTACTTATCTTACCACTAGAAAAATCAGTAAATGATAAACGGCAAACTTTTTAAGAAAACTTTAAGATTTCTTCTGTTATGATAACAGGGAGGTGAAATTATGTCTGAACAACAAAAAGGAATACTGTACGCGGCAGGCAGCTATATCATCTGGGGTATACTGCCGTTATACTGGAAATTGATTGACAGTATCAATTCCTACGAAATACTCGCACATCGCATTATCTGGTCAGTGGTCTTTATGGTTCTTCTTGTCGTCTTTCTCGGCAGAACTTCTGAATTCAAGATTCAGACCAGACGCCTGTTCAGTGAACCGAAACAGGCGCTCAGTTTATTTATAGCGGCACTTGTCATCGCCATGAACTGGGGTCTTTTTATCTGGGCGGTCTCGAATGACCATGTCATGCAGGCAAGCCTTGGTTATTACATCAATCCTCTGATGAGTGTTCTGCTCGGTTTAATCTTTATGAAGGAACGGTTCACTAAAGTTGAATGGACGGCTATCGCACTTGCTGCGGCCGGTGTATTCTATATGACGTTATCGCTCGGTGTATTTCCCTATATTTCCGTGCTGCTTGCTGCTTCTTTTGCAGTTTACGGTCTCCTGAAAAAGAATATCCGAATCGACGCCATCTATACCATTCTGCTTGAATGTCTGTTCACCTTACCTTTCGCATTGATTGGTCTGATTTACTTGAAGAATGTCAATATGAGTCATTTTGGCATGAATCAGGATAGCTTTATGCTGCTTTTCTCAGGTGTACTGACTGCGATACCGCTGATTCTGTTTACAGCAGGTGCACGACGTATCCCGTTATCGTTGATCGGTTTTCTGCAGTACATAGGTCCTACCCTTATGCTGATTCAAAGTGTCTTTCTGTTTAATGAGCCGTTCACCATCACCCACCTTGTTACATTCGGATTGATCTGGACGGGACTGATACTTTACAGCATCTCTAAAATCATGACTTACCGAAGACAAAAACGCCTATAATATAAAAAGCATCACAGCAGCAGCTGTGATGCTTTTTCAGGTAATGAAACAGAAATCATTTTTTTCATGAACATTACCTCCTTCTACGCGTTTTCACTATCAGTATACATCTAAAAGTTTCACAGTAAACGTCAGAAGCGAAAATTTACAGAAACTCAATAATTTAAATAAGATTTAGATAAAGTTTTTCTCTTCTGTTTCTGCTGTATTCTCTGCTTCACGTTCAGCTGCTTCATCCTGTTCAAATCTCTTCTCTGTACGTTCTTCTTGAACTTCTTCTAAATTTTTCTCAGTCATAATAATAGCCCCCTATTATAAATCTTTTAGTTTGCTTTACCCAAATCCTTATCTCATTAAACGCTCCGCTATAATAACCTATTAGCTTTATTAAATCTCATTTATTTGCATATAATAAGTATTTTCAATCGTTATATATATTTCGTCTTATAAATGGTATGCTATACACAATACTATCTAATAATGAAAGGATACAACAATGTTAAAAAAAGTAATTATTGCCACAGCACTTACATCTATCGCACTGACTCCTTTACAAGTGAATGCTCTGACCACTTCTATAAAAGTTCACTCTAATAAAGAGGCTAAACTTGCATTAAGAAACTCAGTAGATACTACTGGTATCAGCAAGTACTATCAAAACTATGAAGTAGTATCTACTGTTAAAGATGCAGCAGGTTTCACTCATTATACTCTTCAGCCTAAAGCGAAAGGCTATTTTGCAGAAGATAAAGCAATCAAAGTTCATGCCGATTCTGAAGGTAATGTTGTTCTTATCAATGGTGAAACAGATGCAAAACCTGTTAAAGCAACGAATGATATCAAAATTTCTCAGGATACAGCTATTAATGAAGCATTAAAAGTATTAGGAATTCATCCACAAAATGCAAGTAATTTAGGAAATAATATCGTACAGTCAGTCTCTGCAGAAATTGACGGCGACCTCAATAAACTGATCTACAAAATCGAATTGTCTACTATAACACCTAAAATCGGACGTTATATCGTTAATGTCGATGCAGAAAATGGCAAAGTGCTTTCAACTGTCAATTTAGTACAGCATGCTGCTACGACCGGTCTTGGATATGGGGTACTAAATAATGTCAAAACAATTCAGATTAACTCTATCACAGGTGGATATGCTCTCCATGACGTGACACAAGTAGGAGGCATCGGCACATATAGTTTCAACGATTCTACTAGACAAGCAACTTTAATAACAGATCCAGATAAAACCTTCAGCAACAGCGAACAAAAAGCTGGTGTGGATGCGCATTACTACGCTGGTAAATTCTACCAATATTTTAAATCAAAGTTCAATCGTGAATCTTATGATAATCAAGGCAGCAACATTCTCTCTCTTGTTCATGTCAATACATTAAATACAACAAATGATAACTGCAATAATGCAACATGGTTAGGAGATAAAATTGCATATGGTGATGGAGACGGTACAAAGTACAGAGCCTTATCCGGTGCTAATGATGTAGTGGCTCATGAGCTGATGCATGGGGTAACTGATCACACAGCAGGCCTTGAGTATACTAATCAACCAGGTGCATTGAATGAAAGCATGTCTGATGTCTTTGCATACTTTCTAGATTCTGCTGATTGGACAATAGCAGAAGATGTTTATACACCGAGCCAGTCTGGTGATGCTTTAAGAAGTCTATCTAATCCAGAACAATATGGACAACCAAGTACAATGTCAGGCTATGTGAACACTACTGCTGATAATGGTGGTATTCATGCTAACTCTGGCATTCCGAATAAAGCTGCATATTTGACTATTCAAGCTATCGGCAAAGATAAAGCTGAGCAAGTTTATTATCGTGCGCTGAATTATTACATCACACCAACTTCTGATTTTTCAGGCGCCCGGAAAGCACTAGTACAGTCAGCGACAGATTTATATGGACAAACAACTGCAGATGCAATTGCACAAGCGTGGACAAAAGTCGGCGTACAGTAAATATTTCAGAATCTTTAAAAGCAATGATTTATAGGTTGTCACCTGAAGACTTCACTTTCAAGAGATGAAGTCTCAGACTGTAGACAAACTCATTTTAAAAGTGAGTTTGTCTTTTCTTTTTCTTTGAAACGCCAATTGTAAAATTAAGCCAGACAACTAAAAAAGCCTTCTGTGCTAAACTCAATATGTATTTCCGACCAAAGAAAACATAAGGAGTTAGTACAAATGGCCTATACACATCTTACCACCGATGAACTTGCGTTCATAAAATCATACTATCATCAGAATCTTTCAATCAGTGAAATCTGCCTGAGAATTAAAAGTTCAAGACAGACCGTCTATAATGTGGTTAATACATTCAAAGCAGGTATCTCTGCACTGGGGTTCTATCAGAACTATAAGAAATCTCTCTATGGAAGACGTAAAATCGTCCTTCTGGAAGTCAATCAGTAATCAGCACGATATATCTATCTTTTTTTTTGCTGATCCAGGCACACCTTCACAGCGTAGTCTTAAGAAGCATTCAAATGGAATGCTTAGAAGAAGTGGTCTGGACAAAGATATGGATTTCAACTCAGTTACAGATGACTATATTATTCAAGTTGCATATTCCCTCAATAATCGACCAAGAAAATCTCTTGGTTACAGGACACCATTGGAAGTATTTATGAGTTTCATCGAAGATGAGAAATTGTCTAGCTTATTTTGACAAACGAAACAATATAATCGTCTGCTGAATTTATTTCTTATATTTTAACAAAAAAAGACTGTAGACATAATCTCCAGAGGAGACTTTGTCTACAGTCTGAGACAAACTCACTTTTAAATGAGTTTGTCTTTTTTATAATAATTATTTTTTATCTTCTGTTTTTACTTCTTCTTTAGAAGTACTTTTATCAGTCACTCTACCAGAGATTGTTCCTTTTTTCTGTTCAGCCATTTTATTCACTCCTTTTCTGAATTATAACCATTATTTTTTTTCATTTTCTTTTCTACGACGTCCTAGAATCATCATACCACCAATAGCGGCAATAACAGAAGCCATTAAACCATTATTATTATTTTCACCTGTGTCCGGTAAAGTTGTCAGCTGCTCATTTGTTACTGCTTCACTTGGTGTGCCTGGCTCATTTGGTGCCGGCTCACTTGGTGCTGCTGGATCACTTGGTGCCGGTTCACTTGGTGCTGCTGGATCACTTGGTACTGGCTCACTTGGTACTGGCTCACCTGGTGCCGGTTCACTTGGTGCCGGTTCACTTGGTGCCGGTTCACTTGGTGCCGGTTCACTTGGTGCTGCTGGATCACTTGGTGTTGCTGGATCACTTGGTGCTGGCTCACTTGGTGCTGGCTCACTTGGTGCCGGCTCACTTGGTGCCGGCTCACTTGGTACTGGTTTGTAGAAGCCTGAGTCGATTGTCAGGTCATCCCCGTTATTCACGACCACTGTCACCTTCTGGCCGTCTGAATCCAGTCGGTCATCGCCTACGTTTGTCGCTGTCGGCGTGTAGCCCTCAGGTG